>CAJWEZ010000013.1 GCA_913030605.1 uncultured Spirochaeta sp.
ATTCTATCGTATGTGGATGGCCAGTCTTCCGGTGGCCGAGATCAGGTGGTCGACCAGTCCAGGATCCGGGAGCGGAAAGTCCATCGGGCTGCAGTTCATCATCTGCGACAGATGTGCTCGCATCATCTCGGCGATGACCGCCAGGAGCGGGAACACGATGAACGTCTCCGCTTCGATTTCGATGGTTGAAGCCGCCTCGACGAATTCCTCCGAATCGTGGTCGATCTCGGCGTAGCTGAAAATCGAAATGCCGTGGATATCGAAGCCCTCAACTATGGCGAGGTCGTTCGGGGTACCGTTGGACAAATCGCCGTCGTCATCGTCCGCTTGCAAGACATCAAGCAGAACGTCGGTGTACGCCTGTCCTTCGCTGCCGTTTGGAGCAGTGGCCTGCAAACCGGGGTAGGCATCGATGAACAACGCCATCGTGGCATCCCAATCGCCGCCCATTAACAAGTGCGTATCATACCACGCACCACAAATGATTTCTCCGTCTGCGTGCACCTCACCGACCAGGTCTTCAGGATACACCTTGGGGTCTTCATCGTACACGCGGATGCCGTCCTCGTTGTCGGTGTAGAACCCCTTGCCGATCTCAGCAATGTCTCCCAAACTCATGGCCCACAGGTCTGCGTAGCCCTCGTTCATGGCGCCGTTGTTGAAGCCGGCGTTGAGGCTGTTGTAGAAATACCCATTGATGCCGTGGCCGTATTCGTGCCAAACCACGTCGGCGATCAACGACGTCGCATTGCAGCCGCCGCCTACATCGTAGAAGTTGATGCTTTGGCCATCATAAAACGCATTGCATTCGCCAGCCACATCGATGTTGGTTGGAAGCGACCAATCCAAATCGTTGAAATTCGGCATCAGCTCCTTCATGTGCTCGTGAATGAGGATGGTCGAGCGGTACGCCGAACGCTCTTTCAAGTTGCCCAGATTGGACAAATCCAGTGCATTGTACCCATCGGCAAAGTCGACGCTGGCACTCGGCGTATTGCCGTTGGTGTAAATCGTGCTCCAAAGACCGACGAGGTCAACGTCGACGGACTGCGGACCGGCGACCGTGGTGATGAACCCGCCTTCGCCGTCGGTGTGAACCGTTTGACCAGCGAATGGAATTTCCAAAGCGGGCAGGCTCAAGTTGACCGCATCCTGGTAGGGATACAGTTCGTGGACATCGGAAGTGATGGCACCGCTAATCACCAGCGGTGGTGGGACACTGGGTCGATCAATGCCCATGCGCAGCACCGCGCGCTCGGGCTTGCCATTCATGGAAGGCATGCCCCACTTTCCATCGATGTGCATCACTTGGTTTTGACGCCATACCACCTCACCCGTCTGAACGTCAACCCCCGTCTCGTAGCGGCGTGGGATGGTTCCCTGGCGGCCCGCCACGGTCCACGTCCGGGTCAAGTGCCAATCCAACTCGTCGCCTTCGCCGCGGGTGGGCGTCCAAGCCAACTCGCCCATTTCGGTTTCGCCCCATTCGTCAAAAACGACCCCTGCCGTGGCCGCTTCTTGCTGTGCCGTGGGTGACAAAGACTCGGTGGCGTCTTCGGGGATGCCCTGGTACCAATCCGCGCCCCACATGATGAGCTGGTCGTTCCACCACTTGGTCACGAGCTTTCCACCTTTGACGGGGATGCCTTGCCATGTTTGCTCGGCATGCGCCCACGTGTGTTGTCCCATCTTCGACTCGATGTCCCACGTGAGGGGAGCATCTACGCCAAATGCGTCCAATTCCCCTGCAACAAAGGCAGTAGCCTTGTCCGTGATGGTCATGCCCGGAACTTCAATGGCCGGCCCAAAGGCGCGGTGCGGAAGTCCGGTCGCTTCACTCATGATGCAGCGCCAATTGGCATGGTCCGCGGCCCACGAATTCCAACCAGAGGCTTCGCGCAGGAGGCGCTGTTCACGCGCCGCTCCTCGCTGGAGACCTCCCCGTTCTTCTCGCCGGCGGCCGTCAGCCAGCAGGACTTCATCACGACCTACTCCGACACGCTGGCGACGCTCCCCGGCACGAGCACGCGCGGCGCCCGTCCGCGCTTCGGTCAGCTCCGTCCCCTCCTGGAAAACAATTGCGCACCTTGTTATACATTTCAACAACCCCAATACACCCGCTCCTCGGCCGCCGATCAAACCGCAGCTAGCGGCCTGTAAGACACTAGCCCAGCAAGTCCAGGGGTGCTGCAGCCCAGAGCACTACATTGCTCGCACGCGAACGCTTCGGCACGCGTGGCCCCCCACGACATCGGTCAAATCAGAAGCGCTGCGAGCGTCTCAAGCCTAATACCATGCGGCTAGCAGCACCACTCTGCTGCCTAGCCACCACAAGTCGAGCACTCATCGCACCTTCACGACGTCTGACGCCCCGAAGGATGATATCGGAGACGCAAATCCGCCGAACGCTGCCGAGTAGGGCGCTCATGGCACCAGCACTGCGACAAAGGACGCGCCTGCACTCGGAGACGCAAATCGACAACCTCGAGCGCAGCTGGAACATCAGCCGCGACCCGGAGCGGAGCGAGCTCTACCAGGACGTACTCGCGACGGCGGCGGCCGCGACCGCCGCCTGCTGGGCGCTCGCGTTGGTCACGCTCGCGCTCTCGCCGCCGCGGCGTGCGGCGACGGCGGCCAAAATCGGCGCCCGCCTCGCCGCGGCGCGCGGCTGGCGCGGCGTCGCCGCGGCGTGGCTCGCCGGCGCGCGGTGGGTCGCGGCGCCGCCGCTGGCCGGCGCCCTGCTGGCGCTCGGCGCGCGCGGCGTCCGGTCGGGCGTCGGCATGCGCACGGAGCGCTGGCACCGGCTCGCGACGGCGCCGCTCGCCGTCGCGTTCCTGCCGCTCGCGGTCGTGCTCTACGTCGACGCGGAGCTCTCCGCGCGGCTCCCGCTGACGTCGAACGAGATGGACGGCGGGAGCCTGCTGATGCGCTGCGCCTTCGGCGCCTGCATCCCCTTCTTCCTGCTCTTCGCCGTCGCCGCGAACGTCGTGAATGGTGTGAAGCGGCTCGTCCGGCGGCCGCCGCCGCCAAGTAGTGACTAATACACAGGACCATTCTTACACAGCGGCGAAGAAGAGGCTAGACGAGCGAATAGGACGGGCGGCGGCAGGCCGGCGCGAACCGCGCCGCGGCGAGGGCCCCGGCGAAGAGCGCCACGATCAGCAGCCCGACGGCCGTCGTGTGCGCGTCGAGCGCGTCGGCGACGGCGGCGAGCGGCCCGAATGTGGACGGAAAGCACCGCGCCAGGAGGCCGCCCGCCGTCACGAGCCCGATGCCGAGCGACGCGGACGCGCTCGCGGCCGTGAGCCCGCAGCCCAGGAGCAGCGCGCCGGCGTCCGCGCCGTCGCCCCTGGCGAGGGCGAGTAATACCAACAGCCCGTCGCACGTGTCGACGAGGGCCATGCCCCCCGCGAAGAGCGCCGGCAGCAGCATGACCAGGACCGGCGGGACCTCGCTGAGGGCCGCCAGCGCCAATAATCCGACCTCGGACGCCGTGTCGAAGCCCAGCCCGAAGAGGAAGCCGACGGGGTACATCTTCCACGCGCTGTCGACGCGGCCCAGCACGTACCGGCAGCAGGCGCAGCCCACGAGGCAGCCGGCGGCCTCGACCCGCACGGCGGACGAGTCGTCGGTTGACACGGCGCTGCGCCTGGACCGCCGTCGCCGGCGGCGGGTCACCTCCCTCGGCGCCACCGGGGCGCTCGCCTGGCCCCGCGGCGGGGGAGCCCTGTGGCGCACCGACCTGCCGTGGTGGCACGAGCCGACGCTACGGACCGGCGTAACACTGACGGTCCGGGGCGATCTCGGAAGCTACCGCCGTCGCGCGTCGGTCTCGTTGGGATGGGGGAGCGCGTGGAGCGGCTCCGGGACCGGCGGTTCAGCCGCTGCGGCGACGGCCGATTCGCCGCAGGAGGCGTCGCTCTCGCTGTCGCTACCGGTCGCGGCGTGGGGACGTGTGGAAGGGCGCGCGGTGGTGCCGCTCTCGGGTCTCGCGCGCTTCGCCGGCACCGCGCGGGGCGGCGCCGCGCCCACCCCGGCGGCGGCGGACGCAGGCGTCACCGGCTACCTGCGGCTGCGCGTTACAGACCGAGAATAATTACAGACCGAGAATGATCCTGGCGGACTCGAAGTAGATCGTCAGTCCCGCCACGTCGATCACGGTGGCCATCAGCGGACCGGCCATCACCGTGGGGTCGAATCCCAGGCGGTGGATCACCAGCGGGGCCAGGGCGCCGATGACGCTGGAGAAGACGACCACGAATATCAGCGCCGCCCCGATCGCCATCGCCTGCACCCAGTCGATCCCCGGGGGCAGGTAGACGCTGCGCAGCATCATCACGCCGGAGAGAATGACCCCCATGAGCGCCCCTACCGCCAGCTCCTTGAGTATCACCATGCCGATGTCGCGAAACCGGATCTCACCGGTGGCGATACCGCGAATCATCAGGGTGGAGCTCTGGGTGCCGGAGTTGCCGCCGGTCTGGGTGATCACCGGCACAAACCACACCAGAAACCCCGCCGCCAGGGTCAGCGACTCAAAGGCGCTCAGGACGTTGGTTGTGAGCGTTCCGGCCACGAGCAGCACGATCAGCCAGGGCACGCGCTTGCGGATCAGTTTGCCGACCGACGACTCGGTGTAGCGGTCCACCGACCCTTCCATGGCGCCCATCTTGTAGACGTCCTCGGTCTGCTCTTCCCGGATAACGTCGATCGCGTCGTCGAAGGTGACGATTCCCAGCAGCCGGTTGTAGGAGTCGACAACGGGGAGGGCGACGAGGTCGTGTGCCTCCAGCGTCTTGGCCACCTCCTCCTGGTCGGCGTTCTCCGGGACGCTCACCACCTTGTGCGTCATCACCTCGTCGATGCGGCGCGAATCGTCGTTGAACAGGAGGTCCTTGAGACTCACAACGCCCTGAAGGCGCTTGAGGGTATCCACCACGTAGATGTAGTAGATCGACTCGACCCGCCGGGCGTTCACACGAATGAACGCCAGCGCCTGCCCCACGCTGATGTTGGACCGGATCGCCAGATAGCGGGTGGTCATGATCCCGGCGGCGTGGTCCTCGTCGAAGCGCAGCAAAAACTGCATCTGGCTGCGGGCCTCGTCGCTCAGGCTCTGCCAGACGTTCTCCCGGACCTCCGGGTTGAGTTCCTGGATGATGTCCACGAGGTCGTCCGGTTCGACCTTTTCAAAGATCTCGCGGGCGTTGTCCAGCGGCAGGTTTTTAATCAGCCATTCCTGGTCCGCCGCCCCGAGTTCGGTAATGAGCTCCGCTTTCTTGTCGATCGGGAGCAGGACAAACAGGTCGATCGCTTCTACGTCGCGCAGGTCCTGCCAGAGGTCGACGATATCGTGCATCGGCATATCCATGACCATCTCGCGGAGCTGTTCGTCGCTGAGTTCCTGGATGAACTCGCGCAGGTTTTCCAGGGTGCTTTGCATGGGATTTTCCCTCCACTGGTCATGGCCACTCCCCGACGAACAGGATCTCCGGTTCCAGGTGATACCCGGTTGCCCGGGCCACACGGTCCTGTACATCCTCGACGAGACTTCGAATATCGGCCGCCGTTGCCGCCCCGGTGTTGATGATGATGTTGCCGTGCCGGTCACTCACCATCGCCGCACCACGTTTCAAACCCCGGAGCCCGATGTCGTCTATGATTTTGCCGCTCGGCTGTCCGAACCGACGGTCGTTCTTGAAGACCGAACCGGCACAGGGCCAGGCGAAGTGGCCTTTCAACCGGCGATCCTCCTCGTACCCGCGCATGCGCTCCCACATCGCCGGGCGCTGACCGGGAGCCGGCCGCAGGCGGAACTCCGCAGCTGTGATGATGCGGTCGCCGGTCTGAAACGGCGATTTCTTGTATGCGAAGTCACCGTCGCGGGGTTCGTAGCGTCCGGTTTCGCCGTCGCGGGTCAGGTACTCCACGCCGTGAAGGATGGGCGCGATCTCGCCACCATAGCAGCGGGCGTTCATCCACACGGCGCCGCCGACGCTTCCGGGCATCGCAAAAATGAACTCCAGGCCGCTGAGCTCCCGGTTTGCCGCCTGCGCCGCCACGTCGCTGATCTGTGCCCCCGCCTCGGCCCGGAGGAGTTCGCCGGCCGCCGAGACGCGACGGAGTTGCCCGAGGTGAACGACGAGTCCCCGGATGCCGGCGTCGCTGACCACCACGTTGGCGCCACCGCCGAACACGATCGCAGGGATCTCCGCAGCCCGTGCGGCGAGGACGGTCTCACGGAGCTCTTCCACGCTCCGGGGATACGCCACCGCATCGGCGGGGCCTCCCACGCGAAAGGTCGTGAAATCGCTCATGAGCCGGTCATACTCGACCGGACAGCTCAGCTTGAATTTTTCCAATCGCCGCTGTACCGTGGCCACTCGGTTCAGGATAGCTGAAGGGCCGGGGTGGTTCAACATCTGTAACCTTTGGGCGCCTCCGTGTGTTATGTCAATGAAAAGGGATGAGCGAGCGTTCTTCGATGCTGTCTATACAGACTCTTTCCCCGTGCTCTTCAAGGTGGTGCTGCGCATCGCCGGTGACGAAGACACCGCGGAGGAGATCTGTCACGAGGCGTTCATCCGGTTTTACAAGAACAGCACCCGTCTTCCCGACGCCGACCAGGCCCGCTACTGGCTGCTCCGCGTCGGAAAGAACCTGGCGTTCAACTACTCCAAGCGGCAGGGGCGGGAGCGCACGGCGTATCAGCGAGTCTGGAACGAGCCGGAACGTCCGCAGGAAACGGCGGACGCTGCGGTTCTCCAGGATGAAACAACACGCCTCGTGCAGGATGCGATTTCCCGACTCCCGAAAACGCTTCGCGATGTTATTGTACTGAAAGAGTACGGCGACCTCTCCTACGGTGAGATCGCCAGTACGCTGGGAATCAGTGTCGGGAACGTAAAGGTTCGGGTGCACCGCGCGCGCGAACGGTTGGCGCGAGAACTGGAGGAAGCAGATGTCCATTTTCCGGAATAGGTCCCATACCGATCTGTCGGCGCTGGTCGACGACGAACTCGGACCACGTTCCGCCAGGGATCTGCGTGCCTCGCTGGACGCGGGGCACACGCCCCGCGACGAGTACGACCGCATTCGCGCGGTCAGTCAGATCGTCCGTGTTCACCGCATGGATGCCGACGTCGATGCCGCGGACCGGCGGGTTCGCGCCCGCTTGGAACGGTCCCTCGCCGGGGCCTGGGGCGCCCCGCGGCGGCTGTGGTGGGAACGTACCGTCAGCCTCCCGATGCCGGTGGTGGCGACGGCGGCGCTGGTGCTGCTGTTCTTCGCCGTGGCTGTGGTGGACCGGTTTCCGGGGACGCGCTCCGCCGCCGCCGGTGTTCCGCAGATCGCCGGCAACGCCGAGACGCTCAACCTGCAGGTCAATGTGAACGCCAGTCAGACGGAGGACCTCCTGCGCTGGCTCAACGATCAGAATTCGCTGGAGACCGTTACGATTCGGCTCCCGGACTCCGCGCAGTTCCAGCTTCGTGGTGAGCCGGTGATCATGCGTCCGGGGCTGCCGGGTGAGGCCGACGCCACCGACGAGGGAGACGCCGAGCCTGTCCTGACCCCGCTCCCCATACCGACCGAGGAGGGTGTCCCGGAATGAGATTCGGCGCCGCCCGGCGGACGCTTGCGGCCCTGGTGCTCGCAACGGTTCCGATACTGACCGCGCTCCCCCAGGAGACCGCGGAATCGCAACTGGACGAATCCCTCGAAGACATCCTCAGTGGCGCTCTCACGGTCCACATCAACGCCCGCATCATTGACCGCAACGACAACGAGACGGTATGGACGATGGACCTTACCCGCGTCACGATCAGTGGGCGCTCGGTGAGCGTCCGCCTCGACGGCAGCAATATCGCCGTGGTGGCGGAGTTTACGCCGTACTGGGAAGACGACGGACAGCTCATGCTGGTGGCCCAGGGCAGCACGTGGGTGACCAACGGCGAGAACGGCCCCCACCACGACTATCGCACCTCATTTTCCACCCTCCCGATCCAGCTCGGCGAGCCGATCGTGTTCCTGCCCCTGGGCAACGAACAGGTACCGGTTGACACGGGACGCTTCGGACGCCTCAATATCGAGCTCGAGATCAACGTGGAGCGGTACCAGTCCTGAAACCGACGTCATCGACATCAATACCTCGTACTCCCCTCCTCATCGTCCTTGTGCTGGTGATCAGCGCCGCGGCGGTGCTGTGGGTCTCTCAGCGACCGCCGCGCGTCGAACGGATCGCTCCGGCCACCGTCGCGGCGGGTGAGACCGTGACTGTTGAGGGGAGCGGCTTCGGGACGGAGGGACGCCTCGCGGTCGACGAGGTGTCGGTTCCCGCCGCGTCGATCCGCAGGTGGACGGGGCAGCTGATCGTATTCACGGTTCCTCAATCGATGCGCAGCGGCCTGCTCCGCGTGCACACCCGCAACGGAAGCAGCAACCCCGAGTTTGTGACCGTCGCCGGCGATCTCCCGGAACGCGTGGACGACACCGGCGTCGAGGTCGCCTCGGTGGAGCCCGAGACGGCCGCGGTGGGTGACCTGGTGGTCATGTCCGGCGAGGGGTTCGGCCCGCGGTCGGCAATGGCGTCGCTGACCCTGTCGGCACCCGACGGCGACGCGACGCTGTCGGCGAGTGATCCGGCGGTGCTCGTGTGGTCCGACCGCGAGATCCGTCTTGTGGTGCCGGCGGCAATCTCCCCGGGGATGCACCGGGTTGTTGTCAATGGCGCCGACACCTCCCGCGACCTCACCGTGGAGCCGTTGCTGGCGCAGCGGCAGCTCGGCGATCCGCGACAGTTTGCGGTGCGCATGGCCGTCGCCGCCGCCGGAGCGGACGAACAGCTGTACACGCTCCTGCCGCTGCCGCCGGAGTTCTCCGAACAGCCGAACACGCAGCTGCTGCGTGAGAGCAGTCCGTCGGAGCCGTCGATGCTCGGTCGGGCGGCCGTCTATCGGTTTCAGCCCCCGCGCCCTCCCGAATCGGGAGAGGATACCGCCGGGGACGGGGAATCGGCACCGCAGCGGATCGAGCGGGTGGTTCTGGCGGAACGGCGCAGCGTGCGATGGACGGTTGAGAGCGATCACCGATCGGATATCCTGCTGGAACCGTGGTTTCGCGACGCCTACCGCCGGTATCTGGACGAATCCGACGGCGTACCGGTGGCCGCAGCGGAGGTGGTGTCGCTGCGACGCCGCATCGAGCTGTCGCGGCCGGTCTACGCGATCGTCCGGCAGATTCAGGCGACGGTGATCGCGTCGCTGGAGCCCGATGTCGCCGGTGTCGACGACCCGGTGGCGATTCTCGCCTCGGAGGAGCCGCCGGCAGCGTCATCCCGCGCCTACGCCACCCTGGCCGTTGCCCTGGCCCGCGGGTCCGGGGTTCCGGCGCGGCGTCATTTCGGGCTCGTGGTTGACGACACCGGCCAGGCGATTCCCCACGTCTGGGCGGAGTTTTTCGTCCCCGGGATCGGGTGGATACCGGCGGATCCCGCCGTTGGAGACGGCATGCTCACCGACCGGGCGGCATCGCTGGTGGCGTTCTACGGCGACGACCCCGCCACCGGGACAATCGGCGCGCTGGACGACCGACGGGTGACGCTGTCGGTGGACGGTGCAGGTGCCGCGCGACTCTTCCCGCTGGGGGGCGAGGTGCTCCCGGAACGGAGCTGGGCCCCCGGTATCCTGCGTGTCGAACGCCCCGCGCGCTCCATCCCCGAGGGCGTGGAGATCCGCTGGGAGCCCCCGGTCCTCTTCGGATGGTTTGATTGACACCCCAGGTGGATTCCCCTATCCTCCCAAACCATGAACGTGCTCGCTCAGACTGACCCCGAACTGTACGCTGTCGTTCAGCGCGAAGAAACGCGACAGCGCACCAAGCTCGAGATGATCGCCAGTGAGAACTTCACCAGCGACGCGGTACTCGAAGCCACCGGTACGGTGCTGACCAACAAGTACGCCGAAGGGTATCCCGGCAAGCGGTACTACGGCGGATGCGAGCACGTGGACGAGGCGGAAAACCTCGCCCGGGACCGTGCGACCAAACTGTTCGGCGCCGACCATGCCAACGTGCAGCCGCACTCCGGCAGCCAGGCGAACATGGCGGTGTACCTCACGCTCCTCAAACCCGGCGACACGATCCTCGGAATGGATCTGGCCCACGGCGGGCATCTGACCCACGGATCGCCGGTCAACATTTCGGGAAAACTCTACAACATCGTGAGTTACGGCGTGGACCGGGAGACGGAGCGAATAGACTACGATCGTCTCGCCGAACTGGCTCGCGAGCATCGGCCGCGACTGATTATCGCCGGCGCCTCGGCCTATCCACGGGTGATCGACTTTGCCCGCTTCCGGGAGATCGCCGACGAGGTTGGCGCGTTCTTTATGACCGACATGGCGCACATCGCCGGGTTGGTCGCCGCGGGGGAGCACCCGTCACCGGTGCCGTACGCGCATTTCACCACCACGACCACGCACAAGACGCTTCGCGGCCCCCGCGGCGGCATGGTCCTCATCGGCGCCGACGGTGAGAACACGATCGGCGCCGTGGCGCCCAAGTCGGGACGGGTCAAAAACTGGTCCGAACTGCTGGATTCCGCGGTCATGCCGGGGATCCAGGGCGGCCCGCTGATGCACGTCATCGCCGCCAAGGCGGTCGCCTTTCACGAGGCACTGCAGCCCGATTTTGCCGCCTACCAGAAACAGATCGTGCAGAACGCTCGGGCGCTTGCGGGGCACCTGAGCGAGGGCGGGCTCCGGCTGGTATCGGGCGGCACCGATAATCACCTCATGCTCGTCGACCTGACCTCCCTGGAGATTTCCGGCAAGGACGCGGAAAAGATGCTGGATCGTGCTAACATCACGTGCAACAAGAACGGGATTCCGTTCGATACCCGCAGTCCGCTGGTGACCTCCGGCATTCGACTGGGAACGCCGGCGCTTACGACCCGGGGCATGAAAGAGGCCGACATGGAAACGGTGGCCTCGGCGATTCTCGAGGTTCTCCGGAGCACGGGAGACGAGGATGTCATTGCGCGAGTCGGCCGCCGCGTGGCAGAGTTCTGTGAGGGGTTTCCGCTGGTTGCCTCAAATTGACAACCCCCGGAGCCGAACCTATACTAAGGCCGATAGGAAAGACCTGAGATGTCGACCCCGCTTCACCTGACAATCGTCAACTTCAACAAGGGCGCCTACATAATTGTCGAGGGGAAGCAGAACGCCGATCACTTCTACATCATCCGTGGCGGGAAGGTGCAGATCAGCAAGGAAGTAGAGGTCGTTCAGGAGGAGGGTGGCAACATCCTCGGTCCCGGTGACTTTTTCGGGGTCGTGTCCACCATGTCCGGTCACAGCCACATCGAGACCGCCCAGGCGCTCACCGACTGCAGTCTTATTTCCGTTCACAAGGACAATTTCGGCGACCTGATCGTCAAGAATACCCCGGTGGCGATGAAGATCATCCAGGGGTTCTCCCGGCGCATGCGCTACCTGGATGAGGCGCTCGCGCGGCTGACGCTCAAGCAGAGCGTGGAGCCCGACATCGAGCACCTGTTCTACGTTGCCGAGTTTTACGCCAAACAGAGCCAGTACAACCAGGCGCACTACGCGTACCATCAGTATCTCCGTCACTGTCCCGACGGTCCCAACGTGGACAAGGCGACCGAACGGCTCGAAAAGATCAAGCCGTACTCCAAGGCGGTGTACCTGGACGGCAGCGAGACCGAGTTCACCCGCCAGTATCCCAAGAACACGATGATCTTCTCCGAGGTGATGCCGGGCAAGGAGCTCTACATCATCCAGAAGGGATCGGTGAAGATCACCAAGATCGTCAACGATACCGAGGTGCTTCTGGCCGTGCTCAAGGCGGGAGATATCTTCGGTGAGATGTCGCTGATCGAGGACAAGCCCCGATCGGCGTCCGCGATCGCCTACGAGGATACCCAGCTGCTGGCGGTGAACAAGGAAAACTTCGCCCGCATGGTCAGCTCGCAGCCGCAGATCATCACGCGACTCACGCAGCTCCTTGCCGAGCGCATCTGGTTTATCTACAAGCAGCTCGCCAACACCCTGCTCACCGACACCGTGGGGCGCCTCTACGACGCCCTGCTCATTCAGTTGGAGCGAAACCGTGTCCCGATCCGTTCCGGCGAAGCGTACACCTTCGATTTCGGAACCAAGGAGCTGATCAACATGGTCGGCATGCCCATGGGTGAGGGAAAGCAGGCGCTGCGCGAACTGCTGAAGAACTCGCGGATCAAGGCGCTGGACAGCAAGATCCACATCACCGACAAAGAAGAGATCGAGAAACAGGCCAAATACTACCGCAAGATGCAGAAAATCGAGCGGTCCCGGCAGGACAAGAAACTCTCGATCTGAGCGACGCCGTGCGGTCACGATCGGTTCTCAACGACAGTCTGCTCCTCATTACCGCTCTTATCTGGGGCCTCGCGTTCGTCGCCCAGCGCGTTGGTATGGACCACGTGGGCCCCTTCACCTACAACGGCATCCGCTTCCTGCTCGGGGCGGGGGCGCTGGTGCCGCTGGCGCTGTGGCGGACGCCGCTGCCACGGACCGAGTGGCGCTCCCACGCCGGGAGCGCGGCCCTGGCGGGACTGGCGCTCTTCGCCGCCGCCAGCCTCCAGCAGATCGGGCTGGTCTACACCAGCGCCGGCAACGCGGGGTTCATTACCGGGCTGTACGTGGTGATCGTCCCGCTCCTCGGCCTGGGGCGGCGCCAGTTTCCCGGCATGGAGCGCTGGGTGGCGGTAGTGCTCGCCGTCGCCGGGCTCTACCTGCTGAGCGTGACCAACGGGTTTCGCGTCAATCCGGGCGATGTCTACGTCATGGGGAGTGCGGTGTTCTTCGCGCTCCATGTGCAGATGATAGACTACCTCTCCCGGCGCCGCTCGGCACTCTGGCTGTCCCTGGCGCAGTACGTCGTGGTGGGCGCCGCCAGCCTGCTGGTGGGGCTGGTGTCGGAACCGGTCTCGTGGGAGGCGATCCGGGGCGCCTCGACGGCGATCCTCTACGGGGGCCTGGGGTCGATCTCGATCGCCTACACCCTGCAGGTGATCGCGCAGCGCCGCGCGGAGCCCAGCCACGCGGCGATCATTCTCAGTCTGGAGGGAACGTTCGCGGCCCTCGGCGGGTGGCTGATCCTCGGTGAGGTACTCTCCCCCCGGGCGCTGGTGGGCTGCGCGCTGCTCCTCGGCGGCATGCTGCTCTCGCAGTTTGCGGGCCTGCGCCGGGCCCCGGCGCCGACATGAGGCGTCTCTCCCGTGTCCTGCTGGCTGCGGTCTTTCTCCTCTTTGCGTTTGCCCTGACACAGTCGATTTCCACGATGATATCTCTGACCCAGGCGGTGTCGGCCCGGACCGGGGCCCCGGATCCGCGCTCGCGTCACATTTCGGTGTTTCTGCCGGAGCAGGGGACCCTCTTTTTTCAGCAGGTGCGCGCCGGGGTCAAGTCCGCCGCCAGCCGCTACGACGTGGCGGTCTCGTTTCATCCGATCGGCCCCGACGCGCCGGAGTTCCGGTTGGCGCAGTATTCGGGTATCGACGGTGCGATAATCTACCCCTACCTCAGCGAGGAGGAGATGCTTCGGCGCCTGGAGGAGCTGGACTCCCACGATATCCCCGTGGTGCTGGTGGAGCAGGATGTGGCCGACGACTGGCCCTGGACGTTCGTGGGGACCAACAACTTCGAGATGGGGCGGCGAATCGGCACGCGGCTGCTTGAGGAAGGGGAGCAGGCGCGTGTTGTCGTGGTGTACAGCGACAAATCGCCGGCGGTGGCGTCGGAAAAGGAACTCATCGAGCTGGGGATCAACACCGTCATGAGCGACCGGCTCGACGCCCCGATCATGCGGCGCCAGACGGGGCTCAACCCGCTGGACGCCGAGGCGCTGACGTATCAGTTGCTCCGGACCGATCCGCCGGTGACCGCGCTGGTGTTCACCGACACCGACGACACCCTGGCGGCGCTGCAGGTGATTATCGATCTCAACCTGGTGGGGCAGGTCCAGGTGATCGGATTCGGGATCACCGACGCGATCGTCGACTATCTCGACCGCGGGGTGCTGGACGCCACAATCGCGGTGAACCCCCAGCGCATCGGCATCGAGGCGGTGCGCGTTCTCGTGGAGCTCATCGACACGGGAAACGCTCCCGGCTACGTCGACACCGGCGTGGAGGTGATCGGGGGGAACCAGTAGTGCCGGTTCGCAACTCGCTCCGTTCCCAGTTGATCTATTCCGCCGCAATCGGTCTCACGATCATGATCGTGTCGATCGTCTACATCCTCTTCGCCACCTTGCGGCTACAGCAGATCGTCAACGACCAGTTTCGTTCGGAGCGCATCTTCCAGGAGCTGCAGCAGGAAGTCGTTGCGGTGCGCACACCGCTGCTCAACTATCTCTCCAGCCGCTCGTCCCGGGCGCTGTCGGATCTGCTGGCGGAGGAACAGGTCCTGCGAAACATGGTTCCCGACGTGATCACCGTGTCCAGCGACGGCAACTCCCTGGCGCGGCGGGAGATCTACTCGCTCCTGGAGTCGTACCTCGACCTGATCCAGCGCGCGATCGATCTCAAGCGTGCCCGCGCGATCGAGGAGTACACCGCCCTCTACGAGGACATGGCAAGCCTCAACGATCATATCGTGGAGCGTATCGACCGTATCAGCCTGTCGGGGCTGCGTGGCGAACTGGCGCGGTACGAGGAGATCATCGAGACCTCCCGGGAGCTGCTGTTCTGGAATCTCCTGGTAATCATTCTGGCGTTCGTCAGTTCCACCATGTGGATCGCCATTTCGATTAACCGCGTCACCGACCCCATGAACCGCCTGGCGTGGATGGCGGGGGAGCTCTCCTCCGGCAACTTCGATATCGAGGACCTGCCGATCGACACGGTGCACGAGGTGGGGGCGGTCATCGCGGCCTTCAACACGATGAAGCACGATATCCGCCAGTACATCGCGGAACTCAACCGGCAGCAGCAGATCGAGCAGGGCTACATGGAGGAGCGTCTGCGGAACCTGAAGATGGAGCAGCTCCTCAAACGGATGGAGCTGTACACCATGCAGGCGCAGATGAACCCGCACTTCCTGTTCAATACGCTGAACACCGGCGTTCAGCTCGCGATCACCGAGGACGCCGAGCGCACCGCCGATTTCATGGAACACCTGGCCAGTTTTTTCCGGTACAATATGCGCGAACGAAATCTGATCGTGCCGCTGCGCCGGGAGATCGAGGGCCTCGAGGCGTACCTCTACATCCTCCGCATCCGGTTTCCCCGATCGCTGGGGTTTTCCCTCGACGTTCCTGAGGAGTTGCTGGACTCCTGCGAGGTGCCGGCGCTCATGCTGCAGCCCCTTGTGGAGAACTCGGTGATTCACGCCTTCAAGGGAGTGGACCGCGCCGGTCAGATTTCCATTCGCGTATGGAAGGAGGAGTCAGTGGTCTGTCTCGCGGTCCGCGACAACGGAATCGGCATCGATGCCGAGACCGCCGCGCGCCTTCTGGAACGCCACAACCGCGACGTGGACCACGATTCCAAGGTGATGGGACTCGAGAACGTGATCCACCGGCTGTACTTTTTCTACCCCGACCAGGACGACGTGGTGTCGATCCACGGCGGGCCGGAGTGGGGCACCGAGATCGTGATCAGGATCGACACCGAGGTTGCGCCGTGTATTCCGTCCTGATCGTCGACGACGAAGAGCCGGTCCTCGAAAGCTACTCCTACCTGATAGAGTCCGGTCTCGACGACTTCTCCGTCTGCGCAACCGCCCGATCCGGCGGCGAGGCGATCGCCGCGGCGCACCAGCACCGCCCCGACGTGGTCCTCATGGACATCGCCATGCCGGGCATCGACGGTATCGACACGATCCGCGAACTCCAGCACGAGTTTCCCGACGCGCTGTACATCCTCTCCACCGCCTACGAACGCTTCGATCTGGCCCAGCGGGCGATTCCATTGCGCGTGTTCGCATACCTGGTAAAACCGGTCTCCCGAAAGCGCTTCATGGAGACGATGTTTCGCGCCAAAGACGAACTGGACGAGGAACGGCTGCGGCTCAGCCAGCGGATCGAGGAGGTGCACCGCAGCGCCGACGCCCTGGCGCGGGAGGCGCAAAACTTTGTGACGATGCTCACCTGGAAGCCGATCGACGCCACCACCTGGTCGCGCTTCCGGAGCCTGTTCCAGCTGCCCTCCGACTCCGGGCTCGTGGTGGCGGTGCGCCTGTCGGACCGGGGACTCTATCCGGCGATCGCCGACCGGATCGAACGGCGCTACCGCAGTCTGTGGGCCGAAAACATGCAGCGGATGATCCTGTTCGTCGCCGATTCGGTGCCACCGGAGACGCTGGAACGCATCGTCCGGGAGGCGGTGGACGAGGTGGCGGAAGGGTCCGACGCCGCGATCGGTGTCGGGAGCCGCCGGCGCTACGACGAACTCTATCGTTCCTGCGACGAGGCGTTGCAGGCGATTCCGCCGGCGGCGGGTGTGGAGCGGCATCTCAGGCAGTACCGGGCCCGCGTTCGCGACTTCAGCCAGTCGGTGGCCCGGGCCCGAACGCCCGGCGACGTGGTCGCGACCTACGAGGCGTTTGCGGACGAAATCTTTGCGACGTGGCGTTTCCCGGTGGCCAAGTACCGCGTGGCGGCGGCGTTCGAGCGGCTCCTCCACGACTTTGACTCGCGGGTCGGCGCACCGGAGGTCTCGTTGCTCATCGCCGATCCGATCGAGGACGTCAGCGGGTTTGAGGTGCGCCGCGATGTGGACGCCTGGGCGCAGCGGGTCCTCCGCCGTCTGGTTGAGGAGCAGTCGCGCCACGCCGGCGACCGGTGGCCCGACGTGCTCAAGCAGGCGGTGCGCTTTATCGACGGCAATTACGCCCAGCCCCTGCAGCTTACCTCGGTGGCGGAGCAGTGCGGGGTTTCCGCGGGCTACCTGAGTCGCCTCTTCTCCGAGCACCTCGGTGTTCCCTTCAACGACCATCTGAACTCGGTCCGCCTGGACGTTGCACAGCGGCTCCTGCAGGACGGGGACCGGACGGTCAAGGAGATCGCGTACGCCGTCGGCTACCAGGATCCCAACTATTTCAGCCGGATCTTCAAGAAATACACCGGTCATTCACCGACGCGTTACGTGCGGAAGGGGGAGCAGAATGGGTAGGGTCGTCTCCGTGGTGTTCGCGGTCGTGGCGGTGTTCATCGCCGGTCTCATGGCGGGCTGCTCGGGATCCAGTGGTGACGGTGCCGCGGCCCGTGAACCCGACGGGAGCCGGACCGGGTCCCAGACCGCACCCGACGGTGACGACACCGTGCGCATCGGGTTCTCAATGGCCACGGACACGTTCATCATCGAGCGCTGGAACAAGGATATCAAGGTGTTCAACAGCGCCGCGCAGGAGCGGGGGGCGGAGGTCCTGCTGCAGATGTCCGCCGGTGGAACGCAGGCGCAGATCGAACAGGTTCGGTACCTGTTTTCCCAGAACATAGACGTGCTTGTGGTGCTGCCCCACGACACCGACGAGCTCGCCGGCGTGGCACAGGCGGCCCTCGACCGGGGCATTCCCGTCATCTCCTACGACCGTCTCATCCAGGGCGTCCCGGTGACGGCGTACATCTCTTTCGACAACGAGCAGGTGGGACGTCTGTTCGGCGAGGCCCTCACCGAGGCGGTTCCCCGGGGTCGCTATCTGATCGTCAACGGGTCCATTCGCGACAACAATAGCTATCGGGTCAACAACGGGCTGTACGAGGTCCTGCAGCCCTTTCTCGACTCCGGGGCGATCGAGATCGTGGACGAGATCTGGCTGGAGGCGTGGAGCTCCGACGAGGCGCGCGACAGGATCGGGGAGGTCCTGGACCGCACGACCGACATCGATGCGATCTCCGCCGCCAACGACCAGATCGCCAACGCGGCGATCCAGCTGCTCTCCGAGCGCCGCATGGCCGGGGAGGTGGCGGTCGTGGGGCAGGATGCGGATCTCCTGTCGACGCAGCGGGTGGTGGAGGGACTGCAGCTCATGACGGTCTACAAGCCCATTCACCGCCTGGCGACGCGGGCCGCCGAACTGGCGGTGTCGATCGCCGAGGGAGAGATGCCGGAACCGGACCGCACGGTGACCAACGGCAGCGGCACCGATATCCCGTACTACGTGGAAGAACCGCAGGCGGTGTACCGGTGGAACATGGATGAGACGATCATCCGCGACGGATTTCACAGCGCCGAGGATGTATACCGGACCACGGGACGCGACGGCGATACAGCACAGGAATAACCGCAAATCTGTGCTATTTCGGTGTCATCGCTGTCGGGGCGATCGGATTTGTGCAGATGATGCCGGATTTTTCCTGTAGTGCGCAGTGCGAGACCGGTCCACAATTCCCTAAATCACAAACACAAAGGAGTGTGTGTATGAAGCGAATTGTTCTTACGACCCTCGCGATCATGATGGCCGCGGGAATGGTCTTTGCGTCCGGACAGGGCGAGAGCGGCGCGATCGACATCGGTATTGCGATGCCGGAAACCCACGTCGAGCGATGGCAGCGTGACGGTGCTGCGCTTCTGCAGGGTGCCCAGGATCTGGGATACCGCGCTGAGGTGACCTACGGCAACGCCGACCAGGGTCTCCAGAACGAGCAGATCCAGAACATGATCACCAAGGGTGCGAAGGTTCTCATCGTTGGTAACATCAACGAGGGTGTGAACTCTGTTGTGTCCGAGGCCGCCCAGGAAGGCATCATCGTCATCGCGTACGACCGCCTGATCACGGGTTCCGACGACTACGACTATTACATCACCTTTGACAACTTCAAGGTTGGTGAGTTCCAGGGACAGGCGATCGCCGATGCCCTCGACCTCGACAACGCGTCCTCCGACGATCCGAAGTACATCACGCTGTTTGCCGGTTCACCCACCGACAACAACGCGAACTTCTTCTTCGACGGCGCCATGTCGATCCTGCGCCCCTACGTTGAGCAGGGTGTTCTGGAAGTTGTCGGACCCGCTCCGATGGATTCCTCCAGCCCGGACTTCACCCGGATCGCCACTGAGAACTGGCGCCCCGAGGTTGCCAAGGCCCGCATGGAGAACCTGCTCAGCAACGACGCGCTGAACGTGACCCTGGACGCCGTCCTTGCGCCGAACGACACGCTCGCTCGTGCGATCATCGAGGCGCTGTCCGCGGACGCGAAGTACGACACCACCGAGGAACTGCCGGTTGTGACCGGTCAGGACGCGGAGCTCGCTTCCGTCCAGATGATCCGCGATGGCGAACAGTACATGACGGTGTTCAAGGACACCCGTGACCTGGCCGCCGGTGCGGTTGCTCTCGCCGACGCGCTGCTCAAGGGTGAGGACACCCCGAGCATCGACGGTGCGCGCCTCGACACCGAGACCTATGACACGGGCCTGAAGGTTGTGAACTCCTACCTGCTCGAACCCATTAACGTGACCTCCGACAACTGGGAGGCCGTGATGGTCGGCAGCGGATACTATTCCGCCAGCGACTTCGAGTAAATCGAGCACATCCATTCTGCAATCCGGTCCCGGGGTTCTACGCCCCGGGACCGCGTTTTCGTCATTCAGGACACACAGACATGAGCAACGAAAATATTCTTGAAGTCCAGCACGTCACCAAGGAGTTCCCGGGAGTCAGGGCACTCGATGACGTGAGCTTCCAGATCAGGACCGGCGAGATCCACGGGATCTGCGGCGAAAACGGCGCCGGAAAGTCGACCCTGATGGGGGTCATCTCCGGTGTCCACCCGATCGGGAGCTATGAGGGCACCGTTCTGGTACACGGTCAGGAAGCCCACTTTCGCAGCGTACGCGACAGCGAAAAGGTGGGCTTGGCGATCATGCACCAGGAGCTCGCATTGAGCCCCTATCTCTCGATCTATGAGAACATGTTTCTCGGCCACGCCAAAACGACGCTGGGTATCCTCGACTGGGATGATCTGCTCGAACAGTCCCGGGGATACCTCAAACGAGTGGGCCTAACAGACCCGCCGGAAACAATTGTCAGCAAGATGGGGGTAGGAAAGCAGCAGCTCGTGGAGATCGCCCGGGCGCTTTCCAAGCAGACAAAACTGCTGATCCTCGATGAACCGACCGCCTCGTTGAACGACGAGGAAAGCGAACAGCTCCTCGATCTGATCATGGAGCTGAAGAACGAGGGCCTCACCTGCATCCTGATCTCGCACAAACTCAACGAGGTCCTGCGGGTGGCCGACCGGATCACCGTCATGCGCGACGGAAAGTCGATCCGAACCTACGACGCCCACACCGAGGACGTGACGCGCTCGATGCTGATCAAGGACATGGTCGGCCGCGAGATGAACGCCCTCTATCCGGAGAAGACGCCGAACATCGGAGATCCGGTGTTCGAGGTAAAGAACTGGTCCGTGTACCACCCGGAGTACCACGACAAGAAGGTTGTGGACGACGCGTCGTTCTTTGTCCGCCGCGGCGAAATCCTCGGGTTCTGCGGCCCCATGGGGGCGGGACGCACCGAGCTCATGATGAGCATCTTCGGCAAATCCTACGGCTCACGGTCGGAGGGCACGGCGTACCTTCACGGCGAGGAGATCCATTTCGCGTCGCCCCACGACGCGATCAAGAAGGGTGTCGGGTACGTGTCCGAGGATCGCAAGAGCCTCGGCCTCATCCTGATCCAGGACGTGAAGACCAACATCTCCAACTCGAGCCTGCCGATGCTGTCGCGCTGGGGCGTTGTCGACGACGACCGCGAGATTCAGGCGGCGGAACACTACCGTCGTTCGCTGAACATCAAGACGCCGTCGATCACCCAGCTGGTGCGGAACCTCAGCGGCGGAAACCAGCAGAAGGTGGTCCTGAGCCGCAGTCTGCTCGCGGAGCCGGAGATCTTCATCGTTGACGAACCGACTCGGGGCATCGACGTCGGAGCAAAGTATGAGATCTACACGATCCTCAACGACCTTGCGGCACAGGGAAAGAGCATTGTCATGATCACTTCGGAGCTTCCCGAGGCGATCGGAATGGCAGACAGGATCTACGTCATGAACGAGGGCAAGATCAAGGGCGTCCTCGACCGTGGCGAAGCAACCCAGGAAGGCATCATGCATATGGCCCTGAGCTAAGGGGCGGAGAAACCACATGGCGGATAATAGTCTGACATCGAACACCATGTCCTTTGGTCAGCTCCTGAAGAAGAACGTACGAAGCTATTCGATGTTCATCATGCTGACCCTCATTTTTGTCGTGTTCGCAGTACTGACCGGCGGAATCAACTTTTCGCCCCGGAACGTCTCGAACATCTTCATGCAGAACAGCTACATCCTGATCCTCGCGTCGGGAATGGTGCTGGTCATCATTATCGGAAACATCGACCTGTCGGTCGGATCGATCGCGGCGTTTACGGGCGCCATCGCGGCGATGGTGTACAACACCGGCATCGGGCTGATCCCGACGATCATCGTGACGATGATGGTGGGCGCCGTGATCGGCGTCTGGCAGGGCTTCTGGATCGCCTTCATGGGCGTTCCGTCCTTTATCGTAACGCTCTCCGGTATGCTCCTGTTTCGCGGTCTCACCTACGTGATCACGAACGTGAGTCCGATATCCCTGCGCGATGAGGGGTTCAGCAAGATCACCTCAGGGTTCCTGAACTCCGAAGCGCTCATGGCGGGTGACGTGAGTCTCCTGCCGTGGGTCGTTGGTGCCGTACTGGCGGTCATCCTCGTGGGGATGTCGATTCAGGCGCGGGAAAAGCGTCGGCGCAAGGGGTTCGTGATCGCGCCGGTTTCGGCACTGATCCTCCGCAACGTGTTCGTAGTGGCGCTGATCGCGATCCTGTCGTGGAAGTTCGCGAATTTCCGCGGGGTGCCGATCGTGGGCGTGGTCCTGGCGATCGTCGTCACGATCCTGACCTTCGTGACCAACCGGACGGTGTTCGGTCGCTACGTGTACGCCGTCGGCGGGAACAAACGCTCCGCGAAGCTCTCCGGTATCAACACCGAGCTGGTGGAGTTCTTTGTCTTCGTCGTCATGGGGAGCCTGGCCGGTCTCGCCGGTCTGGTGTTCGCCGGCTACATGAACTCCGCGCTCCCGCAGGCCGGACAGCTCTTCGAGCTCGACGCCATCGCGTCCGTCTTCATCGGTGGTGCGTCCATGAGCGGCGGTATCGGTACGGTCATTGGCGCCATCGTCGGTGGTCTGGTCATGGGTGTCATCAACAACGGGATGTCGCTGATGAACATCGGCGCCGACTGGCAGTACGTGGTCAAGTCCCTGGTACTGCTCCTGGCGGTGTTCTACGACATCTATACCCGACGGAAGGCGGGCCTCGCCTGATTCCAGACTCGTGTCGGTAGACAGCGGGCCGCGTCCGGGATTCCGGGCGCGGCCTTTTTTGTGATTGTTCAGTTTTATTCGTTGGGCCTCAGTTAGACATATTACGGGATTTTTATCGATAAATGGTTCACAAAAAACGGTCTTGTGGTATACTTGTCTCAGCACACGGCACATTAATGTGTCAAAACGGAGGATACCATGAAAAAGGCACTGTTTTTTGTACTGATGGTTGCGGTTGCGGGTTTTGCGTTCGCAAACGGTCAGGGTGAGGAAGGCACCGACGCGATGACAAGCCCTACGCAGTCGGTTATCGGTGGTCCCGCTGATGTCCAGCCCGCCGCCGGTCCCGATGGTGGATGGATCATCATCTTCGAGGGCGACGTGACCGTCGATTCCGAGGTGACCGTCTCCGGCGAAGTGTACGAGGAACCGGGCGCCGAAGCGCCGCGCCGCAAGCTCGCGCTCTACACCCAGGACGCCGACCGCAACATCATCGACCGTTTCACTCTGACGGTGCCGCGGCTCGTGATCGAGCACGTGAACACCCGCATTCAGGGCGGAATCGTGAAGGGTGACGTGTACGTGGACGCCGAGGGCTTTCAGATGCGCGACGCGACGATCGACGGAAACCTGTACTTTGCCAGCCAGGCGCTGCAGGACGCAGCCGAGATCGACGAGAACTCCACCGTGACCGGTGAGATCGCCGTCCAGAGCATGTAGTCGTACCGCGACGCATCGCACACGCGATGATGTCAGGGAGGCCGGGGCCGTGTGGCTCCGGCCTTTTTTTTGTTCCGCGGCGCTGGGGACAAAAAAAGGGTGACTGGCGTGGCGCCAATCACCCTGCTTGTGTCGGGCTGGGCGGATTTGAACCGCCGACCCCTTGTCCCCCAGACAAGTACGCTAAACCCCTGCGCTACAGCCCGAATCGGTCGCTACAATAGCATCAGCTGTGTGGCAGTGTCAATTCTGCGCCCCGCCACACAAAGAAGTGGCCGGTGATCCGAAGACCACCGGCCGAGGATGTATGGAACCATCGCCCCACGCTGAGGCCGTGGCGGTCGAATGATTCGATCGATTATTCGGCGCGCTCGACCTCGCCGCTGGCAACCAGGCGAATCCCGAGTCCGCGCCAGTCGTCGAGGACAACGTCGCCGACGTGCACCGGTGCCTCCACCTCGATCTTCCGCGACTCCGCGGCGAGGTCCATGATCATGCCCTTGGGCATCGGTTCCGGTGTCCATACGGGAACCAGGGGGCGCGTGCCGTTTTTGACCCGCACGCTCGTGGGGAGCACGCGGCGCGGATCGCGGATCTCCTGCTCGACGTATTCCCTGCCGAGTTTGCACTTGTTGCCACTGATGTTGAGGATTTCATCGTCCGGGCCCAGCATCGTCTGAACCTCGCAGCCCTGGGGACAGCGAAGGCAGATATCGGTGCGGGTGCGGTAGTCGCCCTGTTTCTGTTCACTCATCGTATCTGCTCCTTCAGGAAATGTTGGCCACGAGTTCGGCACCATGACTGGCGCGAAGCTTCTCGATATCCCGTGCCTTGAGCTTGCGGATGATCATTTCGGCGGGACGCGCGTACTGCTCGCGGAAGCTCATCACTTCCTCGCCGCCGTCGTCCAGTTCGACCTTCACCATCCGTTCGAGCAGTGCGTTCGGCCGCATGCTCAGGTAGACGTCGCGGTCACCGAGGTCATCGATATAGATCTGCTGCGGAATGATGCTGCCGACGTTAGCCCCCGGTTTGAGCCGCACCACCCGCGAACCTTCGTGGGACTCGGCCTGCTGCGCCCGGGCAAACCGCGCGGCGCTGCGGCCGGCGACCTCACCGGCCTTGCTCACGTAGTCCACGAGATCGTAGATCGCCGTGACGTTTCCGGCGGCAAAAATCCCGGGGACGTTGGTCGCCATGTCGGAATCCACGATCGGCCCGTTGGTTCGTACGTCGAGCTGCACACCCGCCTTCCGGGAAAGCTCGTTTTCCGGAATCAGGCCGACCGAAAGGACCAGCGTGTCGCACTTGATGAACTCTTCGGTTCCCGGTACGTGATTGAGATCCTCGTCGACCTTGACGGTTTCGATGCCCTCCACACGGCGCTCGCCGTAGATCTTGCTGACGGTTGTACTGAGGTGCAGCGGGATGTTGTAGTCCTGCAGGCACTGGACGTAGTTGCGTCGGAGTCCCGTGAGGAAGGGCAGGAGTTCCATGACGCCCAGGACCTGTGCGCCCTCGATCGTCAGGCGGCGTGCCATGATCATCCCGATGTCGCCGCTCCCGAGGACCACGATCTCACGGCCCGGCATATAGCCTTCGATATTCACCAGCCGCTGCGCCGTTCCCGCGGTGTAGATACCGGCGGCGCGGGTTCCCGGGAGGCGGATCTGCGCCCGCGTGCGCTCCCGACAGCCCATGGCGAGCACGACCGCTCGCGGCTTGAAGTGCTGGTATCCGTATTCGCTGCTCATGGTGTAGATATCGAGTTCCGGGGTCATATCGACAACCATCGTGTCGAGCATGACGTCCACCGGAAGCTCATTCAGCTGCATCTCGTAGCGGTGCGCGTACTCCGGCCCGGGAAGGTCGTTGCCAAAGTTGATCGCACCGAAACCGTTGTGGATGCACTGCGGCAGGATACCGCCGAGGCTGTCATTCCGTTCGATGACCAGGACCTTGCCCTGGTTCTCGTTGTACGCCTCGATGGCCGCCGCGATACCGGCGGGGCCGCCGCCGATGACGATTACGTCGTAGGTGGTGTTGACGTCCATTACACTACTTCCTCTTTGGTCTGGCGGTACAGGAACACCGATCCGGGCCCCTTCTTGGTGATTTCGGTCATGGACATGCCGAGTTCGCGAGCCAGGATCTCCATCGTCCGGGGATAGTCGAAGCTTCCCTGACAGCGACCGGTTCCCAGCCACGTGCGTCGTTTGATGGCGTCGTAGGTTGTCGCCGGAATCGGGGAGTGGATCGCCTGGAGGATCTCACCCTCCGTCACTTCCTCGCAGCGACAGACGATCCGACCGTACGCGGGGTTGCGTTCGATGATCGCTGCTCGTTGCACATGGTCCATTTCCTTGAACCGCGGGATGCGCCGCCGGGTCGCCGTCCAGTCGGCCTTCTCGGTGAGGGTGACGCCTTCGCCCTTCAGCAACTCCGCGACATACTCGGCGATCGCCGGGGAGGAGGCAAAGCCAGGGGATTCCACGCCGGCGAGGTTAATGAGGCCGCGGACGGCGGAGGACACTTCGATCAGGAAGTCCTTGCCGTGGCCACCGGGTTTGTAGTTGCCCGTGGCCCGGAGTCCGGCGAACGTCGCGATCACGTCGCGGGGCGAGACCGACGGTACGAGCTTGGTGGCACCGTGGAGAATCTCATGCATACCGTGTTCGGTGACCGCGTGGTCTTCCTTGTCGCTGATCGAGTCGCTGTTGGGCCCCACCATCGTGTTGCCGTGGGTGGTGGTGGTGACCAGGATCCCCTTGCCTTTTTCGCTCGGCATGGGAAACAGCACGTTGTTCACGCGGAACTTGGAATCGTCGAAGACGAAGTACTCGCCGCGTCGCGCCGTGATTTCGAACTCCGGGCGATCGCCGGCCATGTGGAGAATCTCGTCGGAGTGGACTCCCGCCGCGTTGATGAACCAGGTCGCCGCCACACGGCCCTGGGTGGTCTCAACCGCCTTGAGTACGCCGTCCTCCACCACGGCACCACGGACCTCCGCGTTCAGGATAAACTCGACACCGTTGGTAGCGGCGTTCTCCGCGGCTCCCAGGACGCCCTGAAACGCGTCGACGACCCCGGCGGTGGGAGTGGAGAGGGCGCCGGTTACATCCGGACTGAGGTGCGGCTCCATTTCCAGAACCTGCTCACGGGTGAGAATCTCGAGACCCTTCACGCCGTTCTCACGGCCGCGTTCCAGAAGCGGCTGCAGTCCCGCCTGCTCCTCGGCGCCAACCGCCACGATGAGGGCGCCGGTATTCACCAGCGGAATATCGAGCTCCGGAGCGATCTGATACCAGAGCTCATTGCCACGGACGTTCATCCGTGCCTTCATCGTGCCGGGCTCGGGGTCGTGTCCGGAATGTATGATCGCACTGTTGGATGTGCTCTGGCCCATGCCAACGTCGGCTTCTTTTTCAAGTACCGCGACGGACAGCTGGTACTTTGACAGTTCGCGCGCAACCATGGAGCCGACGATTCCGGCGCCGATGATTACCACGTCGTATGATTTCTGATTCACGACGTCACCTCGACTCTGTGGGGATTTGTTGTCTATCAGACAGGGTAGACCCGGTATGAACGTATGTCAACGATTAAGTTACAAAAGTTCATTTCGCGGATGCCAGGAGCCGTAAACGGGTCGATTCTGGAGTGCGCAGCCGCCGTTCAGGGGGCTTGTGAACCGCGTAAATTCATACACAAAAAACATTTATGCATGGCTTGGAGTCTTTCGGTGCCCGCCCGAAATTTTTTGTTGACGGCTGTTCATATGGGGTGTAGCATTTTTTCATGGTTGGTTACAAACGTCATCCGGCGTTGTAACACCGTAACAAATCCCTATTCTGGTTGGAGGCACACATGGATTTCACTCCAATGGCAATGTATCTTGCCGAAGTCGTCGGTACGATGACGCTGGTCCTGCTCGGTGACGGTGTCGTCGCAAACGTTGTCCTGAACAAAACGAAGGGCAATTCCAGCGGCTGGATCGTCATCACGACGGGTTGGGGTCTCGCTGTCGCGATGGCCGTGTACGTAACGGGCTGGGTGTCCGGCGCCCACATCAACCCTGCGGTCACGATCGGTCTCGCCGCCATCGGCGCGTTCGACTGGGCGCTCGTTCCGGGCTACATCATCGCGCAGATGATCGGTGCGTTCATCGGTGCGGTTCTGGTGTACCTCACCTACAAGCAGCACTTCGACGAAACCGACAACGCCGCGCTGAAGCTGGCCGTTTTCTCGACCGGCTCCGAGATTCGCAGCAACGGCTGGAACCTGGTGACTGAGATCATCGGTACCGCAATGCTGCTGTTCGGGATCCTCGGTATCGGACACACCATGGGCGGCGCCCAGGGTCTCGTTGAGACCGTCAACGCCGGCATGGGTCCCTTCGTGACCGGTTTCCTGATCTTCTCGATCGGTCTGTCCCTCGGCGGACCCACCGGTTATGCGATCAACCCCGCCCGTGACCTCGGTCCCCGCATCGCGCATGCGGTCCTGCCGATCAAGGGCAAAGGCTCCAGCGACTGGGGCTACTCCTGGATTCCGGTGGTTGGTCCGATCATCGGTGGTGTTCTGGGTTCCTTCCTCTGGGTCTTCGTCCAGAACCTGTAATCCGGATTCCACACGCACGGGGATGGTTGTTCTGTCCCCGTGTTACGATGTGTACGCTGGCAGTCTGAAATCAAGAACCAAATCCTATGGGAGGTCGAAAGACTATGGCTAAGAAATACGTAATGGCGTTTGACGCTGGTACAACCAGCAGCCGTGCGATTCTGTTTGACCACGACGGCGAAATCGTCTCCGTGGCACAGCAGGAGTTCCCGCAGATCTACCCCAAGCCGGGCTGGGTTGAGCACGATCCGATGGACATCTGGGCCACCCAGAGCGGCGTTGCCCGCCAGGTGATCGAAAAAGCCGGCGCCAAGCCGGACGAAGTCGCCGGTATCGGTATCACCAACCAGCGCGAAACCGCAATCGTCTGGGAAAAGAGCACCGGCAAGCCGATCATGAACGGTATCGTCTGGCAGGACCGCCGCACCGCGGGTATCTGCGACGCGATGAAGGACAAGGGCCTCGAAGGCTACGTCAAAGAGAACACCGGTCTCGTCATCGACGCATACTTCTCCGGAACCAAGGTGAAGTGGATGCTCGACAACGTTCCCGGCGCCCGCGAGAAGGCGGAGAAGGGCGAGCTGCTCTTCGGTACCGTCGACACGTGGCTGATCTGGAAGCTCACCGGCGGAAAGGTCCATGTGACCGACTACTCCAACGCGTCCCGCACCCTGATGTTCAACATCAAGACGCTGCAGTGGGACGAGAAGATGCTCGCCGAACTCGGTGTGCCGAAGTCGATGCTGCCGGACGTGAAACCCTCCAGTGAAGTGTACGGCAACACCGATGAAAAGACCTTCGGCGGAGCCAAGATCCCCGTTGCCGCCGCTATCGGTGACCAGCAGGGTGCTCTCTTTGGCCAGGCGTGTTTCGAGGTCGGTATGGCCAAGAACACCTATGGAACCGGATCGTTCGTCCTGATGAACACCGGTACCGAGCGCGTCGAGTCCAAGACGGGCCTGCTCACCACGATCGCCTGGGGTCTCGACGGCAAGGTCGAATACGCCCTGGAAGGCGCGATCTTCGTGACCGGCGCCGCGGTTCAGTGGCTGCGTGACGAGCTCAAGATCGTCGCCGACGCCGGTGACACCAACTACTTTGCCCAGAAGGTCGAAGACACCCACGGCGTGTACATGGTTCCCGCGTTTGTCGGACTCGGCGCTCCGTACTGGGATCAGTACGCCCGCGGCGCCATCGTCGGTCTCACCCGTGGTGCCAACCGCGATCACATCGTCCGGGCTACCCTGGAATCGATCGCGTACCAGACGCGCGACGTCGTGGACTGCATGGAGAAAGACTCCGGCATCCAGGGCAAGGAACTCAAGGTTGATGGTGGCGCGTCCAACAACAACTTCCTGATGCAGTTCCAGGCCGACGTTCTTGGCGTCCCGGTCATGCGGCCGAAGATCGTTGAGACGACCGCCCGCGGTTCGGCGTTCCTCGCCGGTCTCGCCACCGGGTTCTGGGGCAGCAAGAACGAGCTGGTCAACGCCTTCGAGCTCGAGCGCAAGTTCGACCCCTCGATCGACAAAGCCACGCGAGAAAAGCTCTACAAGGGATGGCAGAAGGCCGTCAAGAAAGCGATGGACTGGGAAGATCATTGATCGATCCCGATCCGTCCTCGGGGCCACCGGCGCACGCGCCGGTGGCCTTTTTTTGTTGCCGCCCCCCTCACCCGGGCCGGTCGGTGAGCGCCCCCGGCGCTATGCGCGACCGATCAGATGCGCCAGACGGTCCTGTGTCAGTTCGATGTACAGTGGCCGTCCGTGGGGGCAGCGTGGCTCGGGGAGTGCCAGGGTTCGCTCGGCGAGCTGGGTGGCGGTCATCTCGTCGAGGTAGTCGCCGGCCTTGAGCGCCGCCTTGCACGCCATCTCCGCCACGAACCGGCGGTCCAGGGCGTCGTGGAGCCCCCCGAGTTCCAGAATCGTGTCGATCATGTCCTCAGTGTTCTCGCGGTACTCCGCCGGCATCGCGTTCAGTTGCCACCGTCGAACCGCGGTGCGCTCCAGGACGATACCGATGCTGCGGTATTCCTCGTGGTGGGCCCGGAGGGAAGCATCCTGGTCCTCGGTCACCTCGAATTCGTCGGGAACGAGCAGGCGCTGGGAGGTCCGGGCGGCGGCAAACCGGTCGTACAGGAGGCGTTCGTGGGCGGCGTGCTGGTCGATAATCCACGCCCGGTCGCCGCGTTCAACCACGAGGTACGTGCCGAAGAGCGTTCCGCGGTAGACGAGTTGGTCGGCGCCGGGAATCGCCCGTGTCTCGTGATCGAAATGGGCGGGGCGTCGCCAGCTTCGGTCGGCGCCGGAATCGGCGCCATCGCCGCGGTCGTTGCGCTCACCCCGGCCAGTGGCCGGCGTAGCCAGCGTGGTCGGCGTGGTCGGTCGCGCGGTGCGTCCGCCGAATCGGGATGCGGGGTGCGTCGACGGGGATCCGGTCGGGGGAGTCGGTGGGGCGGGCTCCGGTGGTCGGGCCGCCGGTGCGGTGTCCCGTTCGGCCACGCCCCGCGGCCAGAACTCGCCGTCGAGGACCGTTCCCCGCACCGTCCACGCCCGCAGAAAGCCGCGGAGGATCTCCACGATGCGGTGATGGATCTCGCCGCCGTTCCGCAGCCGCACCTCGCGCTTGGCGGGATGAATGTTGAAATCGACGAGCGCCGGGTCGACGTCGATGAGCACCGCCGCCGCCGGATAGAGTCCGCCGTGCTGCACATCCTGGTAGGCGTACTCCACCGCCTGGATCAGTTTGTACTCCCACACGCGGCGTCGATTCACGAACACCTGGATCAGTCGTCGGTCGCGTCGCACGATCGCCGGCTCCGCCGCCACGATCGTGAGTCCGAACCCCTCTCCGCTTCCCGCCACCTCCTGCAGACTCTGCGGGGGTACCCGGGACCCGAAGACGGCGGCGACGCGCTCGGTGAGGTTCTGCGACGGGAGTACGCGGGGGTCGCCGGTGCCCGACTGGTGACTGAAGCGTACCTCGGGAAACGGAAGCGCCTTGTCCATGATCGTGTTGCGGATCGCCTGGGCTTCCGCCTGCGGTCGCGACAGAAACCGACGGCGGGCGGGGAGATTTGCGAAGAGCCGCCGGACCTGGACCGAGGTACCGGCCACCGGCGGAGCGGGTTCCAGACGGATCTGTTCGGCGTTTCGCACCACGAGGAGATCGCCGCTGTCCGCCGTGGGGCGCGCGGCGCGGATCTCGAGTTCGCTGACGGCGGCAACGCTGGCGAGCGCTTCTCCGCGAAATCCCAGGCTCCGGGACTGTTCCAGATCCTCGATCGTGCGGATTTTGCTCGTCGCGTGCGGTTTCCAGCACAGCTCCAGGTCGTCCCGAGACATTCCCTGGCCGTTGTCGGTGACGCGGATGAGTTCCGCCCCGCCGGCGTCCCAGGAGACGTCGATCCGGTCCGCGCCGGCGTCCAGACTGTTGTCAATCAGCTCGCGGACCACCGAGGCGGGGCGTTCGATCACCTCGCCCGCGGCGATCCGCCGGGAAACTTCCGGTGGCAGGAGCGCCACCGGACGAGAGGAATCCATGTCGGGTACTAGAACCCGATCTGCGTCTGAATTGCAACCGTCGGCGCCATCCGCGGGTTGCCGTTTCCGTCGTACACGATCTCGCCGTCGTCGTCCCGGACCACCGCAGTGGACACGCGCGCGACGATGCGGACAACGTCGTTGAACGGATAGGCCACGTACCCATCGAGGCTGGTGTTGGCGTCGAAGAGCGTTGCTTCGCTGTAGTCGCCCCACCCGGCGAGGGTCGCCGCGAAGTGGCTGCGGCGGTACTGCAGGCCGGACTCAATTCCGAACGGCAGGAGGCCGTCGCGGAGGCCCGCGGTGAACATGAACTCGTCCTGGTCGCTGCCCTGCCACGATCCGCTCTCGGTGATTTCCCATGGCCAGAAGTACCCGGCGCTCAGATCCAGCAGCCCGAAGATGGTGGCGCCCGCCTCACCGGCAACGCCCATCGTCCGGGACTGGTACTGCTCGGCTTCGGTGTCTGCCAGGTAGGCGATCGTCTCGGCTGCGTAGGTGCCCCTGAGCCGGTCGTAGCTGGGACCATAGAACGCGGGGCGGAAGATCCCGTCGAAGCTCCGGTATTCCAGACGATAGTCGAGGAATATCAGTCGTCCCCGCACACCGGCGGTCCAGCCGAAGTTCTTGAGCTTGCCGGAGGAAAAATCGACGAGTGCGTCGGTCTTGAGACCGGACGTTACCGTTTCTCCGCCCAGCGTGGTGTCCTCCCGGAGGTAGGGGATCAGTCCACCGCCCTCGGCGAAACCGATCATGGCCAGACGCTCCCGATCGAGCACCGGGAGTTCGAGGTCCATGCCCACGTTCAGGAACAGCGGCTTTCCGGTCTCCGCGGCGTCCAGCGGCGCGGCCCGTTCCGCCGGCAGGGGCTGACCGTCGGCGCCGACCGTCGAGATTCCCGCGGCCGGGGCGATATCGGTGACGGCGCTGATACCGACCGCAGCGGGCACCACCGGTGCCGCGGGCCGGAAGTACATGCGACCGGCGTAGATTTCCGGCGCCGCCAGGTCGTTCACCACCGTTTCCATGCCCCACTTGTCGAGGTCGAACCCGAGGTTGAATCCGATGCGGCGCACGGTGGGAAAGTCGATGTCGTTGGCGTAGTTCCGCATGAGCAGACCCTGCCCGATCGTGAAGTTGGAGAGGTTTCCGATCTTGACGAAAAACCCGTCGCCGCGTTCACCGTACTCAAGCGACTTGATCTTCAGGGCGACGTCGGTGGCCAGGTCCTGCAGCGCTCCGAGAGGATCCCCGGACCAGTCCTGGTCGGCGCCGAAGGACCATTCGTTGTTGCCCTCGGGGCGGTACCAGTTGGCGGCGTCAAACAGATCGTCGCGGTAGGTGATCGGCAGGTAGAGCTCCATCGCCAGCCGTCCGAGCGAGATCCGGGGCTGGAAGACCGCCTGGGCCCACGTCTCCTCATTGATCGTGATCGATCCGACCTCCAGTCCCGTGATGCGGGCCAGCGACCCGAACAACCGGTCTCCGGCGCCCTCTCCCTCGTCGGTGGGTTCGGTCGGCTGTTCCGGAACCGGTTCGGCGGCAACATCCTGCGGCTCCTCCGCCGGAGCTTCCTCCGCCTGACCGGGAACCGCCGCCGGGTCCAGCTGGTCAAACTCGAGCCCCTCACGGCGAGCGGCGATTTCCGAGGCGCTCATCGCCTGGGGAGCGAACAGATCGGCCAGGGCATCGGCGCGCTCGCCGGCGCCGACGAGGATCGACCGCCCCGCCTGGCCGCTTTCAAACCCGACCTCGCCGCTGAAGACAAAGAGCTCCTCGCTTGCGGCGGCGGCGTCGGTCGCGGCCTGTACCGCCATTCCGAAGTCGGTTCCGCGGACGCCGGCGACGGCGGAGGGGGTTCGAATGGAGTAGCGGCTCTCGCTGTCGGTCAGACGCGACGCCACCATGCGCAGACGTCCTCCGCGCAGCGCGAAGCTGTTTTCGGTGGCCTCACTGCGACCCTGAAGACCCTCGACCGTAAAATCGGTGTTGGGCGCCAGGCGGATGATGCTGCCGTTGGGATCCAGACGGATCTCCGCCGAGGTGTTTCCGGTGGTCACCTGGTCCCCGGGGTTCAGGGCAATGCCGAGGTAGAAGTTCACGTCGAACCCGTTCTCGTCCTGGATCTGGAGTTCCGCGCCGTCGTCGTAGTACTCGAGAATCGCCGCGGGCTCGCTCTGCGCGCTGAGGGCCACGAGAGCGAGCGACGTCAGCAGCAGGCTCAAAAATATGCGTTTCATCGTGCAGCCTCCTCAGAAACTGATCGTGCTTTCAAGGCCGGAGGTCACCGTCCACTGGTCACCACCGCTCGCCTGCGGGTCGTAGGTGAGATCGTAGAGCAGCGAAATCACCACGGGCCCGGACCGGATGTTGATCTGCGCGCCGATCATCGCGTTCTCGGCGGAGACCAGATCGTTGTATTCGCGAATGTCAAACTTTGTGTAGCTCGCTTCGGCACTCAACCCGGAGAACCCGGGAACGATGCCCTCGGCCACGGTCAGGGTGCTGCGGAGTTCCGGATACACGTCCGGACTGGTCGTGAACGGTCCGGTGAGGCTCGTATTGAAGACGATGCCGTCTCCCAGGGCACTGAACCCGAGTTGTGCGAGCCAGCTGGCACCGCCGGCGACCGATGTGTCGCCGTTGAAGATCGCCAGCCGCTCGAGGCGCCGGCGGTCGTAGGTGTTGTCGAAGTACCCGGGAATGAAGTTGTCCTGCGTGACGCGGATCTGGGCGCCGTAGAGCAGGAACCCTGCGGCGCGACCGCCGGCCCCGACCATCGTGCCCACGCGGTCCTCCTGGAACGCCACGTCGCCGAACGCCGCCAGACTCAGGACGTCGCCGCTGAGAATCGGTTGCCGGACGTCCAGGCCCCACATGAGGGCGGTGTCGTTCGGGGTGGAGGTGTCGTAGTACACGCTGTCCGGGTCACGTTCGGCGAAGTAGTACGGGTTGCGGTCGGCGGCGACGGTAACGCCCACCTGCAGGTTTGGCAGCAGGGGCAGGCCCGTTCCCGCCAGCGGCCGCACGTAGAACCGACCGGCCATCACGTCAAAGGCGGCAACATTGGACACCATCGTCTCGAAGCCGAAGTACTTGACCCCCGCGAGGGCACTGTCGAGGTCGAACACCGCGCCAAAGATCCGTCGGTCCGGCAGGTACAGCTCGTTGCTGTACCCGTTGACCAGAAAGCCGTTGCCGATCGTGGCTCCGGGGATGCCTCCGAACCGGGCGTAGACGTCGTCGCCCTTCTGCCCGTAGCGGATGTAGCGAAACTTGGGCAGGTAGAGTTCCAGGAACGAGGTGTCGGAATCCGGAACCCAGTCGGCCTCCCGAACTTCGAACTCGTCGCCGTTGTCTCCGCCGGTAAAGCGGTAGTTCACCGGCAGGTCCAGGCCCAGGCCGAAGTTACCGAGCACGAACTCGGGTCGCAGTGCCAGAAGCTGGTAGGTTTCCACCTCGCCGGTGTCGGGGTTTTCGAAGGAGCTCACACCGAATGTAAGACCCATCCCGAAGCCGAGTCCCCCTCCGCCTCCGGCGGTTTCTGCGGGTTGTGCCGGTTCCTCGGAGGCGTTTGGTTGAGCCTCACCGTCGGTCTGCGCGTTTTCCTGTGCAAACAGTCCCGGTGTCAGCATCAACAGTGCAAGCACGGGGACGATCAGGTGGATAGTTCGTTTCATCGGCCAGCTCCTTGAGAGTATCACTTAGGAGTATAGCCCGCCGGCGCACCCGTTTCGAGCCTCAGTACTCGAGTCTGCCTTCGATTCCCAACTGAATTCCTATGATATGGAGGGTTCCGGACGGATATTGTGCCGGGTCGCCGATCCAGCCAAGGTCACCGTAGGCGCTGATCTCTCCATTGGCTCCCACGACGAGGGAGGTTCGGTGTCCCACGGTAACCTCGCTGCCGGAAAAGGTTCCGTCCTCGGTCGAGAGATCCACCGATACCCGCTCCGTGTGGCGGTAGTACGGTTCGTTCTCCAGTCGCCGGAGAGCCGGGAGCGGGGGGAAGCGTCGTACGAACCAGCGGTACTCCGCCGCGGTTCCCACGCTGGTGGTCCGGGGATTCGCACCGTCCAGGGTGAGTGAGGAGTCGATCGACGCCTCCCGATCGTCGGTTCCGTAGAGCGTCGTCTGCTGCTCCAGCGCGATCGTCCAGGAGGGGGCGCCGTCGGGTACCGGTTCGTCCAGGGACAGGACCAGTCCGTTGCGGTACTCATCGCTGCGAAACCAGTCCGTTGCAGGTCGGCTTCCCTGGGTTCCAAAGAGGTTGATCGCCACGGCGGTCAGGCTCAACTGCCAGCGCCTGAGATCCTCGAGGCTGTCCGCCTCCCAGGAACGGTCCCGTCGAACGATCGCCTGCACATCCGACGGTACCCACAGGTCCCGGGGGCGGGACCCCACCGCCCGGGCGAACTCGAGGCGCGCCTCGGCGGTGTAGTTCCGCGCAAGGTCCCCGGACCGGAGCGACCCCAGGCCGACGGAGCCGGCGTCCTGAAACAGTTCCATTAGGGGGACGGTGGACAGTGCGACCGGTTCGCGCGTCACCGATTGCAGCCAGCCGTCAAGGTCTCCGGAGAGGCTCCCTGAGGTCGCCTGTCGTTGCAGCGACCACGATCGGCGGTACTCCGGGGTCACCTGCCACGGGCGGCGACCCGACGGCCGGAGGTCGAGGGGCAGCCGGCTGGAGAGGGTGAGGCGATCCTCCTGGTCGCCGGAGACGGAACTGCGGCCGACGAACGCGCCGCCCGCATCCAGCACCCACGGTCCCACCTCCAGTCCGAGGTCGGACCGCCCGCGGCGCTCCTGTCGCAGCCCTGCCTCAGGGAGCGGCACGAATCGCCGCGTGCTGGACAGCCAGGAGTCTGCATAGTCGCCGGTCTCCAGGGTGCGGTCCAGCGAAAGCACCGACGCCTCCCCCGACAGCCGAAGGGACGTGATCCCCACCGACACCGGTGCCAGTGTTGCGCGCCACCGCTGTTCGATCTCGCGATCGTCGGCGCGATTGTCCGTGGCGACGGTGGCGCGGCCGGGAGATCCGGTGATACCGACCGAGAGTTCGCGGACCGCCACGGGACCGGCGGTCGCGTAGTCCCGGAAAAAGCGTTCCGACAGCGTGACCGCCGACGCCGGTGCCAGCGGAACGGCCACGCGATGGCCAAACGCCCCGCTCCCGTCGCCGCCGTCGTCGCGGAGGGTGGCCTCCACCTCCGTCATGACGGGGCCGCGTTCCACCCGCGCCAGGGTGGTGCTGCGCAGGCTGCGGTCGCCCGCCGCCGGGGTTGCGCTCCCGCCGTAGCCGTCGTCCGCCGAGCGAAACCCCTCGCCCTGCGCCGCCACCCCCTGTTCCAGCGTGAGCGTCGTCCCCGCCAGGGCGCCGGAGTCGAGCGTCCGGGTCCACGCCGCGTCGACCCGTGCCGCCGCCGCGAACGTCGCCCGGGGATCGGCGGCGTGCAGCTCGTCGAGCGCAACCGCGCCCTGCGACAGTCCGCGGACGGCGAGGGTGGCGAGGCGCAGGTAGTCGTCTCCATCAGGGAGGCTGGCGGTGGCTCCGGCGACGCTCCCGCCGTCCACGGACACGGTACCACTGTCGGTATCGACGCTGACCTCGTGCCATCCGCCGGTGAGCGCCGCCGCCGGTACCGTGACCCGAAGCTCCTGTGACGCCGGAGCACCACGGTACGGCGAGAGCGAGAGTTCCACGACCTGGGAGTCGGTCCCGCCGCCGACGATCTCGCTCCCGCTGTCCTCGAGGGAGAGATACGCAGTCACCGTCCCGTACCGGTTGGTGGAGAAGTCGGGAATCGCGGTCTCGAACGAAACCGGGCTACCGTCGGTCGCGGCGCCGCTCCAGGACATGTGGAACACGCGCTGGGTGTCGGCGTCCCGAACAAAGCGGTCACGGACCACCGGATAGCGGTCGCGAAGGTCGGTGCCGGTACCCGCGCGCGGGTCCTCGGTCACGGAAACCGTCGCGGTGCCACCGGCGCGGCCGGTAACCGTCGCGGCGGCGGTCCGCGTGACGTCGACGCGGCCGACAAGCAGGCGCCCGGCGCCGATCGCGTCGGAACCGGAGGTGTTCTCGAGCAGGATGCGAACGCCGCGTACCGCCGAGAGGCGACCGCGATCCGCCGCGTCGAGTTCGATCGTCGCCGTCCGCCACCCGCCGGTGGCCAGGGACGTCGCAATCGTGGAGTCGGTGATCGCGGAACCGACGGCGGGGTCGAGCTGACCGGACCCGTTTCCATCCTCCGAATGCGGGCCACCGAGTCCCGGCGCGTCCTGCCCCGCCCGCCGGAGCCCCGCGGCGCTGTTGAACTCAAGCAACGGATCCACGGCGCTGGAGCCCTCGTCCAGCAGCCCGTCGGCATCGAGGTCCTCCGCCAGCGTACCCATCGCCAGAGTGAGCTGCGGGGTCCCTCCGGCGGGCAGGTTCGACGTGTCGTCGCCCACCGGCGGCAGCACGCGGTAACGGATCGTGATCGTCCGCGCATCGCGGAGATCCGTTTCACCCGCCGACAGCCGTATCTGTGCTCCGATCCACGCGCCGGGGGCCACCGTATCCCACTCCAGCACCGCCACCGGTCCGGTATAGGCGTCGTCGGTACTCACGGCGACGTAGGGTCCCACCCGACCTCCGGTGGTATCGGCATCGGCGGACCTGGTCTGACCGTACGGCAGCAGGGAGACGTTTCCAAGGGCGTCGACGGACCAGTAGTCGCGGTATCTGAGCGGCGCCCGGTCCGCCGGTGCCAGCGGCTGACCACTCGTGGCGCCGGGGTCCGCGGCGGCGGGGAAGAGCGTCTCCGCGTTCGGCGTGACCGTCGTCGCGAGCTCCGTGGCGCCGGCCAGGCGCATGAAGCCGGTGGTATCCGCCTGGGACACCTGCAGCGCCGCGGCGCCGTCCACCAGCAGGGATTCGCCGGCGTAGGTGGCGCCGGTGGAGACGGTGACACGGCCGGGGTGCTCGTCGAGCTGTGACGAGTAGCTGTCGGTGGCACGGGTCCAGCGCAGCCCCGCCGCGAGCGCCAGCGACAGCTTCGGGGTGGCCTGCCAGCGATTTCCCGAGATCGCCACGATGTCCGCCCCGCCTCCGCCGCGGGTGTACTCGCGGTAGGAGACATCCACCACCGCATTCTCTGAAACCGAATCCGGCAGTTCGAGGGTCCCGGTGGCGGGATCGAAGGTGACGCCGCCCACCGGTTGCCCGTCGGCGGTGACCGACACCGTGCCGGGAACGACATCACCGTCCAGGATCAGCTCCTGCTGGTCGCGGCGGTATGAGAGCAGCAGCTCCACGTCGGAGGTCGGCACCTCCGACGCCGCCCGGGGGCCGTACATGGCGGCGTTGGCGTCGCGCGGTGTGCGCGTCGCGAACGGGTAGCGCCACGCCAGCCCGCCGACGGCGGCGCCACGCCCGGTGAGTTCCACCACATCACTGCTGCCGATCCGCCGCACGGTGTAGGCGGCGGCGTCATCGATCGGCGTGCGGGTGCCGGTGTGCACGAGTTCCAGGCGTAGTCCGTCCACGTCGTCGCCGGCGATGTCCTCGGGGAGTCGGTACACATTGGCGGCCTCGAACGGCGACCACAGGCCCGGCCGGCTCAGGATCAGGGCGTCGCGACCGTCGGCAAGCGGAAGACGGTAGTCGCCCATGTCCGGACCGCCGGTGACGCTCCCGCCGGTGACCGCACCGAAAAGGTCTCCACCGGTGAAAGAGAACGCCACAGCGCTCCCCTCGGTGGGGGCGAGCGTCTGGCCGTCCAGCGGAAGAAGCGCGCCGCCTCCGGCGCCCGGCTGGCCCACCGCCGTTCCGCCGGTCGTGTAGTACACCGCCAGGGTGCCCTCCGATTCGGCGACGGCGCGGGAGACGCGGAGCACACCGGTGGCACGATCGATCACGTAGTCACCGGCGGTCGGGTCCAGGACGCGGTAGCTCCGCGGACCCACGGTTCCGCCGGCGGCGAGTACCGAGCCGTCGGGGTCCGAGAACAGGACCACGACCGAATCGATACCACCGTCGGGGAGGACGAAACGCCGACCGCGGAGGTACGCGTGCGCCGGGAGGCGCTGCTCGGACACCACGCCGCCGCCGGCGAGTCTCAGGCGTCGCGCCTGAGACTGTTCCAGCTGCAGCAGAAACTCGTGGGAGGTCTGCGCCGTCTCCAGGCGTACCACCGCTCCCGGGGTGGGGGCGGCGCCGGCGCGCGCCTCCGGACTCCCGCGGTACTGGTAGGGATACGGCCGGATCGCAAGTGGCACGTTGCCCACCACCAGCTCGCGGAGCAGCTGGTCTTCGTCGGCGTAATATCCCGCGGCGATCGTGTTCACGTCGGAGGCGTCGGAGAAACTTGCCTCAAAGAAGTACTGCCGGTACAGCCACAGCGAGAGGGTGAGGTCGACCGTCTGCGCGAAGAGTTCTGTCTCGAACCCCGGGTAGGTGTACGGTGCCGTCACGCGACTGCCGGTCGACTCGTCCCGAGGATGGATCGCGAACCCCGTCGCCAGGCGCGAACCGGCGGTCCATGATCCCAGGAGATAGAGTTCGACGTCGGCGTCGCCGGTCTGCAGGTCGAACAGCGCCGGCGGTGCCTCTTCCTCCAGAAACGGGTTTGCCGGTCGCCATCCGCCGGGGGCGGACGGTGCCGATTGTGCCGGGATCCGGGCCGGAGAGAGGGTGAAAACCAGCCCCGCAAGAAACAGACCGACGCGGCGCCAATGAATGAAGCTTTTTGTCAGTTTCGCGTGGCTTGAGCCCACGCACACGACTATAGTATGATTTGGCAGACAATACTATGAACAGCGAGAGCGACAAAGCGGAAGCCTTCGTCGGGAGGCTGCTTCAGAATCCTGCGTTGAACGGCTTCTCGGCCCTGCAGCAGGAAGAGCAGATCATTCAGTTTCTCCACGTGAACGCGGCGCAACTTGCGCCCACCCTGAGCTCGGCGCAGTTTTTCCCCGGAAAGAACTGGAATGCGGTCTTCTCACTGCTGGTCTCCAAGCTCACGGAGGTGATCGACCGGTCGCTCTTCGCGGACCTGGAACAGATTCTCACCGAGCGGATCGACTACACGTTCATTCAGCTGCTCCGGCAGCAGCAGGCGGACAAGGACATGATCGTCCGGCAGCTCATGACGCTGGTCCGCAAGCTGCTGCAGAAGAGTGAGGCGCGCCGAGCGTTTACCGGACCGTACACGGCGCTGCACTTCGGTCTCGCCGACCGCTACGTCGAAGAGGTGTTCTCCCGCAAATCGTATATTCACTTCGAACTCACCAAGGTTCAGCGTCTGCGCATGGGCAAGGAAGAGGTGCGCAACTTCGTGGATGTGACGCTGCTGCTCAAACCCTCAGTGTTCATGCTTGGTTCCTCCGCGCAGTCGCAGCAGGACCGCGCCACCGGCATGGTGCAGAATCAGTTTGCGGAGAAGGTGCTCGGATCCCTCAAGAAGGAGCTGAAGCTGATTCCGGAGCAGGTCCTCGCCAGCGCCGTCCACGCCAGCGTCTCCTTCAACGAGAACCGGTTTGTGGAGGCCACCTCGCGTCTCGCCGCGATCATCAGTGCCCGGAGCCGCAACTACCAGGCCAACATCAAGGTGGACCGCGGCGCCGACAGTCCCGACAAAAGCTGGCTGAACACCGCCCGCCGCAACTACAAGTTCTACGGGTTCGATATCAAGATGCTCGACGAGCTGTACAAAATCGCCGCGGAAAACGTCTGGTAGGTTGCCATGAGTAAGACCCGTTCGTTCCTGGAAAACCTGGTTCTCGTCGCGATCGTCCTGGTGCTGGTGCAGACCTTTCTGGAGGATCTGGCCACCGTCCTGGGGTGGACCGTTGCGACGCGGCGCGCGCTGCTCCTGGCGGGCTTTTTCTTCGACCTGTTTTTCACCGTCGAGTTTCTCGTCCGCTGCTACGATGCCTTCCGCTATCGCCGGCTGGGCTTCTACCTGTGGTTCGACCGCGGCTGGATCGACTTTCTGGCCAGCGTGCCGCTGCTGCTGCTGAACTCCGGACCCAGCGTGCTGGCGATGTACGTGGGCGGCGTTTCGATTATCGGGGTCGGCGGGATGCTCAACGTCCTCAAGGTCGTGAAGGCGATCCGTATCGCCCGCGTTCTGCGGCTCCTGCGGGTGCTCAAGATCTTCCGTCGGATCAAGAACACCGACTCGGTGATGGCGCAGCGACACGTGGCGATGATCAGTGCGATCACCGTGTCCGTGTTCGTCTTCATTCTGCTGGCGCTGTCCATCGGTGGAACGGTGGTTCCGTTCCCGTCGATCGACCAGACCTACCAGGAGCAGGCGATTTCCGCGGCCGACTACGTCGCCGCCGAGGGGCTCGCCGATACCGGGCGCGAGGCGGATCTCGCGCGGTTCGCGGCGACGCAGTCGGCGATCCTGACGGTCGAACAGGGCGGCGAGGTCCGGTACAGCCGCTACGACCAGGAACACCTCGATCGCTACTTTCAGGCGGTTGACTACGGCTTGTTGCCGCGCGGTCCGGTGGACGTGTTTGTGGACCTGACGCCGATCAACCGTGACCAGGCCGCCGATAATCTGCGCTACTTCGTCCTGATCGTGGGGCTGATCCTGGTGCTCATGTTCGTCTACAGCCCGCACTTCGCGCTCACGGTTACGGACCCGATTCACGTCATGCGACGCGGCATGGGCGAAAAGAACTACTCGCTCGAGGTACGGGTGCCGTCGGAGTATCGGGACGACGACATCTATCGCCTGGCCCGGGAGTACAACCGTGTCTTTCTGCCGATGAAGGACCGTGAGAACGCGTCCGATGAGGCCGAACCGGCGGCGAGCCACCTGAGCATGGGCGACATCAAGGACCTCTTCGACTGATCACATGACCGTTGCGATGCTCCTGGCGATACTCGAGATTCCCGACCTCACGTCGATCAAGGACAAACGTCGGATTGTTGTGAGTCTCCGGGATCGACTGATCCGGAAGTTCAAGGTCAGCGCCGCTGAGGTCGACCTCCACGACAGCCTGAGCTTTGCCCAGATCGGCGTGGCGCTGGTGTGCAACGACCGACGCCACGGCGAGCGGGTCATGCAGAAGGTACTTACGTTCATCGAGGATCAGCTGCCGGGGCGGGTGCACGAGGTCCAGACCCACACCGAAATCTACGAGTAGCGCTCCAGGATCGGCCGCAACGCGGTCTCGCCGTGCGGCGAGGGGAACGCCACTCTGTCGACCGTCGCCCTACACCGGAAACAGGTACAGATCGGGCAGACGATGATCGCGTTCCAGGTCGACCACCTGGTTGGCACCATCGTCGCTCTGCAGCTCCACCGAGAAGTGGTGGGACAGGTCGTAGTAGCCCTTCGCGGAGGCGACCAGTTCGAAGTCAAACGTCTGCGAAACGCCGGCGGCGTCGGCATCCGCCGGGGCCGGCCAGAAAATGAACGTGCCCGGGGTCCGGTCAGAAATACGGTAGGGGTTGGTCCACCGTTCGTCGAACATTTCCACCGGCTTCCCGCCAAGGCGCAGTTCCACGTCGATATCCGAGACCGGCATGAACGCCGCGCCGTCGAGAATCCGTCCCTTGATCGTGGGAAAATTGAAACAGGCGCCGGCACCCCGACTCGTGGCGGTCTGGTCGTAATAGGCCCGTCGCACGGCACTCACGCGTCCCAGTGCCTCGTGGGTCAGTTTGACCACGTCGACCATGAGCTGCTGGTCCTTCTGGAGGTCGGCTGTGAGGTGGGCCAGCCCGCGTCCCGAACTCACGTAGCGCGGCGGAACGCGGTTGAGGACGTAGCACACCGCGTCGGTGCGGCACTGCGGCGCCGTGCAGTAGCGTTGCGCCCCCGCCTGATCCTCGCTGCAGATTTCCTCCACCGTGGCGCGCACGAGCTCTTCCATCAGGTTATGAATCTCCATACGAGGCTCCCTTTTCGTTTTCCATCTGAATCTCGAAGATCTCCTGGTTGGCGTCAACGGCATCACGGAAATCGCGGATCGTTTCCTTGAGGGCGAAGTAGTTGAGGCCGGCGAAGTAGATCTTGGAGAAGATCGTGTAGCTGATTTCCTGTTGATCGATCTGCAGGGAGAGGTAGCACCCGTACTCGTAGAGCGTGTGAAGCATCTCCTCGATCCGCTCACGGACGAAGTCCGCCATGATGTTCCCAAAGGTAAAGGTAAAGGCGAGCTCGAGGAATTTGGAGTCGGAGTCGATAAAGAACCCCGCCTGAAACCCGTCGGGGGCGACAAACCCCGCGCTGTAGCTGTCCTCGGTGACTTCACCTTCCTGGATTTCGTAGCCCAGCTCCCGGAGAAGGACCTGGGTTCTGCGGATTCGTTCCTGCATCAGTCGACTTGGCTTCATATACGCTTTTCGAGTGTACATCATCCGTGGGTGTCACGGAAGGTATTCGTGCTCGATGTTGGTCAGGGATCGGTAGATGTTCTCCCGGGCACCGGGATTGATCGCCGCAAGGCGTTCCACCACCGGGCCGATTCGCGACCGGATGTTCTTTTGCCGGAACGGGCAGTCGATATTGCTCACCGGGAGTTCCGCCGCCCGGGCGACGTCGAGCACCATCTGTTCCCGGACCTCGCACAGTGGACGGATCACGCGCACCGTGTCGCCGAAGAACTCCTGCACCGGCTTCATCGTGGAGAACGATCCGCGCATCGTCATGTTCATGAGGGTGGTCTGGACGACATCGTCCAGATGGTGCCCGGTGGCGATGAGGGGGCGACCGGGCCATTCGCGGACGATATCGAAGAGGATGCGGCGGCGGTTGCGTCCGCAGCGGTAGCAGTCGAACCGTCCACCGAAGGACTCCGGCTTCATGTCGGCGTCTATCACCGTGAGCGGGGTACCGAGGGCGTCGAAGAACGCTCGCAGCCCCTCCAGGGCGTCGGGCTGATGGGGGTGCTCGCGCCAGTTGATGAGTACCGGAACGAGTTCGTAGTCGATCGGCACGAACCGTTGCCGCATGCGCAGTCCCAGCGCCAGCGCCAGCGAGTCCTTCCCGCCGGAGACCGAGACGAGCACACGGTCGCCGTCGGCGATCATCCCGTGACTGTTGATGCCGGAGCCCATGCGTTTGAGAAAGCGCATGAACAGCGGCGGGGGCTGGCGGTCGACGAGGCTATTCCACACTGCGGATCGCGTCCTCGAGGACCTTCCGGGGATCATCCAGTCGGTCGCTGACGGAATGGGGGATCATGAGACGGATGCGCCGGATCGTCTCGGTGAAACGGCTCACCACGTCGGCGGAGAACACGCTCTTCTCCGCGAACTCGTGAGCCTCTCCATCGACGAAGATCGGGAAGTGGGCCTCGAAGGAGACCGGGTCCGGGAGGTCCACGATCACCTGGTGCTCGGGGACGCGGAACTCGCGGGCGAGCTGCTGCTCCAGCGCCTGCCGCGTTGCCATTTGCGTGAGGCGCTGGTGCCCGGTGTCGGCGGGATCGAAGGAGATGTCCGCCGCCGGTTTGAGCAGGCGTCGGTTGCCAACCTGCGATATGAGCTCAAAGGGCGGGTAGGGGTGTCCCGCAAACCGTGCGAAGAACAGCTCGTCATCCAGCCCGTAGAGATCCTCGGGACGGATCGCATCGTCCTGCAGTCCCATGTGAACCGCCTTCTTGATCATGGCGGTGGCGACACGGACGGTCCGGTGCCAGTAGACGGCGCGGTACATCAGATACTTGGAGAAGAGAATGTTCTCCACCGCCGACACGCCGCTTTCCTCCAGGCCGATCCCGTCGTAGCCTACCGGAACCATGCGGCTCAGGGCGAAGTCGATATCCTGCAGTCCGTATGGGACGCCGCAGAAGTACGCGTCGCGGTTGAGGTAGTCGAGCTTGTCCGGGTCGAGGCTTCCGGAGAGGAGGCTGCGATACAGGCGCACCTCCTCACTTCCGCCGGCGTCCATCGATTCGTCCACGATCGCCGCCACCACCGCGGGGTCTACACCAAGGTCGTTGCGGATGGTGCCGGCCAGGTCTCCCTCCTGGACGAAGCGCCCGGTGAGCTGTTCGTGTTCCGCCAGCGGCAGGCTCTTAAAGCTGTGCGTATAGGGGAAGTGGCCCACATCGTGGAGCAGGCTCGCCAGCAGAAACGCCTTAACGCCTTCCAGCGTCAGCGACGGCGCGTCGGGATGGCGGACCAGGCGTGTAATGATGCGGCGGGCGATGTGAAACACACCGAGACTGTGATTGAGGCGCGTGTGGGTGGCGCCGGGATAGACGAGAAACGTCGGGCCGAGCTGCTTGATCCGGCTCAGCTGCTGGAACACTTCGGTATTGATAATCCGGATCATGCCGGGGGAGAGATAAATGTGACTCCACAGCGGATCACGAATCGGGGAAGTGTAGTCGGATTCGAGATGACGGGAGATGTCAGGACTGTTCATAGTGGTGCCGGCATACTACCATTGCCGGGTGAGTCTTGGTAGTGGTTCCGGTCGGAGGATCCTGCTTGGGGCTGCGGTCGCCGCGCTGGCCGTGGCGCTTGTCGCGGCGGTGTTCTTTGCGGTGATGGTTGCCCGGCGTGACGGTGCCGCAACGGCGGTGAACGATCCCGGCGCCGGGGTGGTCCGCATGGACGGCGGCACCCGGAAAGACGCCGACGCACGCGCAGTCGGGGTGTCGGAGGCGTCAGGCGCGTCAGGGGCGGACTCGTCGCCGCAATCGCCGGTGCAGCAGGATACCGGTTCCGCCGAGGCGCAGGAGGTGCCGACCGACGCCGTGTCCTCCTCCCCCCGCCGGGAGTTCCTCGAGCCGATTCCGCCCGGTCCCGAGGCGCGCACCTACGCCCGATGGACGCCCGTGTACCCTGCCTCCGGCGGCGAAATCGTACCGGCGGTCTCCTCCCGCCTCGGCGGCCGCGTGCGGGTGGTCACGACCGACTCGGCGACCGACGCCGCGGACCGGGTGGCGCTGGCGGTGGCGACCGAATCATGGGATGCGGTGGGCCGCGACGATGGTAGCCAGCTTCCGGAGTACGTGGTGGACGCCGTTCGCCGGGTGGTCACCGGACGTGGACCGGCGGCGTGGGTATACGCTGTTGACGCCCCCGGAGACGAGGCGACGTTTCTGCTTGGGTTCCCGGGGACACCGGTGCTTCTGCGGGTATACCAAACCAACGGCGTCGTCGACGATCTTGAGGCCGAACCGGCTTCCGACCGGTCCCCGGACCGCTGACCCAGCGCGCCCTCTCCCGGGGGCCCCTCATCAGCGGCCACCGGAATGCCGATAAGGACAGTGATGTACTTTCTGCTCATCGAAGCCGCGGGCATGCGCCAGATCGCACGGATTCACCGCGAGCGGTACGACCAGCTGTTCGAAGATCTCCGTACACCGCTCGAGAACGCGGGATTCGAGTTCGTGTCCGGTGACGGGGATCTGCTGCTCTTCGCCGAGTCGGACGGCATCAAGGTTCAGCCGGACGCGATTGCATTCCTGGGCCGCCGCGTGCTCCAGGTACTCCACGGACGCTCGGAGGACCTGCTCGATTTCTCGGTGGTCCTCGACTACCACGACGGTGCAGGTGGCGAGGAGGAACTCGTCCGCATGCAGCGTCTGCTGCGCTTCGCCCGCACCCAGAATACCGCGTACGTCACCGATCCCGTGCTGGCGGCGATCGCCCCGCTGGTCAATACCGAACGGAACGGTGGGCTCAATCGGGTGGTTGCGTTCCTCGGAGACGGCGTGCCGAGACGGGCGACGTACGCCGAGTCCGTCGCCGATTCCGAGGTGCAGGAGCAGATCTCGCGTGTCCTGCACGATCGCGGGGGAGACAGCGTGTGGTTCCACGGCGCCGACACGGCAATGATCGCGGAGTCGTTGGAGGCGATCGCCGGAGAGGTTCCCCGCATCGTGGTGCAGTGCCGCCCCGACAGCGATGTCACCGACGTTCTGCAGGTGGTGGTGGCGGGATTGCCGGAACCTACCGGTGCGCGGCGTCCGTCCATGGATACCGGAGACGCGGAACTGGATGCCCACGGTGCCTGGGCCCTGGGACTCCTTCGGGAACGGTTCAGCCAGCCGACCACAAACCTGCTTTCGGAGGGATGGCGGACGGGCGAACTGGCCCTCATTCTGGAAAAAACGCTGTCTGCACTGTCCGCTACCGGGCGGTGGGTGCGCGTGGAACTGATCGACGCCGACCGTTCCTCCCCCCAGGTGACCGACGCGGTGGCGACGCGGCTCCGGCGCCCGGCAATCCAGCTGCTGGCGGTGGCGTCGAGCGCCGCACCGCCGGACTGGACGGCGGTTGAACTGCGCGGGAGCGTCTCCGTCGGGGGCGTATCGGACGGCGACCGCTACGCCGCGGCGCACTCGTACTGGAGCCGGCCGGATTCCGATCCCCGGGACCTGCCCGAAAACCACCGACGCACGCTGTACCTGCTCCACCGGCTTCGGGGTGCGCTGGACGACGGGCTTCTCAACGAGTTCTTTCCGGGAATCGGCGTGAGTCTGGCGGAACGGGCGCGGATTTTCAACGAACTCGATGATCTGGGACTGATCCGACGGCGCTGGACGCTGGAGGTCCACCCGGCTCTCGATACGTGGATCGCAACCCTGATCCCGGAGGCGCAGCAGCGCCAGATCGACGAGACCGTTGTGGATCTCCTCGAGGGACAGCTCCGATCGGGGACGTTGGTTCTGTCTCCCCCGATTTGGGCGTTTCTCCAGCCGCTCCTCACCGGCACCCATCGGACCGAACGGCGTCACGCGATGCTTCACATACTCGCCGGTGGCGCGGCCTTTACCGCCCTTGATCGGGTGCTCGCTCATAGCGCCTCGAGCGCCCCGCTGGCGCGGGCGAGCGAGGCGAGCGCGCGTCTTCGCCTGTATCTGCGCGATAGCCGCGGCCCCCATCACTGCCGTCGTGACTACGACACGCTGGAACAGGCGGTGGATGACCCGGGACTCCCGACGGCGGTACGCGCCGACGTGTTGCTTAGTATGGGGGAGTACCTGCTCGCCGACCGTCGGTACAGGGAGGCGCTGGATGCGGCAAAACGCGCCACCCTGCTGCGACAGCACCCTGGTGCCGGTGGCGCCGGGTCGAGCCATTTACTCATGGCTCGCGTGCTGCTGGTCCAGCGTCGCCTCAGCGACGCGGGGCAGTACCTGGGGTTCGCCCGGGAAGAGGCCCAGACCGACCACGCCACGGAGCTCATAGCCCGGTCGCTCGACGCGGTGCGGCTCTTCCTGGTGGGGAACCTGTCGCGGGCGGCCGGTCAGTTTGCGGACCTCGAGGAACCGCTCCTGCGCAGCGGGTTCTCGGAGTGGCTCATGCTCGCCTGGTTTGCCCTGGGGCGGATCGACTTCGAACTCGGAGAGTACCGGCGGTCGGCGTCCCGGTTTCGCATGACCGCGGAATGGGCGCGTGCCTGCGGGATGGAGCGACCGGCCCGCACGGTGGGGGCGTGGACGCACCGCGCGGAGGTACTCTCCGACGACCGCCCGCCGCACACGGTGGAGGACATCGACGAGCTTTCGGCCGAGGAACTCCTGTTTGCCGCCGAGGCGATGATCCGTGACGGGTTGCATGAGGACGTCCTGGTGCTCCTGGAGCGGGCGGAACAGATAGAGTCCGCAGCGGACCGCTGGCCGCGCCTCGGTGTGTGCTGGGACAACGGGTATGCGCCCCTGGAGGACCTCATCATCGCCGACCGCGCCGGGAACAGTGAGCTTCTGCGCGTCATCCGGGCGTTCCGTGCGTGGATGCTGGCGCTCACCGGACGGCAGGAGGAAGCGGTCCCGTTGTTCTACGGCCTGACCCGCGGCAACGACGGCCTGAGCGTCGATCCCTATGCGGGGCTGTACAACTATCTGTACTCCAGCATTCTCCCCAGGGAACGGTCGAGTGACCGTGACGACCGTATCACCGTACTGGGAAAGTCGGTCAAGCTGGTACAGGAGCGCATGAGTCGCATAGACGACTATCGCGACAAGACGCGGTTCCTGCGCTACAACACCTGGAACCGTCGATTGATGGAAACTGCCCGGCAGCACAATCTCGTATAGCGTCTCCTATCGTGTGCTGCCGGGACCACTGGCGCCACCGGCGCGTTGACACACCCGGGGGGACCTGCTATATTTCCGCCTCACAGATATGGTGGCGTAGCTCAGTTGGTAGAGCAAGCGGCTCATATCCGCTCGGTCAGGGGTTCAAGTCCCTTCGCCACTACGCGGCGTCGGCGTTCAGCCGACGCCCTTTTTTTTGTCCGTGGCGGAGCCGGGCGCCGACGTTGCCGCCGCCAGACGATCGATCTCCTGCATAAACTCATCCACGCTCTCGAAGTTGCGATAGACGGATGCAAAGCGGATGTACGCCACGGTGTCGAGGCGACCCAGTTGCTCCAGAACAAATTCGCCGATTCGTGCGGCGGTGATTTCGTGGCTCTCCATCCCTTCGTGAATCGCCTGTTCCTCGAGCTCGTCGATCATGGCGGCGATCTGCCCCTGGCTCACCTGACGTTTGCGAAGCGCCTGCTGTATGCCCTTCTCGAGTTTGGCGCGGTCAAATGGTTCCCGCCGGCCCTTGGTCTTTTTGACCACCATGAGCTGCTTTTCCTCGATGCGTTCGTAGGACGTGAAACGGTATTCGCAGGTCAGACATTCGCGGCGGCGGCGGATCGTGCGACCGTCGGCGAGAGCGCGGGATTCAATGACCTTGTCTTCCAGGGCGCCGCATTTGGGACATCTCACCGCGCTACCTCCATATATGGTGGACTTTTCAGGAATTCTCCCTGTGCGCACACTATACGACGGTTCCGGCCGCGAATCAAGACTGGAAAAACCGTGACGGTGGGCCTACAATGGTGACATTCAGGAGGCGTCGATGAAGCTCGTTCACAGTCAGATCCCGGTGGAATTCCTGCAGGCACTGCCGGAGGGCATGAAGCTCGTCAATCGCCACGGCCACGAGTTTCTCGTGGTGGAGTCGGTATTCAGCCGGTCTGGAACCCCCCTGGTCACCGAGAGCGTCCGTATCCACGGCGAACCGAGCATCCGGATCGGTATCCGGGTCGGTGACCGCAACGGGCTGATCTTTGTGGATGCCTTCTGGGGCAGCCACTCAAAGCTCTGGGGATTCCTGCCGGACGCCGGCGACGGCGATCAGACGGTAGACGCCTACGTTCACGATACCGGCGAGAGCCTGATGATCGACCGGACCTGCGACGTGGAAGGCTGTTCCTGCACCCGCGGCATCGAGCTTGTGCTTCCCGGGGGGGAGAACACGATCCAGGTCTGCGCCCGTCTCGGCTGCCCGGGGCACCGGATCGTGCTCGCAGACATGGCAAAGCCGGTGGCGGACTCTGTCAGCGGGATCAATTTCTTCGGTGCCGGGTCCGTGGAGGACGACTGGTTCGACGCCTTCGCGTGACGGCGCCGGCGCCCGCCGGGGCCGCTGACACCCCTCCGGGAGCGCGAGCACTTGTGAAAACTCGTCTCGGTCGGTAACGTCATCCCTGACATGGATGAGACAGCACGATACGAACACGTTCCGCTGACGGTATACAACTCGCTGCGCCGCGCGCAGGAGCCGTTTTCGGCCCTGGAGCCGCCCTTTGTGGGCATGTACGTCTGCGGCCCCACCGTCTACTCCGATCCGCACCTTGGCCACGCCCGTTCCGCCGTGGTCTTCGACGTGGTGTTCCGCTATCTCCGTTTTTTGGGGTACCGCGTACGCTACGTCCGGAACATCACCGACGTTGGACACCTGGAGGATGAACAGGCCGATGCCGGCGAGGACAAGATCGCCAAGCGCGCCCGCCTGGAACGGGTGGAGCCGATGGAGGTCGTCCAGCGCTACACCCTCAGCTACCACGACGGCATGCGTCGCATGGGCTGCCTCCCGCCGTCGATCGAACCTCGTGCCAGTGGGCACATCCTCGAGCAGATAGAGGTTGTGGAGCGCATTGTCGAGGCCGGGCTTGCCTACGAGGCGGACGGGTCGGTCTACTTCGACCTGCAGAAATACGCCGGCGACGCAGCCTCCGACCCCGCCCGCCGCGACGGTGGCGACGGATCGCCCTACGGGCAGCTCTCCGGTCGCGTGTTTGAGGACCTCATGGCCAACACCCGCGACACGGCCGGGGCGGAGCAGAAGCGCAGTGGCCTCGACTTCGCCCTGTGGAAGAAGGCGGAGCCGCAGCACATCATGCGCTGGCGCAGTCCGTGGGGTGAGGGATTTCCGGGCTGGCACCTGGAGTGCACGACGATGAGTACGCGTTACCTGGGGGAGCAGTTCGACATTCACGGCGGCGGCCTCGACCTGCAGTTTCCGCACCACGAGGCGGAGATCGCCCAGAGCCACGGAGCATTCGGGACCGACCCTGCGCGCTACTGGCTGCACTCGAACATGCTGACCGTGGACGGGCAGAAGATGGCCAAGAGTCTGGGCAACTTCATCACCCTGGAGGAAATGTTCACCGGCGCGCATCCACGGCTGGAGCAGGCGTTCAGCCCCATGGTGCTGCGCTTCTTTATGCTGCAGTCCCACTACCGCAGTACCGTGGACTTCTCCAACGAGGCGCTTGCGGCGGCGGAGAAGGGCTACCAGCGACTCATGACCGGTCTCCAGCACGCGGAACAGGTGCTCGCGGACGAGATCGCCGCGGAGGCGGCGGCGCTGGCGGAGGCCCCGCTGGAGCGGTCCTCCGTCGGGCCCCAGGAGGACGAGATCGCAGCGGCGGGACGCGCCATTCCGGCTCCCGGAACGGTGACCGCGGATGGCGACCACGCCGCCGCCGTGGTCGCCCAGATCGACGCCTGCTGGAAGGCGATGGGTGACGACTTTCACACCCCGAAGACGATCGCCGCGCTGTTCGAGCTGACGCGGCTGACGCAGCGCCCCGAGCACGCCTCGGCCCCCGACGAGCTCAGGCGGGCGGCGGCGCGGACCGTTCGCGGGTTCGTGCGGGCCGTGCTGGGGCTGCATCCCGAGGAGGAGGCCGCATCCGGTGCGGCGCCGGATCGACTGTCGGCGGTGATGGAGCTGGTTATCGCCCTGCGGGCGGAGGCGAGGAAGGCGAAGGATTTCGCCACCGCCGACCGCATTCGTGACACACTCGCGGCGGCGGGCATTCAGTTGGAGGACGGCCGCGACGGCACGACCTGGGTAACAACCTGAGCGCGGCACAACCGGGAGGAACCGATGGAAGCCAAGACACTTGACGATATGAAGGCGTTCCTCGAGGACGCCACCGACGAGCTCCTCACCCTGCGGGAGATGGACAACCTCGAGATGTACCGGATGATCACCGACAAGGGCAAGGAGCTCGAGGGTATCTCCGACGACGAGCGCACCGACGCGAACTTCGTGTACGGCTGCATCAGCAACGTCTACATCGCCGATTCCGTGGAGGATGGGCGTATGCACTACCGCGGCGTGTCCGATGCCCATGTGGTACGCGGGCTGCTGGCGTACATGGTCGATGCGCTCAACGGGCTGACACCGGAGGACGTTGTCACCGGGACGCGGGGAGCGGTGGAAAAGTTCGCCGAGGATATCGACCTCAAGGCAACGCTGACGCCCAACCGCGCCAACGCCTTCGGCAATATCTACCAGCTCATGGTGGAGAAAGCCGCCGCCCGCGCCAGCAAGGCGTAGGAACCCCATGCGGCGTTCCTGGATCCAGTGGCTCCGACGACGGCGCCCGGTTGCTGCGCCCGAGGAGCCGGGGAAGGGACGTCGCCTCGTGGTGGGTGACATCCACGGGTGTTCGCGCACGGCGCGGGCGCTGCTCTCGGACGAAATGCAGATCCGGCCCGGTGATGAGCTGTACCTTCTCGGGGACCTCATCAGCAAGGGCCCGGACAGCCTCGGCGTGCTGGAGTACGTCTCGGCCCTGGAGAACGAGGGGGTGCGGGTCACCATCGTCCGGGGCAATCACGAGGAGGCGATCCTCACCGCCCGCGAGTCCGGAAAAGGCAAGCTGCGGGACCTGCTGGAGCGAACGCGAAACGGTGCGCTGCTGGACGGCAACGGCGGCTCCCTGGACCCGCGGTGGGCGGCGATGCTGGAGCGCAGTATCTACTTTGTCAGCCTCCCCGACGCGATCCTGGTGCACGGCGGCCTGGACCTGGGGCGCTCCGACCCCTTCGTCGACGGTCGTGAGATCGTCAACCGCCGCGAGACCGTCTACGACGCCCGCGTGGCGGGAAACCGCCCCGTGATCCACGGACACACGCGGACCCCACTGTCGACGATCATCGAACGGCTGGTGAACGACGCGCCGGTGTTGCCGCTGGACAACGGCGCCGTGGGGGCGTCGAGCCGCAAACCGTTCAAGGTGTCCGAGTACGGAAACCTCTGTTGCCTCGATCTCGACAGCTGGACGCTCCACGTCCAGCCCAACCGCGACGTGGAGGTTGAACACGACGCCACCGGCCGCGCGGCGTTCAGTCTCACCGTTCGACCCGCGCGCCCCGAATCCCGCGAGACCCCCGGAGTGGGCGCGGTTGCGTCCGACGGCGGAAACCGATAAGCTTGCACATTCTGTGCATACATATTCACACTGGAGGTTTCCGTGGCGCATGACAATCCCGTCATTGTGGTGACATTCATTCTGTATCTGCTGTTCATGACAGGAGTCGGCGCGGTGTTCTACCGGCGTACGCAGAACCTGTCCGACTACATTCTGGGTGGCCGGAAGGTCAACTACTGGGTCGCCTCACTCAGCGCCCAGGCCTCGGACATGAGCGGCTGGCTGCTCATGGGGCTGCCGGGCTACGCATACCTCGCCGGTCTGGAATCGGTGTGGATCGCCGCGGGCCTCGCCGTGGGAACCTGGGTCAACTGGCGTTACGTGGCGCGGCGGTTGCGGATCTATACCGAGATCGCCGGCGACTCGATCACCCTGCCTGACTACTTCGAAAACCGCTTTCAGGACCGCAGCAGAATCCTGCGGATCGTCAGCTCGGTGTTCATTCTGGTGTTCTTTCTGATCTACACCTCGTCGGGCTTCGTTGCCGGTGCCAAGCTGTTCAGCTCGGTGTTCGGCCTGCCGTACCAGACGGGACTCTACGCCGGCGTCATCGTGATCATCGGTTACACCTTCCTCGGCGGATTCATGGCGGTAGCGTGGACCGACTTCTTTCAGGGTATCCTCATGTTCTTCGCGGTGACGATCGTTCCGGTCATCGGATTTCGCCTCGCGGGCGGACTCGGAGGCACCATCTCCACGGTCCGCGGGATCAACCCGGAACTCCTGAACGCGTTCACCACCACCGACGGCGGTGCCCTCGGCGGGATCGCCATCATCTCACTGGTGGCGTGGGGGGCTCGGGTACTTCGGTCAGCCCCACATCCTGGCGCGTTTCATGGGTATTCGCAGCGCTGAGCAGATCGCGCCGGCGCGACGGATCGCCACCGTGTGGGTCGTGATCAGCCTCGCCATGGCGGTGCTGATCGGTCTCGTCGGCCGGGCGGGGCTTCCGGGAGACGTGGTTTCCGCCGACAGCGAGCGGGTGTTCATCGTCCTGATCGACGCCGTTGTGCCGCCGGTGCTGGCGGGCGTGTTCCTGTCCGCGATCCTGGCGGCGATCATGAGTACCGCCGACAGCCAGCTGCTGGTGACCTCCAGCGCCCTCACCGAGGATCTCTACTCGGTGCTTCTGCGAACCACCGCGTCGCAGAAGGAGCTCGTCTGGATCAGCCGCGGATCGGTCGTCGCGGTGGCGATCATCGCCATGCTCATCGCATTCGATCCCGATTCCAGCGTCCTCGGGCTGGTCTCCTACGCCTGGGGCGGATTCGGGGCGACCTTCGGGCCTATCGTGGTGCTCTCGCTCTTCTGGCGTCGCATGACGCGCAACGGCGCCGTGGCGGGGCTCCTCGCCGGCGGCATCACCGTGATCGTGTGGAAAAACCTCTCCGGCGGTATTTTCGACCTCTACGAGATCGTGCCCGGCTTTGTGCTGGGTGTCATCGCGATCGTCGTGTTCAGCCTGCTGGACCGCGAACCGGCGGAGGAGATCACCGCGGTTTTCGACCGGGTGGAGTAGGAACCGACTGGCTGCGGGAGCCGGCTTGCCGCGGGGTTGGTCGAGCGGCGCCGGCGCGCCGCGTGGTCTCCGTCGTGGCCGCCGCGGCCGCCTCGGCACCCGCGCGCGTTGTGGTTGCCGGCGCGCTCTTGCGGCCCCGCGACGGCGGGTGTAGGCTGGCTGCGTTCATGCAGCTCTCTACACTCTTTGCGCCGGGACCCGGTCGGCTGTTGCTTGTCGCCGGGTCGCTGGCCATGTTTGCGCTGGGTGCGTCCCAGGCACTCTACGGCCCATTCTTTCCCTACTTCTCAGACACGCTTGGCGTCACTCCCTCACGCCTCGGACTGCTGCCGGGGCTGCACTTCGCCGGGGCGACGATCGGCGTGCTCGGCGGCGGGTTCGCCGCCCGGCGGTGGGGCTATCGCTGGCTGCTGCGCGTCGGCGGCGCGGTCCTGACCGCGGGGTACCTGGCAGCCGCCATCGCCGGAACGTGGAGCGCGCTCCTGGTGGGCGTGGCATTCCTGGGGCTTGGATTCGGTCTTCTGGTTAACTTCAACATCCTCGTGGATGAGGCGTTTGGCGCGGTGGGCGCCGCGGCGCTGCAGCTCATTAACGCCACATTCAGCATTGGCGCGATCTCGGCGCCGCTGCTGGCGGTGGCGTCACTGCAGATCGGAGGCCAGGGCCTGGCGTTCGGAATCGGTGGCGCCGTCGCTGCGATGCTGACGGCGCTCCTGTTCTTCGGTCACGATTCCGCCGACCGCATGGTCGCGGCGCAGCGCGCGGTGGTGGCGAGTGCCGCGGCGGAGCGTGCGGTGGCGGAGCGTGCGGATGGTGTCGCGGCGGGAGGTGCGGATGGCTTGCCGGTGGGCGCGGCGAACGGCGGACCGGGCGGTACGAGCGTTGCCAGTGCGAGCGTCTCCAGTGCACGCGTCGATGCGGTGTCGGAGTCGGCGTCTGAGTCGGCGAGCACGCGGGCCGGGGCCGCGAACGCCTCGCGCGCTCATCAGCGGGCGCTCCTGGTGCCGATCGCGCTCTTCCTGCCGCTGTATCTGATCTATCCCGGGGCCGAGGCGTCGTTCTCAAACTGGATGCCGACGCACCTCTTCTCGCTGCTCCCAGTGGCGGTCGCATCGGCGGTGGCGTCGGGGTTCTGGCTGATGTTTACGGTGGGTCGGCTGATCGCGGTGCCGCTGAGTGTGCGGCTGCGACCGGGAACGATGGTCGGGGTGGCCGTGGTGTTGGCCGGGGCCGCGGCGCTGACCGCTACGGTCGACGCCGCCGCGCCGGTGGCCTATCTGGTGGCGGGGTTGGCGCTGGGACCGATCTTTCCCGGCGGCTTGAGCTGGCTGCGCCGGCGGTACCCGGCGCGGGCCGGGGAGGTCGCCAGCATCATCATCGCCGCCGGCGGCATCGGTGGCATGCTCATCCCGCCGGCGCTGGGCGTTGTCGTCGAGCGCTGGGGAGCGGGGGCAGTGCCCGTCGCCCTCACCGCCGTGCTCACGCTGGCGATCCTGCTGACCGCGCTGATCGGCGTGAGCGGGCGGCGGGGGACGTAAACGAGCAGTCCCGTCTCGCTATCGCTATTCCGAATCCCAGGGGTACACGTCTACCGTTACCTGAGCATTCTCAGAGAGAGTAACTGGATCAGAAATGCCGATGACGTGTGTACTGAAACCGGGGTCAGTGCCTCGTTGTGGTTTTGACGTAACAAGGATCTGAACGGTATTGCCCGTCGCGAACCCGTCGATCTGGAGGGAAGCAGGCAACGATGGCCTATTCGTTCCGGACGAATCAGTAATGACGCTACCGTCTGGTTCCAGAAGGGGAAGCGCGGTTAGGTACGTACTCAAATTGGGAGTGGTGATCGAGTCAGAAATATAGTCGAACTCGCTGGGTACAGTATTGTTGGTTAGAGATACGGTGATTGATGACGCGTCGATGACATCATAGTAGAGCGTTGTTGGAACGTCGATCAGCGGTTGGCCAAAATAGCCGCTGGGGTTCAGGCTGAGCGTGACGGACACCGTCGCCGGCGCCGTACTCCCCGTGCTCCCGCCATCCACACCAAATTCTTCGGCGAGGTAGGCGTTGTATTCCGCCTGCGTCCGGTTGAGGGCGATCGGCACCGTCTGAGTTTCGCCACCGGCGATCGTTACGCTTTCAAAGCCGAACAGCTCCTCCTGCTGCGACGCTGAGCTGGAGCCGGCGATCACCACGAGGTAGCGCTCACCGGCGCGAAGTCCGGAAAAGGAGCTGGTGCCGCCGCCGCCGGTGCCGGCACTGAAGAACCCGACCTGCGCCTTCACCAGGTCGGTTCCCACGTCGATCGTGCTGATTCCCGTCTCGACCGCGGTACCGCCGATCTGGGCCTCAAAAAACGACGAGAGTTCGTCCTGGAGCGCCACGTTGACGTCCTCGAATGCCGACTCGGCCGCGGTGGGATCACCCCGCAGCAGACTCTCGGCGATCACGTAGGCGAAGAGAAAGGTGTCCGCGTCCCCGGTTGCCGAGGCGCTGATGGAGCTCCCGTCGGCGGCGGACGCGGAGAGCGCGCCGGTATCCACGGCGATCGAGATGCCGCCGGTCTGTCCCTGTGGTGTCCAGTAGCACCCGGCGGCGAGTGCCACGGTGATGATGGCGAGGAGGGCTGCCCCCGTCGCCGTTCGAATCGGCGTACGTTGTGTGTTCATCGCGAGCCTCCTACTGGAACGTCCAGTTGATCGTCAGGTTGCCGGTGCCGGTGGAGGACCCTCCTCCGCTCTCGCCCTCGCCGGGTCCCGCTTCGGGGTCGGTGGAAACGGTGACCGTGGCGTCCGATTCGGACTGTTCCTGCGGCGTCGCCGGCGGCGTGTCTCCGGTGGTGCTACTGCTCTCACCGGCGCCCACGGAGACGGTCTCCTGGTAACGGTTGGCGAGGGCCACAACACCGTCGTCGACCTGCAGGTTTGCACCGTCGAAGCTGAAATCGGTTCCGCGAACGGCGGCGACGGCGATCGGGCTGGAGACGCGGAACGAGGTTTCGCGTCCCTCGCGGCTGCGCACCCGGGCGTTCACGCGCCCCACCTGCAGGTGGAGACCGCTTCTGTCGGTATCGGTGTCCTCAACAAGCTGATCGATGCGCATACGCGTCAGCGGTTCGACCTGCACGGTGCTTTCGCCGATCGTCAGTTCGGCGGTGGCTGAGAAGCTGGTGGAAATGGTGGCGCCCACCGGAACCGCCTGGCCCTCGGAGACCGCCTCCCAGGGACCGTCGGCGGTCATCCGTACTTCGACCTTGCCGTCGATCGCTGAGACCACCGCATCCAGCGCAAACAGCGCCGGCGCGCTTGCCACGCCCAGGACCAGCAGGACCGTCAGGCGGGCGATTCGAAATGGTGATGATGTGCTCTGTCGTTTCATCGTGTGTATCCTTTTTCGGTTCAGAACGAGGCGGATCCTGTGACGCTCACCAGGTATTCGGGTGACCGCTGACTGGTAAAGGAGCCGGAGGACCCTGTTGTCGGGAGAAACGCGCCGCCCTCCACGGCGAACCCAAGGTCGCTCAGGACGCGCCACCCGACGCGCCCGAGGATCTCGGTTCCCACGAGAGGCCCGCCGCTGGAGGCCGCGGCGCCGACGGCGTCGAGCGCCCGGTCGGTGTCAACGCGAAAGAGTGTTCGCCCGGTGGCGCTGAAGTCGATGTCGCGGATCGAACGCGACGCGGCGCCGGAGAAGGGACGGAATCCGTAGCTCAATTCGACGCCGGCCAGGTTTTCCGGCGGCAGCTGGGCGATCCGGCCCACGGTGCCGCGGGAGATGGGGACGAAGCGATCGGAATCGCCGCCCAGTCCGCTGGACAGCGTGCCTGAGAGCGACACCCGCGACCCGAAGAGGTCGGGCCGGTAGTACTGCAGTCGGACGCTGGCGTGAAGCCCGAGGGCGGTGGTATCGCCGGACTGCCCCTCCACGGTCGAGGTTGCCGACGATACGGTGGCGGCGATCTGGTGATACAAGCCGGAGATCACCGGGCCCTGAACCACGGCGCCGCCGTAGAACGAGTTGAGCGAGTCCTCACCGGCATCGGTGCTGCGCAGGTCCCACTGACCGATTCCGTAGACGCGCACCGTCTGGCGCAGAACGATCTCGGGAAGGCTGACTTCGCCGAGAGCGATCGCCCGGGACGGACCGAAGAACTGGTCATCATCGGCAGCTTCGGCCAGATCGCTGGCGCTCATCCTGATGTCCGAAACCGGGTTGAGCAGCAGGCCGCTGTAGCCGCCCGCCACGCGGGCCTGAACGAGCGGGGTCGACAGTCGCAGGTCGACGGCATCCAGGGTGTGGGAGAGGACGCCCGGCGCCGGCGCACTGAACGGCACGCGCCCCGCCTGGCCTCTCAGGACCGTTCCGGCTCCGAGCACACCCGGCAGCGTCAGATCCGCGGAGGCGCGCTCCACGTCCACCAGATAGGGGCGGTCATCGCTCCAGGTGTAGCTCGGCCGGAGCCGCAGTTCGACCCCGCCGTCGGTTCCCAGGGGAATGTACGAACGGACCCGCACGGCGGCGGTGACCGATCCGGTCACGTCGGGGTCATCGAGATAGTCGGCGATACGGACCGCGGACTCGCCATCCACGGTTCCACTCCAGGTGAACTCCTGCGCCGCGAGATGCGGCACCGAGACGGTGAGGGCGACGAGGCCCAGTGCTCCCAGGAAACGGGTCGCGTGACGGTTCATCGCAGCCTCCCCTGTTCCTGGAGCGTGAGGACACGACCCACGATGCGGAGTGCCCGCTCACCGGAGAGCGCCATCCGTGGATAGGTTCGCCCCTGAACGACATCGCGAAAGGCGAGTTCGCGGGTGGCGTAGCGCGGGAGCGGCAGCAGCCGATACATCATGCCACCGGGGATTCCGAAGCTTTCCATGGTAAGGAGCGAAAAGTCGCCGAGGGTGAGCGGATCCTCCGCCGCTTTGCCGAGTGCAACCGGCGCGGATTCCGCCTCGCGAACCGCGTCCGCGATCGGCGTTGTCTCGTCGATGCGACCGCTGCCGAGCAGGACGAGGTACGCGGCGTCGCCGTAGGTGATCGATGGTGATGCCAGTACCCGGTCGATGAGCTCGTTCGACTGCGCCGCCACCGGAAGAGTGGCGAGGATCGCAAGTCCGAGGACCATCAACCGGGTGGGTGTAACGGTCTGTAAACGTGAAATTCTCGTGCTGTGTGCCACGAGAAAAAGCTATCACTTTTATGACTATTTCGCAAAGAAATAGGGAAAAACGGCGGGATGAATCGGGCGGGGCCGGCAACGCCGGCCCGCCATCGGTCTGTTCGGGGTCGCTCAGTCGTGTCGGCGGCCGGGTGACGCGCTCCTGCGCATCTGGTCGCCGGCTCCGGAACGCGAACGCCCGCCGGAACGCCCGCGGCCATCGGAGCGACCGGAGGCGTTGGACGGCCGGCGGTCGTTTCTGCCACCGTTGCGGCTTCGCCCATTCCCGTTTCCGCCGCCGCGATTTCCCCCGCCGCTGCGGTTTCCGCCGGCCGGGCGCGTGGCCCGGGCGGCGGAGGCGGCGATCTCACCGTCGTGGTAGGGATGGTCCTCCATCACGTCGATCGTGGCCCCGATCTCGGTCTGGATGTCGCGCAGGTTCTTGATCTCGCTGTCATCGCAGAGGGTGAACGCGGCGCCGCTGCGGCCGGCACGCGCCGTGCGGCCGATGCGGTGGACGTAGCTCTCCGGTTCGTTGGGGAGTTCGAAGTTGATCACCTGGTCGATGTCCTCGACGTCGATACCGCGGGAGGCGATGTCGGTGGCCACCAGCACGTGGATGTCTCCGTTGTGGAAGTTCTTGAGCGCCCGCTGGCGTGCGTTCTGGCTCTTGTTGCCGTGGAGATCGTCGGCGGTGATTCCGTGCTTGTTCAGGTGCCTGGCAACGTCGCGGGCCTTGTATTTGGTCCGCGTGAACACGATCGCCCGAAAGCTGCGGCGCTCGGTCAGCAGCATGCGCAGGGCGTCGCGCTTCTGCTGCCGTGACACGAACAGGAGAAACTGGTCGATCTTGGGCGCCGCGGATGCCTCGCGTTCGACACTGACCCGGACCGGGTCGGTGAGCATCTCCTGAGCGAGCGACTTCACCTCGTTGGGGAGTGTGGCGGAGAAGAACATCGACTGTCGGTTTGCCGGCAGCGCGGAGATGATCCGCCGCACGTCGGGGATAAAGCCCATGTCCAGCATGCGGTCGGCCTCGTCGAGGACGATCGTTTCCACCGCGTCGAGGCGAACGGCACCCTCCTGCATGAGGTCGAGCAGTCGTCCGGGGGTGGCGATCGCGATATCGATACCGCGACGGAGCGCCGCAACCTGGGGTTTCTTGTTGACGCCCCCGAAAATCACGGCGTGAGAAATGCGCGTTCCCGTGGTGAACGTTCCCACCACTTCGGCGATCTGGCCGGCGAGCTCCCGCGTCGGTGCCAGAATGAGGGCCCGGGGGTGATTGGGGCGCGGTCGGCGCGTGGGGCGTCCGTTGTCGCTGCCCATGAGGCGGTGCACGATCGGCAGGACGAAGGCGGCGGTCTTGCCGCTGCCGGTCTGGGCGGAGGCGAGGACGTCGCGACCGTCGGCGGCGGCGGGAATCGCATCGCGCTGTACCGGCGTTGCTTCAACGAATCCTTCACGAGCGAGCGTAGCGTCGAGGGTACGGGAAAACTGGAAAGAAGAAAAACTCATTGGGTTCCTTTGTCTGATGCTCTCCACGCGCCACCTGCACGTCGGATATGCCGCACGCCTGTGGCTTCGGGATGAGATCAGGATATTTTTCTGGGGTGAGAAGAACGAGGACTGAACTACGCTCGGGGTTGAATGAGGGTAGGCAGGACATCTGATCGCGCCACGCTGTCGCCGCTGTGTGCTGGCGAACGCCGATTCGGCCTGATGTGCCGGTACCGGGCGCGGAGTGACCTCTTCATTTGCTCGTGCGAAGGTACACGAGAACGCGGGGACGGTCAAGCGGCGCCTGCGGGACGCGAAGCGGCCGGCGGCGGGCAGCCCCCCGCGGCGGCGACCGCGACCGCATCCGCGTTGGCGGCGCGCACAGGTGTACAGGCGCACAAAAAAACGGCCGATCCGCGTGGAGCGGACCGGCCGTGCTGTGTCTGATCGCGAGCGCGCGTCGTGTCCGCGCTCAGGCCACGGAAATATCGACGCTGGGCCGGTAGGCCAGCAGCGTGCCCACGGCGTCGTGGACCGGATGCTCCACAAACTCCTTGATCCGCTTCGGATCGGCGGCGGTGCCGGCGTCCACGGCGGGATACGCGAGCTGCATGAGCAGGTAGTCGAACCTCGGCGCCCACTTGCGGCTCCCGAGGCGGGCGGTGGTGGAGCAGTTGTCCACCATGTAGCTCACGCCGCGGGCGTGCATGTACGGGTTCAGACTGTCCACCGCCTCGATCACCGACTCGTTGACGATCTCGGAGTAGACGTGACCACCGGCGCGCAGGACATCGATCTGGGCGATCATGGTGGCGATGTACACACCGGCGGTGAAGGCGTTGAGCGGGGTGGCGTCGGGTTTACGCGCCGCCCGGACCTCTTTGCCCACCTGCCACATCGGCGTGTTGTCGATCGTGTCGAAGGGGTATTCCTTCATGCGCTCGCCGGCGAGGATGACCGAACGGATCTCGTTGCCGCTGGCGACCTCGTCGTAGATTTCCTGAAGAATCTCTTTGGCCGGGCGGTACGCGGCGCTGTAGGCGACCTCAAACGTCTTTTTGTCCTCGCCGGAGAGGCCCTCGTAGACCGCCTTGATCCCCTTGTGGCTGATCGTGGCGGATATCGGCCCGGTGATCGATTCCACCGTGTTGTTGAAGGCGTCCTTGGGGTTCATGCCCTGGTCTTCCACGTAGCGGCGGTAGAGGCTTTCCACGATGCCGTGGACCGCCCCGAGCAGGATACCGCGCTCACCGTAGATGTCGGAGCGGTACTCCATCTCCAGAGACGTCATGAACGTAAACGGTGCGCCCAGGGCGATCGACCAGGCGATGGCGTAGTCGGTGGCCTTGCCGTCGATGTCCTGCTCAACCGCGAAGCTGGTATTGATGCCGGCGCCGTCGGTGGTGCGTCCCTGCTCGTACAGACGCCGGACACTGGGGCCCATGCCCTTGGGGCACACGCCGATCACGTTGAGGTCGTTGGGGAAGTACTCGCCCTTGCTCTTCAGGTGCCCCAGAAGGAAGCCGTGGGAGAGGCCGAGGGTGGCGCCGGACTTCATGGCGCGGAACACCGCGGGGTAGAGTTCCGCCTGGGCGGCGTCGGAGATCAGCAGGATGACCAGATCGCTCTCGGCGATTACCGCCATCATCTCCTTGAGTGTCCCGTCGGCAGCGGAGAACCCGGCGGCCTCGGCCTTCGCCCAGGAGCTGGAGTTCTCCCGGAGTCCGACAACTACCGGGATGTCGCTGCCCGCGTCCTTCAGTGAGTCCCGCAGGTTCTGGGCCTGGGCCGGTCCCTGGCTTCCCCATCCGATGACGCCGATCTGCTTGATCCCGTCAAACGCCGCGGGGAGCTTGGAAAACAGGTGACGACCGCCGCGCACGATGTACTCTTCCGTGCCGGCGAGGGTGATCTTCTCTTTCTCGAAGACCTTGGTAGAAAAGTCGAACTTCATAATAGGTGACAGTACCAGATTGTGGCCTCCGCGGACAAGCGGTCGGCGACCGAGAACGAGGGGCATCTGTGCAGCATCCACGATTTCGCTTTAGAATCGTCACGTATGAACGAAGCAATTGCCAACCTCGAACCGGAGGCCGTCTGGCGCCATTTCGCCGCCATCTCGGCGATTCCCCGGTGCTCAAAGAAGGAAGAGAACGTCCGGGACTATGTGATCGGTGTCGCCCGTGCCGCGGGACTGGACTATCAGACCGACGCCGTGGGTAACGTGGTGGTCCGCCGTCCCGGTGCCGGCGCCTCCAGCGCCAGCGCTCCCGTCTCGCTCCAGGGTCACCTGGACATGGTCTGCGAGAAGAACATGGACGTCGAGCACGATTTCGACACCGACCCGATCAGCCTCCTCGTGGATGGTGACTGGCTCACCGCCGACCGGACCACGCTGGGCGCCGACAACGGGATCGCCGTGGCGATGATGCTCGCGATTCTGGAGTCCGACGAGACCCCGCTGCCTCCGATTGAGTGCATTTTCACGGTCGACGAGGAGACCGGACTCACCGGCGCCCTGCAGATCGATCCCGCCATCGTCACCGGCCGCACGCTGATCAACCTCGACACCGAAGAGGAAGGCTTTTTCTGTATCGGCTGCGCCGGCGGCAAGAACACCTACGGAACGCTCCCCCTGGTGTGGGAGGACGCGGGAACCGGAACCGGCATGATCGTACGGGTTACCGGCCTGCGGGGTGGCCACAGCGGTGTGGAGATCCACCAGGAACGCGGCAACAGCCTGGTGCTTGGCAGCCGGCTGCTGGACCGGATCCTCAGAGAGGTTCCCGGCGCGCGCGTTGCGGATCTCCGGGGCGGGGACAAGCACAATGCGATCCCGCGGGAGTTTCAGGCCGTTCTCGAGGTACCCTCAGGCGATGTTGCCACGGTGCAGTCGGTGGTCACGGCGATGGAAGCCGATTTCCGCGACGAGCTGGGTGACCGCGAGCCACACCTCGCCGCGGCGGCGGAACGGACCGACCGCCCCGACCGCGTGATCGCCGGTGACGGCGCTCGCCGCGTCGCCGACCTCCTTCTGAGCCTTCCGCACGGCGTGCTGGGCATGAGTCACGACGTACCGGGACTGGTTGAGACCTCCACCAACCTGGCCGCCGTGCGGATCGAGGACGGGGCTCTGTCGCTCCTGACCAGCCAGCGTTCCTCGCGGGGGTCGCTCATCGAGTGGGCGTCCGACGTCGTGTGCGCCGCGATCCGTCTCGCCGGCGGCACCCCGCGGGCGGCGGAGGCGTACCCGGCCTGGCCGCCGCGGCCGGACAGCCCGCTGCTCCGTACCGCAGTGGAGGTGTACCGCCGCGTGACCGGCGCGGACCCGGAGGTGGGCGCGTTCCACGCCGGTCTCGAGTGCGGCGTGATCAACGACCGTGTCGGTGGGATGGACATGATCTCCTTCGGGCCGGACATGACCGGCGTGCATACGCCGGACGAGCGGCTCAATATCCCCTCCACCGCGCGGACCTGGACGCTGCTGCTGGAGCTGCTGCGGGCGCTGTAGGAGCCGATGGAAGCACACGAACCGCGCACGATCATGATCGTCGACGACGAGGCGGTGGTCCGGGAGGGAATTCGCGACCGGATCGACTGGACCGGACTGGGGTTCCGTGTCGCCGGCGTGTATGAGGACGGACGGGCCGCGCTGGAGGCGATCCGCTCACGGGCGCCGGACGCGATCCTCACCGATATCCGCATGCCGTTTGTCGACGGCATCGAGCTGACCCGGCTGGTGGCGGAGGAGTTCCCCACCACCCGGGTGTTGCTCCTGACAGGGCACGACGAGTTCGAGTACGCCCAGGAGGCGGTACGACTGCAGGCGTGGGACTTCCTCCTCAAGCCGATTTCATCCCGGGAACTCACCGATGTCCTCCGGCGCCTCGCCTCCGACCTCGATACCGAGTACCGGCGGCGACGGGAGGAAGAACAGCTTCGCCGCCAGTGGGAGGCATCGCTGCCGCTGCTCAGGGAGCGGGCGCTCAACGACCTCGTGGGGGGCCAGACCTCCCTTGACGAGGCGCTGCAGCGCCTGGAGGACCTCGGTATCGTCCTGGAGCCGGGACGGGTGCGGGTGGTTCTGGTATCCCCGGACCCGCACGAGGTTCCGGACCCGGACTCCGCCGCCGAAACCGCGGAGGACCGATTCGCGATCCCGGCGGGGCTTCGCGACCTTGCGATCGCCAACCACGTTTCCGAGGCGCTCGCCGGCGCAGGAATCGCGGCGCAGTGGATCACGTCGGAGGGCGACATTGCGGTGATCCTGACCGGTGCCGACCGAGACGTGTCGGAACGGCTCGACACGCTCCGGCGGAGAATTCCGGACACCGAGGGCGGCTCGGTGACGATTGCGATAGGCCCGGCCTACGGCCGCCTCGGAGAACTCCGGCGCAGCTACCAGGGAGCCCGCCGGCGGCTGATGCAGCGCTTCCTCACCGGAGGCAACCGGGTGATCGTATCGGAGGATGCTCCCGCCGGTGGCGAGGCCCGGGGGCAGGATCGCGGTGGCGGTCCCTCCGAGCTTGTCGTACGCCTGCGAATCGTTGACCGCGAGGGAACGCTGCAGGCGCTGGACGAGATGATCGAGCAGTGCAGGACCCGGCGCCACGCGGTCAAGCAGTGCGTGCTCGACCTGCAGCGCGATCTGGCCCGCGTCCTCGACGCCGCGGAGGCGCTTGACGTGGCGTTCGAGACGATTCTCGCCGACGGCACCAACCCCTTCGAGGAGCTCGCACGCCAGCCGAGCCTCGACGCGATCCATCGCTGGTTTCGCGCGCTGGTGGTTCGCATTCTTGATGCGCTCGAGGAACGGGTGCAGACGCAGGCGGAACTCAAGATCCGGGCGGCGGAGGAGTACCTGCGCAAGCATTTTCGCGACAGCTCGCTGAGCCTGACGGCGGTATGCGCGGACCTTTCGGTCAGCGTCAGCTATTTCAGCCAGCGCTTCAAGACGATCACCGGCAAGACGTTTGTGGAGTACCTGACCGAGCTGCGGATCGAGCAGGCCAAGGAACTGCTCCGCACCGGCGCCGGTCGCGGATACGAGATCGCCCCGCAGGTGGGGTTTCGTGACCCGCACTACTTTTCCAGTACCTTCAAGAAAGTCTGCGGCATGACGCCGACACAGTACCGCAACCGCTACGGGGAGCAGGCGTGATGCGGTGGCTGCCGCGGGTTCTGGAATCCAACAGTATCCAGATCACGATCGCGGTCTCGTATTCGCTGCTCGTCATCTTTACCGTCCTCTTTCTGGGAACCACCGCCCTGGTACTCACCCGGGACGCCCTCTGGGACACCACGACGTACTACACCGAACAGCTCGTGGAGCAGGTGCGCACCGGCATCGGTAACTACCTTGGTGAGATGGACGGGATCGCCACGGGGCTGCTCGATGACGAGGATCTGCGTCGTCTCGTGGCGGACCCGGGGGATGAGGCGGTGCGTCCGGAGGTCCGTCAGATTTTCGATACGGTCTCGCGCATGCGGCCCGATATCAGTCTGCTCGCTATCGTGGGGCCGGAGACGGGGGTGCTCCTGCATTCCAGTGACGACGCGCTCAACCCGGCGATAGACCCGCTGGCACAGGAGTGGTACCGCAGCGCCGTGCGCTACGGCGGCGCCGCGGTCTACAGCGGTGCCCGGGTTCAGAATCTGCTGCAGGACCAATACCGGTGGGTCGTAAGCCTCTCCCGCGCCCGCGGAGACGTCGTGCTGCTGGTGGACCTCAACTTCCGGGTGATCGAACAGCTGGCGCGGAGCGTGCAACTTGGGCCCCGGGGGTACCTGTTCATCACCGACGCCGACGGCAGCATCATCTACCATCCGCAACAGCAGCTCATCTACAGCGACCTGGTATCGGAGCCGATCGATACGCTTCTACAGGCTGAGGATTCACAGCTCGTGCTGGATCACGGCGACGGACAGCGACTGTACATCGTGAATACCGTTCCCCGGACCGGCTGGCGGGTGATCGCCGTGAACTCCGTGGAACAGTTGTTGTCCAGCCAGCGACGATTGCGGAGCTACTATCTGGCGTGGGTGGCGCTGTGTTTTGCCATCGTCATGATTCTGACCCTGGTGCTCTCGCGACGCATCTCCCTGCCGGTGATGCGGCTGCGGCGCTCGATGCAGGCGGTGGAGCAGGGAAGCTTCGACATCGACATTCGCGTGGAGCGGCGCGACGAGATCGGCGCCCTGAGCAGGGACTTCGCGATTATGGTCTCCACCGTGCGGGATCTGATGGCGCGCAACGAGCGCGAACAGGAGGAGAAACGGCGCAGTGAGATCAAGGCGCTGCAGAACCAGATCACGCCGCACTTTCTCTACAACACCCTGGACTCCATCGTCTGGATGGCCGAGGGCGGACGCGTCGAGGAGGTCATCGAGATGACTACCAACCTCGCCCGCCTCCTGCGCCTGAGCATCGGGAAAGGCGATGCGATGGTCTCGCTTCACGCGGAACTGCAGCACCTGCGGAGCTATCTCACCATCCAGCACATGCGCTACCGGGACCGGCTGCACTTCGAGATCGACGCGCCGGATCAGCTTCGTGAATGCCGTCTGCCACGGCTGACGCTGCAGCCGGTGGTCGAGAATGCGATCTACCACGGCATCAAGAACCGCGACGGCGGCGGGACGGTGACCGTCCGCGCGCGACCGGTGAACGGGAACGTCGAGATTCTGGTTCACGACGACGGTCCCGGGTTCGATCCCGCGGTGCTCGCGGGGCTGCGCAGACAGGAGGTGGAGCCCAGCGGCGGGGTGGGGCTCAAGAACGTGCATCGCCGACTGGAGCTGACCTTCGGGACGGGCTATGGGGTATTCTTCGATGATCCCGACGATCGGAACCCCGCCGGGGGAGCGTCGGTGCGGATCGTGATTCCATGGAGGGAGGACCTGTGACACGGAGATGGTGGATCCCGGCGATTCTGGCGGTCGCGGCGGTGCTGGCGGCGGTGGGACTGATCGGCCTGCGCAGCACCTACTCGGAAGACAAACCCCTCGAAGTCTACGTGGTCCTCAAAGCGACGAGCTACCAGATGGAGTTCTGGCAGGTTGTTCGCCAGGGACTCGAGGTCGCGGCTCGGGAACAGATGGTGAAGACCCATATTGTCGGTCCGTTGCGGGAACAGCTGGTCGATGACCAGATCGAAATCCTGGAGGGAGTGATCTCACAGAGACCCGACGGGATCGTGCTGGCGGCGAGCGACTACAACCGCCTGAGTGCACCGGTGGCGGAGGCGGCGGAAGCCGGTATTCCCGTTGTGGCGATGGATTCGGACGTCGACAGCGATCGGGTGGTTTCCTTTGTCGGTACCAACAATTTTGAAGCCGGGCGCCAGGCGGCGCTGGAGATGATGTCCCTCGTGGCGCCGGACGCCACGATCGCGATCGTCAGTCACGTTCCCGGTGCGGCCACGGCGCTGGAACGCGAGGGCGGCGTTCGGGATGTGCTCGAGCAGCGCGCCGCAGGATTGACCCTGGGCCCCGACTACGCACTGAACAATCCGGACCGAGCCCGCGAGATCGTGGAACGCCTGGTGAGTCCCGACATCGATGTTGACGGAATCGTCGCACTCAACGAGGGGTCCACCGTCGGCGTCAGCCGTGCGTTGGAGGAGCTCGGGCTTGGCGGTACCGTGCGCGTGGTCGGGTTCGATGCCTCCACGGAGGAGGTAAGCCTCCTCGAGCGCGGCGTGATCCAGGCGCTGGTCGTCCAGAAGCCGTTCAACATGGGGTACCTTTCCATGGAGACGCTGGCGACCTACATCCGTGGCGCCGATGTCGCCGACCGGATCGACACGGGCAGTGCTGTGGTGCGGCGGTCAAACATGTACGACGAGGACATCCAGCGCCTGATTTTCCCACTTGTACGTTGACGCCGACGTAAGATTTTCAACCAAGACGAAAAGAATTTCGATTTACAGCGCCCTGGAAGCAGGGGACCATAGCGTATCACTGAACGAAGGAGTCGCTGAGCGTGCCACTTCTGAAACTGGAGTCGATCAGCAAACGGTTTCCCGGCGTCCACGCCCTCAAGAACGTGAGTTTCGGGCTCGAGCGCGGGGAAATCCATGCGCTTGTCGGAGAAAACGGTGCCGGCAAGTCGACGATGATGAAGATTCTCACCGGGATTCACCAGAAGGACTCGGGCGAGATCCACTACCTGGATCGCCTGTTCAATCCCCGCGATCCCAAGCACGCCCTCGAGGTCGGTATCGGAATCGTTCATCAGGAACTGAACATGATGGACCACCTGACGGTGGCCCAGAACATCTTCATCGGGCGGGAATCGATGCGTTCCGGCGGTGTGTTCCTCGACGAGCGGCAACAGAACCGACGGGCGGCGGAGCTGTTCGAAAAACTCAACATGAACATCGATCCCACCGAAACCCTGGGGCGTCTGACGGTCGGAAAGCAACAGATGGTGGAGATCGCCAAGGCTGTCTCCCACGACCTGCGTGTGCTGATCCTTGACGAGCCGACGGCGGCGCTGACGGACACGGAAATCGACGAACTCTTCTCGATCATGCGCGATCTGCGATCTCGCGGCGTGTCGATGATCCACATTTCGCACCGGCTGGACGAGATTCACCAGATCACCGACCGCGTCAGCGTGATGCGTGACGGCGAGATGGTTGATACCCGGAACACCGCCGACGTGACCAAGCAGGACATCATCAACATGATGGTCGGGCGCGTCATTTACGAGGAGCCCAAGACGGAGAACCGCGTTGGTGCCGACGCCGAGGTGGTGCTCCGCGTCCGTGGGCTGAACGCGGGCAAACTCGTGCAGGACGTCAGTTTCGAACTGCGTCGCGGCGAGATCCTCGGGTTCGCCGGGCTTATGGGAGCGGGACGAACGGAGACCGCCCGCGCCATCTTCGGCGCCGACGAGGTCCAAAGCGGCTCGATCGAGATCAACGGTCGGCCGGCGCACATCACCTCGCCACAGGACGCCGTCGCCCACGGAATCGGGTACCTCTCCGAGGACCGCAAACGCTACGGCCTGGCCCTGGGGCTGGCGGTAAAAGACAACGTCGTCCTGGCGACCTACGAGGAGTTCCAGAAGGGGCCCTTTGTGAACGCACGGAAGGCGGAGCAGCGGACCCGGGAGTACGTCGATCGGCTGAACATCAAGACGCCGAGTGTCGACCAGCTGGTGCGCAACCTCTCCGGCGGCAACCAGCAGAAGGTCGTTCTGGCGAAATGGCTTATCCGGAACAGCGACATTCTCATATTTGACGAACCCACGCGTGGCATCGACGTGGGGGCGAAGAGCGAAATCTACACCCTCATGAACGAGCTCGCTTCCCAGGGGAAATCGATCATCATGATCTCCTCGGAACTCCCGGAGATCCTGCGCATGAGTGACCGGATCGTGGTCATGTGCGAAGGACGCATCACCGGCGAGATCGACATCAGTGAGGCGAGTCAGGAACGGATCATGGAATACGCAACCATGCGATCTCAAGAAACCCTTGCGCGGAGTTGAACAGAACATGGCAACCATATCGGAAAAGACCAGTTGGGAACGGTTTAAGGAAAACGGGCTGAAGACACTGCTGGCGCCGGCGGCGCTGGTGATTCTCTATGTGTTCTTCGGGATCTTCGGGCGGAACTTCTTTTCCTACCCGACACTCGTGAACATCATCGACGCGGCGTACTACATCGGCTTCATTTCGGTTGGTGTCACGTTCGTGATCATCACCGGCGGCATCGACCTGTCGGTCGGTACGGTCATGATGGCGGCCGCGATTATCGGTGGCACGGCGTACAAGACGTGGGGCTGGTCGATCGGCATGAGCCTCATCCTGATCATCCTGGTGGGGATCCTCTTCGGGTTCTTTAACGGTGTCATGGTATCCCGGGTGGGGATGCCGCCGTTCATCGTCACCCTGGGTACGATGATGATCACCATGGGTGTCGGGTCGATCGTTTCCAACGTCCAGAGTGCGACCTTCCCGACGCGGGCAGTCGCCGACGGCTGGTACAAGAACTTCTTCAAGTTCATCAGTGAGGATGGAACGACGATTCCAACCGGGGCGTTGTTATTGATCGCGATCGTGGTGATATCCCACATCATCCTCAACAAGACGAAGATGGGGCGTTACATCTACGCGATCGGCAGCAACAAGGAAGCCGCCCGGCTCTCCGGAGTCAACGTACAGCGCTGGGAGATGATGGCCTACGTCGTCGCCGGTGCCTACGCCGGAATCGGCGGTATCTCCTACGCAGCGATCTACACGACCGTCCTTCCGGCGGCGGGACAGGGCTTCGAGCTCTTTGCGATCGCCGGCGCGGTCATCGGTGGTACGTCGCTCTCCGGTGGTGTCGGAAGCGTCTTCGGCACCCTCATCGGTGTCCTGATCATGTCGGTCCTCAGCGTCGGTTTGCCGGCGATGGACCTGCAGTCGCACTACCAGACGTTCTTTACCGGTGTCGTCGTTATCGGCGCCGTGCTCCTGGACATGTACCGCATGAAGAAGGCGTCCGAGGTCCGGTACCTCACGCCGGCGGATGAGTACCGTGAGAAGACGCTGACACAGATCCGGGAACTCTCGTCCCAGGGCAAGCGCGACGAGGCACGGACGCTCAAGGCGGAAATGAAATCCACCTACGCCCGCATGAAGGCGGAGGAGAAGGCCGAGCAGGCCCGGGTCCGTCAGCAGGAGCGCGAAGCCGAACGCGAGTTCCAGGAACTTCTCCGCAAGCAAGGGTCCGATTCGGACTCACCCAAAAACGATTGAGAACTGGAAACGTTGTTTCCAGAGAATATTTCAAGGAGGTTGATATGAAGGTATCAAAAGGCCTTATCGTATCCCTGACAATCATCATGATGGTTATTGCAGGCACGCCCCTGTTCGCGTCCGGTCAGGCGGAAGGCGACGGTGGCGGGACGATGTACATCCCCGTCATTTCCAAGGGTCTGCAGCACCAGTTCTGGCAGACGGTGAAAGCCGGTTCGGAAGACGCCGCTGCCCAGTACGGTGTCGAGATCACCTTTGAAGGTCCCGCGTCGGAAGCCGACATCCAGGACCAGGTGCAGATGCTCCAGAACGCAATGGCCAAGGGTCCCGATGCGATCGCCCTTGCCGCCCTCGATACGCAGTCGGTCATGGACCAGCTGAACGAAGCGGTTCGTCGCGACATTCCGATCATCGGATTTGACTCCGGTGTTCCGAACGCGCCCGAGGGTTCGATCTACGCCACCGCCGCGACGGACAACGCTGCCGCCGCCGGTCTGGCCGCCGATCAGATGCTGCCGGAAGTTGCCGACCAGGTCGCCGCTGCGACCCCGAGCAACCCCGTGACCTTCGTCGTGCTCAGCCAGGACGCCACCAGCGCGTCGGTGACCTACCGCGGTTTCGGTTTCCGTGATCGTATGGTCGAGCTCCTGATGGACAACGGTCTCTCCGAGAGCGACATCCTCGTAACCGGTAACCCGGCCTACGTGGACGGTCCCCAGGCGAGCAACCCGTCGGTGATCATCGACATGGTCGTTCCTGCGTCTCCCCGCACCCAGGACGTGGTTGCGTCGGCCAACGCGGTTCTCAACCGTGTTGAGGACGACAACATCCTCGGCATCTTCTGCTCCAACGAAGGTACCGCGGTCGCGATTCTCGCCGCCACCAACGACGGTGCGCAGCTTGCATCCGACTACGCCGGCCTGCAGGTCATCGGTTTTGACGCCGGTGAAGCGCAGAAGAACGCGGTCCGCCAGGGCTACTTCCTCGGTTCGATCTCGCAGAACCCCTACCAGATCGGGTATCTCGCGGTTGAGCTCGCGGTGAAGGCTGCCAACGGTGAGTCGGTCTCCGATGCCGACACCGGTGCGGTGTTCTACAACGCCGACAACATGGACGACCCGGACATCGCGCAGCTTCTGTACGATTGACGATCGTCTTCGCACGGCGCCCCGCTCCGGGGCGTCTGGTGCGGTGCCCCCACCCGTGTGCCCCATTCGCCACGGTGGGGGCTTTTTTTGTCCCTTGCAAACGGGAGCCATTCCATTCATAGTGGAGATCAGAGGTTTTCGTATGGCCAAACGCATTCTTGTTGTCGATGACTCCGCTGCTGTTCGTCAGAGCGTTTCCTACGTCCTGGACCAGGCGGGATACGAGATCGTCCAGGCTGTCGACGGCGCAGACGCCCTGACCAAGCTGGACGGGTCCACCTTTCACCTCGTGATTACAGACGTGAATATGCCCAACATGGACGGCATCACCCTCACCGGGAAGATCCGCACCCACGACACCTACAAGCTCGTGCCCGTGGTGGTCCTGACCACCGAATCGCAGAACGACAAGATGAGCGCGGGCAAGGAAGCCGGTGCCACCGGATGGATCGTTAAACCGTTCAACTCGGAAAAGCTCCTGCAGGTCGTCAAACGCCTGGCGGGGTAGGTAGGGGCACATGAACGCCGTCACGGCTCTCCTGCTGGCTATCCTCGTACAGGTGGGGGGCGTGGACCTCGACCGGTCCGGGGCGGTAACGGTCCAACGGTTTGAGGGTTCTCAGCTCACCGCTTCGTGGCGTCTACGTTCCCGTGAGGACGGGGTATACCGATTCGATGGTCCCGAGGGCTCGTTCGTGGTGGAACGTCTGCGAGGGAGCGACCTGGGCTACGTGGTGGTCGACGGGGCCGCCAGCGGCATGTTCGACACCGAAGCGCCGGAGTGGATCACCGTCGTAAACCTGGCAGCGGTCGCCGATTCGCTGCGCTACTCGCCGGAACGCCCCGATCGGATTCACGTTCCGGTTGCCCCGATCCGGCAGGCGTGGTACGTGGTTCCACCGGAACCCCCGGCAGATGAGGCAGTCGATCGATCCGAAGGGATGGCGGACTCTGCCGCCGCCGACGAGCCCCCCGATAGGGACGGGGTGCCCGCGGCGGGTGAGGCACAACCGACCGGAGAGCCCCCCACGATGGACGCGCGCACGGTGACGGTGACGGTGTCCGAGGGACAGCTGACCGCCTCGGAACCTGCCGGTGGTACCGTGCTCACCCTCCACCACCAACCGCGACGCTAACCGGACATCCCGACACCGCCCTCACACCACCGCAACATCTCATTTCGATAACCCAACACGCCCGGCGAAACCGCCGCGGTTCCGGGGTGCGTTGATTGGGCTTTCCGTCGTCAGGGAGTTATGGTAATATAAGCGAAAGCCAATCGAAACATAACGGCGGAGGAAAAGAAATGAAAACGAAAGCCGTACGAATGTATGGAAAAAGCGACCTGCGGCTCGAGGAGTTCGAGCTGCCGGCGATCGGCCCCGGGGAAATCCTTGCACACGTCATCTCAGACGACATCTGCATGTCCTCCTACAAGGCCGCCAAACAGGGCAGCGACCACAAACGCGTTCCCGACGACATCGCCGAGAACCCGGTGATTATCGGGCATGAATTCTGCGGTGAAATCGTCGAGGTCGGCGAGAAATGGAAGGACGCCTTCAAGCCGGGACAGCGATTCTCGATCCAGCCGGCACTCAACTACAAGGGCACCCTCGATGCTCCCGGGTATTCCTACCGGCTCATCGGCGGCGACGCAACCTACGTGGTGATTCCGGAAGAGGTCATGACCCAGGACTGTCTGCTTCAGTACGATGGGGATGCGTTCTTCCTGGGCTCTCTGGCGGAGCCGGTGTCGTGTGTGGCGGGGGCGTTTCACGCCAATTACCACACCACCCAGGGCTCCTACGAGCACACGATGGGGATCGTCGAGGGCGGAAAGATGGCGATTCTTGCCGGCGTCGGTCCCATGGGGCTTGCCGCGATCGACTACGCGATCCACAACCCCCGACGGCCGGGACTGGTGGTCGTGACCGATATCGACCAGACTCGCCTGGATCGGGCGGCGTCGATCTACACCGTGGAGGATGCAAAGCAGAACGGTGTGGAGCTGCATTACGTGAACACCCGCGATCTGGACGACGTTGACGCGGCGCTGATCGCCTACACCGACGGCGCGGGGTTCGACGATGTGTTTGTGTTTGCGCCGGTACGGCCGGTGGTTGAGCAGGGAGACCGCATCCTGGGCAAGGACGGCTGTCTGAACTTCTTTGCCGGTCCCACGGATCCCGATTTTCGCGCGGAGTTCAACTTCTACGACGTGCACTACGCCAGCCATCACGTGGTCGGGACATCCGGGGGCAACACCGACGACATGCGGGAGGCGCTGGATCTCATGGGGCGTGGCGTCATCAACCCCGCGGCGATGGTCACGCACATCGGCGGACTGAACGCTGTTGCCGAGACCACACTCAACCTCCCGAACATCCCCGGCGGAAAGAAGCTGATGTACACCACCAAGAATCTTCCGCTGGTCGCGATCGAGGATTTTGCCGAGCGGGGGGCGGATGATCCGTTCTACCGGGAGCTCGCGGCGATCTGCGCGCGCCACAACAACCTGTGGAACGCCGAGGCCGAACGCTACGTCCTTGAAAACGCGCCGGAGATTTAGTACCCATCATCACGTGATACGCATAATGTTTGTCTGTACCGGCAACATCTGCCGGAGCCCGATGGGCGAGGCCCTGATGAAGGCCCGCGTCGGAGAAACCGTCAATGTCAAGGCGCCCCGAGGCGTCAAGGCGTTCGAGATCATCGCCTTCGGGTCCGAAAGCAAGGTGCTGAGTGCGCGCAGCAAATTGCTGCGTTGGGACACGACGCAGATCGGCGTCAACATGACCCAGTTCCTGAGCGAAGGCGACCGTATCGGCGAGGTTCCAGCCGCCGTCGACCCAATCGGTCGCCGAGACCCGCACGCCGAGCGGATATCCCGCCGGGCAGACCGCGTGGACGGCTTCGAACACTTCCAACGGAAACTTCATGCGCCCCGCCAGGTCGCCGCCATAGGCGTCGTTACGCTGGTTGCTCAGGGGCGATAGGAACTGATGCAGTAGATAGCCGTGGGCGGCGTGCAATTCGATCACGTCGTAGCCCAGGCGCAAGGCGCGGCGGGCGGCGTCGACGAACGCGGTCTTGATGCGCGCCAAGCCTGCATCGTCCAGGGCCAGCGGCGTTGGCGCGGTCGGGGCATAGGGCACGGCGGAAGCGCTTTCCGTCGCCCAAGCCCGGGG
>CAJWEZ010000014.1 GCA_913030605.1 uncultured Spirochaeta sp.
GGATGGCCGGCGACCAAAATTCCTCAGGAGACGACCAGAAGAAGCTCGACGTGCTGTCGAACGACATCTTCGTCAACGCGTTGCTCAAATCAGGCTCGTGCTGCGTGTTAGTGAGCGAAGAGAACGAGGAGCCCATCCTCGTGCCGGAGAAGGACGCGGGCCGCTTCTGCGTGTGCTTCGTCACTCTGCAGCCGGCCGCCGCCGAGGCGGGTGCGCAGCTGGTCGTGTGGGGTGAGGGTTCCACCCTGGTGTCGCAGGACGGGGAGTCCGCGTTCCTGGATCGGGTCTCCAGCCTGGCGCGCGATGAGCGAATCGACATTGTGCCGGCGTACGCCGCGCTCCCCGGTGACGGGACCGGTCCGGCTCATCCGTTCAGGAACACGCTCACGTGGGTAACCGCCGACGGTGCGGTGGCGGAGACGTACCTCAAACACCACCCGATCCCCGGTGAGGGAAGTGTTCCCGGTACGGATCCTCTTGGGACGGTGAGCTTCGGTGGTGCCCGTGTCGCCGGAGCGATCTGCTACGACTACGACTTCCCGGCGGTCTCGATGGGGCACGCGCACCTCGGAGCGGACCTGGTGGTCCTGCCCGGTCTCGACTGGCGGGGCATGCTCCGTCGTCACACGCTCATGGCCCGGATCCGGGCGATCGAGGGAGGCTTTTCCATTCTTCGACCCGCCAACGGGGCCACCTCCATGGCGTTCGACCAGTACGGGCGGATTCGCGCGTCCATGACCGATTTTGGCAACAACAACAAAACGATGATGGCATCCGTGCCACTGCATCGCGTTCCGACGCTCTACAGCAGGATCGGCAACGCCTTCGCCTACGCGGCGATCCTCGCCGTGCTGTTCTGCTTCGGCACCGTATTCACAAGGAGATCACGATGACTGACACCAGTTCGACTTTTCCCGACCCCGTTTCCAATCTGGATATCGGCAGCGGCACGATCACGCGGCGACGGCTCGTCCGGATCGGCGTGGTGGTATCGATCCTGGCGCTGTGGAACGGCGTGTGTGACTACATCTACGGGTATTCCGCGACGCTGAGCGGGGCGGAGTACTTCTCCTCGCAGGTGTTCGACGTGATCCTCACCGCCAACGGACGCCCCCACTGGGTGCTTCTGCTCGCCCAGTCCGCGGGGTGGCTCTACCCGATCTTCGCGTTGAGCTACTTTCAGTGGTGGGTAGGGATGCGTCGCGCGGGCTTCTGGTTGTCGGCCGTTCCCACGGTGCTGCTCGCGTACGCGGTACTCATGATCGGTGGGATCCAGCACGCCGGCTGGGCGTTTCTCAGCGTGCCGGCGCAGGCGCAGGCCGTGGTCGGAAGCTCCGACGCGTCGTTTTTCTCCCTTACCACGCGCTACATCGTGGAACATTTCTTCATGGGGGATGCCACGGCGATCGTGGCCCTCTACGCGGGAACGATCTGGCACGCGGTGGGAATCCTGAGCGGCAGAACGATGTATCCCCGCTGGTTCATCGTCGTGTCGCCCTTGGGGGTCCTCACGATCACGATGATTCTTGGCTACCTGCTTCCCGCGCCGGTGGCGGGGTTCGTGCTTGCGCTGTTCGGGACGTGGTTTCTGCTCTTTCCGACGATCGCGAGCACGCTCTGGCTGCGAAAGGAAAGACCGGGTAAGGTCATGCAATGAGCGACCCGGAACGCACCGGTCGGCGCAACCCCGCCGCCACCAGGGCACACATCACGGAGACGGCGTTCGTCATCTTTCTCGAGAACGGGTACAAGAGCACGACCTACGGCGAACTGGTGAAGGCCTCCGCTGTGTCCAAGGGTGCGTTCTACCACCACTTCGGGAACAAGGAGGAGCTCTTCCACGAGGTGATCGATCGGTACTTCGGCGCCGTGTTCGACCGCGTGGACTGGGCGCGGCTCGAGACGATGAACCGGGAGCGCCTGCACCGGGCGATTCGCCTCCATTACAGCGGCTTCGTCCGGAACATCGGCGAACTGACGGACAAGGGGCTGCCCCGGTACTTTCTCCTGTTCTTCGAGGCCGTTGAGCTCTACCCGGCGTTTCGGGAGAAGGCGCGGAGTTTCTACCTCCGGATGCGGGCCACGATCGATGCTGCTGTCGCCCGTGAGCCGCACGGCGACACACCGGCGGCAGGGGCGCCCGCCGGGATCGACGTCATTTCCCGATTTGAGGGCTATCTGTTCTGGCTGGCGCTGTTTCCGGAGGACTCCCTGGACGGTCTGGTCAGGGAGTAGGAGGCGCACCGGACACCACGCGGTTGCGACCTTCGTCCTTGGCGCGGTACAGCGCAGAATCCGCACGGGCGAGCAGAACCTCCACGGTCTCATCCGGCCCGAGCGTCGCGACGCCCGCCGACAGGGTCACTTGTTCTCCCGACGCGTTGTTCGCACTCTCCAGGGCGCACCGTACCCGCTCGGCCAGGACGGCCGCATCCTGGGGCCCCGTCTCGGGCAGCACCAGGAGAAACTCCTCGCCACCCCAGCGGGAGACGGAGTCGTACTCCCGGACGGTGTCACGCATGATCTGCGCGGTTCCCACGAGCACGGCGTCTCCAACGGAGTGGCCGAAGCGGTCGTTTATCGACTTGAAGTGGTCGATGTCGGCGAGCACTACCGACAGCTGTGTGCCGGAACGCCGGACGCGGGAAACTTCGCGTCGCAGCGTTGCGTCCCCGCTCATTCGGTTCATGAGTCTCGTGAGACCGTCGGTGGAGGCGAGATCCATGAGGCGCTCTTTGAGGCGACGTTCGACGTGCCGCGCCCGCTCCTGTTCCGTGATTCGGTCGTGGACATCCCGGGTGATCGCAACGAGCCGGACGGTGCCGTCGAGGGTGCGGTTGAGGTAGCTGCGCGTCTCGGCCCAGCGGTAGCTTCCGTCTCCCTGCCGCAATCGATAGGTGACGTGACTGGACGAAATGTCCAGGGTATCCGCGTGGTCGTGCGCGATCCGGTTGAGATCTTCGGGGTGAAAGAGGTCGTACGCGCTGGTTCCGATCAGTTTTTCGCGCGGGATGCCCAGAAACTCCTCACAGTTGGCACTGATCCACAGGTAGGTGCCGTCGACGTTGTGAACGGTGATCAGATCGTGGGAACGGTTCACAATCAGGCGTGCCAGGTCGTCGTCGGCGATCGTTTCGCCCACCGGTTCGGCTTCGGCATCCAGAGCCCGGGACCCGGCCTCGGCGATCTCCTCCTGCAGCTGCCGGATTTCGGCCCGCAGATTCGCAAGGCGCCGCAGTTTCTCTTCGATCGTCGTATCAGCCACCGTCCGATTGCCTCCGCAACCGAATTCTCGACCAGATTCGGTGGTATTTCAACGTTCAGAGCGATGAGAACCTTTGATGCGGTGATGTTATGGTGCTATGATGTGTACAATGAGAACGACGGTCAATCTCGACAACGACATCCTGGAGGTGGCACGAAGCCTGGCCCTTGTGGAGGGCATCTCGTTGGGCGCTGCGATCTCGGCACTCGCGCGACGGGGCATCGAATCACCCGGCCGTGCCGGCGAGGGGCCTGTGGATTCGGAGAACGGTGTTCCGACCTTCGGGGTCGCGGAGAATGCACCGAGGTTTGGTACCGATGACGTCGTCCGCGCCCTGGAAGAAGAATAGCGCGATGATACAGATGCCCGACGTCAATACGCTGGTTGCCGCGGCGTGGCCGAATCATGTCCACCACCGCACCGCGCGGGCATGGTTTCGGAATTCGATGTCCGACGGATGGGCTACGTGCGCGATTGTGCAGAGTGGTTTTCTGCGCATTTCAATGAATCCCGCGGTCGTCGGACGCCGCGTTCCGTTTCCCGAGGCCGCAGGGATACTCAGCCGATTCACTGCAGGTACCGAGCATGTTCTCTGGCGGTCTGAGGCGGTCCCTGAAGAATGGCCCGCCTGGCTACGGGATCGCGTTCAGGGATATCGTCAGATCACCGACGCATTCCTGATCGCCACGGCGATCAAACATGGGGGCATGCTCGCAACGCTGGACGCTCGCGCTCTGGCGCTCCTCCCGGAGTCACAGCGCTCCGTCGTGCACGTCATTGGGCCATCCAATTGACCCTCCCGGTCCCGCGGGACAAGATACCGATCATGAAAATTGCAGTTGTCAGTGACGATCAGCAGGCGGTTGGTACGCATTTCGGCCGTTCCCGCTACTACATCGTATTCTCCGTGGAAAACGGGGAGATCGTCTCCCGTGAGGTTCGGGAAAAAACGGGGCACCGACACGGCCTGGGGCACGGTCACAACCACGCCGCCGGTCACGATCACCCCCACACCGCCGACGATGCCCACATGCAGATGGTTGAGGCGATCCGCGACTGCGACGCGGTCCTGGTCGGTGGTATGGGTGGTGGCGCCAGGGCGGCGATGGAAGCAGCCGGGATCGCGCCGTGTCAGGCCCGGGCCTCGGACGCCGAAGCGGCTGTCCTGGCGTACATCCGGGACGGACGGGGCGCCGAACCGGGCTGCCCCGACGCCTGAGAGACGCTGCGTACCTCCGCTTCTGGAGTCGGGTCGGCCCTTCCTGTCTCCCCGTGTAGAATCTTCGCGCCGGATGAGACATACTGGCTCTTCAGGAGTTGATATGATCTGTCTTTGCCTCACCGGTGCAACCCTTGCGGAGTGGACCGGACAACTCGAACGCAACCGCGCGTGGGCGTCCATGGTGGAACTCCGCGTTGACCTCCTGCGACCCGCAGAACGCTCCGCCGACGCGATCGGCGAGTGGTGGAACACCCATTCCGATGGTCTGCCCGGCATTCTTACGGTCCGACGCCTGCGGGACCAGGGTCACTGGGAGGGCGACGACGCCCAGCGTCTGTTTCTTCTCTCGCGCCTGTTGGATGCGGTGGCTCCGGAGTACCTCGATATCGAACTCGACCGGCAGTCCAGCGCCGACTGGACCCAGCTCGCCCGGCGTCAGGAAGATCGCGGCGGGTACGTGATCCGCTCGTACCACGGTTCCGTCGTCGATCACGCCGAGATCGCCGCGCTCATGGCGCGTCTGGCGACCAACCCCCACGAGATTCCCAAGCTGGCGATCGAACCCACCGGTCTCTCGGACACCACGGCGCTCCTGCGCGCCGCCCGCGAGTTTCGTCGGCGCATGCCGGGTCGGACCGCGGTATGGATCGCCATGGGTGAATACGGCCTCCCGTCGCGGGTGGCTCCGGCGCTCTTCGGGTCGGCGTGGAGCTACTGCTCCGATCCCGACGGCCAGCCGGCTGCTCCGGGGCAGGTGTCTCCGCAGCTTTTGGCGGAAACGTACCGAGTCGGCGAGGCGACGGCGGACTGGCAGGTGCTGGCGGTGGTCGGCGCACCGGTCGCCCATTCGAAGTCGCCCGTGTACCACAATCCTCGGCTGCGCGCGGACGGGGTGTCGGCGGTGTACGTTCCCGTCCGCGCCGACGTGTTTGGTGAGTTCGTGGAGTTTGCCGATGAGGCGGGCATCCGCGGTGCCTCGGTGACGGTCCCGCACAAGGAGTCGGCGCTGGCGCTGGCGACCGGCGAGGCGGGGGCCGGGGCGTCCGAACTCGCGCAGAGGACGGGTGCGGCCAACACGCTGGTCCGCCGGGCGGAGAACGCGTGGTGGGCAGACAACACCGACGTTGAGGGACTGATGGCGCCGTTGCGGAAACAGGTGGGCGCCGGCGAGGGCCGGCGGGCGGCGGTGATCGGCGCAGGAGGAGCCGCCCGGGCGGCGGTGGCCGGTCTGCTTGCCGACGGGTGGCAGGTTGAGGTGTACAACCGCACGCCGGAACGCGCGGCGAAGCTGGCTGGAGATCTCGGCCTGGATGCCGCGGCGGCGCACTCGATGAGCGACCTGCGGGACCTGGAGTCGGGCACCGTGGACCTGCTGGTTCAGACCACCCCGGTGGGCATGGCCCACGGTGTTCAGGGCGATCCGGCGGAGGGATATGAATTCGCCGGGAGCGAAACTGTCTATGACCTGGTGTACACACCGTCGCAGACGGCGCTGATCGTGCGGGCGGCGGCGGCGGGCTGCACGACGATCACCGGCGAGGCGATGTTCGAGTTGCAGGCGGCGGCGCAGTACGAGCTGTTCCGCGCGGCGCTCGCCGACTGACCCCTCGCCGACTGACCGCCGTTACCGCGGGCTGCGCCGCAGCAGCGTCCCGCTGAGGCGCCGCACCAGTGAGATGCGGCGAATCCGGATGCGGATCGCCTGGTGGTCCGGCTCCTGCCGCGCCCGCAGCATGAGGTCGTCGCCGCTTTCCACGATCTCCCGGGGCTGTACCAGCACCCGCTGCGGCGACCCGGAGCTCGCCCGCATGATCACCTCCAACAGGTCTCCGTTTCCGATCGCCTGTTCTATGAGCCGGATCTTCCCCAGATAGTCCAGTCCCCGCGCCTCGGTACCGTACTGCGGGATTACGTCTCCGCGGATCTGGTCGGGGAAGAGGATAAGCTTGCGCTCGATCCGCAGCGCAAGCTCCTGCCGCACGTCCTCGGGAAGGTCCTGTTCCTCCAGCGCCGTTCGCAACGCGGTGCGGAGATCGGCGGGCGCGGTGTCGCCGGCCGACGCGGCCTCGCCCCCCGACGCGGCCTCGCCGGTCGGTTCCGTTCCACCGGCGCCCGCACCGGCGTCCGGGGCCCCCGCGGCACGCTCCGCCGCCGGTGTCAGCGTCGGCTGCTGCCGGATGAGCGAGGGCTGCCGGAAGCGCTGGAACAGCCGGTCGTACTCGGGGACGTCCACGTCCACCGGTCGCTGTCCTTCCACCGCCGCCGCCGCACCCAGTTCCAGACGGGTGAGGATGCGCTCCAGTCTGCGGGTGTCGTCCTGCACCAGAAAGAGCCCCGGCGACGGTTCTTCGCGGACAAGCTGCTGAAACTCCTCGGCGGCGCGCAGGATCTCGGCTTCGGCTTCGTTGGCGATCACCACCAGGCTCCGGACGATGCGCACGGCGCCGGCGCGGGTCTGCCAGCGGTCCAGCAGAAACCGCACGTTCTGCGGGAGTTCCCCGGTGATCTCGAGGAGCTGCGCCAGAGGGCGTTCGATCCCGTCGCGGCGGGCGGCGGCGACAGCGTTCTCCGTCAGCCGGAATGTGGGGACCACGTCGTAGCGACCGAGTTCCGCAACCCGGGCCACGGTGAGGGCGTGGCTGTACGAGACCCCCGGCGGAAGCGTGACCTCCATGTTGGCCTGGACGCGGATCTGTCCGCTGCCGGCGTACTCCCGCGAGAGGATCGTCGGAACGCTGGGGTTGAGCCGAAACCGTTCCTCGTGAACGAGCAGGAACCCGATATCGGTGAGCCGGAACACGGTGTCCCGATCCACGGGAAGGGTCATGCCGTTGCCGGTGAGCTGCATCAGACGCAGGACCTCGCCCAGGGTGAACTCCCGCATCGGGTCCATGGCGGCGTTGAGCTCCAGGAGGAGTTCTGCGTACTCGAACGCCCGCTCCACGGAGCTGGTGAGGACGGCCCCCCACAGGAGCGCCTGGATCCAGCGGTCGGGGAGGGCGGTCAGCTCCTCCCAGCTCTCGGGGCGCAGATGGACCTGCTCCTCCTGCCGCCGGGCAAGCCCAAGCGTTTCCAGCGCCACCACCGCGGTGCGCAGACGGAGGGCACCGGTCTCGCCGGAGAGGAGTTCGCCGAACTGCGCGTCCAGGTTTCCCGACGCCCGCTTGCGGATCGATCCGGTGCGGGTAAAGAGATCGCCGGTATCGCGGAGAAAGGCGTACAGCGCCGTGGACAGGGACACGGACAGCCACGGTGGGCCGTCGGCGTCGCGGCGCTCGTGGGGCGGAATCTCCGCTCCCGCGACGAGCTGGTGCGGTCCCAGACCGGCGTCCCGCGCAGCCGCCGCCAGAACGGGGTTGAGCTCCACACTGGTGGCTTCCCGGCCATCGATCAGCAGCAGACGGTCCTTGAGGTTCAGGATTCGGTCCCGGAGTTGCGCGTACTCGAGTTCGCCCTCGAGGAACCGTCCCAGTCGCCGCTCGTCCGGGGCACCCAGCAGGTCGATCGCGGAGAGCACCACGCGATCGATCTCGTCCATCATGTGCACGATCCGCTCCTGCGTCTCCCGGCGGGAGAGAAAATCACGCAGGTCGGTTATCAGGTCGTGTTTATTGTAGGGGGTGTCCACCGGCCCGCGGTAGTTGCGGTACAGGGCAAAGAACGAGTCGTCGTCGAGTTCCAGCAGGTAGTGGATCAGCCGTTCGCCGGGAGCGCTCACGTGTCCTCCCAGTGTTCGATGTGGTAGGCGTAGCCCTGCTCCGTCAGGAATTTCTGCCGGTTGGCCGCAAACTGTTCCTCCACGGTCTGGTTGGAGATGAGGGTGTAGAAGAAGCTGTTGTGCCGCTGCCCCTGTTTGGGCCGCAGGATCCGACCGAGGCGCTGCGCTTCCTCCTGCCGCGAGCCGAAGCTCCCGGAGACCTGGATCGCCACGGACGCGTCGGGCAGGTCGATGGCGAAGTTTGCCACCTTGCTCACCACGATCACGCGGAGCTCTCCGGAGCGAAAGGCCCCGTAGATCTCCTCGCGCCGGGCGTTGGGCGTCTTTCCGGTGATGATCGGGGCATCCAGGCGCTCGGCGAGTTCGTGGAGCTGCGAAAGGTACTGGCCGATGACGATGATCGCGTCCTCGCGGTGGTTGGCCACGATCTGCTCCACGGCGTCCACCTTGGCGGGGTTTTCGCTGGCGATACGGAACTTGGCGCGCTTGTCGGCGACGGCGTACTCCGTGCGCAGACCGTGGGGCATGTCCAGCCGGATCTCGTAGCACACCGCTTCGGCGATCCAGCCTTTCTGCTCCAGTTCCTTCCACGGAACGTCGTAGCGCTTGGGCCCGACCAGGGAGAACACGTCCTCCTCGCGGCCGTCCTCCCGCACCAGCGTCGCCGTGAGTCCCAGGCGGCGGATCGCCTGAATTTCGGCGGTGACGCGGAAGATCGGCGCCGGGAGCAGGTGCACCTCGTCGTAGATGATCAGTCCCCAGCGGTTGCGCCGAAAGAGGTCGAAGTGCGGAAAGGGGCTGTCGCGGTCCGGTCGCCAGACCAGAATCTGGTAGGTGGCGACGGTGATCGGCTTCACGTCCTTGCGGTGGCCGGTGTACTCGCCGATGTCGTCCTCGGTGAGATGTGTCTTGTCCAGGAGCTCGTCGATCCACTGGTGCACCGCCGCCACGTTGGTCGTGAGGATCAGCGTGCTCGTCTTGAGAAGGTCCATGGCGGCCATCCCGACGACCGTCTTGCCGGCACCGCAGGGAAGGACCACCGTGCCGTAGCCCGCGCCGGGGCGTCCCTCTCCCCAGAAGGTGCGGGCGGCCTCCCGCTGGTAGTCCCGCAGGTGGAACGGTTTGCCGCTGGCGGTGGACTCCCGCATGGAGAACTCCACGGCCTCGCCGTCGATCAGCGGGGCCCGGTCGTCCACGGGGTAGCCGATGCGGATCAGCTCCAGTTTGACGCTGCCGCGGTCCACGAGGTCGATGAGAAACGTATCCTCGCCGTCCTCGCCGCGGATGTAGGAGGCGATTGCCGGTCGTGAACGCAGTTCCGCCCGGATATCGGCGTCCGGAACGATCAGCCGCAGGCGGTAGTCGGAGTCGCCCGGCTCCAGCCGCAGTTTTCCGTAGCGGCCGATAAGCTCCTCGATCGTGGTGCGCACGTGCGGCGGTACCGGAAAGCGGCTGTTCTCCGACAGGGCGGTCACCACCTCGTCGGCGGAGAGCCCGGCGGACGCCGCGTTCCACACCGACAGCGGTGTTATGCGGTAGGTGTGAAAGTGCTCCGGCGACTTTTCCAGCTCCGTGAAGGGCGCGATCGCCGCCCGCGCCGCATCGGCGTCGGGATCGTGCACGTCAAGCAGAATGGTGTTGTCACCCTGTACGATGAGTGGCTGAGGCATTCCCATACGTGTACACCAAACGGGGCCAAATTGTAACCGCCCCCCGACCGTGGCGGTCGGATGCGGAGGTCGGTTGCGGCAGTCGGTCGCGGCGGTCGGTCGCGGCGGTTGCGCGCGTCGAAACGGGTGCGTGCGCCGCCGCGCCGCGCACCCGCCTGGCGGCGTCTGCCGTTGGGACATGAAAAACACACGGAGTGCCGCTACACTGGAAGTAGGCGTTGAGCAGCAACCGGGAGGCACACATGTCCACCAACAAAACGTTCGTTATCGACACCAACGTGTTGATCCATCGCCCCGACGCGATCCTGAGTTTCCGGGACAGTGAGATCGTGATTCCCATGTGGGTCCTGGAGGAGCTCGACCGCCTCAAGACGTTCTCCGACGAGCGGGGGCGCAATGCCCGGCAGGCGATCCGTTTTCTGGATACTGCTGGTCAGAAGGGCAACCTCGCCGACGGCGTAAAGATCGAGAACGGCAGCACCCTGAAGGTGGTGGCGTCGCAGCCGAAGCAGATTCCCAACGACTTCTTTCAGGACAAGGCCGACAACAAGATCATCCTCACCGCGTGGCAGATCCAGCAGAATGGCGGTGGGCAGGTGTTCTTTGTGAGCAAGGACATCAACGCCCGCGTCAAGGCCACCGCGCTGGGGATCAAGGCGGTGGACTACGAGAAGCAGAAGATCGACATCACCAAGCTCTACACCGGTTTTTCCTCGATCGACATCAAGTCGGAGTCCTACACGGAACTACGCGAGGAGGGGGTCATCCCGTGGCCCGACGACCTGCCGTCCAACCACTACCTCCTGCTCCACGACCGAGACCACGAGGACGAGATCATCGGACGCTACAACCGCCGGGACCGCACCCTGGAGTACGTTGACCACAAGATGCAGTCCGTGGCGGGCATCCGGCCGCTGAACGACGAACAGCGCGTGGCGTTGGATCTGCTGCTGAATCCGGAGGTGGAGCTGGTCTCGCTGGTGGGAAAGGCGGGCACCGGCAAGACGCTGCTGGCGATCGCGGCGGGGTTGCGGCAGACGCTGGAGGAGAAAACCTACAAGCGGGTGCTGGTGAGCCGGCCGGTGGTGCCGATGGGCAAGGACATCGGCTATCTCCCCGGCGCCAAGGACGAAAAGCTCTCGCACTGGATGCAGCCGCTGTTCGACAACCTGGAGTTCATCATGAGCGTGTACCACCGCCAGAACTTCAAGCAGCCCGAACAGCTCATCGCCAACAACATCATCGAGCTGGAGGCCCTGAGCTACATCCGCGGACGCTCACTGCCGGCGCAGTTCATCATTATCGACGAGGCGCAGAATCTCTCTCCCCACGAGGTAAAGACGATCGTCTCCCGCGCCGGCAGCGACGCCAAGGTGGTGCTCACCGGCGACCCCTACCAGATCGACAGTCCCTACCTGGACGCCAACTCCAACGGGCTCACGTATCTGGTTGAGGCGTTCAAGGGGCAGGACATCTTCGGTCACGTGCTGATGACGCGCAGCGAGCGGAGTCACCTGGCGGAGCTGGCGGCGGAACTGCTGTAGCGCGCCGGCGGCGTACCCGCCCGGCGCTCGCACGGTGTCGCCACCGCCGGCGCGCCACCCGCCCCGCTACAGGTACGCGTTGATGTCCACGTCGTCCAGCTGTTCCGGCTTGAGGTACTCCTCGGCGTAGCGCCGGTACGCACCGGAGGTGAGAAACAGCTTGAACAGATCGGGATCGATGTGTCCCTCGTCGCGGAACTTGCTCAGGATATCGACCGCCACCGAAAGTGGCTTGGCGCGTTTGTAGGGGCGGTCGGAGGCGGTGAGCGCCTCAAAGATGTCGGCGATCGCCATGATCCGCGCGGGAACCGACAGGTCCTCGCCGGTGAGCTGTCGCGGATACCCGGATCCGTTGAGCGCCTCGTGGTGCGTGCCGGCGTACTCCGGCACCCGCTTCAACTCTTCCGGGAAGGGAAGATCCTCCAGCATCACGATCGTCTGCATCACGTGCTCGTTGATCTTGAACCGCTCCTCGGCGGTGAGGGTGCCGCGGCCCACTTTCAGGTTGTACAGCTCGCCACGGTTGTAGAGCGCCTCCGGCACGGGAATGGTGAACCCGAAGCCCTCGTAGGTGTCGTAGAAATCCGAGGTGCGCGACACCACGTGCTCCGGTTTGTCCGCCAGCAGGTGCTCCTCCACCGGGAGGTCCCGGGCGACGTGGTCGGAGATCCGGTTGGCCTCCTCCCAGGAGATGCCCAGGGAATCGTCAAAGTGGCGCATCCAGGTGCGTGCCGCGATGCGGTCCAGCCGCGCCACGTGTTCCTCGGAGATAAACTCCCCGCCGAGGTTGCACTCGGCGACAAACTCGTAGTCGTCCGCCAGCTGCGCCTCCACCTCCGCCAGCTTCCGATCCTCGTCCTCCGCGTCGGCGCCGGCGAGCACCGCCTCGTGCCGCGCGATGCGCGCGTCGCGCAGGATCACCTCGAAGCGGGTGCGGATCTCGTGGATGCGGTTGTAGATCGTTTCCAGCTTGGTGGACTTGTCCACCACGTAGTCCGGGGTGGTCACCTTTCCCGCGTCGTGGAGCCACGCCCCGATGCGGAACGCGCGCCAGTCCTGGTCGGAGTTGAACCGGAACTCCGCCAGCGGGCCGTCGTGTACCGACTCCGCCTCCCGCCCGAGCATCATCGCCAGGATCGGGACGCGGGCGCAGTGGCCGCCGGTGTACGGGCTCTTGGCGTCGATCGCACCGGCTATCAGGCGGATCATCGAATCGAAGAGGCGTTTCTGCGCCTCGATCAGGTCGCGGTTGTAGAGCGCCGTGGCGGCGCCGGCGGCCAGGGCCTCCACAAAGCGCTGGATCTCCGGCGAGAACGGCGCGATTTCGCCGGTGTCGGGGTCCACGTGGTTAATCAGCTGCATCGCGCCGATGATGCCGCTGCCGCGGGGCTTGAGCGGCACGGTCAGCATCGAGGTACTGCGGTAGCCGTTGGCGTCGTCGAAGTGGCGCGTCCCGGAGAAGTCAAACTGCTCGGCGTCGTAGGCGTCGGCGATATTGAACGTCTCGCCGGTATGAAACGCGTGGGTGACCACGTTGTTGTCGTTTGGCGATCCGTCCTCACGGTACAGCGGCACCGGCGGCAGGGTAACTTCGTTTCCGCTGGTCCCGCCCTGGGCGAACCCGAGGGTCTCGTTGAGCACGATCTGGAACACCAGCTCGGTGCCCGCCTCGTTCTTGAGGTACAGGCTGCCGGCGTCGGCGTTGGTCAGCTCCCGGGCTCCGGTGAGGATCAGCTCGCTCAGTCGGTTGATGTCGTTTTCGGCGGAGATCGCGATGTTCAGCTCGATGATCTTCGCGAGCTGGTTCATGTTGGCGTTGAGCTGCCGGGTGCGTCCCGCCAGCGCCTCTTTCATCTGTCCAAACCCTTCCGCCAGTTCGTGAAACTCGAGGATTCGCGAGTTGAGCGCCGGGCGGGACACAAACTCCATCTGCCGGATCTGACGTGCGTCTGTGACGAGGATGTTGAGGACGCGCGTCAGCGAGCGGGTGAACACCAGCAGAACCGGCACCATGATCGCCAGGAGGATCGCCGCCACCAGAATGATCTGTCGTCGGAGGCGGTCAAAGGGGCCGAGAAAGTCGGTAGTGGGGGCGGCGGCGACGACCCGCCACGGGGTGTCTCCGGCGATCGTCCACCCCTGGGACCACAGGAACCAGGAGTTGCCGTCGCCGTCGGAGGCGCGCCCCAGCGACTCCGGTGTGCCCGCGATATCGATCGCCGACAGCAGCGGCTCGATCCGCTGACTCGCGGCGACCACCGAGCCGGTGCTGTCCACGATCGCAAGCCCGCCACCGGCGGACACGCGCTGTTCGTCGACAAAGCGCTGCAGATCCGCCAGCGTCACGTCCACGCCGAAGACTCCGGTCCCGTCAGGCATGGCGCGGGAGGCGGTCACGCCGAGTTCCTGGAGCGAGTTGAACAGGTAGGGCGGCGTGACCACAGCGTCGGCGGCGGGCACGCCGCCGTCGGTACCATCGGTCTGCGACGCCCGTGCCGCGGCGAGGTACCACGGACGCTGCCGCGGGTCGAATCCCGCGGGCGTGTCGATGCGCCGTCCGAGGACGCGGCCGTCGGCGCTCATGAAACTCCAGTACTGCAGGCGGTCGTCGCCGGTGCCGGCGATGCTGCGCAGAATGAACGCGGTTTCCGCCGGTGCGTCGTGGACCGACGCCACGGTGTCGGAGGATACGCGAATCAGCTGCAGAAAATCGCCGGTCGCCAGGCCGGCGTATACGGAGTAGAGCACCGGGGTGCCGCGCAGGACCTGTCGCAGGTACGGCAGCGCCGGGTGGTCCACGGAGAAGGTGTCCAGCGGGGTGTGCATGCCCGGAACCACAGAGCCCGCGGCGGCGATGTCGCGGGCGGTCTGAAAGAGTCCCTCCGCCCGCTCCCGGGCGAGGCTGGCTGACGTACTGAAGATCGTCTCGGCGGTTCGGTTGGCGGAGCGGTCACTGACGGACAGGATCATCGTGATTGTCACCAGGGTCATGACCAGGACCACGATCAGAATCGCCGCCATGACGCTCACGTTGAACCGAATCCGCGTTTTCGGCTGCGCCATCGTGCAGTCAGTCTACCGCAAATACAAACGTCTGCAACATCCAAACGAGAAACTCGCGCGGTATCCGTTGCACGGCTCGGACCATACCACTATAGTTGGCTCAATGAGACCGGGCGAGAGCACACCATGGCGACCGCAGCCCCTCGACGAGTTCCTCCAGGAGCCGTTCGACCGGATCGAGGAACGGCGGGGAGAACTGCTGCTCCGCAGGCTGGACGAGCTCCACGAGGAGCTTGAATCCATAGAAGCCGAGCTCGATCGAATGCTGCAGGAAGCGGCCCACTGCCCGTAGTTTTCCGATTCTTTGCTAATCTCTGCGTCCCAACGTGCCGACATTCTTCAACGTCACCGGGAGGTAGGACTTTGAAACGCGTTCTTCTCGTGCTCACAGCACTTTCTTTTGTCGCCCTCAACTCGACCGCCCAGGTTCTCTTCGATGGCCTGCAGCTCAACCCGTCCAGCGAGCTCCTGTTTACCGCGGAAAGCACGGTTCCCGGCCTGGGGACACACCACACGCTCCTGTACGCGGACATCCCCGGGGCGGAGATGCGGCAACTTTCGGTGTTTCCGGAACGCGTGGTAACCCTCGGCAACGGGGGACAGATTCAGATTCAGAACCGATTCGGCGTGTTTCGCACGCCGGCGGCGACGACGGACGCAGCCGCCGATAGCGACGCAGCCGCCGACAGCAACGGCGCCGCCGATAGTGACGGCGCTTCCGCCGGTGACACCGCCTCCGCCGATTCCAGCGCCGCGATCGCGGACACCCGTCCCGCGCCGCGATTCACTCCCGTTGGCGCCTTTCCCGCCTTTGTCAACGGCGAGGACGTACAGACCGGAAAGACCGTAGCGGTGGGGGCCAGTCCCGACGGCCGGTACCTGAGCTATCTGGTACCGACCTCTCCCGGGTACGGCGAGCTGCGCCTCCACGACATCCGCACCGACCAGCGCACTACCGTCTCGCGGCAGGTGGAACTCACCCTGGATGCCGCGCCTCTGCGGTGGTCCCGCGATTCGAGCTTTTTCGTATACAGCAAGGGCAACCAGCTCTACTACTTCTCCATGGAGCAGTACCGCAGCGGGCGTACGCTCAACGAGAACCTGCGGCGGATCGGGCCGGGCACGATTGCGAGCGTTCGCTGGACCGGTGACAACACGCTGTACTACGTCCGGGGCTCCCTCGTGTACCGCGTTCTGGGGATGGAGTTCTTTACGCGCTCCCTGTACCAGGACCTGTTGGGGATCGGATCGATCGTGGGCAAGCTGCCCTACGCCTTCGATCCCAACTTCGACCGCTTCTGGATCTCCCCCGACGGCGGAAAGATCCTCCTGAGCAAGGACGGGCGCAGCGTGAACGTTCTGTTCATGCGTACCGATGACTACGCCTCCACCGGCGATACACTCTCTCTCCCGTACCTGTATTTGCCACGAAACACGCGCGTCCGTACCGTACTGTGGTCCGACGATGACGTGCTCACCGTGATGACCGGCAGCATCTTTCACGGCGAGCAGACCACCAGCGTCTACCGTCTGGACCTCAAGAACGAGGAGACCCGCAGCCGCTTCCAGCAGACCGAGGACGAGGACGTTCTGGGCATCTCGATGTCGCCGGACGGGACCCGTGCCGCGGTCTGGACGCAGGAGGGCGTCTCGGTCCGACGCTACAGCGACTGGACCGAAACCGAATCGGTGACCCACGACGGGCTCATTCACACGATCTGGCAGGGCAACACCCGAGTCATTCTCGCGGGTCGCCACACGATCGAGCGGGTGGATCTGCGGTCCCTGGACGCCGCCGACGGTGGTCGTGAGCTGCTTGCGCTCAGCAGCGTCGACGACTACGGGTTCGCCCCCGACTCCGGAGCCGTCCGCGCCGTGAGCGGCGGCACGGTCTACGAACTGGGCGCCGACGGGTGGACAGCCCTGGACACCGACGAACTGCAGGTGGCCGAGACCGCGGTTTCCAGTGAGGACTACCGGGTGTACCTGGAAAATCTCTCCCGCGGCAGCTACCGCAACATGGTGATGGTGCGAAACGTGGACTCCTACGGCACGGTGCCGCTCTTTCCGCGACCGCAACGGCAGTACGAGCCGTTCCCGGATCGCGATCAGCAGGTCGATCTCACCAACTTCTCACACGGATCGCGTATCCGTCAGCGACAGGTATCCCTGGTGTTCAACGCGATCAACTCTGTGGCCGGACTGACCGAAATTCTCAATACCTTGGCTGAATACGATCTGCGCGCTACCTTTTTCCTGAACGGTGACTTTATTCGACGGCATCCGGGTGCCGTGCGCGAGATCGCCAACAGCGGCCACGAAGTCGGGAGTCTGTTCTACACCTACTTCGATATGTCCAGCGGGCGGTTCCAGATCAATGCCGAGTTCGTCAAACAGGGACTGGCGCGCAACGAGGACGAGTACTTCGACGTGACCGGCCGCGAACTCTCGCTGTTGTGGCACGCGCCGTACTACTTCGCCAGTCCGACGATCATTTCGGCGTCCCGGGAGATGAACTACGCCTACATCGGTCGCGATGTGGACAGTCAGGACTGGGTGCCGCTGCGGGACGAGACCGGGTTTTCCCGGCTGTACAAGCCGACGGCGCAAATCATTGAGGATGTCATGGAAATGAAACAGCCGGGGTCGATCATCGCGATGACCGTCGGCAAGCCGGGCGACGATCGTCCGGATGGTGGTCGAAACGACTACCTCTTCCAGCGACTGGACGTACTGATCAACGGGTTGATCGAGCGGGGGTACGAGATCGTTCCGGTCTCGACCCTGATGGACAATGCACGATAAAGGGGAGGGTACCATGGCGTATCAGCAGGGTTCCGTACATGCCTACCGGCAGACACGAGTCAAGACGGCGTCGCAGGGACGCATCATCGTCATGCTGTATGACGAGGCGATTCGACAGATCGACGATGCGACGGCGCTACTCGAGACCGGGACCAAACAGCTCGACAAGGTAAACAACGGCATCGTCAAGGCGCAGGATATCGTGACCGAACTCATGGTCGCCCTCGACATGGAGCAGGGAGGCGAGATCGCTCACAACCTGTTCCGCCTGTACATGTACTTCAACGATCGTCTTATGGAAGGCAACGTCCAGAAGGATGTGGCGCCCCTCAAGGAGATCCGTGGACTCATGGCCAGCCTCAGGGATGCGTGGAAACAGATCGAGAACACAGCCGCCGGCGCCCAGGCTCCGGTGTCCGGCGTCAACATCGCCGGATAGTCGCAGGGAGCACACGGGTGAATCCGGGGATCGCCGATACGCTTCGCCACCACCTTCACACGCAGCGCACGAAGCTGGAGACCTACCTCCAGATCCTGGAGGCGCAGGAGGATGTCATCCTCCACGGGGACATCGATACCCTGGAGTACCATATGGCGCTGGAGCGTGATGCGATCCGGGATTTGGAGGCTTTGGGCCGGGTGATTCAGCCGATGCGGGATATCCTCCCCGACCTCACCGCACCGGAACTCGACCGGGTCTACGATCGCGTGGTTCGGCAGCACCAGCGCAACCGCGAACTCCTGGCGCAACGACGCGAGCAGCTTGCCCGGGAGATCGAATCGATTCACGTGCCCCGCGGCGCGCGGTCCATCTACCGGCAGCGCGACACGGGCACGATGCTCAACGTCGTTCTCTGATCGCCCGCCGGGCGTTCAGCACAAACTCTTCCCTGGTGAGACCGCGCCTGCCGGTCTCCGAGTACACCGCCGCAACCATCATCGGCTCCACCAGCGATTCCATGACCGTGTCCTCAAGCGTGTCGCGGTCGCATTCGGGAACCAACACGAACAGTTCTTCCGGTGACATCCACGACATCCAGAAAACCGGCCCGCAGCGGTGACGGAGTTCCTCTTCCTGCCGGCTCCGGACCTCTTCCGGCTGACCGGCCTCGGCCCGCAGAATCGCCAGCGACAGGCGCCGCCCGAATGCGGCCGCCCGGTGGGTCTCGTGTTCCAGTCTCCGCAGAAACTCCCGACGGTTGAGGAGTGCTTCCTCGCTGATCTGTTCGCGCCGCTGGCGTTCGGTCTGCAGGGACTGTACCAGCAGCGTAGCCGTGGTGATGTCCAGAACGGAGAGTGCCCGTCCCCGAAACGCGCCGGCGGAGTCGGTGATCGCCGTGGGGCGCACCAGGTAGTAGCGCGGTTCACCGTCAATGTCGATCTCAAAGGCTGTTTCGTCGGTCTCTATTCCCTCCGCGAGCAGCAGCAGCGGGACGTGGTCCGGCACCAGGTCCCGCAACCGATGACCGATCAGTGCGGCGTCATCGGATCCCGCAAGGCTCGGAAGCAGATTCAGCGCCGTCGGATTGACGTCGATGATCCGTCCCAGCCGGTCCAGCACGATGAGCCCCTCCTGCAGCCGTTCCATGATCTGCGGCCGCCCGATCGGGGTAAGGTCCAGGAAGTCGTCGCTTTGCAGGACCGTCAGGTACACGCCGATCGTTACCAGGAGCAGGAGCGATGTCGGGTTGAGGTCCACGAATGGCGGGATCGACAGTGCGTACAGCGCGCCGCCGATCCACGGAAGGATCATGGCGCCGATCATAAGCAGATAGCCGGTGCGGAATCGGCGGTGCGCTTCTCCCATCGCCTCGATGATGATCACCACGCCGGAGAGATAGACCGCGTACTGGTAGGGAACAAACACGAAGTTGTGAAACCACTGATAGTCCGCGTGGACCAGGGTGAGGCCCATCGACTGGTAGAGTTCCGGCGTGCCGCGGAAAACGGTATGCGCCGACGAGGTAAAGGCGAGCACGACTGTGGCGATGGGAATGACGGCGTGGAGTGCGATGCCGGTGGGGCGCATGGGGCGGTGTCCCACCAGCCGTCGGCTGGTCTCCAGCCACGCCGCCGGTGCCGTGGCGATCCCGATGAACTGGACGTTGGCCCAGAAGACACGCGATTCAAGCGGTCCCGGGAGCAACTCCAGCGCGTATGCCACCATCCACAGCGTGACCGATGCGACGGCGAGCAGGAACGGTCTGGCCGGGCTCTTGTCCCGGTGGCGGAGCAGCACTCCGGCGAGGATCAGTGCCAGGAGGACGTTCGCCGCCAGAATCAGGACGGGAATGGACATCGTCAGTTGCTGCGCGACACGTAGGCCGACCCGGCGGCGTCAAACCGCGGGAACTGGGAGAGTTCGTCGCGGCTGTAGAGCTCCGACAACGGCTGTGGGTCGGGAATGTAGTCGCGGGAGATTCCCGGAGAGAGTTCCCTGCGCCACTGGTAGCGCTCGTGGCTGTCCTCGTACTGGATCCGTTTGCGCACTATCAGTTCCGGACGGCCGTTGTCACCGTTCTGGATACTGACGATGCCGAAGGCGCCACGACCCAGGTACGCAAGGCGCTCGTTTTCCTCAACCTGTTCGTGCTTTCCGATCTCCTCGATCACGCGATCGAACCGTGCGGGGCGACCCGAGGAGGGCTCGGCGATGGCGGTGACGATATCTTCTATCTCCTCACCGGAGAGCGGACACGCGTCGTAGTGCCGCTCGGGAACCGGGGCCGGCAAAAAGTGTTTCTCGGGATCGAAGGGGATGCGCTTCTTGCGCTTCTTGCGTCCCGAGTTCTGCTGCGGCAGGAGGTCCTGTGCCCGGTCCTGCCCCCTGTTGCGGTTGCCGGATCGGTTGCGACCGCGGGAGCGGTTGTTGCGCTTACCCATGTCCCCAATATAGCACAATGGAAGCGCTCCTGTTCAATGCGGAGGCGCCGTGCTATAAAGCGACTATGGACGATACGCTGTATGTACTGGACGGGTACAGCGTCATCTACCGCTCGTACTTTGCGTTTATCCGGAATCCCCTCCGCAATCCCCGGGGAGAAAACTCATCAGCGGTATTTGGCTTTGTTCGCACCCTGTTTTCGCTGCTCCGGCAGTACGATCCGAAGCACTTTGCGGTGGTGATGGACTCCACCACGCCTACCTTTCGCCACGAGAAATACCCGGAGTACAAGGCGACCCGCGAGAAGACGCCGGACGATCTGCACGCCCAGATACCGGTGATCGAATCGATCCTCGAGGCGCTTGGCGTGCCCACCGTACGGGTCGAGCGCTACGAGGCCGACGACGTCATGGCAACACTGGCGGAGGCGTGCCGACAGGCGGACCGTCCGTGCCGCGTGATTTCCGGCGACAAGGACCTGCTCCAGCTGGTGGCGGACCCGGTGCGGGTTCTGCGGCCGGGCAAAAACGGGATCGACGAGATCGACCGTGACGCGGTCTACCGCGACTGGTCGGTGTGGCCAGAGCAGATCCTCGACTACCTCTCCCTCATCGGCGACAGTTCCGACAACGTCCCCGGCGTGAAGGGGATCGGTGCCAAGACCGCCGCCAAACTGCTGGACCAGTTCGGGACGCTCCAGGGTATCTATGACCATCTCGACGAGATTTCCAGCGCCAGCCAGCGCACGAAGCTGGACGATGGCCGCGACAGTGCGTGGCTCAGCCGCGACCTGATCACCCTGGCCTACGACGCCCCCGTTCCCGAGGGGATCGACGGCTACCGCCTGCCGGACCTCGATGTTGCGGCCGCGGCGCCGCTGCTCCTGGAGCAGGGAATGAAGGCGCAGGTTGAGGAACTTGGCCTGAACCCGGCGGACTACGAGGCCGCCGGCGCCACCGCAACCACCGGCGCCACCGCAACCACTGGCGCCACCGCAACCACTGGCGCCACCGCAACCACGCGTGCCACCGCCCGGGCCGCGGAGGCCGCCGGGGACGGTGGCGCCGGCGTGGCGCCGGGAACCCCGCCGCGGGAACTGGCAGCCACCGTACTGGACGCCGACACGCGTCAGGCGTTCGCCCGGCCCGGGGAGTACGAGCTCGTGGACAGCCTCGACGCACTGGACCGGTGGGTCGATCGCGTCCGCACGGCGGGCACCTTCGCCTTCGATTGCGAAACCACCGGCCTCGACGCGATGACCGCCCGGCCGGTGGGGTTTTCGCTCTCCACCGAACCGGGGTCGGGGTGCTACATCGCCCTGGAGGGACCCGACGGTGAGGTTCTTCCCGCCGACGCCGTGCGTGAGCGTCTTCGGGGCATCCTGACCGACGACGATCTGTCCATGGTGGGGCAGAACCTCAAGTACGACTGGAAAGTGCTTGCGCGCTGGGGAATCGAGATCACCAACGTGCGTTTCGACACGATGATCGCGGCGTGGCTCGTCGATACCACCGCCGGCTCCTACAACATGGACAGCCTGGCGGAGGACTACCTCGACTACCGGACCGTGCACTTTGTAGATCTCTTTACCGAGAGCGGAGAGGCGGGCAGCGGGACCAGTGGCGGTCGGGCGAAAAAGGTCGACGCCAGCTTCACGGAGGTGCCCCTCGATCGCGCCACGCGCTACGCCGCCGAGGATGCCGATGTCACCCTGCGCCTGTACCGCGTGCTGGACCCGCTGCTGGATGCGCGGGCCGTGCGCGAACTGTTCGAGACCGTGGAGATGCCGCTGGTGACGCTCCTGGCGCGCACGGAAATGGAAGGCATCGGGCTGGACGTGTTCGCCCTGGAGGAGTATTCGCAGCAGCTGACCGACCAGATCGACCGCCTCGCCGGCGAAATCCACGACCTGGTGGGCCACGAGTTCAATATCGGGAGCACCAAACAGCTGCAGACCGTGCTCTTCGAGGAGCGCAAACTCCAGCCGGTCAAGAAAACCAAGACCGGCTACAGCACCGACAACGGCGTACTGCAGGAGCTGGCCCGGGAGGATCCGGTGCCGGAGAAGGTGCTGCGCTGGCGGCTGCTCACCAAACTTCGCAGCACCTACGTGGACGCCCTGCCTCGGCTGGTGAACAGCCGCACCGGGCGTATCCACACCAGCCTCAACCAGACCGGTACCGCCACCGGGCGGCTTTCGAGTACGGACCCCAACCTCCAGAATATCCCCATCAAGGATGAGGAGGGTCGCCGCATCCGCTCGGCGTTTGTGCCGCGCGATGGGTGGCGCTTTGTCAGCGCCGACTACTCGCAGATCGAACTGGTGATCCTGGCGCACCTCTCCGGGGACGAGGCGCTCAGCGCGGCCTTCCGGGACGGTGAGGACGTGCACCGCCGCACCGCCAGTCTCATCTTCGGCGTGGACGCCGAGGAGGTCTCCAGCGAGCAGCGACGCATTGCCAAGACGATCAACTTTGGCGTCATGTACGGCATGAGCGCCTTCCGCCTCTCCAACGAGCTGGGGATTTCCCGAAAGGACGCCGACGCCTTCATTACCGCCTACTTCGGCACCTACCGGGGAATCCGGCGCTTTATCGACGACACCGTTGCCGCCGCGGAACAGGCCGGCGAGGTACGAACGCTCCTGGGCCGTCCGCGGCCGCTGCCGGATATCAACAGCCGCAACCGCACGGTGAAGGCGGGAGTGGAGCGGGTGGCGGTGAACACCCCAATCCAGGGCAGCGGTGCCGACATTGTGAAGCGGGCGATGCTGGCGGTGGACCGACGGCTGCAGCGCGAACAACTGCGGGCGCGTCTCATCCTGCAGGTCCACGACGAACTGATCCTGGAATGCCCCGCCGACGAGGTGGAGCGGGTGAGCGCCCTGGTCATGGAAGAGATGTCCACCGCGGTCTCTCTGGACGTTCCGCTGCGTGTGAGTGTGGAAACCGGTGAGCGCTGGGGGGATATGCACCAGTGAGTTCCCCGGTCTCCTCCACCGAGCCGTCCGGCGGCCGTCCCGGGGTGGTCGGCGTCGCCGGAAAGTGCTGCGCCGGCAAGGACCTCGTGACCGGGTGGCTCCTGGACCACGGGTGGCGTGAGATCAACGTCGACCGCATCGGTCACGAGGCGCTCGCGGCGCAGCACGCCCGGGTTGTGGCCACCTTCGGGCGGGAAATCGTGGGCTCCGGCGGCACCATCGACCGGCGAAAGCTCGGGGCGATCGTGTTCGGCGATGCCGATCAGCTGCGGCGCCTCGAGGAGATCGTGCACCCGTGGATGCGGGAGCGCGTCCGCGAGGAAATCGACGCGTGGCGCGCCGTGGCGCCGGCGGATCGCGCGGCGGGCGGCGAACGCGGCCTGGTGATCAACGCGGCGCTCCTCTTTCACATGCAGCTGGACCGCCTGTGCGATGCGGTCATCCTGGTCCGGGCGCCCCTGTGGGCGCGTGTGCGCCGCGCGCGGAGCCGCGACGGTCTGCCGTTCCACCGAATCCTGCAGCGACTGTGGGTTCAGCGACGGCTGGACACTCAAGCGTTCGCCTCACCTGCCGACACTATAACTGTGGAGAACGGTCGCTCTCCGGAATCGTTGTACGCAGAGCTGGGTGAGCTTCCACAACTTGAGTGAGAGCGCAGGAGACGGACGAACGTATGGAGCAGAACAAAGTCCTGATGGTGATCGTCTCAGTGGCGATCTTTTTCGCCGCCATCATCGGCGTGGGTGTGGCATTGCTGTATCCGCGCGGAGACGACATGGCCAATGCATCCTCGGGAAGCGTCACGCGGGAGTTCGATCCGATCGAGTACGTGCGCAACCCCGACGACGCGCCCCTCAACCAGCAGCAGGCGGACGACGAACCGATGGTCATCGTGTACGGCGACAATGAAACCGACACCGGCACCTCCGGCGATACCGAGAGCGCCCCCGCGGAGTCCGACGGGACCGGCGCCGCCGAGGTCGTTGTGCCCGGGGACGAGCAGTCGAACCAGGTGACGATCACCGAACGCCCCGCGCGGCAGCCTCGGGAGACCGCCCCGGCCGCCGGGACCACGACCACCGCGGCGCCGCAGCAGCCGGCGGCGTCCGCGCCGGCTGAACCCTCGGCCGACACGGCGCCCTCCGCCACGACCTCGACTCCGGAACCCACGCCGCAGCCGCGACAGATTCGGGTGACCGAGTACTGGATTCAGCTCATCGCCTCGCCCAACCGCGATCGCGTGGAACAGGCGCGCACCGTTCTGGCCGATTACAGCCTCGGCGGGCGCGTCACCACCCGGGATATCGACGGCGAGCTGTACTACCGCCTCCGCGTGGGGCCCTACGAGTCCCACGACGAGGCCGCGAAGTTTCTGGAGTGGATCCAGGACATCGAGGGCTTTGGCGACGCCTACATCAGCGAGGAATACCCGCTCCGCACCGTGCGGAGCTGACCGGTGACGAGGCGCCGCCCGGTGACGAGGCGCCGCCCGGTGACGAAACGGCGCGCGACGCGCGCGTCGTCTCAGAAAAAGAGCCGCAGTACGATATCCTGGTCGTAGTTTCCGAAACCCCGCCCGAAAATGTTGATGCCACCGACCCGATCCGCGTTTTCCTTGACGCCGAAACGGACCGTGATCGAGTGGTGGTTCTGAATCTCGAGGTCCGATAGCGTCACGTCTGAGATTCGCTGGCCGTCGATAAACGAGCCCTCCGGTGTAACCCGCCAGTTCTTCAGCAGTCCGTACTGGGACCCCTCCAACTTCCACCACGTCGGCGTAAACTTGCCGCGGTGGTCCCCGAAATCCCCCGGGGACGTCCACGTTCCGACCTCGATGTCGTTGATCCAGAGCGTGATGTCGGACCGCCACTCTTTGTCGGTGCCGGGAATCTCGGATGAGAGCTCCGTGGACAGCTCGAGACTCCTGACAGGCGTGTCCTTGTACAGGCCGTTGTTCGGGAACTTGTACTCGAGATACCCCTTCTCAAACCACGTGAGCCCCGCCTTCATCCTCCCGGGGTCGAGGAACGAGTCGATCACGTCCAGGTATCCGATGATCCCCTCCACAGAACAGAGACCGCAGGGTGGCCCTACGTGAAACCGGGTATACAGCCCGATCGGCATCTCGACTTCGATGACGTTGTCGTTGGTCGTTCGTCTGTTCGGTTCGTCGAGCTTGATCACCATCTCCGAGTACAGTGGGTGACAGATTTTCTGGGTGCCCTTTTTCCCTTTGACGTTCTCCGTGCGCAGCAGCCCCGCCTTCTCCAGAACCATCACATTTGTGGCAACGGTGGACTGGGGGAGTTCGAGCTTCTCGGCGATATCGTTGACGTTCTTTCCGCCGTCGCTGAGCAGTTTGAGGATGCGAACCCGAACCTCCGACGCGAGCCCCTTCACAATGTGCAGGTCCTCGCTGGGATCCACGATGAGAATGCTGTTCTTCTCGTACTCCACGGTGCTGCTCCTGTCGTGCTCGTGCCGAGCCTCAATGCACGTCGATTGCACCATTAACTATATCGAAGAACATGATATGGTGCAAGCTTGTTGTCACGATATGTTCAATTTTGTTGTTAAAAACAAAATATATCGCTATTCTATGACATATTTGTGTCTGCGAACGGGCGATGTATCGTGGTTTTCCTATTTTGAATCCGAATCTACGATGTATATCGTAAACTTTGAAGTTGACGGCGCCCCCGTGAGGGGGTAAAATCGTCGTAAATCGTAGAAAAACTGCGATGGAGCAGATCCGGCGGCTGGAATACGCGGCCTGTCGGGATTTTTAAATCAGATAATCTGATACAAAGTCGGATATCTGACAAAGGAGGCGTAGGATGCGAAGGCATACGATGTGGGTTGCCATGGTGCTGGTTTTCGTGGGAGCGACAACAGGATTGTTCGCCGCCGGCCAGCAGGAAGGAATGGAAGAGGCGTCCGGACCCGTGGAGCTGGAACTGTGGACGTTTCAGGAGATACATATCGCGTTCTACGAGCGGATGGCGGAGCTCTGGAACGAACAGCATCCTGACCGTCAGGTCGTCATTAACGGGACCGCGTACCCGTACGGTGACATGCACAACAACCTCCTTGTCGCGCTCCAGTCGGGAACCGGCGCGCCGGATATCGTCGACATCGAGATAAGCCGCTTTCCCAACTACCTCCGGGGGAACGTCCAGCTGAGAAGCATGAACGACTACGTGGACCCGGTACGCGACGATTTTGTCGAGGCCCGTTTTGACATCTACACCAAGGACGGAAACGTCTACGGGCTGCCGTTTCACGTTGGCCTGACGGTGATGTACTACAACACCGAGATCATGGACGCCGCCGGCGTGGACATCGACTCCATCGATACCTGGGACGACTACATCGCCGCCGGACACCAGGTCGTCGACAACACCGACGCGTGGATGACCACGGTGGAAGCCACCGAGCAGTGGTCCTTCTGGCCGCTGGTGACCGAGCGCAAGTCCAATTTCTTCGGCTCCGACGGCTCGGTGCAGCTCGACAACCAGACCAACATCGAGGTCCTGGAAATGCTCAACGATATGGTCCGCACCGAGGGCATCGCGCGAACCGCGCCGGGTGGCTTTCACCACGCCGAGGAATACTACGGCTTTATGGCCGACGGCGGCGCCGCCAGCATCTGGATGCCGCTGTGGTACATGGGCCGTTTTACCGACTACATGTCCGACCTTTCCGGAAAGATCGCCATCCGTCCGCTCCCGCGGTTCACTCCCGACGGCTTCCGCTCCGCCGGCATGGGTGGAACCGGAACGGCGGTCCCCACACAGGGTGACCACGTGGAGCTTGCCGCCGAGTTTCTGGCGTTCGCCAAGCTCTCCGAGGAAGGCAATATCCTCCTGTGGGAGGAACTCGGGTTCGATCCTCCCCGAAAATCGGTATGGACGAGTGATGCGCTGGCCCAGGAAAACAAGTACACCGATTTCTTCACCAACGGGACCGAGATCTTCCGACAGATGCTCCCGCTGACCGAGGAAATCCATCCGGTGAACATGACGACGCAGATTCCGGATGCGATTACACTCATTCAGACCGAGGTGATGCCGAGCGTGCTCTCTGAGGGGAGTGCAACCCCGGCCGAGGCGCTCCGCCGCGCCGCCGATCAGTTGCGGCAGTAACATCGCTGGTCTCGCGTTCCGGTGGGACGGTGCTCTCGCGCCGTTCGCCGGAACGCGTATCGCGGCCACTCCGAAGGACTATCCATGCCTGCGTTATCCAGACCGTTCAAGAACCAGCGCTACGTCCCGTACGTATTCGTTCTGCCGTTCGTGCTTTCCGCCGGACTGTTTTTTGTCTATCCGGTGATTCAGACCATCATCATGAGCTTTCAGGAAATCGCGCCCGGTCTGCGGGAGTTCGTCGGACTCGACAACTACCGGCGACTGGCGAACCCGCGGTTCTATACCGCCCTTCGGAACAGCTTTGTGTATACGTTCCTGACGATCGCCGTTCTCATTCCCGTGCCGATGGTCCTGGCGGTGCTCCTGAATTCCGCCAGATCCGGGGCCGGCAGATCGGCGTTCACGGTGCTGCGGGGCATGCTGTTTCTTCCGGCGCTCATGTCGGTCGTCGTTGTCGGTACGGTGTTCCGGCTCATGTTCGCGTCTTCGGAGTCCGCGATCGCCAACACCGTGGCGCAGTTACTGGGATTCCCGCCGACCGAGTGGCTTCTCGCGGGACCGACGACGGCGATGGTGCTTCTTGTCCTCGTGGCGACGTGGCGATGGACCGGGATCAACATCATCTACTTTCTCGCCGGACTCCAGCAGATCCCGAACGAACTCTACGAGTCCGCCGAGCTGGACGGGGCCAACGCGTTTCAGAAGTTTCGGCGCATTACCGTGCCCCTGCTGCGGCCGGTTACGGTTTTCGTTCTCACGATCAGCGTGTTCGGCGGGTTCGCCATGTTTGAAGAAAGCTTCGTCCTGTGGGGGCCGACCTCGCCGGGGAATGTAGGACTCACGATGGTGAAATACATCTATCAGCAGGGTTTTCAGTCGGCGCAAATGGGGCTCGGGTCCGCCGTGGGAATCACCCTGCTGGCGATCGTGTTCCTCGTGAGTCTCGCGCTCCTCAAGCTGACCGGCTTTTTTCGACAGGGGGACGAGTGATGGAACACCGAATCGCCCGAATCGTCGTGGTGGTGATCCTCGTTGCCATCGCTATCGTCTTCCTGGTTCCGGTGTACGCGCTGGCGCTTTCGGCGTTTCGTCCCGGGCAACAGTTGCTGCGCTACGGCATCACGCCGGAGTCGCTGCTCCCCACGGGCTTTACGATGTCCAGCCTGCACACGCTGTTCACTGCCCGCGACGGCATATTCCTCCAGTGGTTCAAAAACAGTGTGGTCCTCCTCGTGCTGCGCACCAGCATTTCGATCATGCTCTCGGCATTCGTGGGCTACGGACTGGCGACCTACCAGTTCGCGGGGCGGAAGATTCTCCTGTCCGCGGTGGTGTTCCTCATGGTGGTTCCGATCCAGATCCTCATTCTCCCGCTGTTTAACCTGATGATCCATTTCCGCCTGATGAACACTGTGTGGGGTGTCATACTGCCGTTTCTGGTCCTGCCGTTTGCCGTGTTTTTCTTCCGGCAGTACGCGGGATCGCTCCCGTCGGAACTGATCGATTCCGGCCGCGTCGACGGAGTCAGCGAGTTCGGCATCTATTTCCGAATCATGATGCCGCTCATGGTTCCGGCGTTCGGCGCGATGATCATACTCATCTCGCTGATGTCGTGGAACGACTTCGTCTGGCCCCTCGTCGTGCTCCGCAGCAACGACATGTTCACGATTCCCCTGGGTCTGAACTCCCTGCTCACCCCGTATCAGGACAACTACGACATGCTGTTGTCCGGGGCGTTCATGGCAACACTTCCGGTTTTCATTCTGTTCTTCCTCTTCCAGCGGTTCTTTGTTTCCGGACTTGGAGAGGGAGCAGTCAAAGGATAATAGGAGCAGACAATGGCAGAGATCAAACGCGCATCGGTCCGGTTGGACTCGGCATACAGGATCGGTGAAATCGACAAACGCCTGTTCGGCTCGTTTATCGAGCACCTCGGCCGGGCGGTGTATGAAGGCATCTATCAGCCCGGCCATCCCTCGGCGGATTCCGACGGGTTCCGCACCGATGTCATCGACCTCGTGAAGACGCTGCAGGTCCCGATCATCCGCTACCCGGGCGGCAACTTCGTGTCCGGATACAACTGGGAAGACGGTGTCGGCCCGGTGGAGCAGCGACCGCGGCGAACCGACCTGGCGTGGCGATCCCTGGAACCCAACACGATCGGCACGAACGAGTTTGCCCGGTGGGCGCAGAAAGTGGGCGCCGAGGTGAACATGGCGGTAAACCTGGGAACCCGCGGCATCGACGCCGCACGAAACCTGGTGGAGTACTGCAACCACCCGTCGGGAACGTACTACAGCGACCTGCGTCGATCGCACGGCGTCGAACAACCGCACGGCTTCCGGACGTGGTGTCTCGGCAACGAGATGGACGGGCCCTGGCAGACGGGACAGAAAACCGCGTACGAGTACGGCCGCCTGGCCGCCGAGGCCGCGAAAGTGATGCGGTGGACCGATCCCACGATCGAACTCGTCGCCGCCGGGAGTTCCAGCACCCGGATGCCGACCTATCCGCAGTGGGAAGCCACCGTGCTCGAGGAAACCTACGACCACGTGGACTACATCTCGATCCACGCGTACTACACCAACTACGAGAACGACGTCCGGAACTTTCTGGCGAAGTCCCTGGAGATGGACGAATACATTCGCACCGTGGCGTCCACGGCGGACTTCGTTCGGGCCAAGAAACGGTCGAAAAAGCAGATGAACATCTCGTTCGACGAGTGGAACGTCTGGTTTCACTCGGTGGAGCAGGACAAGAGCGTGAAACCGTGGACCTTTGCGCCCCACCTGCTGGAGGACATCTACACGCTGGAGGATGCGTTGCTGGTGGGGGCTCTGCTCATCACGCTGATGCGGCACGCGGATCGGGTCAAGATCGCCGCGCTGGCGCAACTGGTGAACGTGATCGCGCCGATCATGACGGAGGCGGACGGTTCCGCCTGGGTGCAGCCGACGTACTACCCGTTCCTGCACGCGTCCACCTACGGTCGTGGAACGGCGCTCATGGCGGTGGTGGACGCCCCCAGGTACGACACCAGTGAGTTTACCGATGTTCCGATGCTCGAAAGCATCGGTGTCCTGAGCGAGGCGGAAGATTACCTGACCGTGTTTGCGGTGAACCGCGACCCGGATACGCCGCTCTCCGTAGCCATCGACGTACGCTCCTTTCCCGGCTTTGCGTTTGAGGAGCACATCCTCATCACCGGCGACGACGAGAAGGCCACCAACGGACCGAACGCACAGAACGTGAAACCGGAGAAGGGACCGAAACAGACCGTCGACGACGGATACCTGACGGTCCAGCTTCCCAGTCTCTCGTGGAACGTGATTCGCCTGGCGAAACGGTAACGCTACCGACCGACGGGGGGCGGCCGCCGACCACGCCGCCGTCTCCCTCGCCAGCGGCGTCCACCGGTCGGTAGCGTCCCCCGCCGGGACTGTCGATCGACCGTCGACGTGCGAAATGCGTGCGTCCCGGCGGACAGTGTGATAGATTGGACGTATGCCTGCCAGACATTCCGGTTTGCGACACGGGATCGCGACGACGTTGCGGGTCCTTGGTGCGGTTTCTGTTGTATTGGCGCTTTCGGCCTGTCTGAATCCCTCCGGTTCGTCGTCCGGGGATGATACCGGTCTGTCGTTGCCAGATGGCGGCGGTACGCTGTACCAGCCCGTGGGCAACGTTCCGATTCCGGGAAACAGCGGTACACTCTCGATTTCCGAATCGGGAGGGACGATCACCGTATCCTTCGCCGCCGGAACCGACGTCGAAACCTCCGATTCAAGTTTGCAGTACATACTCTACGTGAGTTCCGGCACGGATGTGCTCCGCAGCGAGGACCTGTGGTATGCCGTCGAGCACAGTCTTGGAACCATTGTTACGTATTCCAACTCCTACCCGGGAAGTCTCTCGGTCACGTTGTCACGACTCATGCCGGTGTACATCAACATTGGCGTTCGCGACGGCGACGGGAACGTCTCGGCGTATGACGCGCGCTATTGGGAGCCGACACCGAGCAGTGCCAGCTATACGGTACAGCTCGAAGCCGAGAACACGACGACGAGTGACAAAGCCCAGGCGGTCTCGTTCGCGGCTTCCGGCGGGGATGTTCTGTATGTGTTTACCAACACGAATGCCGGATCGGAATCCGCGGTCACACTGGATGGAAGCAACTACTCGGTGTCTGCGCCAGCCGCGTCGGTCGTGGGGACTTCGATACCGCCGGTTGCGGTTCGTGAGCCGCCGGGAATCGGATTGCGCGGGTTTCCCGGGCAGCATGACCCCGCCGGGGACCCCATCGTGGGAGCCAAGCCCGAACCAGGCATAGTGACGTCGTCGCTATCGGCATCCACCGCAGTGGGCAGCACCAGCCGGTTCTATACCGATACAAACACGTCAACGTATGTGGATGCCACTGCCGTTTCCACAGCGGCGTCCGGTGAGTGGAATCTCACGGTGTGGGTCGACTCGGCGAACGATGCCGGCATCACGCAGGAGATGGTGGACACCCTGACGTCCCGGTTCATGAAGACCGGCGACGACAACGATATCTTCGACTGGGTCGTAGCAACCTACGGCGTACCGTGGGGAACAAACCCGTATTCCAACGTGCTTTCTGGCAGTCGCAGAGACATTCACATTCTCCTCTACGACATCGACGGCGACGGTTCACCGGCTCCCGGCGAAGCGCGAACCGTCGGATACTTCTGGTCCAAGGACAACTTCACCGACTCCGACTCCAGCAATCAGCGACTCATGTTCTACCTGGACGCACCGTTGCTCGCGGCCAAGACCGGGGCGAGTTGGCAGATCGACGATTACTGGCCCGGGGAGGTGGTGTCCACGCTCGCGCACGAGTTCCAGCACATGGTGCACTACTACCAGCGCAGAATCGTCCACGGCGTGTTCTCTGACACGTGGGTTAACGAGATGTCGTCCATGGCGGCCGAGGAACTCGTATCGCGGCTGGCGGCGGTGGATGGGCCCCGCGGGGTAGACCATTCCGTCGGTGACGCAGGTGGAAGCGGGAACGGGTACGGTCGCATCCCGGACTGGATGGGCGCGCCGAGGACGCAACTGGACACGTGGTCGTACAGCAATCCACTTCCCTACTACGGGACGTCCTACGCGTTCGGTGCGGCACTGATGCGCTTGTACGGCGCCGACGTGTTTCACCAGCTGATGTCGACGACATCGACGGGGCGGGATGCGGTCGTCGCCGCGGTAAATGCAACCGGGCAGTCGGTAACCTTTGAGTCGCTGCTCGGCGATTGGGCACTGGCGATGTTGCTGTCCAACGATACCTCCGCCGGTGCGTCGCGACGGATCAACTCCGGAACGTGGATCAGTACAGCTGCAAACGGGACGAGCTATCAGATCGGGTCGTTAAACTTTCATAACTACGTGGACGGCGGCGGCGATGGGTTCCCGATCGCGACCCAGACGGTCTCCGTGAGTGTTCCCCCGACGGCAAGTTTCTACGTCCGCGTTGCCCAGGCAGCCACTGGATCGTACTCGGATTCGGTCACGATTCCTCCCGGGTTTTCGTTCACCGCGGTCGAGAGGCAGTGACGGATGAAACGGGTTGCCCTGGCGGCTGGGTTGATATTGATCGCCGCTACCGCCTTTTCGTTCGGGAGTTCCGAACGGGTTACCGTGCACGGAACGATTCATGTGACCGGAAACGATCCGCACACGTTTCTCATCCTTCGAACTGACAATGGTGACACGTACCGTCTGGAGGGGACACTGGCAGACGAACTGCGTCGGGACCACCAGAACCACGCCGTCACCGTGGTTGGTGTACGCTCGGGCGAGAACTCCGGAGCACGGCCGGCAACAATCGAGGTTCGGTCGTACGAACGCGACTCCGGGGAGGAGCAGTCGGAGCAGCCGCAGGACACGGAGTTCTACGGGGACATCCGAGTCGTGGGGGGCGAGGAGATGGCCCCCGGGGTACCGCTGCTGATCACCGGTCGCCTGGCGGTGGTGGGGCACGGCGAGTTCTCCATCCTGGTGGTTCGAACGCGGGAGACGCTCCACGACGAATCGCTGGTGTTCGAGATCACCGGACCGCATCTGGAGGAGCTGTACCCGCATCAGAACCAGATCGCGTACCTGGAGGGGTGGATCGTCCGCGTACCGAAGGGGCCCCGGGCCGGCGCGATGCATGTGACCTCGTTCCGTTTTCTCGAAGACACGTAGACGCAGACGCGAATCCACGCTATCTTGACCGTATGGGTAATCTTAAGTATCCCACGCAAGTTAATCAGGCTATGGTCCGGTCCAACGCGCTCCTCACGATCGTGATTACGGTGACGGCGATGGTGACCGGTCTGTGGTCCCTGATGGCGCTTCTGGCGCTGGATTTCGTGATTCGGGGGTTCTTCAACCCGCGTCACAGCGTTCTCTCCGCGGTCTCGGCGCGCCTGGTTCGGGTCCTGCCGTTCGCGCACAAGTCGATCTACTTTCCGCCCAAGCAGTTTGCCGCCCGGGTGGGGATGGTCTTTTCGATCGTTTCGGCGGTGCTGCTGTGGGCCGGGTTCACGGTGCCGGCGGTGGTGGTCATGGGCACACTGGTCCTGTTCGCGTCGCTGGAGTGTTTCCTGAACATCTGCATGGGCTGCATCGTGTTCAACGCCTTTCTCAGCGCGCGCCGCCGCCTGAGCGGTTCGTGACGACCGTTCTCCTGTCGGGGCATCCCGGCAGCGGCAAGACGTCGATCCTTCGCGAGCTGATGGCCGGCCACGCGGTTTCGGTGGCCGGCGTCATTTCGAACCCGCTTCTGGACGAAGACGACCGCCGGACCGGCATCGAAGCGTGGCTCCTCCCGGGGGACCGGCGCGAGTCGCTGGCGGTTGTGGCGGGACCTCCGGAGAACGGACGCCTGACCCGCTTGCTGGCTCCGGTGGACCACGCCGCGGTGGGACTGACTCCGGGAACGGCGCAGGCGGACAGCATCCTGCTCGGCCCGTGGCGCTTTTCCCGTGCCGGCTTTGACGTCGTGAACGAGCACCTGTCCGGTATTGCCGCCACCGCGGCGTCACCGTCGACCGCGCCGGTGGTGGTCATCGACGAGGTGGGCCCCCTGGAGCTGGCCCGCCGGAGCGGATTCGTTACCGGGTTTGAGGCGGTGATGGCCTCATCGCTTCCTGCGGTGATCGTTGTACGACCGTCTCTGTTGAACGAACTCAGCAGTACGATCTGCGATCGGTGGAACCACCGCTCTGCGGGTATCCACTCGGTGCAGGTTTCTCACCCCGCGCACATTCTTCCCACGAGTCGTCGGATCCTTGCTATGCTGGGCGCATGAGTGCATCACCCTTGGATGGAATCATTGTTCTCGACCTGACCCAGGCCCTGGCGGGCCCGTACTGTACGCAGCTGCTTGCGGATTTCGGTGCCGATGTCATCAAGATCGAACGTCCGGGAAGCGGGGACCAGTCCCGCGGCTGGGGCCCCCCGTTTGTGGAGGGGGAAAGCAGTTACTTCATGGGGACCAACCGCAATAAGCGAAGTCTGACCCTCAATTTGCAGGATCCGGACGCCCGCGCCGTGCTCCACGCGCTGGTCGACCGTGCCGATGTTCTGGTCCACAACGTTCCGCGGGAGAAGACGCGCGCCAAACTCGGTATCGATTCCGCTACGATTCGTGAACGCAATCCTCGGCTGGTGTGGGCGGCGATCAGCGGGTTCGGCCTCACCGGGCCGGAGGCGGAAAAACCGGGCTACGACGTGATCGCCCAGGGCATGTCCGGCACGATGGCGCTGACCGGCGAACCCGGCACCGGACCCACACGGTTTCCCTCACCCATGGCGGACATCACCACGGGGATGTACACGGCGATGGGCATCCTGACCGCCCTGCTGGACCGCGAACGCACGGGGGAAGGGCAGGAGGTCGACGTGGCGCTGCTGGACTCCCAGACGACGTGGCTGAGCAACATCGCCAGCGCCTACCTGGCCACGGGGACCGCGCCGGCAAAGCGCGGCAACGTGCACCCGAATATCGCGCCCTATCAGCCCTTTCGTGCCGCCGACGGCTGGTTCATCCTGGCGGCGGGCACCGAATCGCACTGGCAGCGCGTACTGGACGTCGTAGGCGCCACCGATACGCTGGGGGCGGATGAGCGATTCGCCACCAACCGGGATCGCGTCGCCAATCGCGAGGCGATGGAGGCGGCGCTGGAGGAGCGGTTCGCGAACCGCAGTGTGACGGAATGGATCGCGGCGTTCGAGGCGGTCGGTGTGCCCTGCGGGCCGATCCTGCCTCCGGAGCAGACGCTTGAACATCCGCACCTGTCGGCGCGGGACATGATCGTGGAACTGGATCACCCGGTGGCGGGACCGGTTCGGTCTCTCGGCAATCCGATCAAGCTCAGCCGCTCGGCGGTAACCTACCGCACCGCCGCACCGACCCTCGGAGCCGACACCGACGCGATTCTCCGGGATCTCGGGTACGACGATGCCGGGATCGAAGATCTGCACGGCCGCGGCGTCGTGTAGGTCGGTTGGGAAGGGGGCGCGCCGCCGCGGTGCGCGCTACCGGATGTTGTTCTCAATGAACCACGGGATGACGTTCCAGTTGTCGTCCCGTGGGAGCAGAATCCACTGCCCCAGGTAGAAATCGTCGTCCACAGCGGAGCGATCCAGTCCCTGGATGTAGAGGTTGCTCCAGGTGTTGTACAGCACGTTGTCAAACGTGAGGCCAGTGCGGTTCACGATTTCGGCGTTGCGGTACCCCAGGTAGAACTGGGCGATCTCCCAGACCGAGTAACTGGTGGTCACATACTCCGCCATGGTGCCGATGAGCTGGTACACGCGGTCCAGATCTCCGGCGTTGAGCTCGTTGAGGCGCGCCCGGAGCGCCGAGAGGATCATCTGCTGTCGCTGCGCCCGCTCGAAGTCGTTGGACGTGTGCCGTGAACGCGCCAGACGCAGAGCCTCCACGCCGCCCAGGTGGTGGGTGCCCGCCTCGTAGTAGAGCGTGCTCCACTCTCCGGCGTCCCGAACCCGGTAGGTCGGGTCGATGAGCGGCTCGTCCAGCGTGACGTCCACCCCGCCAAGAAGATCCACCACCTCGATGAACGCGTACATGTCCACGGCAATCCAGCCGTCGATCTCCTGGGCGGTGATCTCCTGGATCTGTGCCACCAGGTGTTCCAGTCCGTACACCTCCGCGTGGTAGCTCAGTTTGCGACCCTGCCACCACAGGTCCCGGGGGATGCTGATCATCGAGATCGTCTTCTCCGGTGACAGATGCGCGAGGATCATGGCGTCGGCGCGCTGTTCATGGGTCCCGACGAGGAGGATGTTGGTTCCGGTGGTCTCGGCGCGGCCGCCACGAAATCCCGGCGGAAAGCTCTCCGGCAGGGACCGGTCGCCGGTCGCCCCCGATTCTGCGGTGGTCGCCGGCGGCGGCTGGAGCGCCGCCAGGGGGTTCTCACCGGCCCGGGCGAGTGTGGTGATCACCACGTCCTGCGCGTCGGTGATGTAGAGGCGACCCAGCCGCTTCTGCACGGCAAAGGCGCCGTAGCGTTCGCCCGACCGGGGCCCCTCGCGGTACACGAGATCCAGATAGAAGAAATCCAGGCTCTCGCGGAGGTCGGTCGCCATACGAAGTCCCCGCTCATCGAGGAACGCCTCGAACGCGGGGTCGTCGGCGAGGGATCGCACCCGTTCAATCGCCGCTTCGGTGGCGCGTTGCGCGGCGGTCCGCGGGTCGGACGCGCGGACCCGCTCATCGAGCGCGTCGATCGCCGGGGCGGTTTCGTCGAAGGAGGCGTCGTCCACGCTGATTCGCAGCGGCGCGGAGCTCACCGAGACGGAAAACGCCGTATCACCGGTGAGCGTAGTCCGAAACGAGACTGAGTAGGGTGGGTCGCCGACCCGGGGGGCCACGACCACCAGTTGTGCGGCATCCACCGCGTCCTGGAATGCTGGGGTCGACACGTGCTCGCGGAGCTCCTGCGCCGCCCCACGGAACGCGGCGGTCGCGGTGCGGTGCGTTTCGACAGCCTCTGTGGCGGTGGCGGCGACCCGTTGCAGCGTCGCCTCGTCTGCGACGCTCGCCGCGTCCGCTTCCACGGTCTCGCGCGTTCCGGCTTCCGGGACAAGCGTCCACCGGTCACGACCGGCGTAGAGCGTCGCTACGCTGCGATCCCCATCGCGGATCTCCCACCGCATGCGACCAAGTGAACGGAGGGCGGCGCCGTCGGGGAGCGCTTCGCCAACGATCCGCGGGACACGATCCACAAGGGTTGCTTCCAGTGACTCGAGCTCCGCCTCCGCTGCGATGCGGTCCACAGCGTCGAAGAAACGCTGTTCGGGCACCTCGCCCGAGCCGGTATCGCCGGTAGCTCCGGCTCCCGCTGCTGCTTCATTGCCGGTCGTCGGGTCCGCCCCGGTGTCGCTCGCCCCGGTGTCGCTCGCCGCGTCCGGAAAACGGTACGCGCCGGGGCTGAGGTTCAGTAGTTCCCGGACCTCCCGAAGATGGCGTGTGGCCTGTCGCTGGTTGGCCTCGAGTTGCTGGGTGAGCTGGTTCTGACGCTCGATCTCCGTGGTGACGCCGGTATTCAGGGCGGTTACCTGGTCGTTCAGGCGGCCGACCTGTACCGCCAGGGAGACCAGTGGGACCAGGGCAACAACAATGGCTATGCCGCCCAACACCAGCGCTCTTCGGGAAAGATTCTTCACAGTATCGGCGACAATAGCAGATTATCGCCGCCGGTGTCAGGCGCCAAATGACGGCAGCGGCCGCCGCCCGCCTCCGTCAGGCGTCGGGTGCGCCGCCTGCCTCGCCCCCCAGCAGCCCTTCGATGGAGCGATACAGCCCGTCGCTGGCCCGGGCGGTGGACAGGAGTGCCGTGTCGAGGCGGGTCATCGTCTCCCCGATCTGGCCAAGCGCCCCGGACATGCGCGTTCCCGCCTGGTGCAGCGCCTCCACAACCCCGTCCACGCTGGACATGTCGTCGCGGGCGCGAACCTGGTCCTGGGTGATCTCGTCGGATCCGTCGCGAATGTGTGACGAGGTCGACTGCAGCGACTGCATCGCAGCCATGATCTCGCGACCGCCCTGACTGAGTTCCGCGGTGGAGTTGGTGATCTCCGAGAACGCGTCCGACATCGCGGAGACGTCGTGACCGATCCGACCGATGACCGACCCCAGGACTTCCGCTTGTTCGGAGGTTCGGTCCACCGACGCCATGAGGCCCTTGAGACTCTCCTCGATCGTCCGGCTGTTCTCGGCGGTGGACGCGGCGAGCTTGCGGATCTCTTCCGATACCACCGCAAACCCCTTGCCTTCCTCGCCGGCGTGGGCCGCTTCGATGGCGGCGTTCATGGCCAGGAGGTTGGTGCGGTCGGCGATGTCTCCGACCATCGCGTTGATCTCCATGAGTGAAGACATCTTGGAACGCGACTCGGCAAACGCCTCGTTGGTTGCCCGCAGTTGTGAGAGACCCTGGTTTGCCACCGCCTGCAGCTCGCTGGCGACACGCTGCTTGTCCGAGGTGATCGTGGCCACCGAGTCCAGTGAGGCCGACATCTCGTTGACCGCAGCGGTTGTCTCCTGCACGACGGTGTTCTGCTCGTCGATCTGGGCGTGAAACTCACCCGCCAGGCGCGCGGTGCGTTCGACCGCCTCCAGGGCGCGATGGATCGTGGTCTGAAGATCCGTCGCCCGGGTCTCGAACTCCTCAACGCCGTGTTTTACCAGGTCCAGGTCGCGAGTGCTCTGCTGAAATCCCGCCTGGGCGGTGTCGATGACTTCGCGACCGGTCCGGGCCTCTTCGAGGAGCCGTTCGATACGGCCCAGCGTCTGCTGGATCGACTCGTGGGCGTGTGCCGATGACCGGAGCGCTGTGATGCCCGAGGTGGCACTCAGGGTCAGGAATGTCGTCATCAGGGCGTACACCACGAGAACCACGGCAAACTGGTTTCCGAGAAACACACCAAAGGATACGCCCGTGGCGGGAACGACTTTCAGGATCCCCGTGGCCAGGATCACTGCGAACCCGAACGCGACCGCGACGATCGTGGGGCTCCGGCGATCGGAGACGGCGAGTGACAGCGCCACCGGCACGGTCATGTATATCGCCACGGAGTAGATCTGATACTCGCTGGTGATCGGCAGAAGTGCCGCGATGGCGGTCAGCCCCAGGGCCGACACGACGATCGGAACCCAACTCGCGAGGCGATAGTTCCCCCGGTACAGCGCGCGAAATGCGCCCGCCATCGCCGCGAGAATTGCGACCTCCAGCGCCACGTTGACCCAGTCACGGGCGAGCAGATCGGCAACGATGATAATCGGCAGCAGCCCCATGATTACCAGCAGGACCAAACGGAGTCCTGTGACCCGACTTCGGACCACAGCGTCGGCGTCCCGGTACATTTGTTCAAGCTTCGTTTTTGTCATCGTACATTTCCTGTGCACCCAGTATATCCGGACCCACGACATATCGCGATCTGGACATTGGCTGAACATCGCGTTGCCGACGGCATACCGCCGGCGGAATTTCGAGGAGTGCGCGTACTGCGGACACTCTGTGTCCGGGTGCCCGGCGTAGGATGCCGGTATGAGCACGATGAACAGGCAGCAGATCATTGCATACATGACAGAGCGAGGGTGGGGATACGGCGAGAGCACGATCGTCAATCAGGTCCTGGTGACGTTCAGCCGATCGGACTGGCACGGGCACCGGTTGCAGCGCCCGTTTACCGTGAGCAGCTGGGGGCATCCGCAGTACATCGACCAGCTGGTCCGGGAGGCGGGGCGAGAGGCGCTGCGGGTGTGGAACCGCTTTTCCGGTGCGGCGCCGCGACGGTACTACGACGAGGACCGTCGTCGGCTTATCTGGGATGTCCGGGAACCCGTGGCGGTGTGAACCGGCGGCATGCTCACGCTCTGCGGAATGCTCGCGGCCGCGGCATGCTCACGCCCCGGCGCCGTGGTCGATGTACTCCAGCGACTGGTGACGGAAGTAGGTGTTGTACAGCTCCGCGTAGTGTCCGGCATCCGCCAGCAGCGAGTCGTGAGTCCCGTCCTCGATGATGCGTCCCCGCTGCAGCACCACGATCCGGTCTGCGGATTTGACCGTTGAGAGGCGGTGAGCGATCACGATCGCCGTGCGCCCCGCCATGACGGTGTCGAGTCCCTCCTGGATCTGCGCCTCGGTGAACGGATCCACGCTGGCGGTCGCCTCGTCGAGGATGAACACGGCAGGATCTTTCAGAAGGACCCGAGCAAGTGCGACGAGCTGGCGCTGCCCGAGCGAGATCGACCCGCCGCGCTCGCCGACGTCGGTGTCGAGTCCTGCGGGAAGGTCATCGAGCCAGTCCCCGCGGCCGACGTGGGACGCCGCCCAGCGGACCTGTTCGTCGGTGGCGTCGGGGCAGGCGTAGCGGATGTTGTCCCGGACCGTCCCGGTAAACAGGAAGGGTGTCTGCGGAACCAGCCCGATCTGTCGCCGGTAGGCGGCGAGGTCCAGCGAGCGGATGTCGCGGCCGTCGATCAGGAGCTGTCCCGCCTGGTACTCGTAGAACCGCGTCACCAGCCGGGCGATGCTGGACTTTCCGGCCCCGGTGTGCCCGACCAGGGCCACCGTCTGCCCCGCGGGAATATCCAGGGAGAAATCGGCGAGGACCGTCTCCTTCTCGGAATACGCAAAGGTCAGTTCGCGAAAGGAGATCGCGCCCTCGAGACGCGGCGCCTCCACTGCCCTCGGGGGCCCGGCTGCCGCGGCTGCGACGCCCACAGTGAGCCCACCGCCACCGCCGGGCTCCTGCCGCACCGTCGGTTCGGCATCGATGAGGGCAAAAACGCGCTCGGCGGCGCTCAGGCCGTCCTGAAACTGCGAGAAGAAACTGGCGATCCCGAGCATCGGCCACCAGAAGAAGCCCACCGCCTGGAGAAACAGGTACCATTCACCGGGGCTCATCGTGTTGAGGCCCAGCGTCTCGATGAACCCGGCGATCCCGCCGGCGGTGGCGGGCGCGGTGGACACGCCCAGGCCACCGATGTAGACCACCGCGCCGGTGCCCACGCCGGCGGCGATCCCCACCAGTGGAAAAATCAGGTTGAGGACGAGGCCGCGCCGCAGCCCCACGCGGTAGGCGAGGCGGTTGTTGCGTTCAAAGTCGTCGTACAGCCGCTGTTCCTGCCGGTACGCTTTCGCCACGGCGATTCCACCGATCGACTCCTGCATGTGCCCGTTGATCGTGGCGGTCGCCTTCTTGGCGTCCAGCGTCACCCGTCGCGCCAGTTTCCGGAAGCTCAGGGCGATCGCCGCCGCCATGGGAGCCATCGCCAGGAGCACAACCGTGAGCCACCAGTTGACGGTGAGCAGGTACAGCGTCAGCGCCACCACCACCAGAACCTGGCTCATGAAATCGATCACCAGCGTCACCGTGTTGGAGAAATCCTGCGTGTCGGAGGTGACGCGACTGACGATGCGCCCCACGGGGTGCTCGTCAAAGAAGGACATGTCGTGGTTCACCGCGTGGCGGAAGATGTCACTGCGCAGTTGCAGCACCACGTCGCCCACCACCCGGCTGGCGACGCGCTGGCGCACGTAGTTGAACACCCACGCCAGCGCCCCCACCGCCAGCACCGCCACGCTCATGAGTGCGATAAAGGAGAGCGTGTTCCGCTGGGCAACCAGGTCCACCGCCCGGGATACCACGATCGGCGCCACGGCGTCGGAGAGCGAGTTGAGCGCCAGCACCGTCGCCACCACCGCCATCAGCGAGCGGTACGGGCGGAAGTACGACACGATTCGGCGGATCAGTTCGCCGTCGGAGTAGGTGCGGTCGTAGGATTCGGTTTCCAGTCCGTCAAGAACAAAGGGCATCGCGGTCCTCACACATGGGCGAAAATGCGACGGTAGTCGTCGCTGTGGGCCAGGAGTTCGTCGTGGTTGCCGACGTCCAGCAGGCGGCCGCGCTTGAGCAGTATGACACGGTCGGCGTGGCGGATCTGGCTCAGGCGGTGGGTGATGATCAGCGTCGTGCGTCCCGAGGCCACCGAATGCATCGCGCGCTGAATCTCGTCTTCGGTCTGGCTGTCGATGGCGCTGGTGCTGTCGTCGAGGATCAGGATACGCGGGTCGGTGAGAAACGCCCGGGCGATCGCCAGCCGCTGTTTCTGACCGCCGGAGAGCGTAACCCCCCGCTCGCCGATCTCGGTGGCGTAGCCGTCGCGGAACGATCGAATGAACTGGTCCGCCTGCGCCTGCCGCGCCGCCTCCTCGATCTCGCCGTCGCCGGCGTCGCGGCGGCCGAAGGCGATGTTGTCGCGGATCGACATGGAATAGAGAAAGATGTCCTGTTCGATCGTTGAGATCTGGCTCCGCAGGCTTTCCAGGTTCCACTCGCGGACGTCGACGCCGTCGATCGCCACCGTGCCGCCGTCCACATCGAAGATGCGGTTGACCAGGCGGGCGAGGGTTGTCTTGCCGGATCCGGTCTGGCCCACGATCGCCACCGTCTCGCCGGGTTCCACCGTGACGGAGATGTTCTGCAGCACCGGTGCGTCGCCAAAAGAGAACGACACGTCGCGGAGTTCGATCCGGCCGGTGATCCGCGCCCGGTGTCCCGCGGGGTTGTGGTCCAGCGCCGTCTCCTGCCGAATGAGCGCCAGGATGCGGCCGGCGGAGGCGAGTCCCAGCTGCACCAGGTTGAACGAGAAGATCGAGATAAAGGTGGCGAAGCGGAACGTGCCGAAGAGCCCCATGAAGCTCACGACCTGCCCCATGGAGAGGGTGCCACCGCGCCAGAGCATGAGCGCGTGAAACAGCGCGAGTCCCCAGCTCACGGCGAACGCGAGCATCGGCCAGTAGCGCGCCTGGACACGCCCCTGCTGCACGAAGTAGTCGCGAAACGCACGGGCGCGACCGACGAACTTGTCGATCTCGTAGTGCTCCTGCACGTTGCCTTTCACCACCTCGATCCCGCCGATCGCCTCCGCCAGCGTGCCGTTCATCTCGCCGAACTCCTCGCGCTGTGCCAGGCTCACCGGCGCCAGGCGGCGGTTGTAGTCGCGCACCGTGACCACCAGCAGCAGGGTGAAGACCAGCGGGACCAGCCCCAGGCGCACGTCGATGAACAGGATCATGGCAAAGGGCACCAGCAGCGCCAGCGACGAGTCGATGATCAGCATGAGCCCCGGCGAAAACATCATGTTCAGGGCGCGGACGTCGTTGGTGGCCCGAGCCATGACGTCCCCGACCCGCTGCGCCGCGTGAAAGCTCTGACTCTTTCCCAGGAGGCTGGTGTAGAGCTCCTCGCGGCTGTCGCGCTCCACCCGCTGCGCCAGAAACTCCGTTGCCACGTTCCGCGCCAGCCCCGTGATGCCCTGCGTCAACGCGGAGACGGCCACGATTCCCGCTACCGCCAGCAGTTCCGGAAGACGCCAGTCGCTCCGCGACACCACGTCGAACCCGCGGCCGATGTACAGCGGCACATTTCCATAGGCGAAGTTGTTCACGACCGCGGTGACCACCACCGTCAGCGGCAGCCACCAGTAGCGGAGGCTGTGCGAGACGATCCAGCGGACCGGAGAACGGGTGTCGAATCGATGGAGGTGCTCCAGGTGAAACTCCCGGGCACCGTGCTGCGGCTGGTTGCGCATGGGCTCCTCTCGTGATTGGCGATACAACCTACTCCGCCGGCGGAATCGCGGCAAGCGCGTGGGCACGGTACCCGGCGGCGCAGGCTGTCGGACGGCGGGTTCGATCGTGTGGTGCGCACCGCCTGCGGCCTGTGAGCAGACACCTTCGCGAGTGTCGAGAGTTATCAGAGGTCTCTGACCTATTGGCTCCAGGCGGTATTTGCACGTACAATTGACGCGGAGGTGGGGTGAAGGCGACGCGGACGGGAGCAGGAAGGCTGTCTCGAGATCATCAACTCGCGCTCATACTGCTCGTCGCGATGATCACAGCGATCTTCATCGGCCCCTTCGCGGTGTTCCGCCTCCTCCAGGGGAATCTGCCGGCAGCTGTGCTGGATGCGATCCTGGTGGCCGCCGGCGCCTCGGCCGCCGTCCACGCCTGGCGCACCGGGCGTACCCGCGGCCCCGGTATCACCATGTCCGTTGTACTGACCGCCGCCGCCGCGCTGGTACCGGTGTTTCTGGGTCTCGACGGGGCGGTCTGGATATTCCCGATCGCGCTGTTTGTCTTTTATCTTGTCGTTCCCTGGATCGCCCTGGTGATGGTGCTCGCGGTTCTCCTCTCCTACGTTCTGTTCGAGGTCTGGAGTCCCGGAATGGTCTTCACCGGCGCGAGTCAGATGGTGTCGTTTCTGTCCGCGGGCGCCGCAACGGCGATCTTCAGCTATTTCTTCGCGCGCCAGGCGGGGCAGCAGCGCGACCAGCTCGTGCGCTGGGCCACCAAGGATACACTTACCGGGCTGTTCAACCGACGAAACCTCGACGAGGAGCTCAGAATCGCGCTCGCCGGACGTGACCGCCACGACATCCCGCACGCCCTCATTATTCTGGACCTCGACAACTTCAAGGAAGTGAACGACCGGTGGGGCCACGCGGAAGGTGACCGCGTTCTCGTCGAACTCGCCAACCTGATTCGATCGTCCACCCGTGCCGGCGACCGTGCCTTTCGTTACGGCGGTGACGAGTTCGTGATCCTGCTGCCGAGCACCGACTGCGACGGCGTGCAGGGATTCGCCGCCAACCTGGTGCGTACCGTGTCCGGCGTGCTCCGCGCCGGCGGGTATCCTGTCACCGTCTCGGTAGGGGCGGCGGTTCTCTCCGAACACGACACCGCCGAGACCTGGAATCGCAGTGCCGACCGCGCGCTCTACGCCGCAAAACAGGGGGGACGCAACCGTGCCGTTGTCGCCGGTCCCGGCGCCGGCATGGATCGTGAGCTGATCGACGTGTCGGGACCGGATGTCCCGTCTCCTGACCGGCCCGCGTCCGCCCTGGGCCCGTCGGTTCCCGATCGCCTCGTGGGATCGTGACGCACCGCGGCCGGCCGCATCCGGGTGCACCGGATCGATTCCTTGCGTTCTGAACGATTCCCTTCTATAATTTGATATAACAAGGAAAAGTAAATGTCTCGCAAAAAAGTGGAGAAAACAAACCTCCGCCGGGAGAGGTGCGTCCTCGCACTGCTGCTCCTGGTGGTCTGTGTCGGTCCCGTCGGCGCGCAGGACGCGGCCGGCCGCGTCCGCGTGCACGTGCTTCCCGTCGCCAATCGCAGCGGGAACGGGCAGTTCGACGCCGTCGCCGAAACCGTGACGGGGACGGTGGCACTGACGCTGCGACTCCTGGACGCGTACGGGCTCTCCGTCGGACCGGCGCCGGAAGAGGTGCGTACCCGGCTGGCATCGGATGATCCGGAGGTACGCAGCGCAGCCCTCGCCGACCTTGCCGCGCAGCTCGATGTGGAGAACGTCGTCTTCGGCGACGTTCTGCCTCCGAGCGAATCCGACGTTCCCCGCATCCGCCTCTCCGTGTTCGACCGACTGACCGGGGCGATCACCGTCGACGAGGAGCGGCGTCCCGACAGTCTGTTCGACGTCTTCGCCGCTACGGACACGCTGATTGCGGATGTCCTGTCCGGCTTTTCCGGTCGCCGCGTCGCCTTCGGCACGATCCGCATCGAACCGCAGGTCACCGGCGACGGTGAGGGGCCGGCGTACGAGGTAACTCTGGACGGCGAACCGATGGGGGCCGGGGTGCGCTCGATCGATTCTGTCCTGACCGGCTCGCACCGTGTCGTGATCGCCGGGACCGTCCTCCGCGAACGTCGGGTCTTTCTCGACCAGCTCGTTTCCGTGGAGGAGGGCACGGTCACCCGGCTGAACGTGTCGCTGCCGTCGGTGACCGCCGCCGAGGAAGCGGCTGCGGTGGCGCAGCGGCAGGCTGAGGCGGAACTCTCCGCGATCCTGTCGCAGCTCGCGTCGATTTCGCAGCAGCTGTCCGACGAGCGGCGGCAGATCGAGGCCGCCAGCCGTGACACGATCCGGGAGATCGCCGACGGCTGGAGTCCCGTGACCGCCGGCGTGGGGATCGCGGCGCGCGCCTTTCTCAACGCGGAGTCGTATCTCGATCCGGTGGCCGTACGTGCCGCCGCCGGCGAGGTGGGCCGAGCCGCGGCGGCACTCCATCTGGCGCGGGGACGAGCCCTGCTGGCGGTCAACGCCCGGGACGCCGGCGTTGCGGAGTTCTCAGGCGCCGCCGAGGTGGCGACCCTGTTTGGGGCCGACGATGTCTGGGGATCCGCCGCCACGGTGGACGACGTTCTCGGCACGTGGGCCGCCGGTACGGTGCGAAGGGAGCGCCGACCGCGAACGGTGTGGCCGGTGGCGCTCGTTGCGGCGTCAGTGGGCATCATAGCGGGGAACACCGTCACCGAGGCGATCGAGCAGTCAGCTCAAGGACAAGCAGTTCCAATGGTGCCGGTACTTTTCGCGACGAGTTTTGCGGTGCTCTGGAACAGCCTCGACTGGGACGGTGCCGGTGCCGCCCGCGCGCTGCGCCGGTTTGGCCGCAGAGGGGATATTGAGACCACCGCCGACATCTCAGTATCGAAATGGGAGATCGATGTGGGCTTGGCGGCAGTGCTTGTGGAAACCGAGTGGGTGGTGCAACTCGGGGACGCGGCGTTTCCATTGTCCCCCATACTTCTCAAGGAGCAAGGGCAAAGACTGACCCCTGCCCTCACGGTGCGCCGTCGACTCGCTCCTGGTCATGCGGTCGAACTTGACTATACGCCGTCGATTGGCACGCAGGCGTCGACCGCGGTGTTCACGGCAGAAGAATGGACGGCCATCGACGCAGTTCCGCTTTCTCCATCTCAGGAGGAGAGTGCCATCCCGGGGTACACTGGAATGCAAAGTGCAACTCCGATTGACCTGTCTGTGCATTGGAGCTATAGCCGCGTGGGCACGTGGTATCTTCGGACGGGGATCGGTTACTCGTGGGCTTTGCTAGGCCCGTCGGATCAGTTCTCCAACGACGAACAGTTGCAGGCTGCGGAACGAGTGTTCGGTACTAATCCGCAGCTATCTATTTGGTCATGGAAGTTCGGCGTCGGAAGGCGAATCGGCTTTGATGCTGCCGCGAGCCGTTCCGAGCCCCGGCCGTGGCACGTTTCCGCGCAGTACCGTTTGGATGCGTTCCGGCCGCCGGGTCAGATGGACTCCGGGGAGCTGCTTTATTCCCACGGTCTTGAAGTTCAGTTGAAGCGTTCGATCTCCCTCGCAGCCTCTACCGTCGCCATGGGAAGTGATGCCCGTGTGGCGGTCGCGGAATCACCGCCGGAAGAGCTGACGCCGCAGCGTGCGTTGGATCGTCACCGTTGGCGCTGGCGACCGTCGCGGCTGGCGTTGTTTGCAGACGCCGGCGGTTTGCTCTCCGGCGGCGCTCGAACCGGTGTCGAGGTCTTTCTCGGCTCGCGCTGGAGTGCATCGCTGTATGTCAGAATGGGAGCCGGACCAAACATCTATGATCAGACGCTGGACGATACCGTCCTCTGGCCCGCAGTTTCCACGAGATTCTACCCGATGGGGACCCGAACCACCGACGGACGGCCGCGCGCGGGATGGTTTTTGGGCGCTGCAGGAGAGTACAGCGACTTGACCAATGCGAAGCACGAGATCGGTACCGCAGATCCCTCCGGTATTCTAGACACCTTGCAGATAACCGGTGACCAGTTATTCGTGCTCCGGGTAGAAGGAGGCCGCCGCTTTCGGGTGGGCCGCAGCGGGTTCCTGGATGTGGGCGGGCAGATTGGTCGCGGCTTTGGCGTCGTTCGCGAGGAGGGCATTCGGTACGATGGCGATCTGAATACCGTGACGAACGGAGGAGAGATGGGGGGGAACAAACTCGAAAAAATCTGGTGGCCTTCCCTCGTCCTTGCCGCCGGGGTCGCCGTGTATTGACCTTGAATGCATGGACCATGCGCAGCCGCCGGTCAAGCCGATCGTCAATATCATCGCGGGGTTCCTGGGGGTCGGAAAGACCACGGCGATCAACAACCTGTTGTCGCAGCGCCCGACAGGCGAGCGCTGGGCGGTGGTGGTGAACGAGTTTGGCGATGTGGGGATCGACGGTGCACTGACCGCGGCAGCGGCGACAGCCGGGCCAGGCGCCGACCCGGGGGACGCCCGCGCCGCCCGCGCTCACGGCACTGCCGGCGCCCACGCCACTGCCGACGCCGACACTCCATCCGCCGACGCTCCCGACATCACCGTCCGCGAGGTCCCCGGCGGCTGCATCTGCTGCACCGCCGGCGTCGGTTTCCGGGACGCCCTTGTCCGGCTGATCCGCCGGGAGCGGCCGCACCGCATCCTGGTGGAGCCCTCCGGCGCCGCCCGGGTGGGCAGCGTCCTGGATGCCCTGCGCGATCCCGGTATGGCCGGGGCGATCGACCTGCGCACCACGGTCACGCTGGTGGACCCCGCCCACTGGAGCAGCGATCGCCACCGCACGAGCGATACCTACCGCGACCAGATCGAGGCCGCCGATGTGCTCCTCGCCAACCGGGGCGACCTCTCGTCACCGGAGGCTACGGAACGGTTTCTGCGGGAGGCCGCGGAACTCTTTCCGCCGAAGCGTGTGGTGGGCTCGGTGGAGCACGCGGCGGTGACGGCGGATACACTGGATCTGGTGGGGGACGGTGCGACCGGTGCCGACGCCACGCGGCCTCCGGTGTTGGGGTTCGTCGCGATCCGCCCGCTGGAGCGCGCGCTGCACGACCACGGCGCCACATTCCGCACGGTGGGCGTGCGCATCGAACCCACGGTGATCTTCAACGACCGGGCCCTGGCGGACTGGATCGCTGATACCCGCCTTCGCCGCGGTGTCTTGCGGGTGAAGGGCGTGTTTCGCACGGCGGGGCAGTGGGTGGCGTGGAACGCCACGCCGCAGGAACAGTCGCTTGCCGCCACCTCACACCGGCGCGACTCGCGGGTGGAGCTGGTCCTGGAGCGCGGCATGTCGGACTACGATGAGGCGGCTCTCGAGACCGAACTCCGCGCACTCACGGTCTGAATCCCTGCGGCACGCGGCCCCCGGGAACCGGCGGCGCCGGCGCCGGGTCGTGCCCCCCCCCGGCCGTCAGCTCCCGCTGCGGACCACGTCCGCAACGAGCTCCGCGGCGGCGGCGATATCCTCGACGCGACTGAACTCGTCGGGGTTGTGGCTGATGCCGTCACGGCTCGCGACGAACACCATCGCCGTGGGGACGGCTCCGGCGATCATGGCGGCGTCGTGGAGCGCGCCGCTGGGGATTACCGGGAGCGTCCGGCCCCGCGCCGCCGCGGCGTCCACCAGTGCGCTCACAACCTCCGGCGCCAGCGGGCTCGGCGCCACGCGCTCACTGCGTTCGATACCGACAGACAGTCCCCGACGCCGGGCCACGCCGGTCACGATCTCTCGAAGGCGCGTCTCACCTCGGTCCAGGAGTTCCTCCTCCTGCGCCCGGAAGTCCACGCTCATCTCCACACGGCCGGGAATGACGTTCACCGCCCCGGGTGCGACCTGCAGGCGCCCCACCGTCATCACGGTGTGGCGGAGTTCGCGGTCGAGCTCCCGTCCCAGTGACTCGCAGGCGGCCACGATCTCGGCGGCACCGGCCAGGGCGTCTCGTCGACCGGGCATGCCGGTGGACCCCGCGTGGTTGGCCTGGCCGGTGAGCGTGATTTCAAACTGCCGGCGGCCATTGATGCGATCCACGGCCGCGATCGCCTTGCCGCTGTCCCAGAGGCTCAGGCCCTGTTCGGCGTGAACCTCGATCATGCCGACGTAGCGGTCGGGGTCCAGCCGGACGGTCCAGTCACCGCCTCCTCCACCGGCCGCATCGCCGTACGCCGCGCGCAACCGGTCGGGATCCAGCCCGTGGGGAAGCCCCGCCTCCGCCGCGGTCTGTCCGTGCCGATTCCGGAGCCGGCCGAGCACTTCCGGATCCTGATGTCCCGCCCACAGCCGGCTGCCCAGCATGCCCAGATTGAACGTCGTTCCCTCCTCCTCGGCGAACACGACAAGCTCGAGCGGAGCCTCGGGAAATGCGCGGATGATTTCGAGTGGTACCACGACACCCATGACGCCGTCGTACTTGCCGCCGGATGGCACGGAATCGATGTGCGAGCCGGACAGCCAGACCCGACGCTCCCACCCCACCGATCGGTGGCGGATATGGACGTTGCCGGCGGCGTCGGTCCGCGCCTCGGCCCCGGCGCCCTCCGCCTCGGCGATCACGTAGTCGCGCGCCGCCCGCCACGGCGTCGAAAAGGTGGGGCGGCTGTAGCCGAGGACGGCGCTGGACTCCGGGCCGTCGCCGTCGGCGTGCTCGGAGAAGCGCGCGATCTCCTCGATGTCTGTCGCGATGCGGTTGGGATCGATTGGCATGTGGTCCTCCTCACTGCGGCCGCCGCCGGCGCAGTCCGAGCACCACACCCCGGTCGCCGCCGCCGTAGTTCGATCCTACCGTCGTCGTGGCGGATACGACAATCGTGCACGAAGAGTGAAAGATTATGCATCAACGATGGAATTTTACTTGCTTTATCGGCTATTCGGCTGATAAGCTACCGGCCATTCATGAAGGAGGTTCCATGAAACGATTTCTTCTCACTGCCATGGCATTGCTCATGGTTGGGACGTTGGCCTTCGCTGGGGGTGCACAGGAAGGTTCCAACGAGCAGGGGGGCCAGCAGGCGGCGTCCGATCAGGCCGGCGATCAGTTCGGCGGAACGCTCGTGTTCGCCCGCTCCGGTGACTCCGTTGGTCTCGATCCCGCCCGCGAGACGGACGGCGAGAGCTTCTACGGAAGTACCCAGATCTTCGACAACCTCGTCGAGTTCGTTCCGGGTACCACCGAGATTCGTCCCGCCCTTGCGGAGAGCTGGGACATCGCCGACGATGGTCTCACGTTCACCTTTCATCTGCGCGAGGGAGTGACGTTCCACGACGGTACGCCCTTCAACGCCGACGCGGTTGTGTTCAGCTTCATGCGTCAGATGGACGAAAATCATCCCTACTACGACCTCGGTCCCTGGAAGTACTGGGGCTACATGGGTATGTCCGACATCGTTGACGACATCGTCGCGGTCGACGACTACACCGTGCGGTTCGACCTGAAGAAGGTCGAGGCTCCGTTCCTCGCCAACCTGGCGATGGACTTTGCCGCGATCGTCAGTCCCACCGCTGTCGCCGAGCTCGGCGAAGACTTCAAGAACCAGCCCGTGGGAACCGGTCCCTTCCGCTTTGTGGAATGGGTCAAGGACGACCGCATCGTGCTGGAGCGCAACGAAGACTACTGGCGCCGCCCCGCGTACCTGGATCGTCTGATCCTGCGCGTGATCCCGGACGCCACCGCCCGGTTCCTCGCCCTGCAGGCCGGTGAGGTCGACGTGATCGACTTCCCCTCCCCGGAGGATCTCGAGGAGATGCAGTCCGATCCCAACATCGAGCTGATCCAGCAGCCCGGTCTCAACGTCGGGTACATCGCGATGAACACGGAGAAGGAACCCTTCGACAACGTGCTCGTCCGTCGCGCGATCAACTACGCGATCAACAAGCAGGACATCATCGACGCGGTGTTCGGCAGTGCCGGTACGGTCGCCAAGAACCCCATTCCGCCGACGATGTGGAGCTACAACGACGACATCGAGGACTACGAGTACGATCCCGAGCGCGCCCGTGAGCTGCTCGCGGAAGCGGGCTTCCCCGACGGGTTCCAGACTGACCTCTGGGCCATGCCGGTGAGCCGTCCGTACTTCCCCGACGGTCGTACCGTTGCCGAGATCGCCCAGGCCAACCTCGCCGAGGTCGGTATCGAGGCCGAGATCGTCAGTTACGACTGGGGTACCTACCTGGACCGCACCGACAGCGGTGAGCACCAGATGGCGCTCCTGGGATGGACCGGTGACAACGGTGATCCGGACAACTTCCTCTACGTGCTGCTCTCCAGCGATGCCGCGCAGGTTCCTGCGGGAAACATCGCGTTCTGGCGGAACGACGAGTTTGATGCCCTGATCAACGAGGCCAAGACCACCTTCGACCGCGACCGCCGTACCGAGCTGTACATGCAGGCGCAGGAGGTGTTCCACGACCAGGCACCGTGGGTGCCGGTTGCACACTCCGTCGTCACCGTTCCGGTGAACACCCGTGTGCAGGACTTCGTGATCTATCCGACCGGCAAGCGCGTCTTCTACGACGTGTGGCTGCAGGACTGATCGCGGTCTGATCCCAAGAATCTGACTCTACTGGCGGCCCGGTCCTGTGACCGGGCCGTCTTTTCCGGAGACCTACATGTTCCGATACATCTGGCGACGTTTGTTGCTGCTGATTCCCACGCTGATCGGCGTTCTCACGATCGTTTTCTTCATGGTTGCGCTGAGCCCCGGCGATCCCGCCCGGGTCATGCTCGGCGAACGTGCCAACGCCCAGCAGCTGGAACAGTTGCGACAGGAGCTGGGGCTCGACAGGCCCCTCGGCGAACAGTACATCCGATACCTCGGTCGTGCAGTCCAGTTGGACTTTGGCGAGTCCATCAAGACGGGACGACCGGTGATGGAGGAGATCGGTGAGCTCTTTCCCGCCACCGTCGAACTGGCCCTCGTGGCGATGTTCCTGGCAACGGGCCTGGGCATTCTGATCGGCGTTATTTCGGCGGTGAAACGCAATACCTGGATCGACTACTCAGCCATGGTCGGCGCGCTCGTGGGGGTGAGCATGCCGGTCTTCTGGCTGGCGCTCGTCTTCATCATGCTGTTCAGTGTGGGGCTTGGGTGGTTCCCCACCGGCGGCCGCATGAACGTGCGGCTGTGGTTTGAGCCGATCACCCGACTATACATCCTCGACGGCATTATCCTCTGGTTCCGTGAGGGTGACGCCCAGTATCTGATCAGCGCGATCCGCCACATCGTCCTGCCGGCGGTGGCGCTGGCCACGATTCCGCTCGCGATCATCGCCCGGACCACGCGCAGCAGCATGCTGGAGACGCTGCGTCAGGACTACGTGAAGACCGCCCGTGCCGCGGGAATCCCCGAACGGCGCGTGATCTTCCGCTACGCGCTGAAGAACGCGCTCCTGCCGATCATCACGGTGGTCGGTATTCAGTTCGGTCTGCTGCTGGCGGGGGCGATCCTCACGGAGACGATCTTCGCCTGGCCCGGTATCGGGCGGTGGCTGTACACCGCGATCGCCGCGCGGGACTACCCCGCGGTTCAGGGAGGCGTCGTGGTGGTATCCACGGTGTTCGTCCTGATCAACCTGGTGGTGGACGTGCTCTATTCGGTGGTCAATCCCCGGATCAGGTTGCAGTGACGGAGGGAAGACAAGAATGAGTGACGCACAGACGACGCAGGCGGTACCCGCCGACCTGACACCGTTTCAGGAAAACTGGACCCGCCTGCGGCAGAACAAGGCCGCGGTCGCCGGGCTCATCATCATCGGGCTGTTTCTGATCACCGCGACGTTCGCACCGCTGATCGCCCCGGCGGATCCCACGGCGCAGAACATCAGCGTTCGTAAGACCGAACCGTTTACCGACGGGTATATTCTCGGCACAGACGATCTGGGACGCGACCTGCTCAGTCGCATCATTTTCGGTGCCCGTCTGAGTATGACGATCGGGGTGGTCTCCGTGGGCATCGCCATGATCGGCGGCGTGTTCCTGGGAACCCTGGCAGGGTTCTACGGCGGCCTCTTTGACCGCCTGGTCATGCGGCTGATCGACATCATGCTGGCGTTTCCCTACGTCCTGCTCACGATCGTTATCGTTGCCGTGCTGGGACCCAACCTCACCAACGCGATGATGGCGATCGGCATCAGTCAGATGCCGCGCTACGTGCGCCTGGTCCGGGCGTCGGTACTCGCGGAGAAGGAAGCGGACTACGTCCTCGCCGAACGCAGTCTGGGGACGGGAAACTTCGAACTCATGTTCGGCTCGATCCTGCCCAACAGTCTGGCACCGGTGATCGTGCAGGCCACGCTGGGCGTTGGCGATGCGATCCTCTCGTCGGCGGCGCTGAGCTTTCTCGGTCTCGGCGCCCAGCCCCCGACGCCGGAGTGGGGGCTGATGATCGCCTCCAGTCGCGAGTTTGTCACCAGTGCATGGTGGATCGTTACGTTCCCGGGGCTCGCGACGCTGCTGGCGGTGCTCGGATTCAATCTGTTCGGCGACGGGCTGCGCGACGTCCTCGACCCGCGGATGAAGGACTGAGGAGGCACCATGGCAGACGCACTGTTGCAGGTCGAGGACCTGCACGTCAGTTTTCATACGGTTCGCGGTGTCGTGCGCGCGGTCCGCGGCATCAACCTGGACATCCGGCCGGGAGAGACGGTCGCCCTGGTCGGTGAGTCCGGGTGCGGCAAGAGTGTGACCGCCCACGCGATCACCGGGCTTCTTCCCACGCCGCCGGCGAACGTGGAACAGGGCCGGATCATGTTCGACGGTCGCGACCTCCTGCAGCTCGGCGACCGCGAGCGCCGCGCCCTGCGCGGGGTGCGCATCAGCATGATCTTTCAGGAGCCCATGACGAGCCTCAACCCGGTCTTCAAGATCGGCGAGCAGATCGCCGACGTGTTCCGGGTTCACCACAAGCTCAACAAAAAAGAGGCGTGGAACCGTGCCGTCGAGCTCCTGGACCTGGTCAAGATCCCGGAGCCGGAGCGGCGCGCCCACGAGTACGCCCACCAGCTCAGCGGCGGCATGCGGCAGCGGGCGATGATCGCCATGGCGCTGGCCAGCCCGGAACCGGGTCTGATCATCGCCGACGAGCCGACCACGGCGCTGGACGTGACGATCCAGGCGCAGATTCTGCACCTGCTCTCGCAGCTGCAGGAACGGGTGGGTGTCGCGATCCTGCTGATCACGCACGATATGGGCGTTGTCGCCCAGGTGGCGCACCGGGTGACGGTGATGTACGCCGGTCGCGCCGTGGAGCAGGGGAGCGTGGAGCAGATCTTCCGCGAACCCCGGCACCCGTACACGCGGGGGCTGCTCAACAGTCTCCCGGGGAACCCCAAGTACCGCGGCGCCCGGCGGCTGGAGGCGATTCCCGGCACGGTGCCGGACCTCCGCACGCTCGGTTCGGGCTGTCCATTCGTGAACCGCTGCCCGCACCCCGGTGACGAGTGCGCGACGCAGTTTCCGGAGGCCGTGTCCTCCGGTGGCGATCACATGGCGTGGTGCTGGTACCCCGACAGCGGCGTCATCGGGCAGCCGGACGCCGATTCTCAGGCAACACAGGAGGCTGGTCGTGGCTGAGCGCACCAACGACGCGATCCTCACCGTGGAGGACCTCAAGACGTACTTCACCGTCGGAGATTCCGTGGTAAAGGCGGTGGACGGGGTCTCCTTCACCATCAAAAAGGGCGAAATTCTCGGCGTGGTGGGCGAGTCCGGATGCGGCAAGTCGACCCTCGGACGGACGGTCCTGCGCCTCGAGAACAAGGCGGAGGGAACGGTTCGTTTCGACGATATCGACCCCTTTGCAATCAGCGGCGCGGAGCTCAAGAGCTTCCGGCGGCGCACGGCGATGGTCTTTCAGGATCCCTCGGCGAGTCTCAATCCGCGCAAGCGGGTGGATCAGCTCCTGAGTCAGGCGCTGCGGGTGCACGGCATCGGCGACCGTGAGGAGTGGAAGCGAAAGGTTTCCGCGATTCTCTCGGAGACCGGGATCTCGCCGGAGTACCGCAACCGGTATCCGCACCAGTTCTCCGGCGGCCAGAAGCAGCGTATCGGCGTGGCGCGGTCGCTCATGCTCGACCCGGAGCTGATCGTGCTGGACGAGGCGGTCAGCGCCCTGGACGTGAGTATCCAGGCGCAGATCATCAACCTCCTGCTGGACCTCAAAGAGAAGCGCGACCTCACCTATCTGTTCATCAGCCACGATCTCTCGGTGGTGGAGTTTGTCAGCGACCGGATCATGGTCATGTACCTGGGGCGGGTGGTGGAGGAGGCTCCCAAGCGGACGATCATGGACAAGCCGCTGCACCCCTATACCCAGGCGCTCATGGCGGCGTTTCCGTCGACGAACCTGTCACACCGGGGTAGCGGTGTAAAGGCGGTGGAGGGCGACGTGCCGTCCCCGATCAACCCGCCCCCGGGGTGTCACTTTGCGCCGCGGTGTCCGTTTGCCACCGCCAAGTGCCACGCGCAGTATCCGCCGATGGTGCAGCGCGACGACGGTCACCGGGTGGCGTGCTGGCTCCACACCGAGGAAGGAACCGGCGAGAGCTGACCGTGCGGCGGGGGCCCCACCGCGCGGGGCTCGCGCCTGCGCGGCAGCCGCGGCTGCCGGGCGGCCCGAAACTAATCCTGTGCGTCCTCGTCCTCACGACGTTCGTGCCCCGGCATCGGGGAGCCGCCGGCGCCCTCTACCGCCGCCGAACGGGCCGCGTTCCGGCCGGCTCGTTTGGCGTCGTACAGCGCACGGTCGGCGGCGGCGAGCAGGCCTTCCGGGTGACGGGCGGCGTGTCCGTCCTGTTCCGGCACCAGTGCAGAAACCCCCAGACTGACGGTCACGAAGCGGGCCGGGCTCGTGGGGTGCGGAATCCGCCGCTCCACCACTGCGATCCGAATCCGTTCCGCGAGGTGGTAGGCACCGCGCGCCTCCGTGTTCGGCAGCAGAAGGACGAACTCCTCTCCGCCGTAGCGGGCGGCGAAATCCGGTGCCCGCTGGGCGTGCGCCTTCAACACCGCTGCCACGGCGATCAGTACCTCGTCACCGGCCTGGTGGCCGAGGTTGTCGTTGAACTGCTTGAAATGGTCGATGTCCACCATGATCGCCGCGAGAGGTGCGGCGGCCCGGACGTGACGCATCCACTCCTCCTGGAGGCGGTGGTCCAGTGTGCGGCGGTTGTACAGCCCCGTGAGTCCGTCGCGCTGCGCCTGCTCGCGCAGATTCGCCAACGAGATCCGAAAGTCAAACACGCGGACCGATACGGCGATCGAACTCAACAGCGCGAATCCCAGCCACGCCAGCGGCATCATCGAACGGGACACCTGAACGAGTCCCGACACTCGCACCACGTCGAGGATGAGTCCCAGCATCAGGACCGTCATGGCGGCCGCCACGAGCCGGGCTCCGGTGCGTTCGCCACGGATCGCCCGCGTCACGACGACGACTGCCACGCCGATCGATGCGATCAGGACCGAAAGCCATCCGTAGAGGGTGTCCATCCACCAGGTCAACGGGGCGACCATCGAGACCGCGAGCCAACCCCACGACAGGGCCTGCAGCGTCCGCATCGTGCGGCGCCGGGACTCCGCCGGAAACAGGTGGTTGAGGATGCGCAGGTAGAGCGCCGCCAGGGGGTAGATCGCGAATCCGTGCAGTCTGGTGAAAAGCGCGGTGTTCATCCACGGCACCGAACTCAGCACCATTTCGCCCTCGATCAGCAGCACCCGCAGCGCCACAAGCGCGGTGAACGTCGCCAGAGCCACCGACGGGACACCGTGATTGGGGCCCAGACGGATCATGAGGTGGTACCCCGCCACCAGCAGCAGCGCCCCCACGATCAGGCCATCCCACAGAACACGGTTCGCCTTGTTGGCCACCACGTGCTGGAGGGTGCCGATCCGCGCCGGCAGAAGCGTCATCCCGGCGTAGGGGTAGTACCGGGAGTCGATGTGCAGCACCAGTTCCACCCTCCCGTCGGCGTCCGGAACCAGCGGCACGATGACGCCGGCCTCGATCTGTGTCTGCCTCACGCCGTCGCGTCCACCGGGAACCAGCGGCGAAAGCTGTTGCGCAGACACGCCAGATTCCGGGTCGTGTTCCCCGATCGAGAGGAACTGCATACCGTTGACCCACGCTTCGAGGCCGCCGTAGGCCAGCGGAACGCGGACCGCCATGAGCGGGGTGGTGGGGACGTTGTTGATAACCAGTCTGTAGGTGATCGTGCCGGAGACGAATCGGCTCCCGTCGTCGTGGTAGTAGCGACCGTTTTCCGGCGGAACCACGGCGTAGCTCCGCGGCCGGCGGTCCTTCAGTTCCCCGGGGCTGAGCGCCTCGTCGACGTAGACTTCCCAGGTACCGGTAAGGGGCGTGACGCCACGAAGCTCCGCGTCCGGCAGCGTCACCGAGCCATGGTCAACCGGCAGGTGGGGGGCGGGGCCGGCACACGACGCGCCGAGGAATGCCGCGATGATAATCCACAGGTGCCGCAACGGTGACTCCACGCTCCAGCATACTACGGTCAGCGCCGTTTGAGCAAAAACGCCATGAATCGCTACATTAGACGGATGCTGTACGACACCATAGTTGTGGGCGCCGGCCCCCTGGGCGTTGAAATGGGCGCCGTTCTCAAGCGGGCGGGCGTGTCATACCTGCACCTCGAGGCCGGGGCGATCGGAGACGCGATCACGAAGTGGCCGCGCCACACGCGGTTCTTTTCCAGTCCCGAGTGGATTTCGATTGCCGGTATCCCGATGCAGACGCCGGATCAGGGCATTCCCACGGGAGAGGAATACCTGGCATACCTGCGCCACGTCGTGGAAACGCTGGACCTGCGGATCCGTACCTACGAACCGGTGACGGCCGTTTCCGGATCCGCCGGGGACTTCCGGGTCATCACCCGCGACCTCGCCGGGCGGGAACATGAGTACCGCGCTGCAACGATCACGCTTGCCACCGGCGACCTCAACCGTCCCCGGATGCTCGGTGTCCCCGGTGAGGACCTGCCTCATGTGACCCACATGTGGCGCGACCCCCACCGGTATTTTCGGCGGGATCTGCTCATCGTCGGGGGCCGAAACTCCGCACTGGAGGCGGCGGTTCGCTGCTGGCGCGCCGGTGCCCGCGTGACGCTCAGCTACCGCCGGGCGACGATCGACGAGTCCAGGACGATCTCCCGTCTGCACCTGGAGGCGCGACTGCTCATCGAGAAGGGGCGCATTCGGTTTCTGCCCGAGAGCCAACCACGGGAGTTTCGTCCCGGGGTCACGGTTATGGCGGACGGCACCGAGGTGCCCACCGATTTCGCGTATCTGGCGACGGGGTTCGAGATGGACTACACACTCTACGATCAGCTCGGCGTCGGCCGCGAGGGACCGGAGGAACGCCCAATGGTTAACCCGGAAACGATGGAGAGCAACGTTCCCGGTGTGTACATCGTGGGTACCGCCGCGGGGGGAAACCAGGACCAGTTCTCGGTGTTTACTACGACCAGCCACCCGCACTGTCTTCGCGTCGCCCGGGCGATTGCGCCGGATCGGAAGGTGGACCCGGCGTGGGTCGGGAATCTCGCCGGCCGCGACTATCCGCTCTCCGGCGACGACATCGAGTAGACGCGGGAGCGTGGACCCCGGGACTACTCCGGTCGCGGTGGACGTCGGTCGTCCTTGCGTCGGCTTCGAATGCGTTTTGCGGTGAGGCGACGTTCCCGGGCGGCGCGGCCGGGACGGGTGGGTTTGCGTGGCCGACGACGCACGCGTGCGTCGTCGATGAGCGCCACGGCCCGGGCCACGGCACGCTCGCGGTTGTCGTGCTGGCTCCGGGTTTCGGAGGAGCGGATCAGCAGGTCGCCGGCGTCTGTGACCCGGTGTCCCAGGCGTCGACGCACGCGGTCTGTGGTGGCGCCATCCAATCCCAGTCGGTCGAGGGGCACACGAAGGATCACCTGCGTGCTGGATGTGTTTACGTGCTGGCCGCCGGGGCCTCCGGAGCGCGTAAACTCCACGGACGCGGCGCGGACCACAGCCTCCGCCAGTTCGTCGCGGGTCATCCCGGTCCCCGCATCGTCAGCATACGGACCGTGCCCTGAAGCTCCTGGATCTGTTTGCGCTGCTGCGCCATCACCTGCAGAAACTCCTCGGCGTCGGATTCGGAGATCGCGCCGTCGGACGGCGCGGTCTGTTGCGCGTTCGCCTGGTCGTACTGCAGTTCGATGCGGGTCAGTGCGTAGGAGTCCTCGTACATGTTGGTATCGAGCGCCAGCGTCGGAAACTCCGGTGACTGCACGATCTTCTGTGCCAGCCGATCGATCTGCGCGGCGAAGAGACCGCCGGGTTCGGCGAGCACCGGCGGCGAAGTCGTCCGGTACGTCGACGCCAGCCCATCGTGGAACGCGACGGCGCCCAGGTTCTGCAGATAGATGTCCACGTTCTTCGAAACCAGTTCGCGCAGGCTCTCGGCGATGTTCAGGTCGTCGACGCTGCGGACGTGATTGAGGACAAGGCTTGGCTGCAGCAGGTTCACGAAGCGTCGCGCTTTGGCGGCCTGCTCGGTGTTGACCTCCGCCATGCCGTCGATCAGGTCGGTCATCCGGGTGGGCTTGCCCGGGATCCGCTCCCGCACCCGCTTGCGGAGGTAGGCGGTGATCTCCTTGTCCTTGGCGAATGCGCGCTGCAGAAACCGGTAGGCGGCGTTCTTGAGAAAGCTGTAGGCGTTGAGGATCGATCCGACGTGCGGCGAGCTCACCACCAGTCCCGAGTTGGAGACCAGGAAGAAATCGACAACGTTATTGGACGCTCCGGACCCCAGATCGAGGAGGACGTAGTCGGCGTCGAGGTTTTCCACGTGTTTCAGCAGGCTCTTTTTCTGTGCAAAGGTGAGATTGGGCATGCCCGCCACCAGAACATCGCCGGGAACGAAAAACACGTTGTCGTACGGCGTCGGACTCACCAGTGTCTCGAACGCGAGACTCCGGTCGGAGAAATAGTTGCCCAGCCCGGGGTTTCGGTTCTTGATCGCGAGCGTCGAATGCAGATTGGATCCCCCGAGATCGAGATCGATCATGACGACGCGGTAGCCGAGCTGTCCGAGCCGCAGACCAAGGGCAGCGGTGATCTCCGTCTTTCCGACGCCGCCCTTTCCGCCCGCCACGGGGATAATTTTGCTGTGTCGTCGCTGGGTGATTACCATAGCTACCAGAAGGATAGACGGAATTCGACATGTTGCAAAGGATTGATACCGATCGAAAAATGACGCTGGTACAAATGCCTGATATACTTGGCGGAGTACTGTGACTGATCCAACGGCGAACCGACCAGGTGGACGAGTCTTCCGGATCGACCGCGAGTGCTACGTGATCTACGTGGGCTCCGACGATCACCACGTCCGTCCCTTCCTGCGCATCGGCACATCCCCGGATCTCCCCGACCGCATCCGGCCCTACATCGGAACCGTGGTGGTGACCGACCGCGTGACCGGAAACCCGCTGGCCGAGGCCGACACCGTCGGTGGAGCGGGACCCAGGCGCCCGGAGTACACCGGATCGCCGGAACTCGTCCACGCGTTCACGCCCCTCACCGGCATCCGGCGGGTGACGGAGCGTCCCATTTCGGCACAGCGACAGACCCGGGCCGAGGGTGCCTTTGTCGAGTTCCTGACCGACGGCAATATGCGCCTGACCGTCAACGGTCACGTGATATACGATCTCGACGAACACGAGCAGCGCGACCACCACGACGCGTACCGAATCGACCGTGCCGCGGAGATCGCGCGGGAACCGGCGGCGCGGTATCTCGACGGTGCGTTTGCACCTGGAGGATTTCTCCTCGGCGGCGACGGGTCGGTGTTTCTGTTCCTCGAGGGAGTCCTGACCGCCACCGCGCTACGCGACGGCGCGATTGCCGGGCTCGCGCGACGGCTGGTGGATCCCGGGACCCTGCTGCGGATCGCCGGGCCCGCCGAGCCCACGGAGTTCCTGCGGTGGGCCAAATGGTCCGTGCGCCGGCATCTCGCGGGGACGAGTTCCTCGCGCGTGGAAGTTGTCGCCCCCGACGACGGTCCAACCCCGGACCGCGTCCGCCACCTGTTGGACGTTCTGCGAGCCGCCGGGCTGCCCCTCGATGTGGCGGACGCGGCGGGGATCGAGAACGCCTCGGTGGCGCCGTCGGGAGCAGCTCTGGTGTTGCGTTCCGCGGGGAGTGGCGAGTGGACGGAGCCGGCGTTGGGCGACTTTTTCGGGGGGGCGTGGAATCACGTCGCGCCGCCGCTGGTCCCCGGGATTCCGTACCGCGTGTTCCCCCGCGCCGAGGATCGGGGTGATCCCTCCGTCTTTGGTGAAGAGCCCGCGGTATCGGTGAACGGGGACGATCCCGTGGCCCGCCTGATGACGCGTCTGGCGACGTGGAACCGTGGTGAGATCGACGGTGATGCGTCCACGGTGCGGACGTTTTCCCGGGAGGTCGCCGAGCTGCTCGCGGTGTGTCCCGCACCGGTGGTTGCCGACGTGTTCCCCGAGGGTTCCGGCTACACTGTCCGGTTTCTGGTGCAGCACGGCTTTACGCCGCGCACGGCGCGGGAAAACCGGCGGGCCGTGGAACGGATCGACCGGGTGCTCTCGGACGAGCCCGTGGGTGAGACGTTCCGGGAGGAACGTCGCCGGCTGATGGCGTTTCTGGACGAACTTCTTGCCCAGCGCCGTGCGACCACCAAACCGCCGGTGGAGGATGTCGCCGCGGTCGGTGGTCGTGGAACGACCGGCACGCCGTCAACGACCGCCGGGGCCGACACAGGCTCGGCCGACACAGGGACGGCGGAGCCGGGAGTCGCCGACACAGGCTCGGCGGCGGCCGCACGCGGTTCCGCCACACAGAGCGTTGCAGATCCCGTCGCTCCGGCGGCGGCGTCCACCGCGACCGATGGCGTCGGCACCTCCGCCCGTACCGGCGATCCGACCGGCTCGCGGGGCGCGGCACCTGCGGCGGGCGCGTCCCGCGGTCGGCGCCGCGGCGCGTACGTCGTGGTCGCCGCGGTCCTCGTCGCAGGGGCCGTGGTGCTTGTGCTGCTCGGTCGCGGTGACGGAGGCGCGTTGCCCCCCGTCGGCACCGGGGATCCCGCCGGTATCACGCGACCGGCGGAGCCCGCAGGCGACGGCGTGGTACAGCGCGGGGACCCGGCGGAGGCAGAGACGCCGGGAGCCGCCGACACACCCACCAACACCGCAGACACGGCTGCCCCCGCAGAGACCACCGCCCCCGCAGAGACCGCAGACACGGCCCCTGCCGACGCGGAGTCCGCGGCGCACCGCAGCACGTCCGGCGCGCCCACGGCATCATCGTCCGCCGGTACCTCGCCCGACGCCTCAACCGCCGATGCCGCCGCGGAGACCGCCACAGCAGACGCCGCCATCGACGCAACCGCCGACTCCGCCGCCAGCAGCACCACTACCAGCACCACTACCAGCACCACCACCACCACCGAGACGTTCCAGCCGACGGGTTCCGTTCCCGGACGCGACGCGCCGCTGCAGGTGACGGCAGTCGACGTGCTGCGACTCGTGAACCGGATTGCCACCGACAACGGGTACGCTACCGTGGGATCGTTCACCCGGGAGAGCCGGGACCCCGACTGGATTTTCCCGGGGAACCGGCTTCGTCTGCCGGATGACCGTGTGTACGAAGTTCGACGTGGTGATACAATGTGGGAAATTGCTGACCGTTTCATTCGGGAATCAGCGCAGACACAACATACAGCGCTCATCGATATGGAGCAGCGTATAGAACAGGGAGAACGTCCTGCGGCGGACCTTGAGCGGCTGCTGCGGGATGCATATCTTGAAAGTACGAGGAGGCGGATTCGGCAACTGATGCAGGAGTTGGGCATCTCCAATCCATGAACTGATGGGATCAGGTGTCCAAAGCGGAAATGAAACGTAGGTCGAAGTATAATTGGTCAAGGAACCACTACAGACGAGACTAGGGGGGTATTATGTCTGACATGTCACGCAGCCCAAACGTATTTCATCCCGAGCGCCCTTCGGCAGTCGGGTCCCGGAACAGCCTCGCGCAGGACGGTCGCGATCAGAAGCATGAGTACGATCAGCTCATCTCTGAAGAAGCAGACAAGATTCTGCAGACGATCCAGACGAAGCTTCCGGAGGAGGTGCTCCAGCGCCTCGACGTGATGGGCGGGTTGAAGGAGAAACTGTACAACTACTTCAACCAGAACTATCAGAACATGTTCAACCGGTACATCACCACCACAGAAGACGAGATGGTGAAAAAGATCCGGAACTTCATCGACAAGGAAGAGAACAAGGCGCTCGCCCGGTACACTCCGAAAGAGATCGCCGAGATGCTCGACCAGATCGCCGGTGCAGACAAGTTCAACACCGGTGAGATCGAAAAGTCGATCGTGAACATGTACGGTCACCTTCAGGGCCACATCCAGCGCGGCATGAACGACCTGGAGAACGAGACCAACTCGCTGCTTCGTCAGAAGACCGACGTCGGCGCGTTCATTCGCGGCGAGAACGCCTACTCGGTGGTCAAGTGTGCGTTCAAGGACAACTCCTCCAAACCCAAAACCGTCACCGACGTCAAACTGTCGGTCAACATCCTCGACAGCGAACTGATCAGCCCGATCTTCCAGTACCAGGCCACCGTCGAGTACCTGATCAAGGACCAGATCGCCCGCACGATCACCAACCTGATCGACCAGGAAGTGGAAAAGTACCAGGACGAACTGATCGACGAGGGTAAGGAGGAGCTCGGCGACACCGAGATCATCTTCGAGAAGATGAAGCGCGTCACCAACTTCACCGACGACGATGTGGATGATGAGACCTCCAAGCGCTATACGTTCCTGGCGAAAGACCTCATGGAGAAGATCGAAGGGCTCCGGGCGGAGATCGATCCCACCCAGTTTGACCCGCTGAACATTCGTGAGAACCTCAAGAAGATCATCGACATGGAGAACATCCGCAACCGTGGATTCAACACGGCGGTCAACTCCCTGACCTCAATCCTGGACACCTCCAAGATGGGGTATCAGTACGTCGAGAACCTGAAGAACGCCCGTGAACTCATCGTCCGTGAGTACGAGGATACCGAGCATCAGAACCTGCCCGACGAACGCTACCAGATGCGTCTGAAGTATTTCGACGCCGAGCAGCTCAAGAAGGAACAGGACGCCTACGACGAGCAGCTCGAGGCGTTCCGCCGGGAAATCCAGCGCCTGTACGACACGGTCGAGGCGGTGTATGCCACCGGAAAGTCGAACTTCCGCGTGGACGACTACGAGGACCTCGCCGCCAAGTTCCAGAAAAAGGCGCGCAAGCGGCGGGAGGCGATCAGTTTTGAGGAGTCCGGCGATCCGCTGGTTCAGGAAATGAAGCGTACCTGGAACGAGATCACGCGGTTCAAGGCGGATTCCACGGACGTGGAGAAGCTCAACCAGACCTACCTCCACGAGAAGACGCTGTTCCGCAAGATGCTCAACGCGATCAGAGACCGCATCACCCAGGTCTACGGCTTCCAGAACCCGAAGGAACGCGTCGTCCTCGATCAGCGCGTGCGCTTTCTCAAGTCGCAGTTCGAGGATTTCGAGTACCTCATCAACCCGTACCACATCCAGTCCGGACTGCTTCTCGACGTGGACATCACCAGCATCAAGCGCAAGAAGTACACACTCAACAGCATGGCAAACGTGCTCAACGAGTTCCTCCACGGCGTGTCCAAGGGCTTCCAGGACGCGGCGTTTGCAGCCTTCAAGCGACGCCGTTCCACGGTCCGCGAGGACATCGGCATGAACTTCGAGACGACCTACGACGACGGCGTGGCGGCGGCGGATCCGGCGGCCAGCACCAGCTCGGAGTACTCCAGTGGCAGCAGCGCCGCCCACTCGGCTTCCGTAAAGGGCCAGGCGGATGTATCCCCCAAACAGGGAAACATTGACGACGACGAGCTGCAGGAACTCTGAGGTATGGTCAACCTCGACATTCTGTCCCGCAAGAGCGGCTTCAACGCCGCTCTGCGGCACTTCAAACGGGTCAGCGGGTTCATCGGCCCCGTCTCCAAGGGGGCGAACCTCGCTGACCTGATCGCCGAGGCGGTGGAGTCCGGACAGATGGAGCGCGCGCAGATGGCACCCGCCGTCAGCGCGCTCCTGGTCGACAAGTTCGGCTACCGGTACCGGTCGGCAAACGCAACGCGAACGATCGAGGACGCCGGTGTGATCGTGTCTCGTCTGGCGGAATGGTCGGCGATCCAGATCGTGATCACCTACGAGCACCCGCAGGCGGGGCTCTTTGTCATCAATCCCAAGGTGGAATCCTCGTGGGAGGGAGCGCTCCCCGTGCTCCGTGACGAACTCGTGGTGGTCTACGTGAACGGACTGACCGACTCGGTGTCGGACGCCAGTCTGGAGCAGGCGCTCACCGACGTCTACCGTCTCCTGGACGGCGAGGACGTGAAAACGCGGAAGGCCTACGTGTCCGATGCGCCGCAACGGCAACCTCGGAAGCCGGCCCCCAAACCGGCGGCGGCACCCGCCGCGGCGCCCGGCGCTACGGCGTCAGGCAAAAAGCGTCGCATGACCCCGCGCTACTCGGTGGTGGTCACCAACGAACTCTTTCACAACGGAAACGTGGAGGCGTGGAAGCGCATCATCGCGAGCTATCGGCAGAAATATCCGACGCTGGATGTCCTGATCTGGTACGACAACGAGCGGATCAACGACATCAACGCCCTGTTCAAATGGGGTAAGGTCAAGCACGGCACGCCCATCCTGGTCAGTGTCGTCGGCGACGACATCAAGGATGTGTCCAAGCTGCAGCGCTACCTGTTCGAGGGCGCCAGTCCCCGTTTCGAGATGTTCCTCAAGGGGGGCATCGACCAGCCGCTCGACCTGTTCTGACCGGAAGGAGCCGACGACATGAGTGACATCGTTCTATTTGGTGATCGGGAACGCAAGCCCGATCAGTCCAGCCTCGACATCGTGGGGAGCCGCGGCGTACGGGCGGTCTCGCTGGCGGAACTCGACGTGCCGGTGTGCCCCGGGTTCGTGGTGCCCAGCGAGGCGCTCGCGTCGTTCCCGGACAACACCACGTCGGCGTGGGCGATCCTGAAGGGCCCGGTAGAGACCGTGGAGACGCGCATGGCGCGGCAGTTTGGCAGCGCGGGGCAGGTGCTCCTGCTGAAGGCCGCCGAGAGCCCGATGCTCAACGTGCGCAGCGCGCTGCCGTCGGTGCACCATATCGGCCTGTGCGAGTCGACCCTGGACGCGTTCGCCGCATCCGCCGGCGAAACGTTCGCCTACCGTGAGTACGGGTTTCTGATCTCCAGCATCCTCAAGCTGGAACTCGCCTCGAGTACCGACGAGGCGCGCAACAAGGCGCTCAAAACGTTCCGCGAGGACCTTATGTCCGCCAAGCGGAAGTCGTCGATCGTCAAGGTGATCGAGCAGCACCGCGAGCTGCTCCCGGCGGAGTTCTTCACGGAACCGTACTTTCAGCTGAGCTACGTGCTGCGGCTCTTCCGGTCGGCGTTTGCCACCAGTCCCACCAGCGAGGACAGCGCGGTCCTCGTTCAGGCGATGGTGTACGGCAATTTCGACGACAACAGCAGTTCCGGCTACGTGTTCTCCCACAACATCATTTCGGGGGCCAACGAGCTCCAGGGCGAGTTCTTTCCCAAGGCGTTCGACGAGACCTCCGGGAAGGGCAAGTCCCTCGACAAGCTCTCCAAGGAGCACTTCTCGGAGCTCTCCACGATCGCCCGGACCCTGGAGGACCATTTCCGCGAGATCCGGTTCGTGCGTTTCACGATCGAGAGCGGCAAGCTGTGGCTGGTTGACCAGTCGTCGGTGCCCAATAAATCGGCGCAGGCTGAGATAAAGACGTTGCTGGACCTCATGCGCAGGGACGTTGTCGATGACCGGTACGTGATCCAGACGATCAAGCCGGGACGGCTCTCGGAGATCCTTCACCCCACACTGGACCGACGGTCCGTGAAGGGGCTCCCGACGATCAAGGGGGGCATCGGCGGATCGGTGGGTGCGGCGATCGGACGCGTATTCTTTTCCACCGATCGGCTCATCGCCGCGTTCCGTGAAGCGCAGATCGACGGGCGCGACACAAACATGATCCTCGCCATGCCGTCGACCTTTGCCGGTGACGTCAAGGGAATCGAAGTGGCGCAGGGCGTGCTCTCCTCCGAGGGCGGCTACGCCTCCCACGCACCGGTGGTCGCCCGGAGCCTCGGCAAGGTAGCTATGGTCCGGTCGGACATCAAGTTTCGGTCCAAGTCGATGGTGATCGACGGCAACGAGATCAAGGAAGGCGACTACATCACCCTGGAGGTCCCGTACTACGAGGATCCCACGATCTTCGTGGGGCAGGGTGATCTCACCAAACCCACTCCGGAGGACAGCGGCCTGTTGGACCTGCTGGAGGTGATCCAGCCGCACCTCACGGGAATGGACGTCCACGCCAACGCCGACCAGCCCCGCGACGCGGAGCTCGCCCGGCGCTTCGGTGCCCGTGGTATCGGCCTGTGCCGCACCGAGCACATGTTCTTTGACGAGTCGCGGATCAACCGCTTCCGGTATCTGATCCTGGCGGACTCCGAGGAGCTCCGCGCCAAGATGCTGGAGGATCTGCGCAGCGACCAGACCGAAGACTTTTACGGCCTGTTCAAGATCATGGAGGGGCTGCCGGTCACGATTCGCCTGCTTGACGCGCCGCTCCACGAGTTTCTCCCTCAGACCAAGGAGACGATGCAGGCGTTTGTCAAACAGGCGCAGGCGGACAAGACGGGGTTTACCAAATCGGCGATCGAGGGCCGGGCCCGACTCCTGCAGGAGTTCAACCCGATGCTCGGGCACCGCGGTGTGCGTATCGCGATCTCCTACCCGGAGATCTACCGCATGCAGCTGCGGGCGATCTTTGACGCCGCCTACCGCCTCAAAAAGGAAGGCGTCGAGGCGCGGCCGGAGATCATGATTCCGCTGGTGATGACGCCCAACGAGCTCAAGGTGATCCGGAACGGCAAACGGATCGAGGGCAAGCACATTCTCGGTATCCGCGACATCGAGGAGGAAGTCCGCACCGGGTACGGGCTGGATCCGATCGAGTACCGGGTCGGGACGATGATCGAGCTGCCGGCGGCGGCGCTGAACGGCGGAGAGATCGCGCGGTACGCGGACTTTTTCTCCTTCGGTACCAATGACCTGACGCAGACGACCTACGGGATCTCGCGGGACGACTTCAACAACTTCTTCTCCGATTACAACGAGTTCGACCTGTTGCCGAGCAATCCGTTCAAGGTGCTGCAGCAGCAGGTTCGCGACCTGATCCAGACCGCCTCGGTGCGCGGACGCATGGTGCGGCCCGATCTCACGCTGGGGCTGTGTGGTGAACACGGCGCGGAGCCGGAGAACGTTACGTTTTTCCGGGAGGTGGGACTGACCTACACGTCGGTGTCACCGTACGGGATTCCGATCGCGAAACTCGCGATCGCACAGATGAATCTGAAGGAGGCCGGGGCGTAGGCCCCGGTCCGTCTCCGTTCAGCCCTCGTCCAGAACCTCGCAGAGCGCCGCGAACGATTCCAGCAGGTAGTACTTGATGAGCGTCTCGGCTGTATAGCGTGACCGCGGGTACGTGGCGAGGACGAGCATGAGTGCCCGTTCCGCCATGGATCGGGAGGAGGGTGACGTCCCCGGTGCCCCGTACTCCTCGAACAGACGAACCTTGATCGCCACGTCAAGCGCCTCGGCGCCCTGCACGTACAGCCGGTACGCCTTGCGCTCGTCTCCCGTGGGGACGTGGTGGTCCTGGGGTTTGATGAGCATGTTCTCGTAGAACGCCGCCGCAAAACGGTGCACCATGGCGACCTGCCCGTGCTGGGTTCTGCTTCCCGGCCAGTTCTGCAGGTCCCGGAGGCTCTCCACAACCGCCTTCACGCGACGGAGTGTGTTGCGGTACCGGTAGCGGAGGCTGCCCTCCATCCTGAGGTGGATGTTGTCCAGGCCGTAGGAGTAGTACGCGTAGAGCTGATCGAGGAGCAGGTCGAACTCCGCTGCCAGGCGCATCTGCAGCGCCACACTGTAGTCACCGTAGACGCCCGGTTCGGGGGCATCGTCTTCCGGTGGCGTGGCATCGGCGGTTGCGGTGGAGACGCCGCCGACGTCGATCGGTCCGGCGCGGAGATAGTCCGTGGCGGCCTCGTACGCCTGCGTCAGTTCGACGGTTTTTCGGTGCGACCACTCGCTCCGGTCGAGGTTTCGGTCGGGATGGTAGACCTTCAGCAACCGGCGAAAGGACACACTGACATCTTCGAGGGTCGCACCGGTCGGAAGCTCCAGAATCCGGAAAGCCGCCGCAATGTCCATTGCCGTCCATGATACGGCAGGATCCTGAGTTGAACAATGCTTTGAAAAGCGGCCACGGCCACGGTACCATTAGGGCAGACGCCCAAAAGGAGGACGCATGGCGACCGCGAAAGAATTATTCCCGGCCTATCAGAGTGGAGAGCTCCCGCAGAAGAACGGGTACATCATCAGTACGTTTTACCACGCGTCGTCGACGTATACGAAGTACGAACTGATCTCCTTCGATAACGTCAAGGATATCTACATGGCCGACGAGGGGCTCACCTTCCAGGCGGAAGGACGGAAGATCTACGTGCTGGTTGAGCCGGCAGGGTGGCCGGACAGCCACACCGAGCCTGCCTATCGCCCCGATGCGGAGCGTATCCCGTACCGCTACAAGGAACTCATCACCCACACCACGAAGCGGCAGGACCGCGTCTACGTGGGGCGCGAACCGGTGGTGAGCTACGCAAACTTCACGGTGCTCAAGCCGATCGGGCAGGACGTGTCATACGTGTTCTATCCCGGCCCCGACGTACGAAAAAACATGATGGAGTACTTCCGCCTGTCGCTTTGGAAGCAGGCGCGGGTCCCGCAGAGCGACGCCCGCGAAGTGGTGAAGATCATCGACGAGGTGTTCGAGAAGATCGTGCTCTCCGGTACGGAGTTCCGCTGAGGCGTCGACGGACGGGGTTGGTCTACGAGGCCTCAGCGTCGGCGTCGGCACGATCCTCGGCGGGCATTTCGTTGAGGGAACGCTTGAGCAGCCACGCCCCCACGAGGAAGGCAAGTAGGAACCCCGCCGGTTGCGCCGCAAACACGCCGGCGATACCGAACAGTCGCGGGAGGATCAGGATCATCGGGATGAGAAACACGCCCTGCTGTCCCGCCGCCAGGAGGAGGGCGGAGCGGCCGTCTCCGAGCGCCTGGAACACCCCGCCGAACATGATGCTCAGACTCACCGGAATCAGGGATACGCTCACAATCCGCAGGGCAACGGTGCCCATCCGCACCACCTCGGCGTCCTGGGGCACGAAGAGGCGCATGATTCCGGTAGCGAACACGAACCCCACCAGCCCGGCACCGGCACCGATGCCCACAGCGGTCACGAAGACGATTCGGAGCGTCCGCCGCACACGGCCGTAGCGCCGCGCTCCGAAATTGTAGCCCGCCAATGGCTGCAGGCCCTGCGCGAGCCCGATCAGCGTCATGAGGACCAGCAGGAACAGCCGAAATGTCACGCTGATCGTGGCGATCGCCGGGTCGCCCCAGACCGCCGCGGCGTTGTTCAGGATACCGAACGAGAGACTTCCGAGGACCTGCCGCACCAGTGTCGGAAACCCGAGTTCCATAACCTCACGGAAGACCCATGGCCGGAGTCTGACGTTGCGAGGTGAGAGCGGCTGAATCACGCCCTTCCGTCGGGCGTAGTAGCTCACCAGCCACAGCGCGGACACCGCCTGCGAAACGATGGTGGCCACGGCTGCTCCGGTTACGCCCATGTCGAAGACGAAGATGAAGATCGGATCCAGGATGATGTTCAGCGCGGCGCCCAGAATCTGCCCCACGCTGCTGTGTATAGCGGCTCCCTCCGACCGCAGGATGTTGTTGGTGGTCATGTTCACCATCTGGAACACCGAGCCACCGACGATGATCCGGCCGTACATGGACGCCGCGTCGAGGGGATCGACGGTGTGGCGCCGAAGAAGCGCAGTACCGGCGCGATGAACGCCGCTCCGACCACCGAGAACAGCAGCCCGATCCCCACGGTGGAGTAGAGCGCTGTGGCGGCAACCTGCGCCGCGCCGTCGCGGTCCCGGGCGCCCAGGCGACGGCTGATCACACTCGCGGCTCCCATGCCGAAGGTGAGACCGACCGCGCCGATGAGCTGAAAAATGGGAAACACGATCCCCGTGGCGGCCACCGCGGTCGTATCCCGCAGCAGGCTGACGAAAAACGTGTCGACGATGTTGTAGATCGCGATAACGACCATGCCGGCGACCGCCGGCGCCGACAGCCGGAACAGCGTACCGGCGATCGGGCCGTTGGCGAGCATGTCCATGCGCTGTTGCGCGCCTGACTGCGGAGAATCCATAGGGGCAGTACTCAATCAGAGATCGCCGGCGCCTACAAGTACTCCGAGATCGTGAGCATCTGTCCGATGAGTGCCTCGTCCTCCCCGAAGGGAGCGGCACACTGTACTCCCAGCGGCAGGCCCGTCGGTCCCGAGCCGTGGGGAAGCGCCGATACGGACACGCTCACCGTGGGGAGCCCGGCGTACGTCCATGGGAGGTTCATGATCGGGTTCCCGGTGGAGTCGATCCCCTTCGGAGCCTCTCCCACCGTAGCCGGTGCCATCCAGAGTCGGGCACCGTGACGTCGCAATGCGTGTTCCAGCCGCTCCCGCAGCGCCAGGCGTCCGTCGCGCGCGCGGTGCCTGAGGTCGTCGCTGACCGCCTCGCCGCGGGCGACAAGCTCCCGGGATCGCTCGTGGTACCGTTCGCCCCAGGTGGGCAGCCAGAAGGCGTGGACTTCGGCGAAGTCACGGGCGATCATCGCCTGGTGCAGGTCGTTGATCTCGGCGATGTCGCCGAACACGGCGATCCGCTGCACGTCCACGCCGAGACCGGTGAGGCGCTCGATCATCGCCTCCAGTCCCGCGCGGCCGGCGTCGTCTGCCTGCTCGAGGTACGCGTCGTCGGGCACCAGCACGGGGCCGATCGTGTGCCGCAGGTCCGCGTGGGCCGGAGCGGCGCTCACGCCGGCAACGGGCGGAATATGGTCGTGGGGCATGCCGCGCCAGTTGTCGACGATCACGGGGGCGACAGCGGCGATCGTGGCGACGTCGGCGGCGATCGGCCCCACATGGTCCGCGTCGGGAGAAAAGGGGATCACGCCGGCGGTGGAGACACGGCCGTAGCTCGGCTTGTATCCCGCCACACCGCAGAAACTGGCGGGCCGGGTGATCGAGCCGATCGTCTGCGTGCCGAGCGCCAGGTGGCACATGCCGGCGGCAACGGCGGCGGCGGAGCCGCTGGACGAACCACCCGGGGTGTGGCGGGTGTTCTGCGGGTTCCGCGTCGGACCGGGGGCAAAGTAGGCGAACTCCGTGGACACCGTCTTACCGAGGACCAGGGCCCCCGCCGTCCGGAGCGCATGCACCACCGGCGCCTCGCCCGGTTCCTCCGGCGGCAGGCCCGGTGCTCCCGGCTCCTGGAACGCCTCCGCCGGCAGCTGTGATCCGCCCCGCACGGGGAACCCGTGGGTGTGAAACAGGTCCTTCACGCCAACCATCGCGCCGAAGAGCGGCGGACGATCGGCGGGGTCGGGCCAGCGCGCCTCGAGGGCGCTGGCCTCCTCAAGCAGGCGCGTCCGGCGCGCCGCGGTGGTTTCGTCGGGGAGCAGGGCGTGCACCTGCTTCTCGTGTCCCGCGACGCGGTCGAGGAGGCACGTAACCTCCTCTTCGAGGTCGGTGTGTCCCGCCGCGAGACGGTCCCGCATTGCGGCGAAGGACTGCGGTGAGACGTGTTCGCCCATTACACAACCCCCTGTTGGTGCATCGCGTGGATCTGGTCGTCATCGAATCCCAGCGCGGCGAGGACATCGTCGGTATGTTCGCCCAGTTCCGGGATCGGAGGCCGCTCGGTGCCGTCTTCCATCTCGCTGAGCTTGATGGGGTTTCCTGCCACCTTGACGGTGCCGGCGATGCGGTCGACGACGGTGGCGACCATGTTCCGAGCCTGCACCTGGCGGCTCTGCATCATCTGTTCGATGTTGTTGATGCGGCTGTGGGGAATTCCGGCCTCCGAGAACAGCGAGGACCACTCTCCGACCGTGCGCTGGGCAAACAGTGGCTCCAGTATCGCGTTGAGCGCTTCGAGATTCGCCGTGCGCTGCGGGTTGGTGGCGAACCGACCATCGGCGGCGAGGTCGTTGCGGTTCACCGTCTGGCAGAACGTCTGCCAGAGCGTGTCGTTCCCGATGGCCACTACCAGCCAGTCGTCCTTGGCGCGGTACGCCTGAAACGGGCTGATCGTGGGGTGACGGTTGCCCAGGGGTTCCGGACTCACGCCGTCCACCTGGTAGCGGGCCAGGGCGTTTTCCAGAATCGCTACCTGACAGTCGAGCATGGCGATGTCGACCTTCTGACCACGGCCCGTTTCGTGCCGCTGGTTGAGCGCCGCGAGTACGCCGATCGTCGTGAACAGCGCGGCGGAGATGTCTCCGATCGAACAGCCGACGCGTGTCGGGGCCTGTCCGGGCCATCCGGTCACGCTCATGAGGCCGCCGGTCGCCTGCGCGAGGATGTCGTAGGCGGGTTTACGGCTGTCGGGGCCGGTGTGGCCGTAGCCGGAGGACGCCGCGTAGATCAGACCGGGGTTGATCTCGCGCAGCTCTTCGTAGCCGAGGCCCAGTTTCTCCATGACACCGGGGCGGAAGTTTTCCACCAGGATGTCGTGCTCCGCCACCAGACGCCGCAGGACGTCCTTTCCCTCGTCGGTCTTGAGGTTGAGCGTCATGCTCCGTTTCCCGCGGTTAATACTGATGAAGTACAGGCTCCGTTCGTTCTTGAACGGCCCGAAGTGCCGTGAATCGTCGCCGACGCCGGGCATCTCGACTTTCAGGACATCGGCGCCGAGGTCGGTGAGCAGCATCGTGGCAAACGGTCCGGCGAGTACCCGCGTCAGATCGAGGACGCGGACGCCGGCCAGTGGTTTGTGTGTCGACATATGCCGGTATTGTAGTACGACTCCGGCAAATCCACCACGGCGCGGCGACGCGTCTCAGCAAAAAAAAAGGTTCATCGCAGATTAGCGGGGAATAGTCAGTAGAAGGAAATAGCAAGA
>CAJWEZ010000015.1 GCA_913030605.1 uncultured Spirochaeta sp.
GCCGCCGCGTCGGCGGCCGCCGCCGCTCGGACCCACTCAGCCGGCACTGACAGCGGTACCACGGGGTCGTCGGGGGCCCACAGGTACACCGCGGCGGCGCCCCGTGCACCAAGCCATCCGTCCAGGTCGTGGTTCACCGCCAGCGCGACCAGCAACGACAGGCGCGGGGACCACCACCGCACCCCGGCGGCGGCAACCGGGGGAACCTCGAGGAAAAAGGTGTCGATCCCCGGGCATTCCGCCTCGACCACGGTGCGAAACACCGCCTCCGCGCCGGAGGGCACGGGAATGACCGTCGGTGCGGCGGGTTGACCGGATGCGCGACGGCGAATCAGGCGGAGTAATACCCGGGCCGCCCGCTCCGGTGCGACGTCGGCAAACAGGTGTGAAACCGGTACGGCGACGACGGGAGGAGAATCGCCGGCGGTGGCGGGAGCGGCGGCGGGAACGGCGGCGGTGGCCGCGTTGGTCCCGGCCCCCTGTCCAACTCCGGTGCCGGCGGCGGTCGGCGTCAGGAGGCGGGAGTGGTCGGCTGACCTCCGAACACCCGGCGAAGTCGGCAGAATCGTTGCGAGCTGCAGCGGGGCCCCGCGAAGGCGGTATGCCCACGGGAGTTCCGCGTCATCCCCGCCGGCGCCCGGATCTCCGGTGTGGTGACCCGCATCGCCGGCCCCGGTGGCACCCGCAACGGGCGGCGCGTCGCCGTTGTCGGCGGGCCGTTCTCCCGCGGCGATCCCGAACTCCGCTGCCTCCGCCGCCCGGGCACGGTTTCGCAGGAGCAGCGCGATCAGACGCGCCCGCAACGCTTCCAGTCGCGCCTTGGTGTCGGCGTGATCGGGCTGGGCCTCGTGGAGAATGGCGTCACCGGCGGCGACCACGGCCATGCCGCGATTCACCACCAGGTGGCGGATACGCAACAGCATGCGCAGTTGCGCGGCGTTCCAGACACGGTGGCCCGACTCGTTCCGTCGCGGCCGGATGAGCGGCAGGGACTGCTCCCAGTACCGGAGGACGTGCGGCTTCACGTCGAGCAGCCGCAGGACCTCCCGCGCTTCGTACGTGCGTCCGGACATCGCGGTGCCCTACTCCCTCAGATCCACAAAGAACGGGACATGTGCGAAGCCCATCTCCTCACGAATCCGGTTGCGCAGGTATCGCAGGTAGAACTCCGGAAATCCCTTGCGTCGGTTGACGAAGACCACAAACCGCACCGGGTTTGTGCTGACCTGGGTGATGTAGCGCACCTTGAACGGCCGTTTCCCCGACGGCGGCGGCGTTTCCTCCAGCCAGCGCTGCAGCGCCTGGTTCAGCGGGCCGGTGTCCACACGGCGGTGCAGTTCCGACCGCACGTGCAGCAGCCGTTTCACCATCGCATCGACCCCCTCTCCCGTCAGCGCGGAGACCGGCATGATCGGTACGTGCTGAAAGACCGGAAAGAGAAAGTGGATGCGGTCGGTGATCGCGTTGAGCTGGTTGCCGCGATCGTCCAGAAGGTCCCACTTGTTGAGCGCCACCACGGCGCCGCGCCCCCGGTCGGTAAGGCGGGCAGCGATCTTCTTGTCCTGCTCGCTGAGACCCTTTGTCGCGTCGATCACCAGGACCGCGAGTTCTGCGTCGTCGATCGCATCGAGGGCGCGCTGCACGGCGTAGTACTCCACGTTCTCGTGAACCCGCGACCGCCGGCGAATCCCGGCGGTATCGACCAGGATGAACTCGGTGCCGCGGAACGAAAACCGCGCCTCGACGACATCCCGGGTGGTGCCTGCCAGGTCCGACACGATCGCGCGGTCCTCTCCTGCGAGACGGTTCAGCAGGCTGGACTTTCCGGTGTTCGGCTGTCCGATGATCGCCAGCCGAACAGGCCGCGTCTTCCACGCGTCGTTGGCCTCCTCCGTCGACTGAAGATCGCCATCGCCTACCGACTCGTCGTCGCCAGCGTTTTCTTCTCCGTCTTCCGGTCGCTCGGCATCCGATGCCAGAGCAGCACCTTCCCCGTCGGCTCCGTCGAGCAGCGCGAGAATTCGATCCTCCAGATCATCCATCCCGAGGCCGTGGGCCGCGGACACCCCTACCACCTCCGGCACACCGTACTGCCAGAACTCACTGACCATCTGGTCCCGCTCGGAGTTGTCGACCTTGTTGACCACCAGAATACTCGGCGTCCCGGAGCGACGGAGCAGATCGAGCAGTTCCTCGTCTTCACCGGTCACACCGCCGACTTCCACCAGCAGGAGCACCACGTCGGCGCGGGCCATCTCGCGGCGACTGCGGTCGTAGACCTGAGTGTCGAGTTCGGCTTCGCCTTCGCCGATCCCACCGGTGTCGACGAGGAGCACGGGCCGGCCGCCGATTTCGGCCTCCATGGCCACCGCGTCGCGCGTCACGCCGGGCATGCTGTCGGTGATCGCCACGCGGCGACCGTACAATCGATTGAAGAGCGTGGACTTCCCCACGTTGGGGCGCCCCGCGATGCAGATTCGTATCATCTCTGTCCGTCCGTTCGTTGTGTAAGAATTAGTATACCGCGAGGTCGAAACGCTGTTTCATGTGGTCGCGCACCGCCTGGTCGATTTCTGCGGCACTGCGCATTTCCATGACGTTCCCCGCGAGCTCCTCGGCCTCGGCGAGACTGACCGAGCGGATGATGCGCTTGACCTCCGGGATACCGGCGGCGCTCATGCTGAACTCGTCCAGGCCGAGTCCGAGCAGCACCTCCGACGCCAGGGGGTCGCCGGCCATCTCACCGCACATCGCCACGGACAGACCTTCGCTGTGGGCGTTGTCAATGACCATCTTGATGAGACGCAGCACGCCGGGATGAAACGGCTGATAGAGGTACGCCGTACGCTCGTTGCCCCGGTCCACGGCGATCGTGTACTGGATCAAGTCGTTGGTTCCGATCGAGAAGAAGTCCACTTTCCGCGCCAGGGTATCGGAGATCAACGCCGCCGACGGAACCTCGATCATGATCCCCACGGGGATCTGCTCGTCGAACGGTTCGCCGCGGGCGCGCAGGTCCTCCCGGACCCCGTCCAGAATTTCCAGCGCCTGGTTCAGCTCCGGGACTCCGGAGATCATGGGGAACATGATGCGCATACGCCCGTGGACGCTCGCCCGCAGCATCGCCCGCAACTGCGTCCGGAAGAGTTCCGTCTCCGACAGACAGACGCGGATCGCCCGCCAGCCGAGAATGGGATTCTTCTCGTCGCCCGGGCTGATCGCCGCAGAGACCTTGTCACCGCCCACGTCCAGGGTACGGATCGTCACCGGCTTCTGGCCCATCGCCTCCAGAACGCGCCGATACGCCCGGTACTGTTCGTCCTCCGACGGGAGACCGCTGGGACGCAGGAAGAGAAACTCCGAGCGAAACAGGCCGATCCCGTCGGCTCCGTGGCTGACGACACCGTCGACCTCTTCGGAGATCTCGATATTGCCCTTGAGCCAGATGAGCTTGCCGTCCTTGGTCTCCGCCGGCAGGTCGTTGAGGCGCATCAGCTCGACCTCGTGTTCCTGCCATTCGCCCTGCAGACGACTGTAGCGCGAAAGGGTGTCGTGGTCCGGGTCCACGATCACGACGCCCTGGTTGCCGTCAACGATGATCTGCTCGCCGCCGGCCACTACGCGGCTGATTCGCGACAGACCGAGGACCGCCGGTATCTCGAAACTCCGCGCGATGATCGCCGTATGGGAGGTCTTTCCGCCGGCATCCATTGCGATGGCGCGGATCATCCGCTTGTTCATAGCAACCGCGTCCGACGGCATGAGATCGTGGGTGATCAGAACCACTTCATCCTCGAGATCCGCCAGGCTCACCCGGTCGCGCTCGAGCAGGTGGTTCAGAACCCGCTTGGATACGTCGTGGAGGTCGCTTGTCCGTTCTTTCAGGTAGGTGTCGCTGGACTGGCTCAGCTTGTCCATCAGATCCTGCACCGTCTGATACAGCACCCATTCGATGTTCAGGAGCTCCTGTTCCAGCCGCTGGTGAACCGACTCGAAAAACGTCGGGTCCTTGAGCATCAGGAGGTGCGTGTCGAGCAGGCGCTTTTCGTCCTGCTCCAGCGTCTGCGAGGAGTTGTTCTTGATGTCCTCGATGTCGGAACTCGCCCGGGCAACCGCCTGAGACAGGCGATCCTTCTCCTGTTCGAGATGCTTTTGCTCGATCGCATACTGCGGCACCTGCGGCGCGTCCTCGCGGTACAGGAGGACGGTACCGATCGCGATGCCGGGAGAGGCGGCGATTCCCCGCAGTTCTACCATGGTGCAATCATAGATTGTAGTTTTCGCTACTGTCAAACAGAGTCGATGACGCGCCGATAATGATTGTCATGGGCAAAAACAGCTCGCGCAAACGGACATCGTTTGGCGTCCTCTTCTGGATCGCCGCCATACTCCTCGTTGCCGTACTCCTCATGTTCAACCTTCCCACGATTCGAAGCGTCCTGGACCGTACCGATTTCGTGGATGTCGTTTTCGAAGAGCGTTCCGGTACCGGCGACGCCGACACCCCGGGCCAGACAGACACGCAGGACCCGCAGCCGGGTGACTCCCCGGCGCCGGCAACTCCGGACACCGAGCCCGTTCCGACGATCGAGCCGGCTCCCGAGACCCCGACCTCCGACACGCCGACGCCGGAGAACGCGACCGACGAGGACGCTGCGCCGCGGGTGGATGGAGCCGGCGAGGAAATCGTCCTGGCTCCCCCGGAACGGACCGAGGAGACCGGCCCCGAGCGGTCGATGCAGGGCAATCTCTATTTTATCCGTGTCTCCGACGACGGTCGGATCCTGGCGGAACCGGTGCGCCGTACGATTCGTTACGACAGTGGCCCGCTGACCAAAACGATCGAAGCGTTGATCGCCGGCCCATCAGCGGACGACCTCAATCGCGGTCTCCTGAGCCTGGTACCGCAGGGTACCCAACTCCTCTCCGCTCGGGTCGCGTCCGGTGTGGCGTTTTTGAGTTTCAACGAAGCGTTCCGGTTCAACCCCATGGGGCTCGAAGGCCTGCTGGCGCAACTCCAGCAGGTGGTACTCACGGCGACCCAGTTTTCCACGGTGGATGCGGTCCAGATTCTGATCGAGGGGCGCACGGTCGACTACCTTGGCGGTGACGGTGTGTACGTCGGCGAACCCCTGACCCCGCAGGATCTCAGGAGCTGAGCGCCGACAGCGTCTCGGCGCGTCCCACCAACAGCAGGACTTCCCGGTTCCCGCCCCGACCGGCGACCGGGCTCGTCATGCGCCGCAGAACCACTACGCCTTCGTCACGTTCGAGCTCGTCACACACCCGTTCGATCACCTCGTCCCGTTCACTGCCACGGGCGACCCCGCCGGCGGCATCGAGCACGTTCGGCGTCGCGCGACCACCCCAGCGGTGCTCCGCCGCCAGTTCGAACTGCGGTTTGAGGAGAGCGATACCCCACCCCAGTCGCGTGAGATCGAGGATTGACCGCAGTACGCCCCGCAGGCTGCGAAAGGACAGGTCGCAGACCGCCGCATCCGGGGGCGGATCGAGTTCGGTTTCGTGCAGGTCTCCGATGTTGGTACGCTCATGGACGACGACACGGGTGTCCCGGCGGAGCGAAAAGTCGAGCTGATTGTATCCGACATCCACCGCGTGGACGGCGGTCGCCCCGCCCTGGAGCAGGCAGTCGGTGAACCCGCCGGTACTGGCGCCGGCATCCAGCCACACCCGCCCCGTTGGCGAGATTCCCCACGCCTCCAGTGCCGCGGCGAGCTTCTCCCCTCCCCGGGAGACGTAGCGCCGCCCGGTGATCTCAATGCGCGCGTCCGCCGGAACAGACCTCCGCGGGTCCGTTTCGGTCCCGCCGTCGACGCGAACATCGCCACACATGAGGAGCCGGTACAGCTCGTCGCGGGAGTAGTCCGGGAACCGCCGCGTCAGGAGATCAAGAAACTGCGGGCTGCGGGAGGATCGGTTTCTGGATGGTCGGGATCGCCGCGCCATCGCCGGGCCCGGGCCTAAATCAGCGAACGGAACTGGATGCGCTCAACCGACGCCGCCCGCGGAGCAGGTTCACCGGTGGTGACCACCAGTCCGTGGAGCGTGGCCGCGTTGGCTGCAACCTCATTCCGGAGCGGCAGCTGGGTGATCACGCGCCGCACGCTGATGGCGGGGTCAAAGCCGATCACGCTCTGATCCGGCCCGCAGGCACCGATGTCGGTGATCGCCGCCGTTCCGCCGGGCAGAATCCGTTCGTCGGCGGTCTGAACGTGGGTGTGAGTCCCGTATACCACCGTGACATCCCCGTCCAGGTAGTGGGCGAACGCCTCTTTCTCCTCTGTGGACTCCGCGTGAAAATCCACAACGACCGCGTCGGCCTGCCCCTTGATCCGTTTCAGAATGTCCCGGGCCCGCCGGAACGGGCAGTCGATCGCGGGCATGCGGTCACGGCCCTGAAGGTTGATCACCGCGACGCGGCCGCCTCGTCCCTCGTGGATGTACAGGCCACTTCCGGGCGCGCCGCCGGGATAGTTGTCCGGCCGCAACACCCGGGGGTTTCCGTTTAACAGGTCCCCGATATCGTCGTGGTGCCACACGTGGTTCCCGGTGGTGATCACGTCGGCACCGGCCTTGAACAGCTGATCGGCGATTGCAGGGCTGATGCCGAATCCCTCGTCGGCGTTCTCGCCGTTGACGATCACCACGTCGGCACGATGGTCCCGGACCAGGCCTTTGAGTGCGCTCACGACCGCCCGGATACCGGGCTGGCCGATCACGTCTCCGAGAATCAGAATCCGCATATCAGCGTGCGTACTCCACCACGCGGGTTTCCCGGATCATCGTCACCTTGATCCGGCCCGGGTAGCGCAGCTGGTCCTCGATCTTTCGGGCAATCGACTTGGCGATTTCCCGCGCCTGCTGGTCGCTCACCTTTTCGTGGTTGACCATGATGCGCAGCTCGCGGCCCGCCTGGATCGCGTACGCCTTGTCGACCCCCTCGAACTCCTCGGCGATCGCCTCGAGGTTTTCCAGTCGCTTGATGTAGTTGTCCAGCGTCTCACGCCGGGCGCCGGGTCGCGACGCCGAAATGGCATCCGCCACCTGCACGATCACCGACTCGATACAGTTGTGCGGCACGTCTCCGTGGTGGGCGGCGATACAGTTGATCACCCGCGGGTCCTCACCGATGCGCTTGGCGAGTTCGACACCCAGTTCGACGTGGTTGCTGTCACCGTCGGTTTCGATGCCCTTGCCTATGTCGTGAAGCACGCCGCCGCGACGGGCGATCTCAATGTCCGCGCCGACCTCCGCCGCCAGCGTCCCCGCCAGCACCGCGACCTCCTTGCTGTGGGCAAGGACGTTCTGACCGTAGCTGGTACGGAACGCGAGGCGCCCGAGTCCGCGCACCCCTTCCGGCTTGATGTGGTGAATGTTGAGCTCGTAGAGGACCTTCTCGCCCTCTTCGTAGATCGTCTGGGTCATGTCGGTGGTGACCTTCTGCACCACCTCCTCGATCCGCGTCGGGTGAATCCGACCGTCCGACACCAGTCGCTCCAGGGATCGCTTGGCAATCTCCTTGCGGACCGGATCGAAGCACGAGACCACAACCGCCTCGGGTGTGTCGTCGATAATGATATCGACCCCGGTAAGCGTCTCCAGGGTACGGATGTTCCGTCCCTCGCGGCCGATGATCCGTCCCTTCATCTCGTCGTTGGGCAAACTGACCGACGAGACGGTGACCTCAGCGTTCACTTCGCTGGCCATTCGCTGAACGGTGGACACGAGGATTTCCCGCGCCTGCCGTTCCGCGGTCATGACCGCTTCCTGCTCGATCTTGTTGATGAGACCCTGGGCCTCGTGGCGCGCGTCGTCTTCGAGCGAACTCGTGATCAGGCGTCGCGCCTCCTCCTGCGTAAGCCCGGAGATCCGTTCCAGCTCGTTGCGCCAGTGAATCTCAAGCTCATCGAGCTGCTTCTGTCGATCGTCTAGATTCCTCTCACGGGTCGAAAGCCCCTGGTTCTCCTGATCGAGAGCCTCGGCCTTCTCTTCTAGGTTTTCTTCTTTCTGCAAAAGGCGCCGCTCGAGACGTTGCAGTTCCTTCTGCCGGTCCCGAAGCTCGCGCTCCTGTTCATTTCGCTCGCGCTGCAGCGCGTCTCGTGTCTCTAGTATCAGTTCCTTCTGCCGAGCTTCCGCCTCTTTTGCGGCGTCTTTCTTCAGGCGTTCCGCCAACTGCTCGGTTGAAGAAAGCTGAAACCTGGCGTAAAACCAGCGTATCGTCCAACCTAGAACTGCACCAGCAAGAGGAAGGGCAATGTACAACACCAGCTGCATAACCTTCCTCCCCACCTAACGTAATACGTTAACGTATAGTGGCTTAGGAAGCCTTGTCAAGTTTCGAGCCAGTCCAGGTCGTCGTCATCCTGAATGAGTCGCCGGTCCAGGCGCTCGGCGCGTCGCCGAAGGCGCAGGACGCGACGCAACCCGCGCTGGATGAGGCGCAGCATGTCCCGCGAGAGCTGCTCGACTTCCGGGTCATCCAGATGGTTGATCACCGTGTCCAGGAGTGCCATGACCAGACCGTGGGCGTCCTCGTACAGCCCCGGTCGAAACACGCCGCGGCGGGAACCGTCGCGAATGATCTCCGCCACCAGCTCTTCGATGTGCCGGCGCAGCGCGCCGACGGCGCCCTCGTTGAGATCGAATCCGGGATACAGGTACCGTTCGTCGCCACGCAGTACCCCCCGAAGAATCGGATACCGCTTCATGCCCAGGACGATGAACTGGTAGACTGCCTTGAGCTTGTTGACGGGAGAGTGCAGTCGTTCCACAACCTGCTGAGCCTTGCGGATCCCTTCCCGCTCGATCAGGCTGAGGATCTGTTCGTAGAACGTTTCCTTGCTGCGGAAGTACTTGTAGAATGTGCCGACGCTGAGTCCCGCCTTGCGAACGATGTCCTCCACGGACACATCGCGGTATCCGTACCGGGAGAAGAGTTCCATTCCGGAACGGATCAACAGGCTGCGTCGGTTGGCCTTCATGCCGCCGAGTATACTTCACCCACTCGGAAAACGAAAGACGAAGTGAAGATCCTGCTCGAATATTCACGTTACCAAAAAGCTATTTCTCTCTTGTTTTAGGCGACGAACGCGAGACGAAAGACCGGTCATGCAGCGAAACGATGAGAACTCGATGAGTCGGCCCAAACGCTGATTGACCGTAACACCGCCAGCGGGCTACCACGGACAGGGAGGATGGCAATGAGCGAGATCGCAATCCAGCCGGACGTCCACGATATCATGGATCACTACGGGCTTCGCTGCCTGAAATCGGGAGCTGCCCTCAGGGATCTGCGGGACGTGCCGCGCCCCGAGTTTCCGATGGCGGCACCGGATGTGGACGGGGCCTTTCTCCGGACGACCTATCGGGCCCGTTCGCTGCGGGTCGGCCCCGCCGACGAGGGGCTCTTCCGCTTTTCCGACTGGCTGCCGGTGAACCTTCGACTTCCCGGCTCGGGCGCCCCCGTCACCTACCGCTCCACCGGCCTCGCGTCCCATCTCGGGCTGCAGGATCTGTTCATCACGTTCAGTGGCTGGTGGCCCGAACGTGGCGCGCACATCCCGAGTGGCACGTTCAAGGAGAACGAGGCGTACGCGGTGTACGGCCGCATGGGCGCCGCCGCCTACCAGGAGACACTTGTCGTTGCCTCCGCCGGGAACACCGCCCGCGCGTTTCTGCGGGTGGCGTCGGAGAACAACCTCCCACTGGTCGTCGTCGTTCCCGAGGCGAACATTCCCGAACTCTGGACCGTTGGACCCCGCTCGCCGTCCACGGTGGTTGTGGCCGCCGGCGACGGGTCGGACTACAGCGACGCGATCCGCCTCGCCGGCATGCTGTGTTCGCAGCCCGGTTTTCTGGCGGAAGGGGGCGCCAGGAACGTCGCGCGTCGCGACGGAATGGGAACCACCTATCTCTCAGCGGCGACAACGATCGGGCGAACGCCGGATCACTACTTTCAGGCGGTCGGGAGCGGCACCGGCGCGATCGCCGCGTGGGAGGCAAACCTCCGCATGCTCGAAGACGGCGCCTGGGGCACCGCACGGACCCGCCTTCACCTGGCGCAGAACGCGCCGTTCCAGATACTGGTCGACTCATGGACCGCCCGGAGCCGGACGCTGCTCCTTCCGGACGCAGATACCGCGCGGCGCCAGATCGAGGAGATCTCGGCCAAGGTACTCGCCAACCGACAGCCTCCATGGAGCCCGGTCGGTGGGCTGTATGACGCGCTCGAAGACACCGACGGCGAAATGTACGCCGTGGGGAACGACGCCGCCGCAGCCGCCGGAGACCTTTTTCAGCGACTCGAGGGGGTCGATCTAAGCCCGGCGGCACGCGTCGCGGCGGCGGCTCTGATCGAGTCGGTCGAGACACAGCGCGTTGGGCGCAACGACGTCATCAACCTGAATATCACCGGGGGCGGGTATGCCCGCGCCCGGGCGGACCTGGATACCCGCCCGCTGACAGCGGACATTATCGCCGGCGCCGACCTGTTCGGGCCGGAGGCGATCGCCGAAGCGGTGGGGACTATCCGGGAGTCCCGCACCCATACGTAGGAAACCATCCCCGCCAACGGCGGGAACAATCGAGGAGAACAGAGACAGATGCTATTGGATCAGCAGGCAGAACAGGAAAGCGCCGCGAAGGCGGAGGGACATACGGATCTGTTTGCCAAGTGCCATACGGATGGCGGCTACTTCGGCAAGATGCGGGTGATCGGGGACGACGAGTACACGCGCCCCGTGCTTCCCCCGAATCCGTCACGCCACATGGAGTTCAAGGGCAAGGAACACATCATGTGGTCGATCAACAACTACCTCGGTCTGGCCAACCATCCCGATGTACTCGAGGTTGCGCACAAGACGATCGATGAGTTCGGTGTCAGCTCCCCCATGGGCAGCCGCATGATGAGCGGCAACACCGAGTACCACCTCGCGTTTGAGCGGGAGCTCGCGGCCCACGCGGAAAAGGAAGCCTCGTTCCTCTTTAACTACGGCTATATGGGCGTCCAGGGTACAATTCAGTCGCTGGTCGGCAAGGACGACATCATCGTCATGGACAAGCTCGACCACGCGTGCATCGTCGACGGTGCGTTCCTGGGACAGTCGATGAACGGTGCGCAGCTTCGCGTGTTCAAACACAACAACATGGACAACCTCGAGCAGGTTCTCAAGCGGGTTAACCGCGACCGCAAGGGCGGCGTCCTGGTTCTCACCGAGGGCGTCTACGGCATGACCGGCGATCTGGCGCCGCTCAAGGAAATCACCGCGCTCAAGGACAAGTACGACGCCCGGCTCTACATCGACGACGCCCACGGGTGGGGCACCATGGGGCCCCAGGGCAAGGGCACCGCGGCACACTTCGGCGTCCAGGACAAGGTGGACATCTACTTCGGCACCTTCGCCAAGAGTTTTGCCTCCATCGGTGGATTCTCGGCATCCACTAAGGAAGTTGTCGACTGGATCGCCTACAACGCCCGGACGCAGGTGTTCGCCAAGAGCCTTCCGATGCTCTACGTCCAGACGCTGCGCAAGACGTTCGATCTGGTGAAATCCGGCGAAGACCGGCGCCAGAAGATGTGGAAACGCAGCAACGAGCTCAAGGCCGGACTTCGTGAGCTTGGATTCTACGTCGGCCCCGGCGAGTCGCCGATCTGCTCGGTCTTCATCCCCACGGGAGAGGAAGCGCTCGAGACGATCGGGGCGGCAACCTCCGGCTTTCTGCGAAAGAACGGCGTCTTCGTGACCGCGATCACCTATCCGGTCATTCCGCTGGGTCTTCTGATGTTCCGCATGATTCCGACGGCGATGCACGAAGAGGAGGATGTGGCGAACACACTGGCGGTGTTCAAACACATGCGAGACAACCTCGGACTGCGTCTGACGATGAACGAGGACGAAGACAAGAAGATTCGCAAGGTGTACGGAATCTGATCAGACCCCGCGGCAGCGGTGGTGGCCCCGGCCGCCGCCGGCCGCGGTGGGCGCTGCACCGGGGCCGGTGAATGCACCGGCTGCGGCGGCCCGGCCCCGGCGCGTCAGTCCCTGACGCGCCCCATACCCATCGCCCGGATCATCCATCCGGGAAGCGGTTTTTCCATCCCCCGCTTCCGGAGATCGAGATACCAGTTGATCTTTTTCAGGACCGGCAGCTTGTGGGTCTCCACGAACTCGATCAGCGTTCCGTCGGGGTCCTCGATATACGAGAAGCGCCCGCCGGCCTCACCCATATCGAAACTCGATCCCGAATCAACCGTAAACGGGTGGCCCGCGGCGTCGCACCGCGTCTTCAGCACGTCCATCCCCACGATGTCGAAACACAGGTGAATGAATCCGAGATCACCCCAGAAACGGTCCTGGAACACCCGCATCCCATGGTGATCCGGAACCTCCACAAGCTCGAGGCGAGTCTCCCCGAAGAGCCGGCTGAATGCGCCGGCGGCGGGGGCCGAACGTTTGAGGAGGACGCGACGCAGCCGGGTGTCGCCGCCGGGGATCGCGGCAAGATCCGGGAATTCGCCGGTCTCGTCGTAGATTTTGGTGTCGTAGCCCAGAACGGTGGCGTAGAAATCGAGCGACGCGGCCATGTCCGATACACCGATCAGCGCGCCTTCCACGCCGCCGGTCTGGTGACGCGGCTTCGAGAACCAACTCTCGCTTTCCACAACCTGGAAGTGATTCCCGTACGGGTCGCGGACCGCGAATCGGGCGTGACCCTCGGGGTCCTCGCTGATTCCACCGAGCACCTCCACGCCCTGCTCCAGCATGCGCTGGTATGCCTGATGCACGCCCTGCGCGCGAATACGTCCGGCGAGGATTCCGTAGTCGCCGATACCCACCGGCCGCGACGGAGGCTCCGGTGTCCGGCTGGTATACTGCCAGATCTCGAATCCGCCGCCTCCGGCGAGGTTGATCGCGAGCATCGCGTCACGGGACTGCACCGTGCCGCCGGTATACGGCGTCATGAACGGCGCCTCCGCCGCCTCCCGAAAAACCGGGAGATCGGTGCCGAAGGTACGCCGAAACCAGTCGAACGCCGTATCGGTGTTGGGGATGCCCACGCCAAGCTGCTGAATTCCGCTGAAGATCACGCTGTCCATACCCGGCAGTATACCCGTTCCACCGGGACTCGTCACCGGAAAACGGGGATGAGCGCAACCCACTGAGCCACCACCACGAGGCCGACCGCTGCACGCCCCGCGCCACTCGATCGCGTCGCGGTCCGTTTGCGGCCCGCTGTGTGGGCGACCGTCTCATCCATCTCCGCGAGTTCGCCGTACACGTCCGTCAGCAGCGCATCGGCGCTGCGGAACGGCCGACGGACACTCATCCCGTCACGGTGCTCCATGATCCGCTCGAAGGACCAGAAGATCTTTCCGGCCAGCGACCCCAGCGTACCTGGCAGTCGCAGGTCGGCCCGTACGGAAACGAGCGAAATGAACACCATCCCGACGATTGTAAGCGCCTTGAACACCCCGGTCCGCAGCGCGCCGAGGGTGATACGGAATCCACCGATCTCTGCGAGCACCGCCCCCGACGGGACGATGACGTGGAATACGGTGATCGTCACCATGATCGAGAGAAAGTACACCCACTGCAGGCGCTTTCCTGCCACCCGGGCCAGCGCGCCGAACAGAACGACCTGTGCGAGCCTGATCGCGAGGTCGCCCTGCAAGAGGTACGCCGGCAACGCCATCAGACCGCCCCAGAACAGCAGGGACGCCGAGACGTTTCCAAGCATCCAGGGGTGCTGACGCCGCAGGCTCATGACACCGGCTCCAGCTGATGATAGTCGCTCCGCAGCCGCTGCAGCCACGTCGAATACGACGAAAAGTGCTCCGCCACCGCCCCCACGAGCACGCCGGCGATCGTCCCCAGTATCAGAAACGGCGGCGCGATCACCCACGAACTCGGGCCGAAGATGAACAGCACAGACAGCGTCACCTGGACGATGTTGCTTGCAACCGCACCGGCGGTGCTCACCCCGATGAGGCTGACGCGGCGATCGCCGAGGGCGGCGACAAGGAGCATGATGCAGGCACTGGCCAGCGAACCGAAGAGCGAAAACAGAAACACGTAACTCGCCAGCGTTCCGTTGATCAGTCCCTGCCCCACAACCTTCAGAAGCGTGAGCGCGAACACGTGCCGCGGTCTGAAGAAACGAATCACCACCAGGATCGGAAGATTCGCAAGCCCCACGCGAAAGAACGGCACCGGCTTGGGAATGAGATACTCGAGGGTTGAGAAGAACATCGCCACCGCCGCGAGCATGGCAAGCATGTTGGCAAGAGACGCGCCACCGTCGGGCGCGTGGTCGGACCGGTCCATGGCGCGACAATAGCACACCGCTGTGGGCCGGGGAATAGCGCTGTGCTACACTGGGAGGTCATGAGGGACCACGCGCCGCTCAAAATCGCCCTCGTGTACGCCGCCGTGGGTTTCCTCTGGATTACGGTGTCCGATCGGATCGTGGAATGGATCGCGGCCTCGCCACAGCAGCTGGTGAGACTGCAGACCTACAAGGGATGGGCGTACATCGTCATTACCACCGCCCTGGTGTACGGCCTCATGCGCCTGTACGCCGCCAACCGCGCCGCCGCGCACCGCCAGACGCTGCGCGCCAACAAGGTGATCGAGGCATCTCTGCGCCAGAAGGAGCTTCTGGTTCGTGAGCTACGCCATCGCGTCCACAACAATCTCCAGGCGATCATCGCGCTCATGAACATTTCCGACGAATCGCAGACCACGGAAGAAGCCAAGCAGCGCGTGTTCGCCCTTTCCGCGAGCCACGAGCTCGCTCTGTCCTACGGTGACATTTCCCGCATCGACTCTCGGGATTTCCTGGACCGATTCACGCAGCGCTTCCTCGGTCGCTACACCGACGGCCGTACGATCCGGTTCGAGTCGACCGTTCCTCCGGGGATGGGAATCACCTTCACGATCAACCACGCGGTCCCCGTGGGAATGTATCTGGCCGAAATCTGTCGCCACGAGTGCGGGATCGGTACGGAGGTAACGGTCGTGCTGTCGGCGGATGAAACGTCGTGGTGGATCGAAACACCGGTCGGACCGACCGGTGTTTCTGCGTCACTGTGCGAGGCCTGGGCCGCGCAGGTTGGCGGGACGGTCAGGCGGGGAGACCGGACGGCGGCACTGGTGGTGCCCCGCGCCAGCCAGCCGACGCCTTCGCTTGGTTGATCACGGCGGGATTCGAACCCACGACCTTCGGCTCCGGAGGCCGACGCTCTATCCAGCTGAGCTACGTGACCGGATGAGCCGCGATTATGTCGCGGCGCGAACAAAAAGTCAACGGCCGCCGCGGTGTCGACGATCGCGGCCCCTGCCCGACTGCGGCACTTGAGGCACTCACGGCACCGTGCTACCGTCGCGCCATGAACGTTCCCGGCACGCGAATCACCCTGGCCAGCGCGAGTCCCCGTCGCAAGGACCTGCTCGCGCAGATCGGAATCGATGCCATCGTCGCACCGTCACACGCCGACGAGGAGTCGATCACGCTGGAAACCCTTCGCGCCGACGGCGTTCCGGAGGCGGAGCGGGCGGCGCAGCTCGCACTCCAACGCGCCCGCCTCAAGGCCCAGTCGGCGCAGGCGCGACCGGGAACGATCGGTCTTCTCGCGGCAGATACGGTCGTCACGGTGGAGGGCCAGTCGCTCGAAAAACCGGAGGACGCCGACGACGCGGCGCGGATGCTGCGCCTTCTCTCCGGACGACGGCACGCGGTCCATACCGGTGTCGTTTTTGTGGCGAACTCCGGTGAGCAGGAAGAGGCGCTGGTGGATACCAACGTCGATTTCCTCCCGCTTTCGGAGTGGGAAATCGCGTCGTATGTGGATTCCGGCGAGTGGCAGGGGGTCGCCGGCGCCTATCGCATCCAGGGACGGGCCGGAGCCTTTGTCCAGCGCATCGACGGCAGCTTCACGGCCGTCGTGGGCTTGCCAATCGGTACCGTATATTCTATCATCAGGCGATTTTCGGACGTCCTCCGGGGATCATAATCTTCCGCACCGGTCCGGGCAGGGACCGGCGACGAGAAAAAGCGAAGGGGTGAGCGCAAGAGACGCTCACAAGGAGGAGAATCGTGGCAGTAGTAACCATGAAGAACCTGCTTGAGTCAGGTGTGCACTTTGGCCATCAGACCAAGCGGTGGGATCCGCGGATGAAGAAATTTATCTTCGCGGAACGCAACGGCATCCACATTATCGACCTGCAGAAGACGATCGTGGCGATCAAGGACGCCTACGAGATGATTCGGCAGACCGTCCTTCAGGGCAAGTCGATCCTGTTTGTCGGAACGAAGAAGCAGGCCCAGCAGGCGATCGAGAAAGAAGCGTCTTCCTGCGGCATGCACTACGTGAACAACCGCTGGCTCGGCGGCATGCTCACCAACTTTTCAACGATCAAGAAGTCCCTGCTCCGTCTCAAGAAGCTCGAGAAGATGGAGGTCGACGGGACCTTTGAAAGCCTTACCAAGAAAGAGGTCTCCAAACTGCTGAAGGAAAAGCAGCGCCTGGAGAAAAACCTCGGCGGCATCAAGGAAATGAAGGAGCTCCCGGGAGCGATCTTCATCATCGACACCCGCAAGGAAGCGATCGCCGTCGCCGAGGCGCGCCGCATGGGAATTCCTATCGTTGCCGTCGTCGACACCAACTGCGATCCCACGGGCATCGACTACCCGATTCCGGGCAACGACGACGCGATCCGCGCGATCACCCTCTTCACGTCCATCATCTCCAAGGCCGTTATTGAGGCCGACAACGAGATCGGCCTCGAGGTGATCGAGAACCTCCAGGACGACGAGGAAGACGGTGACTACAGCGCCGCTTCCGAGGGTCGCGAGAACGAGGACGGCGAAGAACGGGACGGCGAGAGTTCGGAAGAGGTGGAGACGGTCAAACTTTCCGCCGCCGTGGGCGCCGACGAAGAGGAAGACGACAGCTACACGGCCGAGGACTACTCGGACTACGAGCCCGGTCAGGACAACGAGCTGCCGAAGGACGAGACCACCCCGGAAGAGGCGGTGGCCAAGGAAGCGGGTCTCGACGAAGAGACCCTCTACCAGGACTGACATTCCCGGTGGCGACCACGCCACCGTTTCGAACCGCCCTACCCCGGGGGAAGTCTCCCGGGGACACTACGTTCAGGAGGAAAAAACATGGCGATTACAGCCGCAGACGTGAAGAAGCTGCGCGATAAAACCGGTGCCGGAATGATGGACTGCAAGAAGGCACTGCAGGAGGCCGACGGCGATTTCGAGAAGGCCGAGCGGATCCTGAAGGAACTCGGCAAGGCCGCCGCCGCCAAGCGCAGCGGTCGCGCCACCAACGAGGGTCGTATTTTCGTCCGAATCGACGGCAATCGGGCCGTGATTCTGGAAATGGCGTGCGAAACGGACTTCGTTGCCCGGAACGACACGTTCGTGGCCCTCGGCGACGAGCTCACCCAGGACATTCTGGCCCGCGGCATCAGCGAGGCTGACGACGCCCTCAACGGCAAGGTCCAGGAGGCGATCTCCACAATCAAGGAGAACATGAGTCTGCGTCGCTTCCAGGTGATCGAAAAGTCCGACGCACAGGTGTTTTCGTCCTACATTCACGGAGATTCCGGCAACATCGGCGGCGTTGTGACCGTCGGCGTCGACAAGGCCGAGCTTGCCGACTCTCAGCAGGTCAAGGATTTTGCCTTCGACGTCGCGCTCCATGTCGTCGCGTTCCGCCCCATGTACCTCACACCGGAGAACGTCGACGCCGCCTACCGCAAGGAGCAGGAAGAGATCTTCCTTACGCAGGCCAAGAACATGGACAAGCCGGAGAAAGTCATTCAAGGTATTGTCCAGGGCAAGCTCCGCAAGCATTTCAGCGAGATCTGCCTGGTTGAGCAGGGCTTTGTGAAGGACGACAAGAAGGCCGTCAAGGATGTCGCCAAGGAAGTCGGGAACGCCGCGGGCGGGACCGTCACCGTGGACGACTACGTGGTCTACGCCGTCGGCGAGGACCTCTAGGCCGCACCAGCATGAACGCGCCCGGCGGCGGACACCCGCCGGGCCCATTTCGAGATCGGGAGGTACCGATGGACGCTACGATCAAAAACGCCGAAGGACGGATGACCAAGAGTCTCGCCTCACTGCAGGAGGAGCTTGCCGGCCTGCGTACCGGCCGCGCATCCGCCGCCATGTTCGACAAGATTCGTGTCGAATACTACGGCAACCCGACTCCACTCAACCAGGTCGCCAGCATCAGTGTCCCGGAGTCACGCCTGGTTGTCATTCAGCCGTGGGACAAGGCGCTCCTTGGTGAGATCGAGAAGGCGATCCAGTCGTCGGAGTTGTCGCTCAATCCGAGCAGCGACGGCAAAGTGATCCGTCTGAACATCCCGCCCCTGACCGAGGAACGGCGCAAGGAAATCGTGAAACTCGCCAAGAACACCGCCGAGCAGGCGCGGGTGGCGATCCGGAATATCCGCCGTGATGCCAACGACGAGCTGAAAAAGCAGGAGAAGAACGGCGATATCAGCGAAGACGATCTCAAGCGCGGCGAGGAAAAGATCCAGTCCCTGACCGATTCGTACATCGAGCAGATCAACGCTGCGCTGGACGCCAAGGAGACCGAGATCCTGGAGATCTGATGTCCGACCCGAGCGTGTCCATTACACCACGACATATCGGAATCATCATGGACGGAAACGGCCGCTGGGCGACGATGCGGAAAATGCGCCGTACCCGCGGTCACCGCGAGGGCATCGAGGCCGCGAAACGCGTCGTTCTGGAGGGAATCCGGCAGGGCGTCGAGTTTCTTTCCCTGTACGCATTTTCAACGGAGAACTGGCGGCGGGCGGAGGAAGAGGTTTCCTTTATCATGGGCCTGGTGGCCCGCAACCTCCGCGATCAGTACGATTTCTACCGCGACAACAACGTCCGGGTGACCCACAGCGGGAATCTCGACGGTCTTCCCGACGAGGTGCGGCAGGAGATCACAACGGTTACGCGTGAAACCGCCGACAACGACGCCATCACGGTCAATCTGGCGGTCAACTACGGAGGTCGCGACGAGATCGTCCGGGCGGTGAATCGCTGGATCGAGGGTCGGACCGCCGACCACCTGCCACAGATCCGCGAGGCCGACCTTCACGCGCACCTCGACCTTCCGCAGATGCCCGACCCCGATCTGGTCATCCGCACGGGTGGCGAAAAGCGTATCAGCAACTTCCTCCTCTGGGAGTGCGCCTATGCCGAGCTCTATTTCAGTCCGCGTCTGTGGCCCGAGTGGACCGGCGACGACCTGCGTGAGGCGATCACCGATTTCAGCCACCGCAAACGCAACTTTGGAGGCATGCGATGAGTCGCAACACCCTGTTTCGCCTGCTCGTATTCTTCCTTGGAATTCCGCTCCTGGCCGTGAGCGCCTTTGCCGGGCGCACCCAGGGACTTCCGGCCTTCGGCTTTCTGGTCGTGGCCGCGTCTGCTCTGGCCGCCCGCGAGGCGGCGTTTTTTTTTCCGGCCTCGGCGCGTGACTACCCCGGACACTCGGTCCTGGTGCCCATCGTCGGTGCCGCAATTCCCACGATCGGTTACGTGTCGGCCCTCCTCGACGGGCGCCCGTTCATGGCCGGACTGGGCGCCTCCGCGATCGTGGTACCGACGCTGACGATCGGCGCCGCGTTGATCATGGCGGTGCAGGTCCTCAAACGCCGGGACTCCGAGATCAGCCAGATCGTTCCGGTGGTGAGCGCTCATCTCTTTCTGCTGGTGTACCCCGGCATGTTTGCCTGGCACGCCGCACGATTGGTGAGTTTCCGGTTCAACTCGGAACTGATTCTGATCTTCTTTCTGTCGGTGTACCTCAACGACAGCCTGGCCTGGTTTTTCGGACGGATATTCGGTCCCCACACCACGCCGAAGGGCGCGCCGCCGGTCGTGGCGGTGAGTCCGAACAAGTCGCTGGTGGGGTTTGTCGCCGGATTCCTGTCAAGCGTTGCCGTCATCGTGATCGCCGGTTCGCTGCGCCCCGATATCATCCCGGGTCCACGGGGGTTGCACGTGCTGTTCGGGGCGCTGGTTGGTGCAAGCGCGATCGTCGGCGACCTCGTGGAATCCGGCTTCAAGCGATCCGCGTCGGTCAAGGATTCCGGGCAGGTGATCCCCGGTCGTGGCGGTCTCCTCGATTCGATTGACTCTGCCCTGTTCGCGGCGCCATTCTTTTTCTACAGCTGCGTGATACTGTATGGCGTTTAGGAGTTTCTGCATATGCTCAACGTCCTGATCGGCCTTCTGGGCCTTGGTCTGGTCATTTTTCTTCACGAGATGGGTCACCTCGTCGCCGCAAAGGCCAACGGCGTCACCGTCGAGGCGTTTAGCGTCGGATGGGGACGGAAGATCTGGTCCTTCACTCGCGGCGGTACCGAGTACCGCATCAGCTGGCTGCCGATCGGCGGCTACTGCAAGATGAAGGGTGAACACGCCCTGCTGCGGGCGTGGCAAAACCGAAGCTCCCGGATCGAGGTGGAAGAGGGAGACTTCTACGGCGCCCGGCCCTGGCGCCGAATCATCATCCTGCTTGCCGGCCCCGTGGTCAACTTTCTGTTCGCGGTAGTGGTGCTGGCGGCGATCGCGATCATCGGATACACGATTCACACCTTTCCGAACCGCGTGGTTCTGGCGAGCGATTTTGGATCGGCTCCGTCGGCGGCAACGGAAGCGGGGCTGGAGACGGGCGACCGGATCGTGGCGATCGACGGTTCCGAGGTCTCCACCTTCCGTGACCTGCAGACGATCATCGGCCAGTCGGCGCAGCAGGATCTCGAACTCACGGTGGCGCGTGACGGTCGCGAGTTTGCCCTCAGCCTGACGCCGGAGCTGGATACCCAGACCGGCGCCGGCCGTATCGGCGTGTATCCCTGGGTCGATCCGGTCGTCGCCCATGTCAGCGCCGACGCCGCCGCGGGAATCGCCGGCATCGAACCCGGAGACCGTATCGTGGCCGTCGACGGCACCGCAACGCCCCACTCCATCGCCGTTGAACAGGCGCTTCGTAACGCCCAGGGGACCTCGGTGGACATAACCGTCGAACGCGACGGCGACCGCCGGAGCGTGACGGTGGTGCCGGATACCGACGACGCCGGCAACCCCTCTCTCGGCATCGCGTATGAGACCCTGCAGGTTCATACGCCCGCGTACGGGCTTCTCGGCGGCGTTATCGAGGGTGCCCGTCAGGCCGTGGAGACGCTGGTCCTCACCGTCCGCGGAATCGGTCTGCTGTTCGCAGGGGTGGATTTGAACCAGGCGCTCATGGGTCCGGTACGGATCACCTACATGGTGGGAGAGATCGCCACGGCGAGCGCTCAGGCCGGTGTCGGCCGCGCACTGCTGTCGTTTTTCAACTTTCTCAGCCTGATCAGTGTCACGCTGTTTTTCATGAACCTGCTTCCGATCCCCGTTCTCGACGGGGGACAGATCGTCCTGACCGCGGCGGAGCTCATCCTGCGCCGGCCGCTTCATCCCCGGGTGGTGTACCACTACCAGATGGTTGGCAACGTCATCATCCTGGGACTCATGTTCTTCGCGCTGTTCAACGATATCCTGTTTTTTGCCCGGGGGTAGCCACAATGCGACGTATTTCCGTTCTGATCACGATGCTTCTGGCGTTCCCGCTGACCGCGGCCCTCGCCATGCCACCGATTACCGTCCGGTCGGGTCACGAGGACGCCGTCACTGCCCTGAGCTACAGCCCCGACGGAGGACGCCTCTTCTCCGCCGGTGCCGACGGCAAACTCATGGTGTGGGATGTGGACTCCGGACGCCTGCTGCAGAGCATCCGCGCCGACCAGTTGCCCATTCACGCCATGACCGTCTACCCCGACGGCCAGAAGGTTGCGCTGTACTCCACCGACGGCCAGCGCAACCGTATCACCGTGTGGGACTGGGCCAACGGAGAGCGCATCTTTCTCCACACACCCGACGACGAGGTTCTTACCATGACCGTCTCGTCCCGGGGGTCCTATCTCATGTACGCGACGCCGTCGCTGCAGAGCATCCGCGTGCTCGACGGCGACTCCGGCCGACCGCTCCCGTTCCTGCGACGGGACACCGGCATCGTTGGCTGGATGGTCATCGCCGACAGCGAGGAACGCGTCATGACCTACACCTCCGCCAACGGCATGATCACCTACCGGTCCATCGTCACCGGGCGTTCGGTCGCGGAGTTCCAGGGACCGCGGGGACTCTCGCTCCCCGCGCTCTTGCAGACCCGCCGTTTCGCCGCCGCCCGCGGCCAGGACGGGACCCTCGTGGTGATCGATCTGCTCAGTGGAGATCGCGTTGACAGTGTCGCCGCCGGTGAGATCGACGATATTTCCATCGATCCGTCTACCGGTGATATCGTCGTCCTTTCCACGTCCTTCGGTGGTCGCCGGTCGGTCCGGCGCTACCGATTCGCGGACGGCGAGCTCCAGCAGCGCTACGCCACTCGTCGGGAATTTCCGGACAACGCCAACCCCGTCGAGGTCGCCGGCCGCGGCTTTTTCGCGGGAACGCCGACCGGTGATATCCTCCGGTGGCTCCCCTTCGAATCGCGCCCCGTGGCGTTCGCAAGCCCCGCCCTCGAGGAGATTACCGACCTGCACCTCACGGGTGAACACCTCCACATGCTCACCGCCAACCGCGTCATATCGATCGCCAGCGACTTCTTCGGCGCCCAGACCGGGTCCGTCACGGACACGAGTTTCGTGAGGCAGAACATGGTCGAAATCCCCGTGGGAGCCGGGGCGCGGTTTGTCCCGACCGACGACGATGACGTGGTGCTCTGGACGCCGGAAAACCGCAACGGCAGAATCCAGAACTACCGCATCGGCGACGAGTCTCTGAGAATGCTCGGTTTCGACGTTGCAACGGGCCTCATTGCCGTCGACGTCTATCGCGACGAGCTGCTGACCCTGTCCCGCTCCGGCGTCCTGGACCTCCGGGACCGCCGCACCGGTGAAGCGATTCTCGAATACCGCGGCCGGGGACTGCAAACGGCGATCCGCACCTCCCGCGGTGTGTTTATCGGCAAAGCCGCCCAGGGACTGCTGGATTCCGCGGTTCTCCGGGTAAACGCCCGGACCCGAGAGACGGTGCCGCTCGAAAGCGAGAGTGACCTCGTCTTCTTCCTCGATTTTGACGAGCGCCGCGGCCGGCTGTTCGCCATCGGGGTTCGTTCCGACAACGCCGGCGAGATCAGTACCGTGATCGAGGTGTTCGAGGGCGTCAACCTCGACCGCCGGCGGACGATTCTCGAAATCCCCGGTGAGTACCTCGACGCCGAGCTGATCCACGATCCCGTTACCGGAACCGCGTACACCACTCTCGACGACCGTGGCGGTGTACTCCGTTGGGACGGCTCCCGGATCACGGAGATGCTCCGCAACCAGGCCCACATCCCGCGTCGGATCTATCAGCAAGGCGAGTTTCTCTACAGTCTCAACCGCGACGGAACGGTATCTGTGGTCGATCGCGAAGACGGGCAGCCGGTCCTGGACTTCTACGTCGTCGCCGGGACAAACGGTTCATGGGTGGCCCTGCGCCCGGACGGACGATTCTACGCCTCCAGCGATCGCCTGGCGACGGAACAGTACCTCAGCCTCAATCTCGAGAATACGGATCTGGCGTCTCAGCGAATCGCTATCAGTGGCGCCGGGATCGGTCCCCAGGGACCTGAGCCGGCGGCGGAGGATGGGGCGCCCATGCACCGTTTCGACAGCGCAGAGGATCCCACGATCGACGAACGCACCGACTCGTTTGATCCCACAAGCGGAGAGCCGGCACCGTCGTCATAACGTCGCCGGAAGCGCTGTCGGCGACGGCCGTGGTTTTTTAGCGGGCGTAGTCCGAGGAGATCTTGTCGATAGCCTGGGTGACGGCACGACGAATCTCCTCGCCGTACTCTTCCATCAGGGTGTCGGCGTACAGTCGCCCCAACAGATTCACTCGGTACATCGGCCGAACCTTGTTGAGCGCGTAGGCGGCCATGTCAAGGACGCAGTCGTCCGACTGGCACGCGCGCTCGCCGCGCTCTTCAAGCTGGCGACCAAGCTCTTCAATGACCAGCCGCTCGGCTTCGTTGGTCAGGTCCTCAAAATCGTACATCGTTGTCAGGTCCATCGGTTCATCCTCCCTCTTCCATATCATCGGCCAGATTCTCAAATTTCGTATAGCGCGGGACGAAGGCGATCTGGATCGTGCCGACCGGACCGTTTCGCTGCTTGGCAACGATGAGTTCGGTCTCGATGACGTTCAGCGTTTCCGTGGACTCCTTTTCGAGGTTCCGTTCGCGATGCAGGAACAGCACAACGTCTGCGTCCTGCTCAATACTGCCCGATTCACGGATGTTCGACAACAACGGCCGTTTTCCCTCCGTGTCCCTCGACACCTGCGACAGTGCAATCACCGGAACCTCGAGCTCTCGGGCGAGCGCCTTCAGGGACCGGGAAATCTCCGCGATCTGTTCGTGACGCGCGAGTTCGGCGTTTTCGTTGGTAATCAGCGTCAGGTAGTCAACGATCAGAATGCGAACGCCGTGCTGGCCCACCATACGTCGCGCCTGCGCGCGGAGATCGAGAAGCCGCATTCCCGGTGTATCCGAGATCCACAGGGGCGAATCGTATATGCGGCTGGCCGCGTTCGTCAGGTTGGCAAAATCCGAGGTGCGGAGCATACCGGTCCGGATCACCTGACTGGGAATGCGCGCTTCACTGGCGATCAGACGCTGCATGAGCGCCATATCGCTCATCTCAAGGGTGAATATTCCGACCGGGATCTTTCGACCGATGGCGATATTGGCCGCCATCGACAGGGCGAAGGCGGTCTTTCCCACCGAGGGGCGGGCACCGATGATAATGAACTCGCTGTTCTGAAACCCGCTGGTCATGTTGTCAAGCGCGTGAAACCCGGTCGGAACGCCGGTGAAATCGTCCTGGTTGTGGTACAGCTTTTCGATCGCATCGACGGTGCGCTTGACGACCTCCTTTGCCGGTTGAAAGCCCTGCGTCTGGTTGGTCTCCGCAAGTTCGAAGATTCGGCGCTCGGCCTCCTCGATCACCTGACGGGTGGGAATCGTGTCGTCGAAACAGCTTTCAGTGATCTCAGCCGCCAGCGTGATCAGGCGCCGCCGCAGACTCGTCTGCTGGACGATCTGGGCGTAGTACTCCACGTTAGCGCTCGTCGGCACCGCCGTGGTCAGCGAGGAAATGTACGCGGCACCGCCGACGCGGTCCAACTGTCCGTTGGCCTGCAGCTCCGCCGTGAGGGTGATCAGGTCGATACTTTCGCCGCGGTCCCACAGGTGCAGGATCGCTTCGAAAATTCTGCCGTGCGCCTGGCGATAGAAATCGTCGGGCCGAACGTAGTCGACCACACGGGTGATCGCCGGCGCATCGAGCAGAACTGCGCCGAGGGTGGCTACCTCGGCGTCAAGATTGTGCGGGGGAAGCCGCCCTTCCATGGGGACGGCTTACTCTTCGTCTTCGGTCGCCTCGGCGTCCTCGGCGGCAGCCTGCATCGCCATCACTTCGGGATCGAGCGCTTCATCGCCCTCACCCTCGGCCTCGGCGGTGTCTGCCGTTTCGGCGTCGGCACTGGCCTCAGCGGGCTCCTCGGTCTCGGCAGGCTCTGCCGTCTCGGCCTTCGCCTTCTCAGCCTCGATCTCCCGGGCGTTGCTCGCTTCCACGGCGACCGCGAGGGTTGCCTCTTCATCACCGTACAGGCGGATACGCACCTTGAAGTTACCGATCGTCTTGATCGTGTTCTCGGGAACCTCGATCTTCTTGCGCTCAACCTCGATGCCGCGCGCAGCCAGCTGTTCCACGATCGTCGCGGCACTCACCGATCCGAACAGCTTCCCGTTGGTACCGGCGGTCATGCGGATCGCCAGCGGCTCCGACTCGATCTGCTCCTTGATCGACGCCGCCTGGCGACGCTTCTCGTTCTTTCGCGCCTCGATCTCGGCGCGTCGTTCCTCGATCGCCGCCCGGTTGCGGGCGTTGTCCTCGAGAACCAGTCCCTGCGGGAGCAGGTAGTTGCGCGCATATCCCGGCGCGACGGTGCAGATATCTCCCTCTTCACCGAGGTTGGCCACGTCAGTGTTCAGAATGACCTTCATACTCGTCTCCCCTTTTGTAGTCTACCCAAACTTCACTCATACCGAGCAGCGGTACGCCAATCAGCGCCACCACGTTGACGCCGGGAATCAGCAACAGGATCAGAACTCCCGTCGCAACCCAGCGTTCGCCCTGCGGAGCCATGCCCCGGCGGCGCAAAAGGTGTTGAATCAGTCCCACACCCTGCACGCCGAAGAAAAACGCCCCGATCAACAGTGCGTTCCACCCGACCGGTGCCACCAGCGGCACATCTCCGATCCAGGTCGCGAGCACCACCGCCAGACCGACGATGACGACCCACACCATACGTTCGGGCACCCGTGCGGGACGCAGGCTCTGGCTCAGACCGTAGCGTCGCAAAACGATGCTTCGTCCGATCCAGCTATTGGCTGCGATCGCTCCGACGATGCCGACGCCGATCGTGTTCAGAGCCACTGTCCGAACCATCCGGATAAAGGCGTCGGGGCGTTCAGTCATCCCCAGGGCCTCCACCATCGCCGTCAGCTGATCACTGAGCGGACCGGTTCCCTCACCAGCCTGGGCGAGAATCCGGAGACTCGGTACAGCACCGAGAACCCCCACGACCGATCCTGCGATCAGCCGGCCCCACCACGGGTGGCGATGATCAAGATTGAACACCGCCAGACCGATGAGCAGGCCCACCGGCATGAGCGAATCCAGAAACAGCAGACGGAGCGTCTCGGACGGAACCGAATCGATGCGCATCACCTGCGAAAGGTGAAACACCACGATCGCAACCGCCGTCGCTCCCGCCGCCGCTATGCCTTTCCGCGGACCGTCCTTGGTGAAGATAACCTGCACCGGAACGGCAAACAGAACGGCAAACACACCGGAGTAGAAGAGCAGCACGCCCGCCACCGCGGCAAGCAGTAACGGAACCGCCTCCCGCACAGACATCGACGAACCGCCCATTCCGCCCCGGCTCAACCCATCGGAAGCAGCCCCAGGTACCGGGCCCGCTTGATCTCGCGGACCAGCTTGCGCTGGTTCTTCGCGGATGTACCGGTGATGCGTCGCGGCAGGATCTTGCCGCTCTCGGTGAGAAACCGGCGCAGTACTTCCGGTCGCTTGTAGTCCACAACGAGGTTGTGGACCTTGATCTTGTCTACCTTGCGGCGGAAATGCCCCCGACCGCGGGGACGAAAGCCGCGACCTCCGTCGCGTCCGCCGTCGCGGTCGTCCCGACCGCGTCCATCATCCTGACCTCTGCCTCTGTTCTCGTCAGACACCTTTATCCTCCTGGATATGGTTCTCTTCTCGTGTTTTTTCTGTGCTAAAACGGAATGTCGTCGGGGAAGTCATCCCCGCCACCGTACCCACCGGCGTTTCCGGCGTTTCCGCCGCTCTGCCCGCCCTGGGGCCCGGAGGGTCCGGCACTGCGTCCGCCTCCGCCCTGGGATCCACCACCGGAACCGCCTCCGTCGCGTCCGCCAAGGAGCATCACGTTGTTGGCGACGATACCGACCTTGCTGCGATTCTGGCCTTCCTGGTTCTGCCAGCGGTCCTGTCGGAGCTGTCCTTCAATTCCGACCTGTTTCCCCTGGACCAGGTAGCGCTGAATCGCTTCACCCTGGCGTCCGAAGACGGTTACATCGAAGAAATGGGCCTCGTCGACCCATTCGTCACCCTGCTTGCGGCGGTTGTTGATCGCCACCGAGAACTCGCAGATCGCAAGTCCACCATTGGTGTATTTCAGTTGAGCGTCCCGGACGAGGCGACCAACAAGCGTGACGTGGTTGATGTCAGCCATTTCGGACCTCCTGTGGGACTAGTCGTCCTGGCGCACCATCAGGAACCGGAGCAGCTCGTTCTTGAGACGCAGCGCCTGCTCGGTCTGATGGGCCTTCTCCGGGTCCATCTTGCACACGTAGTAGTAGTAGTGTGCCTGAAGTTCCTTTTTGATGGGGAAAGAAAGGGTCCGGACGCCCATGTCCTCTTCTTTGTCGATGGTGGCGCCCAGTTTCTGGAGCTCCGCCCGGACCGTTTCGACGCCTGCATTGAACGTCTCCTGATCCGCGCGAAACACGCACATAGCTTCGTAAGTTCGCACTGTAGTTCCTCCTTATGGACTTGCGACTACCGATTTGATACCATCTGTGGTAGCAAGAAGGTCGCGCGAAGATACCACGCCAGGGTACGTGTGTCAATCATTCCGAGGGGGGGAGCTATGGCGTCAAAGGTGCATTACGAGGACAATCTGTTCTTCCTGCACTCGATCCTGCGCACCGTGGAGTCCGGCCTGCGGCTGGATGTCGACGCCGAGTACTTCCGCGACAAAGTCCTGGAGGACGTATTCTTCATCGATGCGACCCTCATGCGAATGTTCTCCTCCCTGAAGGAAAACCCCTACCTCATCAACCGCGCGTCCTATCTCCGATCGCTCCGCCGTACAGTCGTGGCGTTTTCGGATTTTCTCGAGCAGTTCGCCCGCGGCGACCTGGGATTTTCCGATGCCGTGTCTGCGTACTCCGAGCGATTGACGACGGCGCAGCACGCCCACCACCAGGTCCGCAAAGAGATCGATCTGATCCTGGACCAGGAGGACCCGGACGAGGAAACCGCGAGCGTCGTCTCGTCCCAGGAGTACGGGTTTCTGCTCGCGTCCGACGAAGAAAATGAGGACGAGGACGACACCACCGACAACGCCGCCGGTTCGTGACGCCGCCGACCCCGACGCCGCCCCCGCACGGGGTCTGGAAACGACGCCGCTTTTTCACTACTGTTGAGGCGTCTATGCTCAGAAAAACCAAGATAGTAGCCACCATGGGCCCCGCGGTCGACAACCTCGACATGATGAAGGAGTTGCTGCGCGCCGGCATGAACATCGCGCGGTTCAACTTCAGCCACGGCACTCACGAGGAGCAGCAGGGGCGAATGGAGATGCTGCGGCAGGCGAGCCGCGAAACCGGCATTCCCGTGGCACTGCTCCTGGATACCAAAGGACCGGAGATCCGCACCGGCCTGGTCAAGGACGGCGGCACGATCACCCTCAATCGCGACGATACGATCATCCTGACGACGGAAGAGGTGGAGGGAACCGCGGACCTGCTGAGCATTTCGTACGCCAACCTCCCCGAGGAGGTTCACCCCGGCGGGCATATCTTCATCGCCGACGGTCTGGTTGACCTCGAGGTGGAGGAGGTTCACGAGGAACGGATCCACTGCGTCGTCCGCAACGGGGGCATTCTCGGCAGTCGCAAGAACGTCAACGTCCCCGGCGTCAAAACGCAGCTTCCGGCGGTGACGGAAAAGGACATCGCCGATATCGAATTCGGTGCCAAGATGGGCGTGGATTTCATCGCCGCGTCGTTTATCCGCAAGCCGAAGGATGTCCAGACGATCCAGCAGATCGTGGACAAGGCAAAGGCGCCGATTCGCATCATATCGAAGATCGAAGATGAGGAGGGCCTCGAGAACATCAACGAGATCGCCCGCCTCTCTTCCGGTGTCATGGTGGCCCGCGGCGATCTCGGGGTTCAGCTGGAAACGGCGCAGATCCCGCTGGCCCAGAAGCGGATCATCGCGCAGTGCAACCTGCAGAACAAACCGGTCATTACCGCCACGCAGATGCTGGATTCGATGATCAACAATCCGAAGCCGACGCGCGCGGAACTGACCGACGTCGCCAACGCGATCTTCGACGGAACCGACGCCGTGATGCTCTCCGGCGAAACCGCCGGCGGGAAGTACCCCGTGGAGTCCGTACGGACCCTCCACCGTATCGCGCTGGAAGTGGAACAGTCCGACGAGTATATCCAGCGAAGCAAGGAGTACTTCTTTTTCCACAAGTCCAGCAACGACATCGCCGACGCGATCACCAAGGCAGCGTACGTGGTTGCCACCGACGTGGACGCCGCCGCGATCGTTGCGCCGTCCCTGCGCGGCAACAGTCCCCGGTTGCTGTCCAAATACCGGCCCAAGCAACCGGTGATCGCGGTCACCACCTCGGAGGTGGTCTACCGGCAGCTGCTGCTTCACTGGGGCATCTATCCCCTGCTGACGGAGCACGTGAACGATTCCGATCTCATGATCCAGAATGCGCTGCGTCTCGCGCTGAAAAAGGGCTACGTCCATCGCAACGAGAAGGTGGTAACCGCCGCCGGAATCCCGCTAAACAGCCCGATCATGATGAACACGATCAAGGTTCACTTCATGGGGAACATCCTTAACCGTGGACAGCGGGGATTCGGCGAGATCTGCAGCGGAAACATCGTGAAGGCGAAAAACTACGAGCAGGCGAAGCAGCGCCTGCGCCTGAACGGGCAGGAGATCCTTCTCGTGCCGAACCTGAACGCCGATTATGAGCCGCTGTTGCGACATATCAAGGGGCTGATCGTGGAAAGCAAGCCGGAGATGAGTATGGACGACATCCGCGCGATGAACCCCGACCTGGTGATGGTCTCCGATGTCCGCGATGCATACCGGCAGTTTGAGCACAATCAGAGCATTAGCCTCGACGGCGACGAAAAGATCATCTACGAGGGGTATCTGGACACGTAGTATCCCGCCCCGCCGGCACCTCCGACCAATCCTACGTCGATGTATGAACTCCGCATAAGAACCTCTCTTGTGTGTTTTCATACAATGATGTAGTTTTTGCGTCGGAGATATCGATGAGTTCGACCTACCAAGACAACCAGTATCGCGGCAAGCTTGAAGAACTGTCGCTCCTGTTCGAGATCAGTCAGATCCTCGACCAGAGCCTCGACCTCAAACAGGTGATTCAGCCGGTCCTGACGGCGGTTACCGACCATCTGGGCATGCTGCGGGGTACGATCACGCTGCTGAACAGAAACACACGGGAGATCCTCATCGAGGCTGCCTACGGGCTGTCGCCGTCCGAACGGCAGCGTGGACGGTACAAACTCGGCGAGGGAATCACCGGGAAGGTCGTTCAGAGCGGCCAACCCAAGATCATCCCCCGCATCAGCGAAGAACCCGAGTTTCTCAACAAGACCGGCGCGCGCCGGGCGCGGCAGTATCAGGACATCTCGTTCATCTGCGTCCCCGTGAAGATCGGCAACGAAACCGTCGGCGCCCTGAGCGTCGACCGCGAGTTCGTCGGCGAGAGCAAACTGCAGGAGGATGTCCGCATCCTCAGCGTTGTAGCCTCCATGATCGCCCAGGCGGTCAAGATCCGTCAGAGCGTCATGGAGGAGCGGCAGCAACTGCTGGAAGAGAACGATCGCCTGCACCGCGAGCTGGAGGAACGGTTTCAGCCGTCCAACATCATCGGCAAGAGCAAGGCGATGCAGCACGTATACGACATGGTGGCGCAGGTGTCGAAGAGCGATGCCACCGTGCTGATTCGGGGTGAGAGCGGAACGGGCAAGGAACTGGTGGCGCAGGCGATCCACTACAACAGCCCCCGTGCCGGAAAATCCCTCATCAAGGTCAACTGCGCCGCCCTTCCCGAGACCGTCATCGAGAGCGAGCTGTTCGGGCACGAGAAGGGGGCGTTCACCGGGGCGATCAGCACCCGCAAGGGGCGTTTCGAAGCCGCCAACGGCGGAACGATCTTCCTGGACGAAATCGGCGACCTCTCTCCGATGACACAGGTGAAGCTCCTGAGGGTTCTGCAGGAGAAAGAGTTCGAACGTGTCGGCGGGAACGAGACGATTCGCACCAATGTGCGGGTGATCGCCGCCACCAACCGGAATCTCGAACACCTCATGGAGGAGACCGCGTTCCGCGAGGACCTCTACTACCGGCTGAACGTGTTTCCGATCCATATTCCGCCGCTGCGGGAGCGACGCGACGATATTCTGCTCCTGGCGGACCACTTTATCGGCAAGTACGGGGAGAGTAATCACAAGACGATCCAGCGCATCTCCACCCCCGCGATCGACCTGCTCACCAACTACCACTGGCCGGGAAACGTGCGGGAACTGGAGAACTGCATTGAACGCGCCGTTCTGCTGTCGGTGGATGGCGTCATCCATTCCCATCACCTTCCGCCGAGCCTGCAGTCGGCGGAGAGCACCAATACCCAGATTCACGGCTCGCTGCAGGAGACCCTCGACAACCTCGAGCGCGAACTGCTCATGGATGCCCTGAAATCCACCAAGGGTAACATGGCGCGTGCCGCCCGTATGCTCGACATCACGGAACGGATCATGGGCCTGCGCATAAAGAAACACGGGATCGACCCCAAGAATTTCCGTACACGTTCGTAGGAACATAAACGTATCAATACTTTTATGTAGTCTTTTCCGAAACATATAACGTCTCCGTACCGAAACACCGCCAATCATCACGTTGGCGGTGTTTTTGTATATCCTTTCCGGGGATGAAGTTACGTTTTTGTATCAATAATTTTTACATTCCACCGTATGGTTGGCACGGTGATTACTTACTACGCTACCGAACTACGTATTGTTTTTCGAGGAGGTTTCCATGAAGCGACGACTGATCATTGGACTGGTCCTGTTCGCTGTCATCGCCGTCGGTCAGGTTGTTGCGCAGGAGGTACTACCGGAAGTAGTTGCCGCCTTCGACATGATCTGGCTGACCGTTGCCGCCGCCCTGGTGTTCTTCATGCAGGCGGGATTCGCCATGGTCGAGACCGGCCTGACGCGCGCCAAGAACGCGGGCAACATCATCATGAAGAACCTGATGGACTTTTCGGTGGGTGCACTCGCCTACTTCGCCATTGGGTGGGGGCTCATGTACGGTGCGACCGTCGGTGGGTTCATCGGATCGGATCAGTTCTTCCTGGCGGGGGCGACAAGCGCCACCTTCCGTGACTGGTTCTTCCAGGTGGTGTTCGCCGCCACCGCCGCGACGATCGTCTCCGGCGCCATGGCTGAACGCACCAAGTACTCGGGGTACCTGCTGTACTCCGTGTTCATCAGCGGCCTGATCTATCCCATCAGCGGCCACTGGATCTGGAACGGCGGTTGGCTCGCCAACATGGGCTTCCACGACTTCGCGGGGTCGACGGTCGTACACTCCGTCGGTGCCTGGGCAGCCCTGGTCGGGGCGATCATGCTCGGTGCCCGTCGCGGCAAGTACGTGAAGGTCGGCGATCAGGTCACCGTGAAGGCGATCCAGGGCCACAACATGCCCCTGGCGGCGCTCGGCGTCTTTATCCTGTGGTTCGGCTGGTACGGGTTTAACGCCGGTTCCACCCTCGCCGGTATGGATACCGATATCGCGTACGTGGCGACCACGACGACGCTCGCGGCATCCGCGGGAGCGATCGCGGCGATGTTCACCAGCTGGGTGTGGTTCGGTAAGCCCGATCCGTCGATGTCGCTCAACGGCGCCCTTGCGGGTCTCGTGGCGATCACCGCCGGAACCTGGGTTCTGAGTCCGGGGGCTGCGATCCTGACCGGTTTTATCGGCGGTGTGGTCGTGGTGATGTCCGTTGAGTTCATCGACAAGGTGCTCCACATCGACGATCCGGTCGGTGCAATCTCCGTCCACGGTGTGGTCGGCGCCTGGGGTACCCTCGCAGTCGGCCTCTTCGGGGATCTGGAAAAGATCGGCAGCGGCCTGACCCGCGGCGGCCAGATCGGTGTCCAGCTGCTGGGTATCGTGGCGGTCTTCGCCTGGGTGCTGGTCACGGCGTTCGTGCTGTTCGGCATCCTGAAGGCCGCCAAGCTGCTGCGCGTCAGTGAGGAAGACGAGATGCTCGGTCTGGACATCTCCGAGCACGGTGCGGAGTCCTACAGCGGCTTCCAGATCTTCTCCAACATGTGATCGGAAGGAAGGAGTTGAGGGCATGAAACTGATAACGGCATACATCCAGCCGCACAAGCTGAACGATGTGAAGGAAGAGCTGTACAAGGCTCAGGTATTCAAGATGTCGGTGACCAACGCCATGGGAGCCGGCCAGCAGAAGGGGTACCACGAAACGTACCGCGGCGTTGATATCGAGGTGAACCTGCTCAAGAAGGTCCGCCTGGAGATCGCGGTCAACTCCGAGTTCGTGCAGCCGACGATCGACGCGATCGTCAAGGGGGCGCGCACCGGAAAGATCGGTGACGGCAAGATCTTTGTCGTACCCCTGGACGATGTGATTCGAATCCGCACGGGTGAGACGGGAACCGAGGCTATCGGCTGACCTCCGTGTGCGAGAACGTGTGCGTGCGGGGTCCCCGGGTGGGGGCCCCGCTTTTTTTTGGTGAGGGCGGCCGGGACGGCGGCGGGCGCGCTACTCGCAGGCCTCCAGCGCCTCGCGGAATCGCCGGTACCGTTCGCGGTAGCGGTGGTACTGTTCGGTGAAAAAGGCGCTGCGGTCCGGGTCGGGCTCGAACGTGTGAACCATGTGGACCACGCTGTGGGCGGCTTCCTGAATCGAGCTCGCCTCCCCCAGCCCGACCATGCCGGCACACAGGTCCCCGGTGAGCTCGGCATCCGGGACCGCCGGCACCTGAATGGGCACGCCGGTCATGTTGGCCTTCATCTGCGTCCACAGCCCGTTCCGCGCCTGTCCACCGCAGGCGTTGAGATGCGCCACGTCGCAGGACGCGTCCCGCAGAATATCGACCGCCTCGCGGACCGCAAAACCGATCGACAGCACGACCGCGCGCCCCATCGCGGCGCTGTCGTGTTCGGGCCCCAGACCGATGAACATGCCGCGCTGGAACTCCCAGGCCGCACCGCGATGCACCGACGGAAAGAACCACGGGATCGTGGCACTGTCGGGAATCTCGAGGATGTCGAGCATCATGTCGCCGTAGTCGCGGCTCTTCTGCCCGCTGATCTCGCGGAACCATTCAAAAAGCAGCCCCGTTGAGGAGAGGATTCCGGCAACGTTGTACAGACCCGGAATGACATGCGGAAGCGTCCTCAACCCCGGTCGATCGATCCGGGTCGCCGAACAGTGGTTGATCCCCTCGGAGGTACCGGCACGGTCGCAGGTTTCTCCCGGCCTGAGGGTGTTGGTTCCAACCAGGCTCATGAGGAAATCCGAACCCGCCGCAACCACCGGCGTGCCCGCCGGTATCCCCAGGGCCTCCGCCCGCTCCCGCCGAACGTGGCCGGCCACCGTTCCAACCGTCACAAACGGCGGCAGCCGGGACGCGTCGATGTCAGCCCGGCGGCGGTCCCCATCGCTCCAGATAAACGGAGAGAACTCGTCCCCCGGGGTGGTCGCGACCGCCTCGCCGGTAAGCCAGTGGATCAGGTACTCGGGAAACGGCAGGTACCACCTGACGCGATCCACAGCGGCTGCGTGCCGCTCGAACCAGGCGATCTTCCCCAGATAGAACGATGTATTTCCCGGGATCGACTCGCTCCGACCGTCGAGCCACAACAGCGGATCGCCGACCGGCTCGCCCGCGTCGTCCACGGCCACGACGGTCGGACCGTTGCCGCTCAGTACCACCGCGTCGATGTGATACCCGCGCGACAGCCGCGGCACCGCGCGCCGCAGGGCGTCGGTCCATCGCGAGCTGCGAAAATCGGCCGTCTTCTCCGACGGCCCCATGATGCGCTGGCGGATGCTGGAAAGCTGCTCCCCGTGGGAGGTCATGACCGCGCCCTTCAGCGAGGATGTACCGATGTCCAGGACCAGATAGGTTCGTTGCGCCACAGTGAAGGTGAAGCTATCACCCCCGCGGTTGGTGGTCAACGGACCGACGAATCAGTATGATGGCCCCATGAACCGTAATGTATGGAGAACACTTCCCGTCCTGCTGTTCGTTGCCCTCACAACCTGGGCAACCGGCACCAGCGAGACAGCAACGGGCTCCCAATACCGGATCGGCGTGTTCGTTCCCGGCGTAGTCGACGGCAGCCCGACCTACGAGATGATGGTCAGTGGCGTTCAGCAGGCGGCTGACGAGGCCGGCTCCACGGACGTGGCGATCGTCGAGGGCGGGTTCAACCAGGCAACGTGGGAGGAAGGCGTCATGTCCATGGCGGCGTCCGGCGAGTACGACCTGATCGTCACCTCCAATCCCAGCATGCCGGAGATCACCGCATCCGTCGCCGAAGCGGTGCCGGAGGTTCGGTTCCTGGTCCTCGACGGCTACCTCGAGGGGCACGACCGAATCCACACGATCCTCTTCAACCAGCAGGAACAGGCGTTTCTGTCCGGCTACTTCGCGGGACTGGTCACAAGCAGCTCGATGGAACGGGCCAACGCCGCCGGGCGTGTCGGTCTCCTGGCGGGGCAGGAATACCCGATCATGAACGACGTCATCCTGCCCGGCTTCCGCCTGGGTCTGCAGTCGGTGGTCGCCGACGGCCAGGTTGATTTCCGCGTCCTTGGGAACTGGTACGACGCCGGCAAGGCCCAGGAGATCGCCTCCGACATGATCACCCAGGGGAGCGATGTGATTCTGACGATTGCCGGCGGTGGCAATCAGGGAACGATCGCCGCGGCGCGCGAACGCAACGCCTACGTCCTGTGGTACGACGACAGCGGCTACGATCAGGCCCCCGGCATCGTGGTCGGATCATCCTTTGTCCGGCAGGACCGCGCCGCGTACCAGGCAACGCTGGCCGCGATCCAGGGCACCCTGGCGTTCGGTGACGCCGAAATTCTCGGTGTGAGCGATGGCGCGGTGAGTTTCGATACCGAGCATCCGGCGTTCGTGGACAACGTCCCGGCAGGTATCGTCTCGGAGATGAAGGACCTTCTCGATCGCATGCGCTCCGGCGAGCTCACCCTCGAAATGCCCGTCCCCGGCGGGCGGTGAGCGACCGGACCGTGGACCGCGACTCGACGCCGTACCTGTCGGTACGCGGCGTCGCCCGCACCTACGGCGGTGTCCAGGCGCTCCGTCGCGCCGACCTCACCGTCTCGGGAGGAGAAATCCACGGCCTCGTGGGCGAGAACGGCGCCGGTAAATCGACGCTGGTCCGCATCATGGCGGGGATCGAAGCGCCCGACGCCGGCTCGGTGCAGCGCGGCACACGCACCGACGGCACCCCCGTGCGACTGGCGATCGTGCCGCAGTACCCGCGCATGGCGCAGGAGCTGTCGGTCTGGCAGAATCTGCTCGTGGGCGACGAGCCGCGACGGGGGCCGTTTCTCGCCGCACACGTCGGGCGTCGGCGCATCGAGGAGATCGCCGACCGTTTCGATATCGCCCTTGATCTCACGAAGCCCGCCGGCGACCTCGGCGGCACCGAGATCCGACTGGCGGCGCTCCTGGCGGCGCTGGTCCACCGGCCCGACGTTCTGATCCTCGACGAACCGACCGTCGGCCTGGCCGCCACAGACCAGACGGCGATTCTGAACACGTTGCGCCGGTTCCGCGACGCCCGCCACGCGGTGGTGTATATCTCCCACGACCTCACCGAGGTGTGCACGATCTCGGACCGTGTCACGCCCCTCCGCAACGGCACCACCGAGGGAACGCTCAATGCGCCGGTGTCGCCCCACGACCTGGCCTCGCGACTTTTCGGCCAGGCAGACGACCGCCCGTCACCGCCGGGGGATCCCCTCCCCGGCGGTGACGCTATCGTAACCTTCGACGGCGCCGTGATCCGCAATCACCGCAGCGCGCGACAACTCGGACCGCTGGATCTCGAGATCGCCGCCGGCTGCATCACCGCCATCACCGGCGTTCGTGAGTCGGGACTGGACCTCATTGAACAGTACCTCGCCGGTGAGGCGGTCCTCGACGCCGGGGCGATCCGCCTGGACGGTCGTCGCCTGAACGCACGGGTCGATCCGGCGCGGCTGCGACGACGCGACATGGCCTTCGTGCCCTCCGACCGCTTCGATCGCGCCGCGGCCCTTTCCGGCAGCGTTGAGGAAAACGCCATTCTGCAGGAGCGCGCTGCGGTTCACCCCGGAGGGTTCCGAACCACCCGCCGCGCCCGCGGAATCACCCACCGACTGCTGGAAACGTTCGGCCTTACCGTCTCGCGGCTGCAACCACTCTCAGCGCTCTCCGGGGGAACGATCCAGAAACTGATCCTGGCGCGGGAACTCGACCGCCGGCCCCGGGTCTGCGTGATCGCCGAGCCCACCGCCGGGCTTGATCTGCGCAGCCAGTCGGCCCTCGCCGGGCTGCTCCACGACCTTGCCGCCGCCGGCAGCGCCGTCGTCGTACTGAGTTCCAGCATGCAGGCGGCGCAGCGCATGGCCCACCGGGTCCACGTGCTCCACGGCGGCCGCCTGGCGGGGACCTTCGCCCCCGATCAGGATGAGGCGATCGCCCGCGCCTTCGCCGGGATCGGCGGGAGCGACACCTCCGCGGCGACACAGCCACAGGGGGAGGGATGCCCGTGAGTCAGCCACGAACGCGCTCCGGCAGCGCCATCCTCGCCGCCGTGGCGGCTCTGGCGACGGTCCTGCTTGTGATTCTCGTGACCGCGGACGATCCGGCCCGCACACTGCGCACGTTTCTGCTCGGCCCGTGGTCCAACCGCTACGCCCTGGGGAACCTTCTGTCCCGGGCGGGAATGCTGGCCCTCACCGGAGCGGGGGTGGTCATCGCCTTCCGGGCGGGGGTGTTCAACCTCGGAGGCGAGGGCCAGGTCTACCTGGCGGCGGTGGTCAGTACGGTGGTGCTGCTCGCCGGCGGAGTTCCCACGTCCCTCGGCGTCCTCGCCGGTGCCTCCGCCGCGGCGCTCCTCGGCGGGGTGTCGGGATGGCTGCGCCACCGCACCGGTGCCGACGAGCTGATCACCAGCTTCCTGCTCTCAGCGGCGATCACTCCGGTCCTCGACTATCTGCTGGTGGGCCCGCTCCGGGACCAGAGCGGGAGTCTGCTGGCCACGCCCGAGATCCCGGCATCCACCCGCCTGGCGATGCTCCTGCCGCCCTCGTCACTCAGCAGCGGGGCGCTCTGGGCGGTGGTGGTGCTGGCAGTTCTGTGGGTCGTGCTTCACCGCACGCTGTTCGGCTACGAGCTGCGGATCGTGGGCTATAACCGTCGCCTGGCGCGGTACGCCGGGATGTCGGTGGGTCTGTACACGATTGTGCCGATGGCCCTCTCGGGATTTCTCCACGGCCTTGCCGGGGCGGTCCTGGTGGTGGGCGTCCACCACCGGAGCATTGTCCAGTTTTCCGGCGGCCTGGGCTGGAACGGTATCGCGGTGGCGCTGATCGCGCGCAATCGGCCGGAGCTGATCCTGCCGGCTGCGATCTTCTTCGCGTTTCTGGAGGCCGGTGCCCGGGCTGCCGTACTGCAGAACCAGACCACCTGGGAACTCGGCTCGATCGTGCAGGCGGTGGTATTTCTCTTCGTCACCGCCGACGTCCTCGCCCGCCGCAGGAAGAAGGTCGTATCGGCGGAGGCCGCGTCATGATGCCCCAGATCCTGCAGAGCTGGGCACTGTTGCTCATCGTCGCCCTCGGAGGGCTGCTCTCCGAACGCGGAGGCATCCTCAACATCGGCCTCGAAGGAATGATCACGATGGGGGCGTTCGTCGCGGTGGCGGCGGCGCAGGCCGGTGCCGTGGTTCCCGTCGCGGCACTGCTGGGCGCAATCGCCGCGATGCTCCTCGCACTGGTGTTCGCCCAGTTTTCACTTCGGTGGCAGGCCAACCCCTTCATCGTGGGGCTGGCGATCAACGTCCTGGCCGCGGGAACGGTTCCCCTGTTGTCGGAGATCGTTTTCGGAACCCGGGGGTCGGTACGGATCGCCGACGGCGGTATCCCCGTCTGGACCGTTGTCGCCACCGCCGCGACGGTGCTCGTTCTTGTCCATGCGGTGGTATACGCAACACCCCTGGGTTTGCGCCTGCGTATCGCCGGTGAGGAACCGGAATGGCTCCGGGCGCAGGGGATCGGCGTGACCCGGTACCGCCTGGCGGGGCTCGTCGGCAGCGGACTGCTGGCGGGACTCTCCGGGGCGCTTCTGGCGCTTCGGATCGGCGTGTACCTGCCCAATATCAGCGCCGGTCGCGGGTGGATCGCGCTGGTGATCGTGTACCTGGGGTACCGGACTCCGGCGGGACTGGCCGTGGCGGCGCTGTTCTTCGGGATTATGGAAGCGGTGGCGGTGCGGGCGCAGTCTGTTCTCGGGGTTCCGCCGACGGTTCTCCTGGCGCTGCCCTACGTCCTGACGGTGGTGGCGTTTGTCAGCTACGCCGCCCTGCGCAACCGGGAACGGTAGCTACACGAATCGCGAACTGAATAAACCAACCGGGCTGAACGACGGTGTCGGGGGTTGTATACAGAAGAATGTTGCACATGCCACGGTAACTCGCCGTCCAGCAATCACATAGCTCTGCGAACCACGGGTCTCCACCGCAACTCTTTTGCAGACACGAACATCGCGCGGAATCTGCAACAATTTCCTGTATACAGCCGGCGTCCGGCCGGCCCGCTTCCGCTACTCCGATTGCGGCCGGAGGGTAACCCCTTCGCCGAGCAGCGCCGCCACCGCCGCGTCGTGGCGATTGGCGATCGCCTGCGACCGGGTACCAACTGCTGCAAGACGATCCCGGGCGGCCTCCAGGTTGAGTGTTCCGGGCGTGCCGGTGGAGCGTCGGCGGTCCAGTGCCTCGTCCGGGTCAGGCATCGCCTGGTCCCGGTACTCAGCAGCCGCCCGACGGTACGCCTCCCGGAACGGCACCCCCTCCTCGACCAGCCGGTAGGCGTAGTCCGTAGCAAACACCTCGCTGTTGAGCGCCCCCCGCATGCGATCGCGATCCGGCGTCAACCGCGACACGAGCGTCTCCGACACGATCAGCGATTCCTCAACCGCCGCCAGGGCGCGCATGAGTGGTTCCTTGGTGTCCTGCAGGTCGCGGTTGTACCCCGACGGAAGACTCCGCACCACATTACGGCACTGCGTCGCGTAGCCATCCACCGTACCCGCCCGGGCCCGCAGGAGCTCGAGAATGTCTGGATTCCGTTTCTGGGGCATGATGCTCGACCCGGAACAGAGATCCTCCGGCAACCGAACGTAGCCGATTTCCGGAAGCGAAAAGATGATCAGGTCCTGCGCCATGCGTCCCAGGGTGGTCGACACACCCGCCAGCGCCTCGGCGATGCGTCCATCGAGAACCCCGCGGGAGTGCTGGACGGCAAGGACGTTGTTCTGGATGCCGCGAAAGCCAAGAAGATCCGCCACGAACTCGCGGTCCAGCGGCAGCGGCGTGCCGTAGCTCGCCGCCGAGCCGAGAGGACTTCGATCGTTGAGGTCGGCAACCGCCGCCAGGAGTTCCAGGTCGTCCAGGAGCTGCTCCGCCCACGACGCGAGCCACAGCCCGAACGTCGAGAGCATGGCGATCTGCAGGTGGGTCCGGCCGGGCATCACGGTCCGCGCCTCCTCCTGCGCCCGGCGCAGCAGCAGCTCAACGAGGCGTCGCCCGGCGTTGGAGATATCCAGAAGCGCCGCCCGGGTGTAGAGGCGCGTCGCAGCGGTGACCTGATCGTTCCGGCTGCGTCCGGTGTGGACTTTCTTGCCGGCGTCGCCGAGCCGCTCGATCAGTCGCGCCTCGATCACGGTGTGCCCGTCTTCATCGGCACGTTCGATCGCAATCTCCCGGCGAAGCGCGTCCGCCGCGATCGTTCGAAGTTCGCGCTCGATCGCCGCAGCTTCCCCGTCCGGGATGATCCCGACCCGGGCGAGCATGCGCGCGTGGGCGATGCTCGCCATGGCGTCGGCGGGGATCAGCTCGCGGTCGAGGATGTGATCACGGCCGACGGTGAAACGCTCCACCACGGCATCCAGCTCATAGCCCTTGTCCCAGAGTTTTGCCATAGCCGGGAGCGTACCCGGCGCGGCAGGGACTGTCCACTCCCGACGCGCGATCGCGGCGCCGGGAGGCGGCTGCGGGCGGCGGCGCCGGAAGGCGACAGCGGAAGGCGTTCCGGCTGCGCGCAGAGCGCTACCCGTTCCGGCGGCTGTGTTGCGTCCCCTGCCGCGCGCCGGCGCGGCGCTACTCGCCGGCGTCGGCGGCCACAAACTCGCCGATCGTCTCGAACGTGAACTCGCCCTCGCCGTCCCCGCTCCGCGGTGCGATGCGAACCTGCGCGCCGTCGGGAATCGCGCCGGACAGCAGCTCCTTCGCCAGCGGGTTCTGCAGGTAGGTCTGCACGGCCCGCTTCAGCGGTCGCGCCCCAAAGGCGGGGTCGTACCCGAGGTCCGCGAGGTGATTGCGCGCGGTGTCCGTGAGTTCGATCCCGATCTGACGCTCCGCAAGGCGCTGCTGCAGCCGCCGAACCTCGAGGTCCACGATCCGCAGGATCTGGTCACGACCGAGGCGGTTGAACGTGATCACCTCGTCCAGGCGGTTGAGGAATTCGGGCTTGAACGCCTGGTGCAGCCGGTCACGAATCTGCGACGCGATGCCGTCGAGGTCATCGGCGCCGAGGATCAGGTCGCTCCCGATATTGCTGGTCATGATGATGATCGTATTGCGGAAGTCGACCAGCCGCCCCTGACCGTCGGTGAGGCGCCCTTCGTCCAGCAGTTGCAGAAACACACTGTACACGTCGGGGTGCGCCTTTTCGATCTCGTCGAAGAGAACGACGGAGTACGGACGCCGTCGCACCACCTCCGTGAGCTGCCCGCCCTGATCGTAACCGACGTAGCCGGGAGGCGCACCGATCAGGCGGCTCACGGCGTGGCGCTCCATGTATTCGCTCATGTCGATTCGGGTCAGGGCGCGCTCGTCGTCGAAAAGGAAACTCGCGATCGTCTTCGCCAGTTCGGTCTTGCCGACGCCGGTGGGACCGAGAAACAGAAACGTACCGGTGGGGCGGTTCTCGTCGCCGATACCGGACTTGTTGCGACGGATCGCGTCGGAAACCGCCTGAATCGCCCGCGGCTGGCCGACCACACGTTCCTCGAGGATCGTTTCCAGTTCGAGCAGTTTCTGCATCTCCGAGGACATCATCTTGGAGACCGGGATGCCGGTCCAGGTGGACACCACGCGGGCGATATCCTCGCCGCCGACCTCCTCCCGAAGGAGTGAGTTCTCGCCCTGCAGTTCCTGGAGGCGGTCGCTGAGTTCGGACAGCTCGCGTTCTTTGGTCGGAATCGTGCCGTGCTTGATCTCCGCCGCCCGGGCCAGGTCGCCGGCGCGTTCGTGCTGCTTCTCCTCGATCGCCAACTGCTCCAGCTCCTGCTTGAGTCCACGGATCCGGTCGATCACGCCTTTTTCGTTCTTCCAGCGCAGCTGCATCTCGTCCCGGTCGGCGCGGAGATTGGCGAGCTCCTCCTCGAGCTTCGCGAGGCGTTCCCTGCCCGCCTTTCCCGTTTCGCTCACCAGCGCCTGCCGTTCAATGTCCAGCTGCAGGATGCGCCGCTCCAGCTGGTCGAGTTCGGTTGGCTGACTCTCGATCTCCATCTTCATGCGGCTGGCGGCCTCGTCCACCAGGTCGATCGCCTTGTCCGGGAGGAACCGGTTGGTGATGTAGCGGTCGCTCAGTGTCGCCGCCGCCAGGATCGCATCGTCGCGAATCCGCACTCCGTGGTGCACCTCGTAGCGCTCCTTGAGGCCCCGGAGGATCGCAACCGTACTCTCGACACTGGGTTCGTTGGTGTAGACGGTCTGAAACCGCCGCTCGAAGGCCGCGTCCTTCTCGATGTGTTTCCGATACTCGTCAAGCGTTGTGGCCCCGATCGCCCGCAGCTCGCCCCGCGCAAGTGCCGGCTTCAGCAGGTTGCTGGCGTCCATGGCGCCCTCGGCGCTTCCGGCGCCCATGAGCGTGTGGAGCTCGTCGATGAACAGAATGATCCCACCGCGGGACTTTGCGATCTCCTCGATTACGCCCTTGAGGCGCTCCTCGAACTCGCCGCGGAACTTGGTCCCCGCCAGGAGGGCGCCCAGGTCCAGGGCAAGCAGTCGTTTGTTGCGCAGCGACTCCGGTACGTCGCCACTGACGATCCGTCGCGCCAAACCTTCGGCGATCGCGGTCTTGCCGACGCCGGGCTCACCGATCAGAACCGGGTTGTTCTTGGTCCGCCGCGAGAGGACCTGCATGACACGGCGGATCTCTTCGTCCCGCCCGATCACCGGGTCGAGCTTTTCCTGCCGCGCCAGCGCCGTGAGGTCCCGGGTGTACTTCTCCAGGACCTTCATCTTCCCTTCCGGGTCCTGGCTGTCTACCGTTTCTCCGCCGCGTACTTCGGTCAAAATCTCCCGGACGCCTTCGGCGGTCACGCCGTGACTCTTGAACACCTCACCGGCACGGTCCGGCGATTCGAGGATTGCGATGAGGAGGTGCTCCGTGGAGACATAACTGTCTCCCATCTGATCGGGCATCGCCTCGGCCTTGGCGAGGATGCGTGCCAGGTTGGGGGACGGGTGCAGTTGCGCTCCGTCTCCCGTGACGCGCGGGAGGCGCCCGATCGCACGGGTGAGTTCGTCCCGAATGAGCGCCGGCTGCGCCTCGAGCCGTTCGAGGATGCTTGTGACCATGCCCTGCTCCTGCTCCATGAGGGCGCGGGCGAGGTGCACCGCTTCGAGGGTGCTGTTGTCGTTCTGGTTTGCGTAGTTGGCGGCATCCTGGACCGCCTGCGACGCCTTTGTCGTGAATTTTTCCAGGTTCATATGGTTCTGCTCCTGTGGCGGATACACTCGTGTCGGGGAACACCAAGAAAATACTCAGCGATGCCGCCTCCGGCAACCTCCGGGCTGTATATAGAAGCGTGTTGCAGATCCGGTTCCATGGTCCGGTACCGCCGTGAGTTCGAGTCACGAGGGGCGCTCGACAGACGCAAGTCCCGTCTGGAGCGTGAGTTCGTGCCCGTTTTGCAACACGTTTCTGGATACTGCCCCTGGGTTCAGCGCCGGCGTCACTCAGAAAGCCGCCGCGCCCGGGGGAGGTACCGGCCGTCAACTTGCCGGCGAGCCGTCCGAGCGGTACCGTTGTGGTATGCGCATTCTGGTAACCGGATCGAGTGATGGTATCGGACTGGCCACGGCGCGGGAGCTCCTGCGGCGCGAACACGCAGTCGTCCTCCACGGACGGCCCGGCGAAAAGCTGGACTCCGCCGCGCGTCGCCTGGCATCGGAGTCGGCGCCGGACCGGGTGGACACCGTCGCGGCTGACCTGGCCTCACTCCGCGACGTGGCGCGCATGGCAGATGAGGTCACCCGACGGTTCCCTGACCTGCAGGTTCTGATCCTCAACGCCGGCGTCATGAAACGCCGTCGGCTCGAGTCCCGCGATGGCTACGAACTCACGTTCGCCGTCAATCATCTCGCGCCGATGCTCCTGGCGCAGCGTCTGGTTCCCGTGCTCCGCAGAAACGCGCCGGCGCGGATCGTCGTCGTAAGCTCCATGGTCCACGGAAGCGGCCGCATCGATTTCGACGATCTGCAACGTCGCACGGGGTACGACGGAATGGCCGCCTACAGCGCAAGCAAGCTCGCCAACGTCTATATGACGCGGATTCTGGCGAAGGAACTCGATCCGGAGGATGTCACGGTCAACGCGCTCCATCCCGGGGTCATCAACACCAAGCTGCTCCACGAGTACTTCGGTGGTGGGGCCCCGGCTGATCAGGGAGCGGCCACCTCGGTGTTTCTGGCAACGTCACCGGAGGCTGCCTCGATGACCGGAGCGTATGTCGCCAACGGCCGCCGAAGTCGATCCGCCGCCGCCGACTCCCCGGACCACGAGCCCATCGCCCGTCGCCTCTGGGAGGAGTCGCAGGCGTTGATCGACGCGGCCCTCGGCGTGTAGGCGACCGGCGTGTAGGCGACCGGCGTGTAGGCGACCGGCGTGTAGGCGACCGGAGGATCACACCGCGACCACCTCCCGGATCATGATCGCGGCCCCGGCGATCAGAACAAACCATCCGAACGCCGGTTTGAGACGAGCGGCGGATACGCGACGGGATGCCGCCATGCCGATGAGGATGCCGACTGCGGTCATGGCGGCGAACGCGAGCAGAAAACGCCAGTCAACCGCGGCGCTCGATTCGACGTCACCAAGGAAACCGATGAGCGACTTTCCGGCGATGATTACCAGCGACGTCCCAACCGCCGTTTTCATCGGCAGGCGGGCGAGTACGACGAGCGCAGGAACGATCAGGAATCCACCACCGGCGCCCACCAGTCCCGTGAGTACCCCCACAACGACACCTTCGGCGACCACCGCAAGGAGGAACGTCCCCGTAGAACGCGGGGCGTGTACGTGCTGTCCCGGAGGGTCACGTCGGATCATGGAGACCGAGGCCAGGACCATCAGAAGTGCGAAGAGCACCATGATGCCCGTATCCCGCGTCACGGTGATGTCGCCGACCCGGAACAGTGTGGCGGGAAGCGCCGGCACCAGATACAGTCGCGTAAGAAAGACGGAGATGACCGCCGGCACACCAAATCCGACGGCCACATCCACCCGTACGTCGCCCCGGCGGAGGTACCCCCCGGCGCCGATCAGGGCCGACAGTCCCACGACAAACAGCGAGTACGCGGTCGCCGTAAGCGGCGGAACCCCGACGACGTATACGAGGACCGGTACGGTAAGGATCGAACCGCCACCACCAATCAGCCCGAGGGTCGCCCCGATCACGACCGCAAGAAGATATCCCGCAATGTTGAGTAGCATACGCTATAGTATAGTATTTTTGTAATATACCGTCATCCCTATTTACGGCCCATCGCGCCATAGATGCGGTTGCCGGCCGCACCCCTCCACCCTGTCGTCGCCGTGCTACCGGCCCACCCCACGTCGCCGGCCACGCCCCACGCCCCACGTCACCGCCAACGCCCGCCGTCGCCACGCGCTCTCGTCGTCGCCGGCCACGCCCCCCGCTGTTGAGAGCTGCCGCGATGCGATACACTTGTCAGCCATGAAGCCAGGACAGCGTTTCCGCAGATCGATTTCGATGATTCTCATCCTTGCCGTCGCACCGGCGATCTGGAGCCAGACGTACGCTCCCGTGCCGGGAGGCGAGCTCCTGGACCGTTTTCGCTCGCCCCTGTTTCTGGCGGGCACCGAAAACACAGCCTCCACCGAATCGGTGAGCGGCGATGTGGTAAATCCGGCGGCGTCCGCGCTCAAGCAACGCGTTCATCTCGACGTGAGCTACGCCGCGATCATCGGCGACGGCGCCTGGGACGGACATACCGCCAACCTCGGAACCTCTATCCCGACCCCGGTGGGTGTCTTCTCCGGCTCCGTCAATTTCGCGCAGGCGCGGTACGAGGCCCTCGATCTGGGGCAACGCGGCAGCCTCAACCTGAGCTTTGCCAAGGACCTGTATCCCTCACTGCTGTTCGGTGCCGGTCTTCGCGGCCACCTCGGTTCCGGAGGCGGGACCACCGACGTCGCCGGCGGACTCGACCTTGGCCTGATCCATATCCTGGGACCGCTGGGCCCTGTCCCCGAGCTGCGCTGGGGCGTCGCACTCACCCAGCTCGGCGTGGGACTCAACCCGCGCTCGGGAACCACCGGCAGTCCGGCGCCGTTCACGCTGGGCGCCGATCTGCAGGCGACGCTCGTGGACACCGCTGCGATCAACTGGACCGCTCACACGGGGTTCAGTCTGCCGTCGTTCCAGAATCTCCGGTTTCGTGCCGGCAGCACCCTCACCGCGTTCGATCGCATCGGTCTCACCGTCGGCTGGGACGTGGACCTCCGCGAACGCTCCGACGGAGATCGAACGGACGGCTCTCTCCTGCCGTCGGTGGGTCTCACCGTGCGCATGCAAACCGGTCGCGGCGCGTCCGCAGGCGACGGAAACACCTCCGGGGGCTCCGCCGCCGGTGAGGATGCTCGTCCCTGGAGTCGCAGTGACGTGGCGATCCACAGCGCGTGGGCGCCACTCTATCCGAACGTCTGGGCCGCCGGAGCCGGCGCAAACATCGCCCTGGGCGTCATCGACCGGAACGCCCCGGCGATGGAGGTCTCCTATCCGGAGACCGAGTACGTGTCGCCGAACAACGACGGCGCCGCCGACGAGTTCCTCCTCCCGGTTTCCATTTCCGACGAACGCTACGTCACCAGCTGGAGCCTCGAGATCTCCGATAGCGAGGGCACCGTCGTCCGACGCATCGAAAACAAGGAACAGCGTCCGGAAAACGCCGGATTCCGAAACATCATCGACCGCCTTCTCTACGTCGAAAAGGGCGTGCAGATCCCGGAAGAGATCCGCTGGGACGGTCGCACCGACGAGGGCGGCGTCGCCCCCGACGGCTCCTACACCTTTGTTGTTCGCGCGGTGGATGACAACGGGAACGCCCGCGTGAGCGATCCCCGGGAGCTGGTGGTCGACGCAACCCCGCCGCAGCCCTCGATCGTTGAGCCCGAACAGTCCGACGCCCTGATCTTCTCGCCCAACGACGATGGAAACAAGGATGTTCTGACGATCGAACAGGACAGCACCCCGGAGGACGTGTGGACGCTGCAGATCCTCGATTCCGCCGACACCGTGGTGTACGAGGAAACGGTGGAGGATACCGCTCTCTCCTCCTTCACGTGGGACGGAACGGACAACCAGGGGACCCTGGTCCCCGACGGTGTGTACTCGTACCGGGTGGCATCGCAGGACCGCGCCCTGAACGAGGGCACCGCGCGGCTCAACAACATCATCGTGGACACGGAGCCCACCCCGATCGGTCTGGCGACGGATCTGGGTGCGTTCTCGCCGAACGGTGACGGCCGTCAGGATTCCGTGCTCCTGACCCCCGACGTGCCGGTCACCGAGGGCATCCGCGAGTACAGCTATCGCGTCACCGATGCCGCCGGAAGCGTGGTCCGCACCCGCACCGGTGGGGAGAGTGCTCCCGCGGCGTGGCGTTTCGACGGCCGCGGCGACGACGGCTCCGTGCTGCCGGAGGGCTCCTACACGGTGACCCTCGAGCTCGTCTACCGCAACGGAAACCGCCCGCAGGCGGTGTCGCCGCCGCTCCAACTCGACGTGACGCCGCCACGTCTGGCGGTCAATGCGAGCACGCCGGTTTTTTCGCCCAACGGAGACGGCCGTCTGGATACCGTGTCCTTCGTTCAAGAGACCGAACGCGTGCCGTCGTGGCAGGCTGAGATCCTCGGCCCCGACGACAGCACCATTCGATCCTTCTCCTGGTCGGGTCGGCCCGACCCGGAACTGGTGTGGGATGGTCGCACCGCAGCCGGTGAACGCGCCCCCGACGGTGATTATCGCTACGTGCTCACCGGACGGGACCGCGCAGGAAATCGCCGGGTCGGCGATGCCGTCACCGTGACCCTCGACACTCGTGAGACACCGGTGTTCGTGTCATCCTCCCGTCCCGCATTCTCCCCCGACGGCGACGGCTCCGCCGATACGATCGACCTTATTCCCCAGCTCCAGGATTCCCGCGGCGTTGAACGCTTCGACATGGAGCTGGTCGACGACAGCGGCGCTGTGGTCGCGCGCATCTCCGACAGTGGACTGCCCCGGGCTACCTACGCCTGGGACGGCCGCGGTGCCACCGGACAGGTGGTTCCCGACGGTGACTACGCGGTCCGGCTGACGGTGCAGTATCGCCACGGAAACCGGCCGCAGGCGACAAGCGCCCCGTTCACCGTTGACACCCGGGATCCGTCGGCAACCGTCACCGCCGCCGACACGATATTTTCTCCCGACGGCGATGGTGACAAGGACACGATCACGATCGACCAGGCCTCCAGTGCCGAGACGCGCTGGACTGCGTCCGTGGTTCCCGCCGACGGCGGTACCGCGGTCCGCAGTTGGCAGTTCTCCGGCGAACTCGCACCGCTCACCTGGGACGGAACGGACAACGATGGACAGATCGTCGCCGACGGTCGGTACCTCTACCGTGTTGGGACGACCGACGAAGCGGGGAACAGTGTCTCGGCAACGACGCGACCGTTCCGGATCGACACGCGGGCGGTGGACGTCCAGCTGCGTCTGGGCGCGGCGGCGTTCAGCCCCAACGGCGACGGAATCCAGGATAGCGTCCCCGTGCTGCCGGCGGTGAACATCGATACACCGATACAGTCGTGGACGGTGACGATGGAACGTGCCGATTCCGGCGAACCGGTATGGAGTCACCGACAGGACGGCGACCTCCAGGATCTGATCTGGGATGGTCGTAGCGACTCCGGAAATCGCGCCGGTGACGACACCTATCGGGCGCGGCTGAACGTGACCTTCGCGCGGGGGGACACCGTCACGGTTTCCAGTGCCCGCACCGTCACGCTGGATACGCACCCTCCGCGGGCCGATGTGACGTTCTCCAGCGATATCATCTCGCCGAACGGTGACGGAAACCTCGACGAACTCCGCATGACGCAGCGCACGAGCGAGGAGCCGCGCTGGACCGCCCGCGTCCTGAACGCCGCCGACCGCGAAGTCGGACGCTGGGAATGGGTGGGCCAGGCGCCGGAACAGGTCTCGTTTGCCGGCCTGGACACCGCCCGCCGGCGGGTTCCCGACGGTGTATACCGCTACGAACTCCACGCTACCGACGAGGCCGGCAACAGCACCACAGTGGGACCGCGGCAGTTTGAAATCTACACGGCGGAGACACCGGTCGAAATGTACGCCTCCGATCCCGCCTTCAGTCCCAACGGCGACGGCACCCTCGATACCGTGGAGTTCCCGGTCATCGTGGGACCTGCGGAGGGACTGCAGCGCTACACGTTCACCATTCGCGACGCCGCCGGAACCGTGGTTCGCACGGAAACCGGAACCAGCCTGCCGGACCGCATCCCCTGGACCGGTTCTGACGACACCGGAGCCCGTGTGGCGGAGGGGAGCTACCGCGCAACCCTGCAGCTCGAATACCGACACGGGAACCGGCCCACCGCCGAGTCCGGGCCGGTTGAGCTGGACGTGACCCCGCCGGATCTCGCGGTGAACCCGTCCCACACGGTGTTCTCGCCGGACGGCGACGGACGCCGGGACGCGGTCACGATTCAGCAGACAAGCGACGAGGCGCCGCAGTGGAACGCCCGCATTACCGGCGTCGACGGCGGCGAGGTCATTCGTGAGTTCAGCTGGACGGGTCGCGCCGAAACCCTCACCTGGGATGGAACCGACGCCGCCGGAAACGTCGTCCCCGACGGGTCCTACCGCTACGCGATCTCCGGCGCCGACGCCGCCGGAAACACGGCCTCGGCGACGGTTTCCGCGCTCCGGGTCGATACCCGACCGACCAGACTGTTCGTGACCCTGGACCGACGCACCGTCTCCCCGAACGGCGACGGCGTCGACGACAGCCTGACGATCCGGACGATCGCGCGTCGACAGGACGGAGCCGAGTACGGCCTCGTTGAGATCCTCGATTCCGCCGGGGTTGTGGTGCGGCAGTTCCGCTCCGAGGCAGTGCGGGAGCAGAACACGGTCGTCTGGAACGGCGCCGGCACCGACGGATCGCTGCCGGACGGTGAGTACTTCGTTCGCTACCGCGTGGCGTACGACAACGGCGCTCTCGGCGAGACGGTATCGCCGGCGGTGACGCTGGACACCTCCGGGCCGCGGATGGACGTCGAACTGCGCGGACTCCCGTTCTCGCCGGACAACGACGGCCAGAACGACGAGCTCGACATCGCCCTGACCGTGGAAGACCGCAGCAGTATTGCATCGTGGACCTTCGAGATTCTCGACCGCAACCGTCGTCCGTTCCAGGAGTTCACCGGGACGGGCCAGCCGCGCAACGAAATCCGCTGGGACGGCCGCAGCAGCACCGGGGAACTGGTCATTAGTGCAGAGGATTACCCGTACCGCTTCACCGCCGTGGACAGCACCGGCAACCGAAGCACCGTTGAGGGCGAGATTCCGATCGACATCCTCGTCGTTCGAGACGGAGACCTGCTCAAGGTGCAGATCTCGAACATCAATTTCGCGCCCAACAGCCCCGCTCTGGAGCTGGATCCTGACACCGAGGAGGGGCGCAAGAATCTCGCGGTACTCGATCGACTGGTCGAGGTCTTCGACAAGTACCGCAGCTACTCTATCCGTGTCGAGGGCCACGCGGTGAATATCAGCGGCACGGAACGCGAGCAGCGGGAAGAGCTGCTTCCGCTGTCCACCTCCCGCGCCGAAACGGTGCGGCAGGCGCTCATCGACCGGGGCATGGACCCGGACCGGATCAGTATCGTCGGCCGTGGCGGCAGCGATCCGATCGTGCCGCATACGGACCTCGAGAACCGCTGGAAAAACCGGAGGGTGGAGTTCATCCTGATCAGATAGTGTGCTATGATCGCGCCATATGGTGCGAACGCCCCCTTCCTGTCGCCGCGCTGCGCTATCGGTAGCGTATCGCGGCCTCATTCCCGTACTCCTCATGCTGGGTGCCCCCGCCGTTCTCACGGCGGCGGAGGCGCTCACGGGACGTGTCATCTCCGCGATCACCCTCGAAGGCCTGCGAAAAACACGGGAAGAGGTTGTGTACAACCTGATCGACGCGCGCCCCGGAGACGTAGTCACCGCCGATCTGGTGGACGATATCGAGGCGTCACTGGTTGACAGTGACCTCTTTGCTGAAGTAACAGTCACCGGCCGACCGGTGGGCGAGGATACCGCCGAGATCGTCGTGGATATCGACGAAAAGTGGACGCTGGTTCCGATCCCGTTTTTCTCGACCGATGGGAGCGGGTTCAACGGCGGGCTGATCCTCATTGAAAGCAACCTCTTCGGACGCAACAAGCAACTCGTCAGCGCTGCCTTTGGCGGGACCGGAGGAGCCCGCGGATTCTTCGCCTACGCAGACCCGGCGGTGTTCGAAAGTCGGTGGACGACCAGCCTCAGCGCGGCCACCGGCCGCTCCGAGGAGGACCGGGAGCTTCCGGACGGCACAGCGGTGCGAACCTACGAGACCGAGTCCCGTGCGGCCCGCGCCGGGTTGGGCTACCGCTTCACCCGGAGTCTGGAGGCTTCGGCGGGTATCCGGGTGCGGGACGAGAGGATCACCTCGCAGTCCATCGGCGCCGCGGCGGGAGACGCCACCGAGATCGATGATCCCGGGACGTTCCTCGAGCCGGACGTGTCGGTGAGCTACGATGGAACCCGGGCGGTGGATGTTCTGCGCGTCGGTCCGCGCCTGTCGCTCGACGGCCGCACGGTCACCGGAGGCGGCTGGGAGGTTCAGGCGACGGCGGGGTGGAGCGCGGCGGTGTTCGGCACGCACCGCCTCCGTCTGCTGGCGTCCGGAGGGTTCGGCGAAATGCCCGAGATCGCCGAGACGGTGATCAGTGGCCGCGACGGGTATCGGACGCTGCCGTACCAGGCGGTGAGCGCCGACAGCTGGGGCAGCGGGACGGTCATCTACGATCTACCGGTCCTGTCCGACGACTGGGGAGCGCTGGTGCTCTCCCACTACTGGGAGGCCGGAGCCTACGACACGGCGATCATCGACCCGCAGCCCTTTTTCGGTCCCGGCGGCGGATTCAGGGTGTACATCCGCCAGGTGGCGATCCCGGCGCTGGGACTGGACGTGGCGTACAATCTCCGCGACGGCGGATTCGTTTTCAGTTTTTCGCTCGGCGCACAGATGTGATTCGAAACATGTGAGGCTGCATTGGCACAAGGAGACTATCCGGTGATACTCATCGAGGGACAGATCGGGGTCGGCAAGACGACTATCGGCGAAATCGTTCAGGAACGGGCGGGTATTCCCCTGTACCGGGAGCTCGGCAATCCGGACACGCTGGACCTTCTGGACCGGTTTTACGCGGACAAGCGCCGCTGGGCGTTCACCCTGCAGATCCATTTCCTCAACGAACGCTTCCGCATGATCAAGCAGATATTTCGCGACGGCGGTGGGATTCTCGACCGTTCGATCTTCGGCGATCGGATCTTTGCAGAAATGCTGAACGCCGACGGCGACATGACCGATGAGGAGTTCCGCACCTACTCCACTCTGCTGGACAACATGCTCGAACATACGCAACGGCCGCACCTGCTCATTTACCTCGACGCCGGCGTGGAGACCGCCCTGGAGCGGATCAAACGGCGAAACCGGGGCCTCGAGTCCGGCATCCCCCGCGACTATCTGGAAGGGCTGAACCGTCGCTATCTGTCGTGGTACGACGCCTACGACCTGTCGCCGAAGATCTTCGTGAACACCGAGGAGTTTCACGTGGACATTCCGGAGCAGCTCGAGCCGGTGATTCAGCGCATTCTGGATGCGATCGGAACCGACTACCGCGAGAAACAACCGGGGCCGCTCCTCGGTCATCGTTGACAGGGCGCGCACACAGGCCCTACGCTACAATTACAGGACTGATTCCGAGAGAGAGCGGACCGCGATAACGCGGCCCCGCCGCCGAAGGTGCAAGGGTGCGATCCGGCCAGGCGACACCCGAAACTCTCAGGCACAAGGATCGGAATCGGGCGTGCACGCTCTGGAGAGCCGGCGACCGCAATCAGCGGGCGGTCACCGCACCGACGGGGAACACCGCCACCGTGGCGGCTAATCTCTCAGGTTTCCGGACAGGGCAACCAGGCCACGAGGAGCCCATATGCACGCCAGGAAAACCCGTCTGTACCAGTGGCACGCCGATCACGGCGCGCGATTTACCGAGTTCGCCGGCTGGGACATGCCGGTCCAGTACCCCTCCGGCACGATCGCCGAACACCACGGAACGCGCAACTCCGCAGGCCTCTTTGATATCTCCCATATGGGACAGGTCCGTGTCAGCGGAACCGGTGCCGCCGGCTGGCTGGCGGGACTGGTATCGGCGGACATCACCACCCTCGCCGAGGGCCTGTCGACCTACGCGCTCCTCTGCCTCCCCGACGGCGGAGTCATCGACGATCTGTTCGTGTATCGCACGGGACCGGAGGCGTTCCTCGTGGTCGTGAACGCCGCACGGCGAGAGCGCGACGTGGCGTGGATGCGGGAGCACCTTCCCGGGTCGAGGGTTGAGCTTACCGATGAGAGTGACGACACCGCCATGCTCGCCATTCAGGGACCGCGGGCTGTGGAAATCGCCGCCGAGGCGTTCGACCCGACCCTGACCGATCTTCCGCGGTTCGGTATCGTCACCGTTGCCCACGGTTCGGTGACGGTGGAAGCCGCCCGCACCGGATACACCGGCGAAGACGGCCTGGAACTGTTCGTGCCGCAGGAGGATGCGCCGGCGGTGTGGACGGCGATGTTCGCCGCAGCCGATGCCCTGGGGATCCAGGCGGTGCCCGCCGGTCTCGGTGCCCGCGACAGCCTTCGGCTGGAGGCCGGGTTCGCCCTCTACGGGCACGAACTCTCCGAGACCCTCACGCCGGTGGAAGCGCGCCTCACCTGGGCCTGCGATCTGGAGCACGAGTTCATCGGGCGTGACGCGATCCTCGCCCGGAAGGAAGAGAAACCCGCCCGTACGCTGCGGCGACTGGTCATGCTGGAATCGGGCGTCCCTCGGGAGGGATACCCCGTTGCCGATGCCGACGGCACCATCGTTGGCGAGGTGGTGTCGGGGGGACGAGCACCGTCGGTGGAGGCGTTTATCGCCAACGCATACGTCGACCGGACCGTGGGGCGCGATGCAGATCTCTGTGTGAAGATCCGCTCCCGCACGGCCCGGGCGAGGCAGCACCGCGGGCCGGTGTACAAGCCGGCCTACCGCCGCACCGACTCCGCCGCCGCGATCCTGGACCGCAGCGGTGAGTACGTCGCCCGCCACATCGGTCCCCGCGGAACGGACGTCGACGGGATGCTGCAGACGATCGGCGTGGACTCCCTGGACACACTCATCGACACCGCGCTCCCCGGGGGAATCCGGCGCGGGCACCCCCTCTCGATTCCCGCGGCCCGTACGGAGGACGAGGTCCTCACGCGCCTGCGGTCGATCGCGGCGCACAACACGCCCATGCGCAGTCTCATCGGGCTCGGCTACGCCGACACGATCACGCCACCGGTAATCCGTCGGACGATTCTCGAGAACCCCGGCTGGTACACGCAGTACACCCCGTACCAGGCGGAAATCTCACAGGGCCGCCTCGAGGCGCTCGTGAACTATCAGACGATGATCACCGATCTCACCGGCATGGAGATATCGAACGCGTCGATGCTCGACGAGGCAACCGCCACCGGCGAGGCGATGACGATGGCCGTACGTGCCTCGCGTTCACGAGCGGAACAGACGCGCGTCTGGGTCGACGAGGGCGTGCACCCGCAGATCGTGGCCCATCTTCTGACACGAGCGGCGCCGCTGGAGGTGGACATCGTGGTGGCCCCTGCGCAGGACTGGACGCTCCGCGACGGAGACGTGGCCGGCATCCTGCAGTACCCCGATACCCACGGCCGGATCCGCGACGACCGGGACGTTGTCGAACGCCTCCACGGCGCCGGCGCCGTGGCGATCGTGGCGACCGATCTCCTGGCACTCACGCTCCTCACGCCTCCCGGCGAATGGGGCGCCGACATCGTCGTCGGCAACTCCCAGCGGTTCGGGGTGCCCATGGGCTACGGAGGACCCCACGCGGCGTTTCTCGCCACCACCGCGTCGCTGAAGCGCCTCATGCCGGGACGCCTGGTGGGTATCAGCAAGGACCGCCGCGGACGCCCGGCGATGCGCCTGGCGCTGCAGACACGGGAGCAGCACATTCGCCGGGACAAGGCGACCAGCAATATCTGCACCGCCCAGGTCCTGCTGGCGATCATGGCGTCCATGTACGCGGTCTACCACGGCCCGGAGGGACTTCGCCGGATCGCCGAGCGGGTAACGATGCTCGCACACGGGCTGCGGGACCTCCTTCGGGGGGCGGGGCTGCCGGTCCGGGAGGGTGATCTCTTTGACACAGTGACCCTATCCACCGACCGTGTTGCCCAGCAACGCCTGCTGGCGGCGGCAGAAACCGCCGGTTTCAACCTGCGGGCGCACGACGACGGCGGTATCGGGATTACGCTCGACGAACGCAGCACCGCCGGCGAAATTGCGGCACTCCTCGCCGCGTTCGGCATCCCGACCGACGAAACGCAGGTTGAACGCGCCGTGGCGTCGACGCGGTATCGTCCGGTGGTGACGCTCGAGCGCCGCAGCGATTACCTCACCGACGGTGTCTTTCATCGTTACCGCAGCGAAACCGCGCTTCTGCGCTACATAACCGCCCTGCAGAACCGCGATCTTTCCCTGGCGCAGTCGATGATCCCCCTGGGCAGCTGCACGATGAAACTCAACCCCGCCGCGGCGATGGAGCCGATCACCTGGCCGGAGTTTGCGTCGCTGCACCCCTACGCGCCGGCGTGGCAGGCGGGGGGCTACCGCATGCTCGCCGACGAGCTATCGGCGTGGCTGTGTGATATCACCGGCCTCGACGGGTGTACGCTGCAACCCAACAGCGGCGCCCAGGGGGAGTATACCGGCCTCATGGTCATCCGGGCGTGGCACCGCAGTCGCGGCGATCACGACCGGCGCGTATGCCTCGTTCCCGACTCCGCCCACGGCACCAACCCGGCATCGGCCACCATGGCGGGGATGCAGGTGGTGGTGGTGAACAGCGCGGAAAACGGGGACATCGATCTCGACGATCTGCGGTCCAAGGCAGTAAGGCATCACGACACGCTCGCGGCGCTGATGGTGACCTACCCGTCCACCCACGGCGTGTTCGAACAGGGAATCCGAGAGGCGATCGCGATCGTCCACGAGCACGGCGGCCAGGTTTACATGGACGGTGCAAACATGAACGCCCAGGTGGGCATCACCAGCCCCGGCGATATCGGCGCAGACGTATGCCACCTCAATCTCCACAAAACGTTCGCCATTCCCCACGGCGGCGGCGGGCCCGGCGTGGGACCGGTGCTGACCGCTCCCCACCTGACGCCGTTCCTGCCGGGGACAGTCGCGGAGCCCGGGCCGACCGGCGTGGTGGTTGCCGCGCCCCTCGGCAGCGCCGGAGTTCTTCCGATCTCCTACGCCTACATCGCGATGATGGGACCGGCCGGCCTGCGCCGGGCCACGGAGATCGCGATTCTCAACGCCAACTACATCGCCGCCCGCCTCCGACCGGTCATCCCGATCGCCTACACGGGGCCCGGCGGCGTCGTTGCCCACGAGTGCATCCTGGATTTCCGGCGAATCGAGAAAGAGACCGGGGTCACCGTGGAGGACGTCGCCAAACGACTGGCGGACTACGGATTTCACGCCCCGACAATGTCCTGGCCCGTCCACAGTTCGCTCATGGTGGAGCCCACCGAGAGCGAGGACCGCGGAGAACTGGACCGTTTCTGCGACGCCATGATCGCGATCATGGACGAGATCGACGATGTCCGTGCCGGCAGGATCGCCCTCGCGGACAGCCCGCTCACTCACGCACCCCACACGCTGGAGGACATAACCGGCGACTGGGACCGGGCGTACACGCGGGACCAGGCGGCGTACCCCATGCCGTGGAACCGGCAGTTCAAGTTCTGGCCGGCGGTCGGACGGGTGGACAACGTTCACGGCGATCGGCACCTCGTGTGCAGTTGCGCGCCCCTCGAGAGCTATCGCGAATCGATCGGGGTCGGTACAATCGATGCCGGCACCGATCATGGATGACGTAGCGGCGTACTACAACCGAAACACCACACCGTTCCTGCGCTTTGGACGTGGAAGCCGCGGGAGTGGGGCGATCCACCGGGCGGTGTGGGGGCCCGGCGTCACAACGCAGCGCGGGGCGATGGACTACGTTCACCACCGGATCATCGCCGCGCTGCAGACGGCGCCGGAGGTCGATGGGAGGCCCCAGGCGACGCCCTCCTCCCGGCGCTACGCCGACCTCGGCTGCGGCGTCGGCGGTTCGATGATCCGAGTTCACCAGGAGACCGGAGCGCCGGTGGTGGGCGTCACCCTCAGCGAGGTACAGCACCGGGAAGCGGAGCGGCGCATCGACGCCGCCGGGTTCGGAGGAGAACTATCGGTGGTGTGCGGGGACTTTTCCGACTCCGCGACACTGGATACCGCCACCGCTGGCGCCCTCCTCGACGGCGCATGGATGGTGGAGTCGTACAACCACGGCGCCGCCGCGGACCGACTCCTCTCCGAGCTTGCGGCCAGGATCCGGTCCGGCGGCACCCTGGCGATCTGTGACGACTTCCCCGACCCGCGCCTGGTCCACGGGGAGCTGACACCACGGGAACGTCGCTGGCGCAGCGAGTTTCTCCGCGGCTGGCACGTCCACACATTCCTCACCACCGACGCCCTCGCCTCTCTCGCCGACGACGCCGGTTTCGATTGTGTGGGCTTCGAGGACTACAGTGACTATGTGGCCGTGGACCGGCCGCGGGATCTTCTGGTGCGCGTTGTGGCGGGACCGGCGGCGGCGTTCGACCTCCGGAGCGGTCAGTGGGACAACATCCGCGGAGGGAATGCGCTGCAGCAGTTGGGTAAACGTCGCCTCATTCGCTACGGGATGTGCGTGTTCCGGCGCCGATAATCGATTCGAGAAAGCGAACGGCCCCGGCCATGCTTCGTTCCCAGGTATGGAACCCCGCCGCCCGTTCCCGTGCCGCCGTACCCAGGTCCGCCAGGGAGCTTCGGTCCGTCGCGAGTCTCTCCAGCGTCTGCCTGACCGCCCGAACCGAACCGGGGGGCACCAGAAATCCGTCGCGTCCGTGGCGGACGATGTCCCGGGCACCGCCGGCGCGGGACGCGATAACCGGGACCCCGCGCGACATCGCCTCGAGGTACACGATTCCGAACCCCTCGTAGCGTGATGGCACCGCGAACAGGTGCGCTGCCCTGAACTCCGCCTCCAGCATGTCGCTGGGCACCCGACCGCGAAGGGCCACACGATCGGCCATACGATGGCGTTCGATCAAACGCGCGAGCGACTCCGCGTACCGCGGCGCCACACGGCGGTCACCGACGATCGACAGTTCGACCGCCGGAACCGCTGCGGCCGCACGGAGGAGCACATGGAGATTCTTTCGAGGAATGAGAGACCCCACCGCCAGCACCCGCAACGGGGCGGGACGCCCCGGCGCGGTTGTCGCCTTCACCGGGTGCACCGCGGGCACATCGCCGGTGCCGTGGCCGTAGCCCGAGGCGTCGCCACCGGGAAACGCCACCGCCGAAGATCTGCGAACACCTGACACGCGCTGAACACGTCGCATGGTGACCGTGCTGTTGCAGAGCCAGGCATCGCACCCGCGAAGAAACCGCCGTTCGCGGCGCCGACTGAGGCGATGGACACCGCCTTCGTCGCTGCGCAGGTGGTGTACAAGCCCCACCACGGGCACGTCGGGGATCACCCGACGCACGTCTCGCAGCCACGGAGCAACGGCGGCGTGATTCAGCTCGTCGACCACCACCAGATCCGGCCGGGACTGAACCAGCCGCGACAGCGTCCCCAGGTCGGGATGGGCGTGGCGCGCGTCACCGCGTCGACGCCGGGTGATCGCGCGGCGCGTATCGCGGCCGAGGCGGACCTGGTTCCGGTAGGAGAGGCCCGTCGGCTGCGAGACCACCGACACCTCGTGCCCGGCGCCGCGCAGCGCCCGGGCGAGGTGTTGATCGTAGAGGTATCCCCCCGACGGCTGGTCGAGGTCACCGAACACGATCATCGAGACCCGCATCGCTTCGGCTACGCCACCGGCGCGGAGAACGACGCTTTCGCCGTGGCGTGTTCCCACATCGTCACGGCGGCGTGATCGACCGTGTCCGCCGAAAGGCGTGGCACGATCTCGTCCCACGCCACCCGGGCGAAGCGTTCTATGCTGGGATTCGTTCCGGCGAACGCCGGCGTGTCGTTCAGGGTGGCGTCGCGGTAGCGTGCCACAAACTCATCGAGCCGCGCCTCGATCTCAACGATATCGACCATGTAGTTGTGGCGGTCCAGGCTGCGCCCGGAGAGCGTCAGTTCCAGCGTAAAATGGTGCGAATGGCGCTCGTTTTCCGGGCCCCAGTCACCCCCGATGAGGTAGTGCTGCGCGATAAAATCACGGATCACCGTGACGCTGTACACACCGTCTGCCATGCTCTCCCCCTTCGTGCCGTGTTCGCGGCGTCGACATCCGCGACGTCTGCGACTCAGTAGCGAACCGCGATCCAGGGTTCCGGCCGCACTCCCGACGCCAGCTCGGCGAACAGTGCCGGCAGGTCCCCAAAGGGCACCTCACGCCGCGGCAGGTCGTTTGCGTCGAGACGTTCCAGCAGCGTCCACGCAATCCGCGTGCGGCGGTCGCGGTCCACGCGCCCGGCGACCGGCGGCGGCAGCGTACTGACCTGACTCGACACGATGCGTACCCGACTGCGGTGAAACCGTCCCCCCAGGTGCAGATCGCTCGTCCCCTCACCATACCACGAGCCAACGACCACACGTCCACCGAACGCAAGGCGCTCCAGCACGCCGTCAAGAACGGACGGTACCCCGGTGACTTCGAACGCCACATCGAACCCCTCGTAGGTCCCCCGGTACGCACCGGGAGCCGCGGCGACAACCTCCGCCGCCTCGTCCAGCGAACCAACCAGCTCGACGACCGTCCCCGGCGATCGATGGCCGCCGGCCCGGAGAAACGCGGACGCCCACGCGCGACGGTCGGCGTCCGGTTCGACAGCCACCACAAGCCCCGCGCCGCTCCCCGCCGCCAGGGCCGTCACCAGCGTGCCGACGATGCCGAGCCCGGTGACCAGGACCGCCTCACCGACCAGGATGGATGCATCCCAGTGCAGGGTCAGCGCGGTTTCCACGTTCGCGTACAGGGGCGCGTGCATCGGATCGATCCCGTCCGGTATCGGCAACAGGGAGTCGGGAGACACAACCGCGTGGGTCGCGTGGGGATGAAACGTAAACACGCGGCGTCCCAGCCACACATCGGAATCGACGCCGGGCCCGCAAAACGACACGCGTCCGGTGAGGATGTATCCATACCGCAAGGGGTAGCGTACACCGCCGTCCAGCGCCGCCAGACTGTCGTCGAGGCGCATGGATCGCGGCACCCGGCCGCGGTACACGAGCAGCTCGCTCCCGGGGCTCACCGCGCCCCACTCGGCCTCCACGAGCACCGCCCCGGCCTCCGGAAGCGTCACCGACTCCTCAACGATCCGCCCCCGTTCCGGGGCGGCGAGCTCCCACGCCCGTCGCTGCACTACGCTACTCCTCCCCCGTAAAACCGGCATCGCCCGGCGGGTGATCGCTCGATGCGTCATCGCCGGCAACGAGAATGCCGTCCGCCCCGACGCCGAACCAGCGAGCGTTGGGAAACGCCCGCTCCACCCCGCCGGCGGTGATCCGGTATCCATGGAGCAACACCGGCGCCACCGTCACCACCATGAGATCGGCACGTCCGGCCCGCAGGAACGCCGCCAGCACCGCACCGCCCCCCTCAACCATGACGGAGGCGATGCCCTCTTCCGAGAGGAGCCTGAGTACGGCCGGCAGCTGCAGGTAGCCCCGGGCGTCGGTCGGAACGGTCCGCACCGTCGCCGTTGCGCTCAGCTCCGGCGACGGTCGCGCCCCGGGGCCAACGCACACGATCGGCGGAGGACGGTGCGGCGAGCCCTCCCGGTTTGCGACGCCTTCCACCTCACGGGAACGCAGACAGCGCGCGTCCGCCGGGCACCGTCCCCGCGTGTCGAGGACCACCACGCGGGGGCTGGGTCCACGAACCAGGCGCGTGGTCAGGACCGGGTCATCGGCCAGCACCGTGCCGGATCCCACCAGGATCGCGTCGTGCCGCGCCCGGAGACCGTGAGTCAGTCGCAACGACTCCGGTCCCGACAGCGGAGTCGGGGCCCCCCGCCGTGCGGCGATCGAGCCGTCCAGAGCCTGGGCCCAGGTAAGCGTTACCACGGGAGAGTCCGCGTCGCGTTTCCGCGCAACGGCGGCGTCGAGAAGTGTCTGGAAATGGGAGAGCGGAGCGTCAGTGGCTCGCGGCGCGTCCAAGGGAACCACCTCCTGCCAGCGGTTCACCGATATCCATCAAATGGTTCATCCGGTGGACCTTGGTCAGGAGATACTTTCGATTGCTCTGGTTCACCAGACGGGGCTCAATGGCGACGCGGCTGCGCACCGTGATACCCAGACGCGTCAGGTCGTCTATCTTGGCGGGATTGTTCGTCATAAGACGGATGGACCGAATACCGAGGTCCTGCAGAATGAGCGCTGCGACGGTATAATCCCGGGCGTCCGCCTGGTGTCCCAGGAGCAGGTTTGCCTCCACCGTGTCGTGTCCCTGGTCCTGAAGCACGTAGGCGCGCAGCTTGTCGGCGAGACCGATCCCGCGGCCCTCCTGACGCATGTACACAACCACGCCGAGGCCCGCCTCGCCGATCATTTCCATCGACCGATCGAGCTGCTCGCCGCAGTCGCAGCGCTGCAACCCCAGTACGTCGCCGGTAAAACACTCGCTGTGTACGCGAACGAGTACGTCGTCACGGCCGGCAACATCACCCATCACGAAGGCCAGATGTTCCTTGTCGTCGAGGGAGTTGCTGAACAGACAAAGCTGAAACTCGCCGTAGCGGTTGGGAACGCGTGCACACGACGTCCGGTCGACCGAGGGTTGTGCCATAGCGTTAAGGTACCCCCTGACCCAATTATCGTCAAATCCTCACGGGGTACTAACCGTTCGGCTCCTGCTGTTCTCGCAGCACCTTCATCAGACCCTCGAACTTCGGCGCCAGCTCAGGACGGACGCGACAGATGTCGTTATGGGCGTCCAGGACGAAGGAGCTCTCCACGTCGCGCCCATCGTGGCGCGGCATGCGCTCCAGGTAATCGTGCTCGATCGAATGGAGCGCGTCGTTTTCGATGATCCGAAAGTAGCGGGTCAGCTTCGTTTTCTCGATGATGTCGGCAACCGCCGGCGACAGATTGCAGAGGCAGAATCCGCCCCCCGCGGCGCGCTGCTGTTTGTGCAGGCGGATCAGGGTACCGATCGTGGTACTGTCGATGTAGTTGGTCTGATCCAGGTCGACGAACACCGACCCGTGGGGGTGCTCCTCGAGCCACCCTTCCACATGCCGATACATCGAGTACGCCTCTGTTGCGGTCACCCGTCCGGTCACGAAGAGCACCAGCTCGTCACCGGCCCGCCAGAAATACATACCAGCGTCTGATGGCATATCGTCTCCTGCCCTCAAGCATAGCAGTCCAAAACGTGTTGGTGAAGGACTTGATGAACAACGCGCGTATGCGATACAGTATTCCGCGTTACGGGCGTATAACTCAGTGGGAGAGTGCTACCTTCACACGGTAGAAGTCACTGGTTCAAATCCAGTTACGCCCAGAAAGACCGCTACCAGGCGGTCTTTTTTTTGTGTTTGCTGTTTGTGTGCCGGCTGTGGTTTCGGGCGTGCTCTGCGGTGCGACGGTCTGCTGGGAACGCCGGGACGACCGCCACGAGCACGATCCGTCGTTCCGGCCGCCGACGGCTACCCCCTTGCCGACCGGAAACTGGCTGCAGCGGTATCGAATGCCCGGGTCAGCGCCTCGTCGATCGGGCGCGCACGGTGGGCGTGGGAGATGATTTCCACACCCCACGGTCCATCGTACCCGATGCGATCGATCGCCCGAATGAACGCCTCGACATCGGCGTCCCCTTCCCCACACAGCTCCCGGTTGTTAATCGTGTCCTCGAAAAGCGTGCCGACAACCTCGGCTTTGGCGTCCGCGAGCTCAACCGCGTGCAGATACCGCTTTGGGATCAACGCCACCATGTCTCCATAGTCCAGCCCCGAGCGGTACGCATGCCAGATGTCGACCAGGATACCTCCGGACGGATGATCGACCTCGGACACAAGCTGGATCGTGCTTTCCACCGTGGGAAAGTAGGAGTACGGTTGGCTCTCAAGGGCAAGCCACACCCCGTACCCTGAGGCCTCCTCACACAGCGCAGACCAGTTCTCCCGCATCGCCTCCGGCTCCACTGGCTCGCCCCGCATCCCGGGACCGACCTTAATGTGTCGTGCGCCCAGCGGCTCCACCGCGGCGAAGAGGTCCGCACGAATGCGATCCGATTCCGTCCGAGATTCTCCCGTGGCCCACCAGTCCTGAAGGAACTCCAGTTCGACGTGGCGGATGCCGTTGTCGTCGAGCATCCGACGCACGTCCGCATAGCCGATGGTGTCACGCGCCTGCACCAGATCGGCGTGCAACAGGCCGAATCCGCGCCACCCGGCTCTGCCCGCTGCTTCGATGCGCGTCCTGAGATCCACCGGGCTGGGAGTTCTCCCACCTCGGGCGTCGGCGTTCCCGCCAGCCGTCCAACACGAGGCGATCAGGTCGGGAACACGGGGCGCGGTGCCGGTGTGCATGGGCTTCATCCTCCAGATTCGATGGATCGTGCGCACACTCTACCACGAACCGCGTCGGTCGGCGGGCGAGCGCCGGGGACGGCCGATTACGCCACATACCTCCATCGTTGGGGAAATCCATACACCCTGGATGTCCTCATGAGCGGCACCACCGTGTTTTCATACCGCTCCATCAGCTCGGATTCCGACGGGATGCCGCGTTCCAGGTTCAGCAACAAATCGTTCCCATACTGGGCAAGGAACGCGCTGGCGGTCTGCCGTGGAACCGAGGAGATCAAGAGAAAACTGAACAGTCCGTGGTGAAACCTCACGAGTCGGGGGAGGTACATTTCGTCCGGGATCGACGGGCACCAGGTTCCAAATCCTGTCGCGGGCAACAAACGCCCGGGGCCAAAAATGATCCAGGGCAAACTGAGCCGCGCCTACTCTCCTTCCGGATTACACGCAGCGAACCTCGGTGTCTCCGGAATACGCGGAACCTGTCGCTCGTGTTCCGGGCCTCGGGCATACGGAGTGCATCTTCCGGTGCGGTGTTGAATCTCACCCCTTCATCCGTGAGACTGTCACGGGGTTCGAGAAGAGCCCTGCCCAAGGTGTCCTGACTTCCCAGAGATAAGCCGTAGTACACCGCCGGGTACCAGGCGTTGACCGCCATGCGATTCCCGATCCATTCGATGTCGATCCCATCCGGCAGCTCAAACGGAGTCACCGGGCAAGCCCCCGGTCTGTTGGTTCGTATCCACCCTTCTCACCCCATCATCTCTCGAAACAGTTCGAAGTTGGCCAGAAACGCGTCCACCAGGTCGGGATCAAAGTGGCGCCCCCGCTCGGACACGATGAGATCGCGGGCCGCCTCGGGTGTCCACGCCGCCTTGTACGGTCGCTCCGAGGTCAGAGCATCGAACACGTCGACGACGGCGACGATCCGGCCGGAGAGCGGTATCTCCGTTCCGACCAGCCCCTTTGGGTATCCCGACCCGTCCCATTTCTCGTGGTGCGTCAGCGCGATTTCCGCTCCCTTGATCAGGTAGGCGCTTTTGGAGTCCTTCAGCAGTTCGTAGCCGAACACGGTGTGCTGCTGCATCGCCCGGTATTCCTCCGGGGTGAGTTTTCCCGGTTTCAGGAGAATCGTGTCCGAGATCGCAACCTTGCCGATGTCATGCAGCGCGGACGCCCGCCGCAGGAGATCGGTCTGTTCCTGGGTATGCCCCAGCAACCGCGAGAGGAGACCGGTGTAGGTTCCGATTCGTTCAAGGTGTTTGGCCGTTTCCTTGTCCCGGAAGTCCGAAACGCGGCCCAACAGCAACAGCGTCTCCTCTTCCCGGGCGATCGCCAGCTCCCGGGCCTGCGTTTCCGCATCGATCGCCGCCTCCAGGCGCGAGTAGTTCGCTTCCAGCGAGGAGATCATGCGGTTGAACTCGTCCCCCAGCAGGCCGACCTCGTCGGCAAACTCGACGTCGACCCTTCGGGACATGTCCTGCGTGCGTTCCACCTCGGATATGGTCCCGGAGAGTCGTTCGATCGGCCGCACCACGTAGCCGACAAACACCCACACCAGCGCGATCGTCGCCACCGTCGCCACCAGGGATATGCCGATGTGCGTCCGGACGATCGCCTGCGATTCCGTAAAAAACACGGCCTGGCGCTCCGTCACCGCAACGCGCCACCCGTATGGGTCGAAGCGAAACACGACGCCGACCCGGTCCTCTCCAAGGAGGTCACCGGAAAACCACCCGGGGGAAAGGTCCCGAACGCGGGCGTCGGCGGCGGGTCCCGCTGAGTCCGCCGGTGGCACTGCGCCGATGACCATCACCGACCGTCCCTCATCGTCCACCACCAGGATCATTTCGGATTCGGTCCGCAGGAGCGAGGTTGCATAGGACCGGAACGATTCCTCCGCCGCGGCGCGATACTCATCGGTCTCCGAGAGGCCGAGCGCGCCGAGCGCCTCCCATTCGCTGTACGCGTAGTCCCGCAACTGCTCCGCCTTGTACGCAAGCAGTCGGGTCGCGATCGGGACCAGCACCGACCGCGCCGCCAGTGACGACAGGACGCCACTGAGAAGCACCACCACCAGAATCAGTGGCAGAATCAGGAGATAGAGCTTCGTCCGGAGTCCTATGGAGGATCGCACCGAACTACTGTACCATGTCCGTTGGGCATATGCAGAAACGGGAACGTGCGTCCGCAGATCTCAAACCACGCCGCAACGGACTGACAGTTCCACTTGTGTTCAACGCGGTGCTGATCCTGATGGCGGCGGCGACGCTGCTGGTCGCCGTTGACCTGTTTCGCAGAAACACCGAGGTGGATACCACCCGTGTGAGTCGGTTTCTGACGATGGAGTGGAACCTGCTCCAGGAGCTGAAGGCGCAGACCGACGCGCAGCTCCGCGCCAAGGACCGCGAAATCGCGACGCTCCGCGCCCGCTACCAGGAACTGGTCGCCCGGGGAACCTCCGGACAGGACCTCGCGGCGATCGAGGAACAGATTGCGGACGCCGAGGCGGAGCGCCACGATATCGTGCAGGATCGCATCGCAATCGCTCAGGCGCCGGTGACCGATGCACCGGCCGCCGCAGCGGGTGATACCGTGGCCCCTGCGACAGCCCCACTCACCAGACGGTTGCAGGAGGACGTTCTCGACATGCGCGAACGGATCGCGGCGGCCGATGCGCGGGTTTCCGCGGTCCTCGACCAACTGGACGCGGTGCCCCGGGCACCGGACGCCGACACGACTGCCGGTACGGCCACCCGCGGCACCGCGGAGAACGCCGTTCTTGACCTGGTCGACACCCGGACGACACTGCGGGCGCTGCTGAGCGCGCCGGCGGTTCGACGCGACCACCCGGATCTGCTGGCGGATTTTGACCGCTACCTGGAGGCGCACCAGGCACGATCGTTTCGGACCGGACAGACCGCGGCGTACGCGGATGCCTCCGCGTCGGTGGAGTACCTCGCCGGTGTCCTCGACGTGGGACTGACGCCGGTGCGCCCGGCGGACACCGAGGCCGGCTACGAGGAACGCCTCCGGGCTCTGGTTGCAGGTGTCGCGGAGATTGGACGGCCGTAGCGCTATTTTGCGAACGCGAACGTGGTGGCGACCGTCGACACGTAGGACGCATCGCCCTCTGCGACCGCAACGATCCGGTACCAGTATGGACTGCCGTTGGTGAGCCCCGTGTGTTCGTACGAGACAGTCCCCAAAGCAAGCGAAGCAAGAGGGGAGAACGTGGCGTTGTCGTCGGACCAACGCACGTCAAATCGCACGCCTGGTCCACTGTAGGACCAGGAGAGAGCAACCTTGAGGTCCGGCTGGCCAAAGCCCTGCCCGCTGAAGCTCGATGGCGCCTCCGGCACGACCCGGATCGCGCGTTCCGCCACCGATCCTTCGCTGTCGGTCACGCGCACGTACACGGTCCCCAGGAAATCACCGGGTTCGTAGGTGTCGTTGTTGCGGATGCTCCCGCGCTGGTCCGCCGTCGGCGAGGCGGGATACACGTCGGTGTGGGTGCGTCCGTCGCTCGGTGTGCCCGGCACGGACAGCGTGTACGGTGGAACGCCGCCCGCCGGATACAGCCGCACCGACTCATCGCGGCCGATATCCGTTTCCTGCACCGACAGACTCAACGCCGCCCCGGACGTGTCGTCGTACACGTACACCACGGCGCCGGCTGTCGTTCCGGCGGCGTCGGTAAGCGATACGATCCCGTTTGCGGCCACCGTCCCGGCGGAAAACGCACCGGTTGAGGCGTCAATCGTCCCGAGCGTCTCGTTGTCGAGGCCAAACGTGTACGGCGAGACCCCGCCGGTTCCTTCAAAGCTGACGGTCTTTCCGAATCCGATCGAAACGATCGACGGGCTCACCGAGAGCGGGAGTTCCGAATCGGTGGTTCCCGCGTTTTCGGTCGCGGTGAACTGATCCTCCAGCATGAAACTGTCGCACCCCGCGACGAACACGGTCAGAACGATCGCGGCGCAGACGACTGCCAGACTCCGCGTGCGTGTCATGGCGTAAACGAGACCATAACTGTCGACGTGAACCCCTGAATCACCATTCCACCCTCAAACACAGACACCCAGCCGATCGACAGGCCCGCGGCGATCCGCGGACTGACCGCCACAAACAGCCGCGACAGGGCCTCCACAAACGGGACGGTCTTGCTGCGCGCCGTATCTCCAGTATACACCGACACGACCGCCGGTCCCGCCGAAACGCCCACCGTCGCGTTGGCGAACCCGCCCGACAAAAACTCCAGCGCCACCGACGGACCGATCGTGGAGATGTACAGACGCCCGCCTGAGACGTCGCCGTTGCGATACACCCGATGAATCGATCCCGCGATACCCACGTCCCAGACCGGTCCCGTCGCCGCGGGTCGGTAGTCGACGACGGCACGGGCAAACACGCTGTTCCTGAACAGGTCAGCAGCTTCTCCCACGACAAGTCCGGTTCCGCCACCCACCGTCATCCGCCACGGTCCTCCGCCGCGATCGGTGGTGGGCGCCCGGTCGGGAACTCCGGCGCCAGGTCGGGTTCCCGGATCCGGCGTCGGGGCCCGCTCCGAGGGCCGTGCCGGGTCGGGCGTTGGCGTCGGACTCGGCATCGGTGACGCGTCCGGCGGTGGCGGTGTCACGTCGCCAATACCGGAGTCCTCCGGCGCGTTACCGTCGACCTCGGGCGTCCCCTGCACGCCGGCGATGCCGAATCCCGCAATTTCGGCGTCCGGCGACTCCAGCCGCGGGAGGGCTGCGTCACGGAGGAGATCGTCCACGGCGTCGGCGATCTGCCGATCGAGATCGACCTCGAGATCTGCGACCAGCGTTGTGTCCGCCAACGCCCGCCCGTCAGCGGAACGGAGCGCGTAGGAGACGCGGATCGAGGCGGCACGCAGGCGGTAGTCGGTCTCCAGGACGTACGCCGATCGGCCGGCCGCGCCGCCGACGTCCTGCACGCTCGAATACCCGGCCTCGACCAGGGCAACCCCGGCGCTCAGGTACAGAATCCGTTCCATTCGGAGATCTGGATTTTCAGAGGAGAAGACGTGCCATACCAGCGGAGCTGCGGTCAGTGAAGCAGTGCCGGAGAGGACCCACAGGAGCACCAGTATTCCTCCGCGGGCAGCCGCGCGGCGCGGTTCGAGTTTGCGGATTCCTACTGGCGAGTCGATACTGCGATCCCCACACACGTCACCGGGACTCCGCACCACCGCGTGTCGTCGCCCCTGCCTTGACCTCAACCCGTGCCGGTGAACTTCGTGCGGCGCCACCCCCGTGTCTCCGCCGAAGCGTGATGCACCGAATATGGGACAGTGTATCACTCGAACAGACTGCTGTCATTTCGTGCGGAATCGATCGCTCGCCAACGGCGAATGACGAATCCGGGGACTACACCTGTCCGGAATCGCCCACCTCAGCTGGAATGGTACGTTCGAAATACATCACGACGGGCGAAACCGGTGGCGACGATACGGTGGAGCCGTCCGTGGAAAACCCGGGGTCCCATACGAGTCGAATCGCCGACGACAGGATGGATACGAGAAAGACGGGGTCGTCCGAGTCGCGAGGAAGGTCGACGGTGATCGCGCCTCCATAGTCGTCGGCGAGGTCATCGGATATGGCGGGGACAAATCTGACCGCAGTCGGGTCAACGACCGGCGATGGCAGGACCTCGGGAACGATCACCGCATTGTTCACCCATCGGATTGTGCCGTCCGCGGAAATCACCAAATCGCCGTAGGTCGCGCTTCTGTAGACGCCCGGTTGTGCGAAGAACTGTTCGGCCAAACGATTCCGCCGCGTCGTTTCGGCGAGAATCCCATTCCACGTCCGTTCAGTTGACTGCAGGACACCGGTCAGCTCTCCTCTTTCGCCAACGATCGTGGCGTGAATCTGCGATACGACCGTATCCGCGCCTTCTGTTCGCGGCTCCAGAAACAGCGTTTCTGATCCGTCCGCTACAGCTATCGAATACGTGCCGTTCTCTCTGCTTGCCGATTTGGTCGGAAACCCAAGTTGATTTGTTCCGTCGGTGAACTGAATGGTGTCTCGAGACAACCGGACAGCAAATAAACTCTGTCCCCCACGAGCGAACGAGTCGACTGCTGCCGACGACACCCACGCGTCGTCACCGAGGAGTGTCTCGACCGCCACCTCCACGGAATCCGGACTGGACCTGCGACGATCCACGATGCCAGCCTTGGATTCTGACAGGAGCGGTCCGAATGCCCACCCTCGGTACTGTTGCCCCGCGATAACCTGATACCACGGTCCCCGCCGACCATTGATCGTACTCTGGTGATCCGATTCGGCCACCAGACTGACCGGCTCGTCAACCCGAAGCCGATACACAACCTCGGAATCGAGATTCGGCTCGGTCCGGACTCGAAGTGCGTTCACCGTCGCATACATCGTTCGTCCCAGGATTGGACCCGCTTCGGTAATCCAACGCCGTGCTGCGTTCGGTGAAGAGAACACCCGTATCAGTCCAGGGGGAACGACGTCCGTCGTTTCTCCATCCGGAAGAACGATTTCGTATGCGTCCGAAGCCTCGTTGAACGACGACACCTGCACAAGTTCCCCGATCTGACCGCGCGTTCCGCTCAGGCGTCCCACAAGCACCCCGGTCCGCTGAGGTTCCGGGGCGCAGCCTACAAGAACAAGGACGACAGAAGCCATCAGATGCGGGATGCGAATCATATGGCCAGTGTACCAACGAACATTGCATGAACCTTTCCGCTCCATTACAGATCTGTAACGTGACGGCCACCGACGTGGATTGGTGGCGCGTGCCACATGATCTCGGCGCTCATGAATCGCGGAGTCGATATCCAACTCCCACCTCCGTCTCGATGAGGCGAACCCCATCCATGTTGCGCTCCAGCTTTCGACGAAGAGTCGCCATGAACACCCGAACGTTGTGGCGATCAACATGTTGCCCTGGGCCCCACACACGATCCACCAGATGTGCATGAGTCAGGACTTTTCCCCGGTGTACCACAAGTTCATCCAGGAGCCGAAACTCGATCGGCGTCAGATGGACCGGAGTACCTTCGATCGAGACACAACGGCGCTCGTGATCGAACAGAAGCCGTCCGATTTCAACGGTTTCGCTTGGATGGTGCGAAACACTCGTCTGACGGGCCCGTTGAGCGTGCCGCAACGACACGCGGATCCGCGCCAGAAGCTCACCTGTCCCGAAGGGTTTGTTCAGGTAGTCGTCCGCTCCGGCATCCAGCGCGGACACTTTCGCCCGCTCGTTGTCGCGGGCGGACACGATAATGATTGGAACGTCCAGCCCAGCCCGGATGCGCGTTAGAACGTCCATTCCGTCGATGTCGGGGAGTCCCATGTCCAAGAGGATGACGTCCGGGACGCGACGGTACGCGAGCGTAACTCCTTCGGTGCCCGTTTCCGCTACGAGCGTGTCGAAGCCATGGGCCCCGAGGGTCGCGGTGATAAAGGTTCGGACCGGTCGATCATCTTCCACGATCAACGCGAGTGTTCGGTTTGAGGATTCAAAGGTCATGGCTCCCGTCCGTCCGTGACCGTAGCCAAGGAGGCTGGAAGGGAAAGCGTGACGCGCAATCCGTGGGGTTCCACGTTCTCGAGGCCGATCTCTCCGTCGTGAAGCCGAACGATAGTTCTCGCGACCGTCAACCCAACACCGAGGCCCCGGCGGCTGTCATTCGAGGATTTTTGGGTAAAGAAGAGTTCAAACGCACGATCGAGTGCGTCCTGTGGCATGCCGGGACCATGATCCGTTACCGAAATCGACAGCCATCCATCGTGGACACAGGAGACCTCCACAACGATGGCTCCGCGTTCAGGCGCGGAAAAATCGACAGCGTTGGCAAACACGTTGACCAGACACTGTTCGATTAGGGGAATGTCCACGTTGACAACAACGATCTGATCCGGTAATCGGACATCGAATCGTTGCGCATGTCCGCGCTTGGAGACACGCCCCACTGCCTCCCAAATGATGTCATCGATCACCTCGGCCTGCGGACGGATTGCCAGTTGGGTGTCATTCAGCCGGGTGAGCGAGAGAATATTGTTCACCATCTCGGCCAACCACATGGCGTCCTCTTCGATGTTGGCCACAAGCTGGCGATGCGATTCCGGAATCTCGGGCACGTCACGCAGGGTGGACGCTGCACCGGCAATAGACGAGAGAGGCGTTCTCAAATCGTGAGAGACCGAGCTCAACAGATTCGCCCGGATCGACTCACGTTCCGCGGTAATCCGCGACTGTTCCTCGGCCCTCGACAGGCGCTCTCGGTCCAACGCGATCGCCAACTGCGCCGCCAGTGCGTTAATCAGCGCCATAGTAGCCACCCCGATCGATTCCCCATCCGACGAGATCTGAATCCACCCCAGGACGTTCCCCTCGGTCCCGACCTCCACCTGGACGCCATTGCTGTCAGGTACTGGTTCCTCGCCGGTCAGACCCAGTGTCACCGAATATGGAAGAACCTGTCTCAGATTCGTTCGAACCACGTCACAGATCTGTTCGATCCCTCGAGCCGAGAGCAACTGCTCGCTGTTCCGGTACAGCGTCTCTGCCCGCTTCTGTCCGGCCCTGGCAAGGTCCGCGCTCGCGTTCAGTCGCGACGTAAGTTCACTGGTAATGAACGCGACAATCAGCATGACCGGAAACGTGATGAGATAACTCGAGTCGTACACGACCAACGTGAACCGTGGCTCGGTGAAAACGAAATTGAATGCGGCGACAGACAGGATCGAAGCAATGAGCCCTGCTCGACGGCCTCCGACCGCAGACGCGAAAAGCACTCCCACAAGGAGGGTCATTATCGTGTTGGCGTCACCAGACGCAAGCTGGTTCACCAGGGCCCCGACGCCGATCGCACCTGCCAGGATTCCTCCAACAAGAAACGCCCGTCGAACAGTCCGCGATCCGCCAGAGCGAACCAGAACCGGTCGCATGGGGTGGAACGTGACCGGATTGGGTCCGAGGAGCGGTGCCACGATGACTTCGGTATCGGTCGCTCGACGTACTATGTTCCGCGTGACCGATTCGGAAAACGGAGTGTTCCAGCGAAGCGTGGTCCGTCCAATGACGATTGTCCGAACGTGCCGTTCTTTCGCGACGCGCAGGATCCCCTCGGTTACTCTGGTGTCGTCCGCCAGAACGACTTCGGCTCCAAGGCTGTTGGCATACCGTGCGTTGGCGTCAAGCTGTTCCTGGTTGACCCGATCGATCCGCCCACTATTCCGGACGGAGCACGCGACAAGAGAGCAGGCCCTCGATCTGGCAAGCTGACTGGCCAGATCAAGAACGTTCCGGGACGATGGACTGGGACCGAATGCGACGAGTACGATGGAAGCCACGATCCAACGATAGACCAAACGTACACCGCGTGTAAAAGTCCCATCAAGATTTCGATGCTGGCGTCAAGAGCGTGTCAATATCGAGCGGCTGGCCGCGGCCGATCCCAAGAGATTGGATATAGTGCCGCACATGCGTCCGCATATTCTGCGAACCATCGCGGGACTAACACTCGTCATCGCGGGTGCCTTGGGACTCACGATGATCGTGGCGATCACCTATCGGGAACCTCTGTTGCCGTTCGCCGTTCCCGGCGCCGCCGTTGCGGGTGTTCCGTGCAATGATTAAGTACCCAAAAATGCAATCAGGAATTCCCCGCTGT
>CAJWEZ010000016.1 GCA_913030605.1 uncultured Spirochaeta sp.
CGGGATGACGAATACTTCTTCCTTCGCATCCGTCATGCATTCCCCGGAAATCGACCATGAACCAAAAAACCGCCCCGAAACGGGGCGGTGCCTCCTTTTGAGCACTCCGCCGGCGGGGTGCCGGCATCAACGTGCCCATCCTCTTGCGTGTGCCTACTTGGCGTTCTTGGCCCGCTTGCGGCCCTCTTCCACGAGCCATTCGTTCCGGGCCCGGGCAACGTCACCAAACTTGGTGAGTTCGGCCTTGGCCTTGAGCGCCATTTTCTCCTCGTAGGTCTTCTCGTCGACGAAGGCGACGATACGGGCGATGGAGGATTCACCGTCCACGAAGCGCCACGGGAAACACCCGATCGTGACGCGCTCGTTGAGCAGCAGATCCATGTCACCACCGAGGCACTCGGCGTGCACAATCCCGTGGGGGAACATTTCCAGGTGCATCAGCTGATACTTGTCGTCGGTAAAGACCTCGGAGAGGCCCTTGCCGTACTTTTTCTGGAAATGCGTGTCGCACTCCGCCGCGTTTTTCGGCATCCAGTCGCGGATCTTGGTGTTCATGGGATGGTCCGCGCTGCCGCAGTCCACGCCGATCCACCGCAGTTTCTTCTTTTTTGCCCACTCGGCAAACTCGCGGTCCGGACCGGGGTGTTTGACCATGTAGGTGACCTCATCCGCCGTCGGCTGATCCCAGCTGTACTGGTGATAGCCCGTCGAGATGATGAGGATGTCGCCTTCCTTGACGTCCACGCGTTCCTCGATCATTTCCGAGGTGTAGACGTCGTACTCACCGGCGACATCGGACAGGTCGACGATGACGCCCTCGTGGACCAGAAAGTCCATGTCCAGGCTCGCGATGTCCTTGCCGGGAGTGTAGAAATGGATCTCACCGTCGAGGTGCGTCCCGATATGGTTGGAGTGGGTTACCAGCTGTCCGTTGGCGCCGTTGGGCGCGAGCCGCTTGAAGTACTTAACCTGCAGCGGTTCATACGTCGGCCACGGGGGCGTACCAACGCCGAGCGGGATACTGAGATCGATGATCTTCATGTTGTTCATCCGTTGCTCCTTGTGATGGGTTCGTAGTTGGAACCAGAGTGTAGCGACCATTGTACACCACATGGCCGGACCATGCACTAATACGCGTTGCCCGATTGGCCGATATTCCGGACAGGGAAGGAGTTCCGCATGAAGCGATACCGTGTCAAATCCGCCCCGGGGCAGCGCGCCGTTCTGGACGTGCTTTCCGAGGGAGCCGAGGGATACCAGGTTCGGATCACCCGCACGTTCGAGACGTACGAGGAGGTGGAGGAGCAGTTCATGTCCGCGGAACTGTTCGACATCTGCCTGCGCACCGCGTACATTCGCGAGATCACCGACGCGGGATCGGTGCAGGTCGCGTAGCCCACCACCTCGCGCCGCCCACCCGATCGTGTGGGGGCGGCGCGCGTCTTCCGGGTTATCTTCGCTCCTGGAGGTACCCGCAATGGATACAACAACCCTCTCAGCATTGTCCCAGGACCTTGAGACGCTCACGGAACGACTCACACACCGTGTGGCGATGGTGTGGGCCGACGGTGCCACGCCGAGAAGCGCGCTGATCGTGGATCGGCGGCTGGTCGTTACTGCAGCGATGGATGCACGTCCCGGTGAGGAGGTGCGTGTACGACGCACCTCCGGCGAGGACGGCCGGGCGCGGGTTCTGCGCTTCTGGCGTCGCGCGTCCCTCGCACTACTGGCGGTCGACGGCGACGACAGTGACGGCGATTACGCCGGGGACATGGCGGCGGCCAGGGACGCGATCTCCGGGATGGCAACGGGGAGCCTCCCGCGCCTCGGCGCGCTCACCGTCACCGTCGCGTGGCCGTCGCCGGAAGGCGCGGAAGTCAGGACCGGAGTCGTTCGCTGCGTCGGATCCGACGGGAGCTACGTTCAGACCGACGGCGCCGCCTATCCCGGATTTGCCGGGGCGCCGGTGTTTGATGCCGCCGGTAACCTCCTGGGTATTACGCAGCCCGGTGCCGGCGGCAACGACGGCACGGTGATGCCGGTGGCGGCGCTTCTCGAGCTGCTGGAGAACCCGGCGACGGATACGGAACACCCGGTGAGGGCAGTCCTGGGCGTCAGGACCGAGTCGATCGGGCGCCCCGGCGGAGGAGGTCGCGCGGCGGCGGTTGTCGACGTCGAGGAGGGTAGTGGCGCTGAAGAAGGCGGCGTTCAGTACGGCGATGTGATCGTCGCGGTGGACGGGATGGAGATATCGGGGCCCGGGGATCTGCACCGAGCCCTCGCGAATCGCGAGCCGGGAGATTCCGTGGCTGTCAGGATCCTCCGCGGCGCGACTGAGGACACGCGACACGTGGTGCTCGGTGCAGCGGCCGCGGAGTCCGGGGGTCATCGGGGCGGGGGACACCACGGGTGGCGACAGTGGGCGATGGTGCACATGATGGGGTGATCACGCTGGGGATTGTGGGCGTGGCGCTCCCGCCGCCGGATCTGGCGCCGGCCGTGCGCGCCGTGGCCCGCGCCCGGGGCTGGTCGGTCGTGGTCGGCACTCCCGACCAGCTGTCCCCGGCGGTGGACGTGATAGTGGGTCTCGAGGAGGACCTGCCGGCGGTTCCCCAGACGGGACGCCCGCTCATCGTGGTCGTACCCGCGACTGGAGCCTACCTTGGTGGTTCAACCGGGGCCGGAGAAACCGCCGCCGCCGTCGTGATCCGGGAGAACCTGACCGCACAGCTTGGGCCCGCCTGTGACGCGGTGATCGCCGGTCTGAGGGTGTGGCCGATGGAGTACGGAGCCCGCGGCCCGGAACACCGCAGTGATGGCACGCTGTCGACGGCGGAGACGGCGGTCTATCGCGCCCTGGCTCGCGGGCTGTCGAACCGCGAAATCGGGGAGGCGCTCGATATTTCGGTGAATACGGTGAAATACCACCTGGCGCGGATCTACGCCAAGCTCGGGGTCAGAAACCGAACCGAGGCCGTCCGTTCAAGGGACGACCGCCGGTCCGGCGGATTCGCGTAGCCCGCCGACGGGGTGGCCCGGGACGCCGGGATGCCCGCCGCCGGCGCACCGGAGGTGTGTCCGGTGCCCGTTTGCGGGCTCCGGATGTCCCCCGGTTCGGTACGCGCTCAGCAGTAGTGTTCCACGTACGCCCGGAAGGCGTCCTGAAAACACTTCTCCGGCGGTTTGACCAGGCCGGCACCGACCATGCCGACGCCGGGATCCTTGTGCGCGATACCGGTGTTGATCGCCGGCAGAATACCGGTCTCGACCACCTTGATCACGTCGATCGCCGTGGGCGTTCCACGGAAATCCATCGCCGGGATCTGGTAGGTGGAGTTCTCCGACATGGTGATCTCGTACATCTGGCGGGTAAAGTTGACCGCGTCGGCGGGCTTTCCTCCGACGAACTTGACGATTGCCGGTGCCGCCGCCATGGCAAACCCGCCGATTCCACTGGTCTCGGTGATGACCGAGTCTCCAATGTCACGAGCCGCGTCGTCGGCGGTGAACCCGGGCAGGTACAGCCCATCGATCACCGACGCCGGACCGGTAAACCACTGGTCGGGGAGGCCGGAGATCCGAATGCCGAACTCCGTCCCGTTGCGCGCCATCGTGTAGATGAAGGAGCTGCCCTCGATTCCCGCGGCGGCGTCGACGGTACACTTGGCCGCCGGCATCGTCAGGTTGAGGAAGAAGTGGTCGTTGCTGTTCAGGAACTCCAGCACCCGCGCGATCGTGTCGCGGGATTCGTCCAAACGAACCAGGTACGGTGCCATCTCTCGGATGAACAGGCTGGTACCGGCGCGGTTGCGGTTGTGTCCCTCGTCGCCCATCTGCAGGACCTGGGCGATCAGGTTCTTCATGTCCAGCGGGCCGTGGGCCTTGAGCGCCGCCCGGAGCACCGGTGCAAGCTCGTCGGCCATCCACTTCAGCCGGTCGATCACTTCCTGGGAGTTGGCGCCGTAGCGCAGCACCTTGCCCAGCCCCTCGTTGAGGGTGCAGTAGGCGCGGTTGCCGAATTCGGCGTTCTCCATGATCCACACGGGCATGCTCGCGGTCATAATGCCTGCCATCGGTCCCACCGCGCTGTGGTGGTGGCAGGGATCAAACTCGATCTCACCGGACGCGGCGAGCTTCTCCGCCTCCTCCGGGGTGGACGCCAGTCCCTCGTAGATCAGGCCGCCCATGACGGCGCCGCGCATCGGACCGGACATGTCCTCCCACTTCACCGGGGGACCGGCGTGGAGAATCAGTTTCTTGTGCATGCCCGGGACCACATCCTGCGCGATACCGATGTCGACGATCGTCGGTTTGCCCGCCTGCACCCGCCGTACGGCCTCCGCATTGGCCTCGGCGCGCTTTACCGAACCGGACGCCTCCGCCGCCTCGAGGCGGTCGAACAGGGCGATGAGTTCGCTGTTGCCGCCGGCCGGCGGCTTCCATTCCACCTGCGTGGCCCGCGATCCCAGGGACCGCAGCGTGTCCGCGAACCCCTCCAGGCCGAGGTTGATGACGTTGAGATCCTGCGAAAACAGGTCGTTGATTCTGTTCGTGCTCATAGTGCTTCTCCGTTTCCGCCTCAGCGCGCGCCGAGCTTCGCCATGATGCGCCCGGCGAGCTTCGCCGCCTGATAGTTGGACGGCATGACCACGACGCCGGCCTCTTCAAGCGTCCGTCGCTGGGAGGACAGGTTCTGAATATCGCCCTCGGTGCCCGTGACGCTGGCCACCACGGCGAGGTATCCGCCGCGTTTTTCGGCCGCTGCACGCATGCGCCTGATCGACGGCACCATGGCGCCGGCGGGGTCCGCGTGGCTGCCGTAGCCGATCACGCAGTCCAGCAGAACCACGGCGACTTCAGCGTCGTCCGCCTCGCGATCCATACGTTCGGTTCGGATCGAGGGATCGATCATCGGATGAGGCCGTCCCACGGTAAAGACGTCTTCGCCGAGGTCGACGATCGTGTGCTTCTCCGAGGTCTGCGGATCGGCGAGCTTGAAGGCGGGATCCGCCGGATCGAACGAGTGAATGCCGCCGAGCTGTTCGTTGAGGACGAACACCGCTTCGTCGGTGAGTGTTCCACCGGTGAAGTAGCCGCGAAGGTACTTCTGCTGCGAGGAGATCCCCGCCGTCTCGCGTTCCACGAGCGCGTCGATCTCGTCGTCGCCGGCGTCGAAGGTCCGCGAGCGGTACGCCTCTCCCGCAGCGAGGGCGGCGGCCATGCGCGCCACTTCCTCGAGGTTTGCGGCGTAGTGGATGTTGCCGTCGGTCTTTTTGTCCGGAACCATGCCGATGAGGTGCACCACCACCGGTTTGCCGGTTTTCGACAGCGCCGAGATCACCGTGTCAGCCACCGACGGCGCCGGTGGTTTCGAGATCACGGCGATGACCGAGGTCTGCGGGTCCGCCGTCAGCGCCTCGATCGCCATGAGGGTGGTAATGCCGCCAACGTCCTCGCTCTTGAGGTCGCGCCCGCCGGTCCCGATCCCCTGGCTCACGCCGCTGCCGGCGCGCGCGATCAGGCTGGTGACCTCCTGCAGTCCCGTGCCGGAGGCGCTTACCACGCCCACCGGGCCACGGGGCACCACGTTGGCAAAGCACAGCGGCTTGCCGTTGATGATCGCCGTGCCGCAGTCGGGGCCCATCATGAGCAGGCCGCGGGAACGGGCGAGCGTCTTCAGGGCGACCTCGTCGTCCAGACTTACGTTGTCGGAGAACATCATCACGTGACGGTCCGCCTGCAGCGCCTTTCGCGCCTCTCGGGCGGCGTACTGCCCCGGCAGCGAAATGATGACCATGTTGGCGTCAGGTACCGCCTCGAACGCCGCGGCGCTGCTGCCGGGCTTCCAGGTATCGCCTTCGTCCTGGTCGGCTTTCTGCCGCAGTTTCTCGTCCACCGCGGTTTCCGCCGCGTCGATTGTCGCTTCATCGGCGGCCTCGACCGCGATGATCAGATCGTTGGCCGTCGCTCCATCGAGCTCCGGGCCGTTCAGTCCCATGTCGTTCAGGAGATCAAGGTTCATCTCGGTACCCATGGCGACAACCGCCTCCGAGATGCCGTCCATCTTCTTGATGTCCGCGCTGATCAACATGAGGAACACCGAATCGTAGTAAGAGTCCTTGCGAAGGATGATTCGTTTCACTGTGAACCTCGCTTTCGTGAATTGCAGAATAGAACGCTATACCCGCCCGCGCTGTCTGTCAAACCGGTACGGATCCGTAGCCCACACAAAACCCGCCAGGGCGTCCAGTCCCGACGAGTGACCGTGACGGCGGGCGCGGTCGACGGCCCCGGTCAGGTCACCGCGACGGAGATCGTCCACGATGGCGACCTGGTACGCCGGTGGCCAGCCGGCGAGGGATACCCGCAAAAGCGACGCACCGCCGGGGGTAGTACGGGAGAGCGACCGGCGGATCGAGTCGCGGTCGACGCGCGGAACGGTGCCCGCCGCCACCGGGCCCGGGAGCACCAGTTCCGCCAGGATCGCCCCGCTCACAAAGTCGTCCCCCGCCGGCGTGAACCCGGCGCCGAGTCCCACCATCCCCGACAGATCTATCGGTACCCTGGAGCCGGTGCGTGCGGCCTCCAGGAGTCGGGTCCGCGCGCGGCGCCGGAACGGGTCCGCGTCGCCGGAGGAGCCGTCGCCGGCACCGGTGCCCGCGACCAGTCCCGTGAAACCGGTCTCTGCGAAGGGGAGCAGGGCTCGACGAAGCGCCGCGACATCCTCCGGGGACCAGCTCTCAATGGGACGTGGTCCCGGCGGTGTCGCCGCGACGCTGGTGCCCGCAGACCGCGCCGGCAGCGCCACGCGCCGGCTGCCGAGGTCCACATGACCGTCGGTGATCGTGGCGGCGGTGCCGTCGTCGACGGCCACCAGCGTGGACCACTCCGGTGCGATGCCGTCGTCGACGAGCTCCAAGGCCAGTTCGGTCCAGTCGGCGCGCCGGGTCACCAGTGAAACCAGGTACGCACCGTCGGTATCTGAGAGTCGCAGGTTGATCACGTGACGGTGACGTCCCGTGACGTGGCCGCGGGCAGCGGTCGGCACCAGGCGCCCCGTGCGGGCGATACGCATGACGGCGGGCCTCCTGTCGGGGGAAAAGAAAGGCCCCGCCGGAACGGCGGGGCCTGTCCACTCGCGCGGTTGCCCGCGTTTACTTGGTCGAGAAGCTCTTGAAGTTGATGAGCAGGTTGAGAACGATGCCCACCAGCGCCGCGAGACCGAGACCGCTGAGCTCGAAGGTTTCGCCGGCGGAGAAGCTGGCGCCACCGAGGCCGATCACGAGGATCGCCGCGACGATGATCAGGATCTTGGGATCGTCCATGTTGATCTTGGCATCGACCATGTTTCGGATACCGATCGAGGAGATCATACCGAACAGCAGGATCGAGATACCGCCGATAACCGGGGCGGGAATCGTCTGGATCAGACCGGTGAACTTCGGAATGATCGACAGAAAGAGCGCAAACACCGCGGCGATGCGCATGACGTTCGGGTTGAATACGCCGGTCAGCGCGACGGCACCGGTGTTTTCGCTGTAGGTCGTGTTCGCGGGACCACCGAGGAGGGCGGAGATGCTGGTGGCGAGACCGTCACCAAGCAGGGTTCGGTTGATTCCGGGGTCGGCGATGAAGTCTTTCTTGACAACGTTGCCGATCGCGATCACGTCTCCGAAGTGCTCCACGACCGTGACGATCGCCACCGGTACGGTGAGCGCAATCGCCGTTGCCGAGAACTTCGGCAGCATGAAGTTGGGAAGACCGATCCACGGGCGCTCGGCGACAACGGTGAAGTCCACGACGCCGGCGATGATCGCCACGACGTAGCCAAAGATCAGTGCGATCAGGACCGGGAGCTGCGAGGCAAACTTCCAGCCCATGCGCTCGAATCCGACCTTGACGATCACGCCTGCGGCGAACGTCAGGACGGCGATGAGCCAGGCACCGTTTTTGCCGATCGCGGCGGTAACGGCGTTGTCACCGGAAATGTTTCCGATGGCCACCGGCGCCAGAATCAGACCGATCAGGATGATGATCGGACCGGTGACGTGGGGCGGCAGAATCTTGTGGAGCCAGTCCGTCGACACGAAGGTAAAGATGAACGAAACCACGAGGTACACGAGACCGGCAATGACGATACCGCCGGTTGCGTACGCGAGGTCACCACCGGAGGCTGCGGCAACCGCAAAGATCGGTGGCATAAACGCGAAGGAACTGCCGAGGAAGACCGGCACCTTGAACTTGGTGATCACGTGGAACAGCAGCGTACCGATACCGGACGCAAACAACGCGACCCCTACGTCGAGACCGGTCAGTACCGGGACCAGCACGGTCGCGCCAAACATGACGAACGTGTGCTGGAGTCCCAGGACGACGACCCGTCCGTTGATTCCTTCCTGAGTGCGTGCATCAGACATAGGAATGACTCCTTACATCAGTGTGGTATGAGAGGCCAACAGCCTCGTTCTTGTAAGATGTATTCAGTGTACATACGAATCCGTAATGTTCAAGTCTTTTGCAAAGATGTGAACCTCACGACTGTTGGACACTGACACCCCCTACACAGCATGGGGCACATATCGGGTGGCTGCAAGTTGTTGTTTGTTCATCTGCAACGAACGTCTGTCACGGCCGACGGGCGTGTTCGGCCGGGTGACCGGCTTTTCTTGACAACCCCCCGGAGTGGGCCTATCGTTTCCTCCTTGGCCCCGTTCGGGGCAGGAAGGAGCGGGGCGTGTCCAGCCGCGAAGCGATTCAGCGAATGAAGTCGATGCGAGAAGCCGTCCACCGTGGGGGCGGCGAAAAACGCATCGAACAGCAGCACCAGAAGGGCAAACACACCGCGCGCGAGCGCATCGGGATGCTGCTCGACGAGCATAGTCTCGTCGAACACCAGACGTACATCGCCGGGCGATCGACGGCGTTCGGTCTGGAGAACAAGCGTCTTCCGGGGGACGGGGTCGTCACCGGAAGCGGTCTTGTCGACGGTCGTCAGGTGTTCGTCTCATCCCAGGACTTCACCGTTCTCGGCGGGTCACTGGGAGAAAAGCACGCGGAACGGATCGCCGAAGCACAGGAGCTGGCGCTCCGGACCGGCAGCCCGTTCATCCAGATCAACGATTCCGGCGGCGCCAGGATCCAGGAGGGCATTCTGTCGCTCCACGGATACGCCCGCATATTCCGGGCCAACACGCTGGCGTCCGGTGTGGTCCCCCAGATCTCGGTTATCCTCGGCCCCTGTGCCGGCGGTGCGGTCTATTCCCCGGGTATCACCGATTTCATATTCATGGTCGACAACGTGAGCAACATGTACATCACCGGTCCGGACGTGATTCGCGCGGTGACCGGTGAGGAGATCAGCCACGAGGAACTCGGTGGCGCCGGTGCCCACGCCTCGCGGAGCGGTGTTGCCCACTTCCGCTACGGTAGCGAAGAGGAATGCATGGCCGGCGTCCGGCGTCTGCTCTCCTACCTCCCGGCGAGCAACCGGGAGCACCCGCCGATGGTGACCGCCGGTGAGGCGGGCTGGGACGATCCCGACCGGTCGGTCCCGGAGGTGCTGGAGATCGTTCCCGATGAGGAGAAGCGCGGATTCGACATTCGCGACCTGATCGCAGCGGTATTCGACGGTGAGAGCTTTCTGGAGGTTCACGCCGACTACGCCCGCAACGTGGTGGTGGGATTCGCCCGCCTCGCCGGTCGGACCGTGGGGATATTCGCCAATCAGCCCTCGGTGGTGGCGGCGGCGCTCGATATCGACGCCAGCGACAAGGGCGCGCGGTTCATCCGCACCTGCGACGCCTTCAACATTCCGATCATCACTCTGGTGGACGTTCCCGGCTTTCTCCCGGGGGTGACGCAGGAGCACGGCGGCATCATCCGCCACGGCGCAAAGGTCCTCTACGCGATCGCCGAGGCGACGGTTCCGAAGGTCTCACTGATTCTCCGCAAGGCGTACGGCGGTGCGTATATCGCCATGGCCGCCAAGGGGCTCGGGTACGACCGCTGCCTCGCGTGGCCTACCGCCCAGATTGCGGTGATGGGGCCGGAGGGCGCCGCCAACGTGATCTTCCGTCGGGAAATCGCCGATGCCGAAGACCCGGACGCGGAGCGGCAGAAGAAGATCGATGAGTTCCGCGAGAGCGTGATGGACCCGTTTGTGGCCGCGGGCTACGGGTACGTCGACGATGTGATCGACCCGGTCCACACGCGTGCGGAACTGGTTCGGTCGGTGGAGATGCTTTCCCGCAAACGCGAGGAGCACCCGTGGCGCAAGCACGGAAACATTCCTCTGTAGTCGGAGCGATACAGTGAACGTTGAAAGCTACGGGTATGTCGTGCTGACCGCGGCGGTCGGCATGGGCATCGTTTTTCTGTTTCTGATCATCCTCAGTCTCCTGATGGTCGTCATTCGCGGTGTGTTCGGTGAACGCCCGCGACCGACCGCTGCGGCGGCCACCGGCGGCGAGACCGCCGCCACCACCGATTCATCAGCGGAGCGTCCGGCCGATACCGTCGAACAGGGCGTGCCCCGCTGGGTGATCGCCGGTGCCCTGGCGTACCTGGCGGAGGAGGAGCGGGACTATGCGCCGCAGTCGCAGCAATGGACACAACGGAGTACACGATGAAGCGTGAGTTTACCCTCGATATTGATGGCCAGCAGGTTACCGTGGCGGCGGAACGCGACGGCGACACGATTCGCGTATCCCGCGAGGACGCGGCGTTCACGGTGCGAATCCTCGCGGAGTCGGTGCCGGGAGTCCAGTCCGGGGCCCGGCAGCCCACCGGGAGCGGTGCTCCTCAGGCATCGGCGCCGATATCCCGCGCTCCGGCGCGGAAACCCACCCCTGCGTCGAAGCCGGCGGCACCCGTGGCGGGGGATTCCGGTACCGTAACCTCCCCCATGACCGGCGTGATCGATCAGGTCCTGGTGCAGGAAGGCGCCGCGGTCACCGAGGGCCAGACGATCATCGTCCTCGAGGCGATGAAGATGTACATCGACGTGATGGCACCGGCGGCGGGAACGGTCGCCTCGGTATCCGTACGACCAGGCGACAGCGTCCAGGAAGGCCAGACGCTCCTGTCGATCGATGTTACCGGCGGGGCGGGCTGAGCCGTGGGTGTTCTTTCGGCGTTTTTCGCGTCCACCGCGTTCTCGGTGATAACCTGGCAGGATGCCGTCATGCTGGCGGTGAGCGTCCTGCTGCTGTATCTGGGGATCGTGCGCAAATACGAGCCGCTCCTGCTGGTGCCGATCGGTTTCGGAGCCCTGCTGGCAAACATTCCCTTGGCGGGAATGACCGCCGACGGGGGCCTGCTGCACTATTTCTACTTCGGCATTGAGACGGGCATTTTCCCGCCGCTGATTTTTCTCGGGGTGGGGGCGATGACCGACTTCGGTCCGCTGCTGGCAAAACCCAACACCTTTCTGCTGGGGGCGGCGGCGCAGTTCGGGATCTTTGGAACCCTCCTCGGGGCGCGGGCGCTCGGGTTCAGCTTTGCGGAGTCTGCGTCGATCGCGATTATCGGTGGTGCCGACGGCCCCACGGCGATCTACCTGACTTCGCAGTTGGCCGAACACCTGCTGGGTCCGATCGCCGTCGCGGCGTACTCGTACATGGCCCTCGTTCCCGTGATCCAGCCGCCGATCATCCGTGCCCTGACCTCGGAAAAGGAACGCGTGGTCGTGATGAGCGACGTGAAGCAGGTGTCGCAGCGGGTGAAAATCGTGTTTCCGGTGGTCACAACGATCGTCATTGCGCTCTCCATTCCGGCGGCGACGCCGCTGGTGGGCATGCTCATGCTGGGTAACCTCCTCCGGGAGGCGGGGGTTGTGGAGCGCCTCTCGAAGACCGCGCAGAACGAGCTCGTCAACATCGTGACGATACTGCTCGGTGTGAGCGTCGGGAGCAAAATGTCGGCGGCGGAGTTCCTCGTGATCGACACGCTGTTCATCATCGGGCTGGGGCTGATCGCGTTCTCGATCGGTACGGCCAGCGGCGTGCTGCTTGGAAAACTGATGTACGTGATCAGCGGCGGCAAGGTCAATCCGATGATCGGTGCAGCCGGCGTGTCGGCGGTACCCATGGCCGCCCGGGTGGTTCAGAAGGTCGGCCAGGAGGCCAATCCCCGCAACTTCCTGCTCATGAACGCGATGGGGCCCAACGTCGCCGGGGTGATCGGGTCCGCCGTCGCCGCCGGTGTTCTCCTCTCGCTGGCCGGGTAGCGCCGACCGGGTAGCGCCAACCCGGCAGGGGCAGCGCAGACCCGGCCGCGTGGTTCGGGTAGCGCCGACCGCCGCAACCGGCTAAGATGCGCGGTCGGAGGCCCCCGTGCGCATTGTTGTTCCCGTAAAACAGGTTCCCGCCACCGACGCCGTCACCATGGACCCGGAGACCGGGACGATGGTGCGGTCAGCCGCGGCGTCGGTCATCAACCCCCTCGATCTCTACGCGCTGGAGGCAGCGCTGCGCCTGCGGGACTCGTCCGGCGACGGTGACGTTGTGGCGCTGACGATGGGGCCCCCGCCGGCGGAGGCGGTGTTGCGGGAAGCGGTCTCACTGGGATGCGATCGCGGTATCCTGCTCTCCGATACCCGATTCGGCGGCGCCGACACCTGGGCAACCTCCCGGGTCCTGGCCGCGGCGATCGAACGACTGAAGCCGATCGACCTCGTCATCACCGGTGAGCGGGCAACCGATGGCGACACCGCCCAGGTGGGGCCCGGGATCGCCGCGTGGCTCGACATTCCCCTCGCAACCTATGTGGCCCACGTGACGGGTGTGGACGGTGCCGCGGCGACCGTCACCGTGGAGCGCCTGGTCGAGGATGGCTACCAGATCGTGCGGCTGTCCACTCCCGCGCTCCTCACCGTGGTCAAGGAGATCGCGCCCCTGCGTCTGCCGACCCTGGACGGGGTCATGCGCGCGCGGCGGGCGGAGTTCGAACGATGGGGAGCTGTCGACCTGGCGGTTCCGGCGGAGGAACTCGGACTCAAGGGCTCTCCCACGCGGGTTGTGAACATCGCCACACCCCAGGTGACGCGGGAGGGTGAGACGATCGACGCCGGCGATGAGGCTGGCGTGGCGCAGGCGGCGGTCCGAATCGCAGACCTCCTGGAGGATGCGGGGGTGGTGCGATGAGTTTTGTCTGGACGATCGCAGAACACCACGCGGGACGTCTCCGGGAGGTTGCTCTGGAAGTGCTCGGCCGCGGCCGACCGCTGGCCGACGCCCTCGGGACACGCCTGGCGGCGGTGGTCATCGGTCACGGGATCACCGAGCAGGACACCGGGCGTCTCATCGCCCACGGCGCCGACGAGGTGTACGTGGTGGATGATCCCCGACTGGCCGATTTTCGGTGTGAGAGCTACAGCGGGGTTCTTGCCCACCTGATCCGAACCTGGTCGCCGGAGATCGTGCTGGCGGCGGCGACCACCAGCGGCCGCACGCTTATGCCGCACCTGGCGATCCGGGTACACGCCGGACTCACGGCGGATTGTACGGAGCTGGCGATCGAGCCGGACACCGGAAACCTGCTCCAGACGCGACCGGCGATCGGTGGAAACATCATGGCAACGATCAAGACGCCGCGGCATCGTCCGCAGATGGCCACGGTTCGCCCCCACGCATCCCGGCCGCCGCAGCCGGACCCGGATCGCAGCGGACGGGTCATCGCCGTGCCGATGGATACCCAGCTGGAGGCGTGTCTGGACGATCGAACCCAGGTACTGGGCTACCGCACCGACGCCGCCGATTTCGCCAACCTGGAGGACGCCGACGTGGTTGTCACCGGCGGCCGGGGCCTCAAGCGCAAGGAGAACTTCGCGCTGCTGGAGGAGCTGGCGTCCCGCCTGGGAGGTGAGATCGGCGCCACCCGGGAGGCGGTGGACCGTGGCTGGATCGGCTATCCCCACCAGGTGGGGCTGAGCGGCAAGACGATTTCGCCGCGGGTGTACATCGGCGCGGGCGCGTCGGGGTCGATCCAGCACCTCGCCGGGATCAAAACCAGCGAGCGCATCGTGTCGATCAATCTGGACCCGGATGCGCCGTTGCACCGCGTCGCCGACGTGGCGGTGGTGGGCGATCTCTTCGAGGTTGTGCCGGCGCTCATCGCCGAGCTGGACCGCCGCCGTGGCGCGGCGCGCAGCGGGGACTGAGACCGCGGGAACTGACCATCACCGTCACCCGCGGTGAGTCTCAGTACAGCCGCGTCCCGAACGCCAGCGTCGGGTACAGCCAGGTCCCGCCGTTGATGGAGGTGCCGGTCTGGAACTCCTGGCTGCCGTCGGACAACACCAGAAACCGTTCGCTCCGGTAGCCCTCCCCAAAACGGAATCCGGCCTGCACGCCGAGATCGATGAACCCCGAGCGTCCCGCCGGAATCCGGTAGCCGCCCTCTGCAAGCAGAAACCACAGGCTCCCGCTGTTGGTCGTGTACTCCCCCGGGTCGGCGCCGATTCCGTGACCGTTCGGCCTGTCGAAGGATGCATACTCCACGATTCCGCCGGCGTACCAGCCGCGCCGGTCCGCGCCTGGTGCTCGGGGCTGCGGCTGCTGGTACCACCGCAGCGACACGCCGGGCCATGCGAACTCCGACCGCCGCAGGGAGTCCACCGGTAGCACCTCTGCCATCGCCAGACTGGCGGCCCAGCGGCCGTGGAGGCCGACGCTCCACTGCGGATTCACCGCGTACTCGAGCCCCAGACGGGGGCCGCGGGTGAAAAAGCCACCGGGGTCGGCGTAGATCCGCACCGGAAGCGGCTGCCAGCGATCCCTCGCCGCGGCGCGGCCCTCATCGAGGGTTTTCGACGTACGCCCGGCTCCGGGCCACGGAGCGTCCGTCGGTGGCGGCACATCGTCGCCGAGGAACACACTGCGGCGAAATGCGACATCGATGCGGTGCAGGTAAAAGGGGCCTTCGTCCGACAGGATCCCGTTAGGGAAGGCAAGCCGGTCCAGGCGATATCCAATCGAGAGCTCCCATGGCGGCAATGCCCCCCGACCGAAGCGGAACCCCAGTGAGGTCTGAATCCCCGGGACCGGCACGAACGCCGTGGCGCCCCCCAGGAGTTCTTCGTACGTCTGTTCCTGGAGTACGTCGTCCTGGTATCGGATGTTTCCGATGGAGAAATCCAGTAGCCGCAGGGTGAGACCGGCCTCAAGCAGGGTGCGGCCGGTACGGGTGTAGGTCCCGCCGGCCGACGCCAGGAAGAGCTGGTTAACGTCCAGTTCCGAGTAATCGCCGCTGTAGGCGGGATCATCGATCGTGTAGCTGTAGTTGTCGGAGAGTGTTACCACGTGGCGCCACCCTCCAAGGGCTGCGACACGCAACTCGCCGCCGAGGGCGGTATGCGGACTGCGCCAGTATCGGGCCCTGACCGATACCGCCGACCGGCCGACGTCTGCGAATTCGACCGCCCCGACGCCGTAGGCGGAGCCCGCGTCGCCGGGGGTGATCCGGTATCCACTGAAACCGAGGGAACTCGCGACGCCGGCCGCCAGTTCCCACCGCCGCAGCGGTCGGTCGGTGGCAACCGCATCATATCCGTCGCGACCGAAGCGCCGAAGCGTCCGTCCCAGGCGCCGGTGGTCCCAGTCGGTAGCGTTCCACACCGCCGTTCCCACGCCGGCGAACAGCACCGGCATGAACGGCACGTACTGTGCCTGCGGCGGTCCGGGCTCGTTGTAGTACGATTGCGCTGTTGGAATCGTCAGGGCGGTGGCCGCACCGAGCAGGATCCACGGCAGGACCGCCTGCGGGCTCCGGTCGCGCTGGATCTCCACGTCGCCGGCTCCGGCGGTGGCAAAGGCAACCTGGTCGGCGTACCCGAAGGAGTCGGGCTGTCCGAAGGTGGTCGCCAGCTCCGAGATCTCACCGAACGCCGACGCCCCGGCGGTGAGGCCGCGCTCCGCCAGGAGCCCGCGTCCCGTAGCGGCGTGGACTGCGGCGGCCAGGCGTGCGTTTTCCAGCGCGGCCTCACGAACCGCGGCGGGGTCGATGTACTCGCCGGAGCGCGGAAAGAGCTCGCGCGCCACGGGAACGGTCAGCGGAGATCCTGCCGGGGCGCGAGGATCGCCCCGCTGCGTCTGAACCGACGCCCGCTCGCCCGCATCGGTCGTACCGGAGTCGTCCGCGAGTTCCCGGAGCCGGTCCCGCTCAGCCCCCAGTCGGGCCAGCGCGTCGGCCAGCGCAGCCTCCCGCCGGGCGATCGCAACACGCTGCGCCTCACGCTCCATGTCAATGTCGGGGAACGGAATGTCCACCGTCGCCGTCCGGTTTTCGTCCACCGTCACGGGGCCGTCAAACACCACGCGATCCTCGCCAAGAACATCGATCGTCACGGTAAGACGGTGCTCGCCGGTGAGAATCGATTCGATCGAGCGCAGGTCCGTTCCGACGATCTGTCCGTCGAGTTCCACCCGGTATTCCGGCGGCTGCCCCGTCGCGGAGGGCTGAATGCGGATGCTTCCGAACGCCACCCGGCGGCCGGAGAAACCGGAGAGGACGTCGGCGGCGAGCTGATCGGTGACCCCGAAGACGTCGAACAGCGAATCCGGCGCGCGCTCCTCCTGAACGGTGATCTCACCGGCGAGACGGTCGAACACGCCAAGACGGATGCGCGGAAGCGCCGTGGCGTCCCCTGCCGGTGGCGGCAGGACCTCGCCGAAGACGATATTCTCCACGTTCAGGGCTTCGGCCATCGTCCCCAACACGCGGCGGCGGGCGACCGGGTCCTCCGGCAGCGGCAGCCGGTCGGCGAACCCCTGCGGCTGGCCCTCGGAGATCGTGTAGCCGTTGAGCAGGCGCAGCGTCAGCGCCACCGTTCCGGTGACTGTGCTTCCCACGGCGTCGAACTGACTCTCTCCGCTGCGGTTGACCACCGGCAGTACGTGGACGCGGATGTCACCGGTGGAGGCTGACTGCGCCGTCGCTGGAGCCACGATACCCAGCGCATTGACCAGGACCATGGCGACGGTAACCCAGAGAACGGTAACCGGAGTTGAGATGGCGTGTCTGTTCATGTGGAGCTCCGTTTCAATGATACGACGGCCGGGAAACGGGTGCAATCGAGCATATCGACGGAATCGTCATTTGCCCGGGGCAAAAAGGTGACGATATAATTCACCAATGACGATGCAGATGGGCAGCAGGCGATCAAGCCTGGGAGTGAGTCTGGAGCGGAAGGACGCCCCGGACAAGACGACCGGCCGCACGCGGTACACCGGGGACTTCGTTGTTCCCGGCATGCTGTACGCGGCGATTGTCAGCAGCAAGACCGCCCACGGACTGATCAGGGAGATCGACGCTGACGAAGCGCGAGCGATGCCCGGGGTCCGCGGCGTGTTCACCGGGCGCGATTTTCCGCAGCTGGTGGGACTCTACCTGGGCGACAAACCCGCCCTGGCGGTAGACCGGGTCAGATACTACGGCGAACCGGTGGTGGCGGTGGTCGCCGACGACGAACGGACCGCCGCTGCGGCCGCCGCCACGATCCGGGTGAGCTACGAGGAACTCCCGATCGTGCGCTCGCCGCGTGAGGGCATGGCGACGGACGCCCCCCTCATCCACCCGGAGATGGAGCAGTACGTCCACATTCCGGCGATTCTTCCGGAACCCGGGACGAACATCGCCCACCATACCCGCATGCGCAAGGGCGATCCCGACGCCGCCTTCGCCGATGCCGACGCGGTGATCGAAGGGCGGTACCGGTTTCCGCCGAAAGATCACGCGGCGATGGAACCGCGGGTGGCGATCGCCGAGATCAAAAGCGACGGGCAGGTGGTCATTCGCACCTCCACTCAGAGCCCCTACGGGGCCCGCGGGATCATGAGCAGGACCTTCGGTATTCCGCCGGGGAAGCTCACGATTCAGGTTGCCGAGGTCGGCGGTGGCTTCGGCGGAAAGGCGGGAATCCAGCTGGAGCCGCTGGCGTACCTGCTCTCCCGGTCCCTCGGGGGCCGTCCCGTGCGGGTACAGAACACGCGGGAGCAGGACATGGTCGGCTCACCCGGCGGCCCGGGGCTGGAGGCTTCGGTTCGCCTGGCGGCACGGAAGGATGGCACGCTCACCGGCGCGATCATTGAGTTTCTTTTCGACTCCGGCGGCTACGCCGACTACGCCGTCAACGTGAGTCGCGCCGCGGGCTACGCGTCCACCGGTCCCTATTCTGTCCCCAACCTCCGCACGGACAGTTACTGTGTGTACACCAATCATCCCTTCGCCACCGCCTACCGTGGCTTTGGCCACATCGAGATGAGCTACGCGATCGAACGGTCCATGGAGCTCCTGGCCGAGGAACTGGATATGGACCCGGTGGTCCTGCGGCGGCACAACGCGATTCAGGCAGGCGATGAGACGCCGTCGCAGGATGTGCTCGACAGCAATACCGGCGACCTGCGCGCGTGCATCGACCGCGTGACCCACCACATCGGCTGGACCGACGGGGCGGTGAACATGCTCCACGAACACCGGGTACGGGCAAAAGGGGTTTCCTGCTACTGGAAGGCCCCGGCGATTCCCACGTTTACCGACGCCGGTGCCCTGGTGTCGTTCAACGAGGACGGCACCGTCAACCTGGTGACCGGCGCCGTGGAAATGGGGCAGGGCATCTACACCGGCCTGGCCCAGATCGTCGCGGAACGTCTGCGGACGGATCCGGACGAGATCCACGTGGTGCAGGAGGTCATGACCGACCGGTCAACACACGACTGGACCAGCGCAGCAAGCCGCACCCTCTTCATGGTGGGCCGGGCGGCGATCGCCGCCGTGGACGACGCGGTGGTGCAGATCAAACGCGTTGCCTCGGCTCCCCTCCGGGCTCCGGAGGAGGACCTCGAGGTTGCCGAGGGGCGCGTATTCCTGCGGGACGACCCGCAGCAGGGGCTTCCGCTGTCGGACGTTGTCCTCGGCTACGTGTATCCGAACGGCAACGCGATCGGCGGGCCGATCATCGGTCGCGGCAAGTACATCGCCCGCCATCTGAGCAACATCGACCCCGAGACCGGGGCGGGTCGCCCGGGTCTTGAGTGGACCCTCGGCGCAATGGGGGTGGAGGTTGAGGTCAACCTTCGCGACGGCACCTTCCGCGTCCTGAAGGCGGTATGCTCGATGGACGTCGGTCGCGTCATCAACCCCGCCCTGGCGCGGGGTCAGGTGGTCGGCGCCATGGCCATGGGGATCGGCTACACCACCCGGGAGGCGTTCCGATTCGACTCCAAGGAGCACGTGCTCAACCACTCTCTGCGCGACTACAAGCTCGTGCGCTACGGCGAGCACCCGGAATACATCGTGGACTTTGTGGAGACGCCGCAGGGTGATGGTCCCTTCGGCGCCCGGGGCCTGGGCGAGCAGGGCATTATCGGCATGCCGGGGGCGCTCTCGGCGGCGGTGTCGCGGGCGGTGGGTGTGCAGCTGAATGCGCTGCCGATTACGCCGGAGTACGTCTGGGAGAGCTATCACAGCGGCCGGGATGCCGCCTGGGCCGGCAGCGAGGAGGCGCAATCGTGATTCCCTTCGAGTGTTCGTTTACCCGTGCCGAGTCCGTGGATGAACTCGTAACCGCCTGGGTTGCCGCGACCCGGGGAGGACAAACCGCCCATTTCTTCGGCGGTGGGACCGAAGTCGTGACCCTGGCGAGGGAGCACAAGTTCCACACCGACGTGCTGATCGATTACAAACGCGTTCCCGAGGCGACCGTCTTTGGTCCGGGACTCCTCACCTCGCCGGAGCATCCCGGCGAACGCTACGCCTTTGGCGCCGCCGTTCGCCTGAGCGCCCTTGTCGACGCCCCCGGGGCGGGGCTCTTCGCCCGGTGCGCCGGCGGCGTCGCGGACCGGACCGTTCGCAACTCGATCACCCTCGGAGGCAACGTGTGCGGCATGCTGCCGTACCGGGAGGCGGTCCTGCCGTTCCTGCTCCTGGACGGAACGGTGGTCTACGCCGAACCAACCGGGGTGGTCGACGATCCTGTCTCAACCGGTGATCCCGCCGGTGGACACTCGGGCAGCGACCCGACGACCGTCGCGCGCGTTGCTGAGCGTCCGATTCGGGAGATGTTTTCGAAAAAGATCCTCCTGCCGGAAGGAGCGGCGGTCCTCGCCTTCGCCGTGGGAACGGACGTTCTGCAGGATCTGGGCCTGTTCACCGACACGGGGGCCGTCGGCGCACCGGCGCCGGGTTGCGGTGCCGTAACCGCCACCGGCGGCGGCGAGGGTGGCCGCTGGTTCTACCGCCGCCGCACCGCCGACGCCCGGGTGGACTACCCGCTGGTGACCGTTGCCATGGCGGATCTGCGCGGTGAGGTTCGCCTCGCGGTGTCCGGGGCCTGGGGCTATCCGGTCCGGGCAACGGCCGCGGAGGGAGTCCTTGCCGCCGCCGGTACGAACACGATCGCGGCCCTGTCCACCGATGACCGTCGCAGGCTGGCGGAAGAGGCGGTGGACGCGGAGGACCGTACGTTCAAGAAGGACCAGCGTGGCAGTCGGGCGTATCGGCGGGAACTGACGATTCAGGCCGTGGAGGACGGTCTTGCGGCAATCACCGGGGGAGCATCATGAAAGAGTACAACGGACAGGTGAAGCTGAATCTCACCGTGAACGGGGAGGTCCGGACCGTGTGGGTGTCGCCGGCGGACACACTGCTGTCCACCGTGCGCACCGGACTGGGACTCACGGGCGCCAAGGCGGGGTGTGAGAACGGTGACTGCGGCGCCTGCACGGTCCATGTGGACGGCACGCCGGTGAAGTCGTGCTACACCCTCACCGTGGACGTCGACGGCGCCGCGATCACGACGATCGAGGGGCTGCAGAACAGTCCCGTCCAGGCCGGGTTCCGTGCCGAGTACGGGTTCCAGTGCGGGTTCTGTACCTCCGGCTTCATCATGAACGGCGACGCTCTCCTGACCGCCCGGCCGGACGCGGACCCCGCCACCCGGATCGAGTGGTTGCAGTCCAACATCTGCCGGTGCACGGGGTACGAGGGTATCGAACGGGCGATGGACTACGCGCAGCGGGCGGCAAACGGAACTGACGCCGGCGAGGAGTAGCCGCGTCGCCGGTTCGGGGCGGCGGAGCGAAACTCGGCGTGTCGAGCGGGCGGGATTTCGCTCCGCGTAGGGTGGTGCCTCTACCCCGCCGTAGTGTCCCGGGAGGCCTTCAGCATCTTGGCTGCGGCGGCGTAGCCGCCGTCGGCTGAGTCCACGAAGTGCACCTCGTCTTCGTGGTTGGTGTGGATGAGGCAGGTCATGATCGCGCGGTCCGACGTGTGCCAGCCGAAGCGAATCGCGCCCTCCCGGTGGAGCGACTCCAGCCGTTCCACCAGGTGCCGGCGGTCACCGGGGCTGATCGCGAGCGTCATCTTGAGGGTTCCGTCGATCTTGTACACGTCGGCGTTGCGGATGTTGTCCTCCCGGACATCACGGAGCCGCTTGCCCTCGCCGCGCAGCGGGAGCCCGGTGGCAAGGGCGAAGCGGACCGCGGCGACCTCGAGTCCGATCCGCAGGCGCTGCAGCACGACGCGCAGCCCCCGGCGACCGCGGGCGCGAACGTGCGCCTCCGGGCCCGCCACGGCCGTCGAGGATCGCGTGACCTGGGCTTCCACACTCAGAGGGTGCGCGCGGGTCCGGTCGCGCACGATTTCGTCCACAGCCGCCTGCGCCGCCTGCAGCCCCGAGCGACCATCGTCGGTGGTGCCGGTCTGCTCCACGATCAGTGACATTGTCTCGCCGAAACGGCTGGGAATATCCTGCCAGCGACAGGAGAATCCGCGAAAATCGGCGCGAAGATCGTCCTCTTCCGACGCCTCAGGGGGAAACTCCATGTCGGCCTCGACACGCCCCTTGAGAATCTCGTCCACCAGGGCGAGGGCGCTCCCGCTCGCGACCGCCTGGGTGTAGCGCGCGGTGATTCGTACTTTTCCGATCGCGATGTCGGCGCCCATGGTGCGGAGCGTCTTCACCGGCAGGATGCCGGCTCGCAGTTCCAGCCCGGAGGTGGCGCGTACCACGCGGCGCACGTCAGAGAGCACGGCCGTCACCTGCCGTCGATAGCGGCTCGGGAGCAGGAACACCATCCCGTCGCCACCGAAGAAAAACGGAAAATCGAGGGACCCGGTAATGTTGGCGACGGAGATTGTGCTCACGGCGCCGGCCACCGTGACATCCTTGTAGTGGCCGTCCTCGATGGCCCGGGTGCTGTTGACCACGTCCGTGGCGACGACGATCCAGTCGTCGGGAACGGCGACAAAGCAGTCGCCTGCGAGTGCCGCCGAAAAATCCCGGCACGGGGCGAGGTCGTGGTAGAACTCAGAGGTAGGCATAGACCGCAGCGAAGAACGCCGCCGCCCCGCCCAGGACGAACAGGTGCCAGATCGCGTGGTGGTACGGCATGCGCTTGAGGGAGTAGACGATCGTCCCGGCGCTGTACAGCAGTCCTCCCACGAGCATGAGGATCAGAAACGGTCGCGACAGCGTGGCAAGAATGGCGTCCAGTCTGATGACCGCCAGCCACCCCATCGCCAGGAAGAAAAACACCTGTGTCACGCGGAACCGGTCCCACAGCACCACCTTGAGGGTGATTCCCACCGCAGCGAGGACCCAGACCGCGGTCAGGGTACCGAAGGCCCAGGGGGTGCCCACGGCCATCATCACCGGTGTGTAGGTGCCCGCGATGAGGAGGTAGATCGAAATGTGATCCGCGAGCCGGAACAGGCGTTTCCACGGCGACGCGGCGGGACTCATGTGATACGCCGTGGACGCCGAGAACAGGACGATCATCGACGCGCCGAATACGGCGAGGGCACCGTTCCCGACGCTGCGATGCGGAGTCAGCAGCAATGCGACCGTTCCACCAACGGCGAGGATGGCGCCAACCAGGTGCGTTGCCCAGTTGGCCACCTCCTCCCGCGGGGTGTCGTGAGTGTGCAGGGTAATGTGGCGTTCGAGCCAGTTCATCGCCCAACCGTAGCAGAACGCGGGCGGTTGGGGCAGCCCTCCTCCTCAGTACGCGACGATGTGCGTTCCCTGGTCGCCTTCCACCGCCGCCAGGAGGTTTTCCTCGTTGGTGATGATCACCCGGTTACCGGGATCCGCCTGCACGAACTCGATCGCCGCCATCATCTTGGGGCCCATAGAGCCCGCCGGGAAGTGTCCTTCCTGGTAGTAGTGGCGCGCCTGCGCCAGGGTCATGCGGTCCAGAGCGCGTTCGTCTGGTTTCCCGAAGTTGATCGTGACCTTGGGCACGCCGGTGATGATGATCAGGGTGCGGGCGTGCACGGCGATCGCCAGCTTCATGCTTGCGAGGTCCTTGTCGATCACGCAGTCCACGCCGGTGATCTCGCCACTTTCGCCGTGAGCTACGGGGATCCCTCCGCCACCGCCGGTGATGAGCACGTAGTGTTCCTGCAGCAGGTGCCGGATCGCTTCCTTCTCCACGATATCGATGGGGTAGGGGGACGCCACGAAGCGACGCCATCCGCGACCGGCGTCCTCCTTCACCAGCCAGCCCTTCTCACCGATCAGCTTTTTCGCCTGCTCCTCGGTGTAGAACGGTCCGATCGGTTTGGTGGGGTTCTGCATGGAGGGGTCATGTCGGTCCACGATAATCTGTGCCGGAATCGTGACCACGTTGCGCCACACGTCCTGCGCGATCATCTCGTTCTGCAGGCACTGCTCGATCATGTACCCCATGGAGCCGCAGGTCATGGCGTCGAGCATACCGAGGGGAGTCTCGGGAACCTCGGCCTTGGCGAGTTCGTTCTGCAGCAGCAGATTCCCCACCTGGGGGCCGTTCCCGTGGGTGACGATGAAGTTGTAGCCGTTCTTCAACAGCTCCACGACGGGCCGAACGGTCCGCCGGACATTTTCGAACTGCTCCTGGACCGTTCCGCGCTGGCCCTTGGAGATGATGGAATTCCCGCCCAGCGCGATGACCGCCAGGCTGTCATTGTTGACCTTGTGTTGCCGATTCATGGTTTCCCAAGTGTAGCACCGGCGTCGCGGCGGCGCCAGAAAAACCGCGCGATCACCACATCACTGCGGGGCGCCCCGCGACCCAGACGACGTCAACGGGAAGACCGAATACGGCACTGAGGCGTTCTCCGGACAGCGTTTCTCGCACGGACCCGTGCGCGAGCAGCGCCCCGTCCCGAAGCATGAGCACGTCGTCGGCGCAGGCGGCGGCGAACTCCGGGTCGTGCGTGGTGAACACGACCGTCGTTCCGTCGTTCACCAGGGATCGGACCAGGTCCGCGAGACGCCGTTTGTTGCCCAGATCCAGATGGGAGGTGGGCTCGTCCATCAAAAGCACCCGCGGCTGCTGCGCCAGACAGCGTGCCAGCATCACCAGCTGTCGTTCTCCCCCGCTGATGCCGGTGACCGCACTCCCGTGGTGGTCCGCCATGCCGACGCGTTCCAGCGCCTCCATGGCGATGGTCCGGTCCACGGCGCCGGGGCTCTCCACCGGTGAGAGGTACGGTGCTCGCCCCAGAAGCACGTAGTCGATGACGCGGTATTCGAACGGCAGCCGTTCCTCCTGCGGCAGCAGCGACAGCAGGCGCCCCATGCCCCGCCGCGAGAGATCCGCCGTGTTGCGGCCGGCGACGCGAATCTCACCGGCCTGCGGCGTCAGCCAGCCGAGGACGCAGTTCAGGAACGTGGTTTTACCCACACCGTTGGGTCCCAGGACCGCCGTAACCGCGCCTCCCCGGATCGTGACGTCGACGCCCCTGAGAACCCGGGGACCCCCGTCGCGGTACCGGAACTGCAGGTTGGCGATGGCGATCTCTGCTCCGTCCGACTCACGCTTCATCGTTCGATCCTGATCGCGTTCGTGGTCATAAGCGCGAGAAACGCCGTTGCACCCACCAGCGATGTGACGATTCCCAGCGGTATCTCCCCGGCGATCGCCGTCCGCGCCACGGCGTCGGCGAGGGCGACAAACGCGGCCCCGATCATCGCCGATGCGGGAAGGGCTACCGCGGCGTCGGCGCCGACGATGCGTCGCGTGGCGTGCGGTACGATGAGTCCCACCCAGCCCACGATGCCGGCGATCGATACCACTGCCGCCACCGCCACCGTTGCGGCAACGAGATACAGCGACCGCTCGCGCCCCGGGGCGGCACCAAGGGTGAAGGAGACTCGATCGTCCATGGACAGGAGGTTGAGGCGCCAGCGCCCCGCGAGGGGAACCGCCACCCCGATCACGACCGCCGGCAGAACCGGCAGAAGCCGCGGCCAGTTCACCGACCACAGTCCCCCGAGGAGCCAGAACGTCAATTCCGGGAGTTCCTGGAGCGGATCGGCGACGAGCTTCACGACACCGACACCGGCGGACGCGACGGCGGAAACCGCGATTCCGGCGAGCACCAGACGCAGTATCCAACCGCCGTAGCGCAGGCGCCGCGCGATGAGGTACGCCGCCGCCAGGCCGGCAATGCCGCCGGCCGCCGCCGCGAGTTGCACCGCCCACTGCTGTCCGCTTCCGACCACGATCGCCAGCGCGGCGCCGAGGGCTGCCCCCTGCGAGACGCCGACCAGACCCGGTTCGACCAGGGGGTTCCCGAACAGCATCTGCATCACCACCCCGGAGGTCGCCAGTGCGGCGCCGAGGACGAGGGCCGCCACGACCCGTGGTAATCGGAGGTCGAGGAGTATCCGCGGGGCCAGAGGGTCGGTACGGAGCGCCGAGAGGGGCATGAAACCCGGCTCCGGATAGCGGCCCAGCCACAGCGCAAGGATCGTAGCCGCTGCCAGACCCGCCGCCAGGACGCCGTTCCGCGGCCATCGCCGTCGTCCCGCGGCGGCGTTCCCCCGCTCCATGGCGTTCAGTCCACGTCTCCTGTCAGGGTCGGCTCGATCGTCGCGGTGATCGCCCGATCCGACAGGTGGTAGACCTCACGGTAGAACTCCGTGACCTCGTCACGGACGGAGATATCGCGGAACAGGTCCGGGTGCAGTCGCGTTGCCATCCACTGAAGCCCGAGTATCCAGCGCGTGTCGGGCTGGTCCCAGCTGTAGAAATCCATCGGCATGGCGTGCAGGTTTCCCGCCGCCGTCGCCGTGAGCGCCATCCAGCGCGGATCGGAGCCGAGGCGATTTCGGATCGCTGGTGCCGAGCCGTCGTAGGCGACCACGATGATCTGTTCGGGGTCCCACGCGGCGATCTGTTCGAACCCGACCGTCGCCCATCCGCCGCCGGGGTTGGCTCCGATCCACACCGGGTTCCCGCCGGCGAGCTCCACCATCCGCGTCTGGATCCAGTCGGTTGGCGGCACCTGGAACGCCACGCCGTCGTCGCCGGCGCGGGCGGCCAGGACCAGCGTTCCGGGACGTTCCCGCGACGGTATCGGAACGGTTCGCGCCTGGACGTCCGCAACGCGGCGTTCGTAGAACGCCACCAGTTCCGCGGCGCGTTCCTCTTCACCCAGGGCCTCCCCGAGCATCGTGATGTCGCGCCGATACTGCTGCGGTGTCTCGAGGTCCACGTACACCACCGTCACGCCGATCTCCTCGAGACGTCGACCCAGTGGGTCGCGGACCGACGACTTGAGCACCACGAGGTCCGGTCGTAGCGCGGCGATCTGTTCCGGCCCCACGGAGCGTTCCAGGATCGTCGGTCCGCCGCCGGTATCCTCGAGGGCGGCCACGAAACTGCCACGGCCCTGGCTGATGCGTCCGAGTCCCACGATGTGTCGGGGAGCCCTGTCAAAAGCGTACAGAACGTCGGCGATCATGAGGACCGCCCGCCCGGCCGCGACGATCCGCTGCGGCGGCGTCGGGACCGCTACACTGCGATCGAGGGCGTCGGTGACGGTATGGACCGGTGTGTCTGTGCCGTCGGTGACCTCGCCGGCGCCCGTCGCAGCCACCGGCACCACAACCACGACCGCAAAGATCACGATCGCGAGGACAGCTGTCGCCGTGCGATCGGCGAGAGATCTGAAACACTGTGTCATGGGACGGTATTGTGGGTCCGGGACCGGGCACCGTCAAGCTGCTGCTTCTTGACAACTCGCGGGACCGGACTGACAATGGTGACTGTTAATTTCGTAATCAACTCGCATTGCCGGGCTCTCCCGACGGCGCACCGAATTGCCGGTGTGACGGGGAAGGTGTCTCCGGCGTGCAGTACGGAGGCACAGCCCCATGTTGCAAGACTTTTCCTACCACGATCCGCGGTCGCTCGCAGAGGCGTTGTCGTTCCTGGCGGAGCACGGCGCGGATTCTGCGGTGTTTTCCGGTGGCACCGACCTGTTCGTCACAATTCGCGCGGGACTCACGGCGCCGCGGCACGTGGTCAACCTCAAGGGCATCGAAGAGCTCCACCGACTCTCGTGGGACGAGACCGAAGGCCTGACGATCGGCGCCTGCGTCACCGTCAACCAGCTCGTCGATGACCCCGTTGTCCAGTCACGGTTTCCCATTCTGCACCACGCCGGGAGTGAGTTGGCCACGTTCCAGCTCCGAAACCGCGCCACGGTGGTGGGGAACATCGTCACGGCGAGTCCCTGCGGTGACATGTCCAGTCCGCTCCTCGTCCACGGCGGCGAGGTGGTCCTGGCGAGCGCATCCGGCGAACGTCGAATGCCGCTGGGAGAATTTATTACCGGCGTCAAGCGCACCATCATCCGACCCGACGAAATCGTCGCCCGGATCGTCGTGCCGCCGACGTGGGCCGGCGCCGCCGGTGGCTACGAGAAACTCAAACGGATCAAGGGGCACGACCTTGGCGTTGTGGCCGTGGCGATGATCCGGCATCGGGACGCGATCCGGGTATCCATCAGTTCCGCGGCGCCGACCCCGGTTCTGCTGCCCGATTTTCCCGCATCGGCGTCCATCGCCGACATTCAGAAGAAGGCCCAGGAGATGATCAGTCCGATCGACGATGTCCGGGCCACCGCCGAGTACCGTTCCTTCATGGTGAACGTGTTCATCAAACGTCTCATGGATTCCGTGGAGGCCGCCTCATGAAAACTGTCGAATTTACGATCAACGGAGAGCGCTATCGACGCGACGTCTCCGAATACCGGACCCTCCTGCATTTCCTGCGCGAGGATCTGGGCTACACCGGTACCAAGGAAGGCTGTGGCGCCGGCGAATGTGGCGCCTGCACCGTCATTCTCGACGGCAATGCCGTGAACTCCTGTCTCGTTCTGGCGGCCGAGATCGACGGCGCGGCGATCGAGACGATCGAGGGCGAAGGCAGCCGTGAGCAGCTGTCGGAGATCCAGCAGGCGTTCGACCGCAACCACGCCGTGCAGTGCGGGTTCTGTACCGCAGGCATGGTGATGACGGTGAAGGACCTGCTGCGACGCAATCCGCACCCCACGCGACCGGAGGTAGTCGAGGGAATCGAGGGCAACTTCTGTCGCTGTACCGGCTATGAACAGATCATTGAGGCGGTGCTGGACGCCGCCGAGCACGGCGCCGGCGACGCCGGGGAGGCTTCCGATGCTTGATTCCGTACCCGCTTCCGAACTCACGGCCGTCGGCCGCAAGACACAGCGCGTGGACGCCGTGGAGAAACTCACCGGTGAGGCCACCTACGTTAGCGACATGGTGCTTCCCGGCATGCTCTACGCCCGCGTGAAGACAAGTCCCCACGCCCGTGCTCGGATCGTGTCCATCGACACGAGCAAGGCCGAGGCGATGCCCGGCGTCCGCGCCGTGATCACCGGTCACGACATCGCATACAAGCTCGGCTTGTACGTCGTGGACAAGGATATCCTCGCCCGCAACGAGGTCCGCCATTTCGGTGAGGGCGTGGCGGCGGTGGCCGCCGATACACTGGAGATCGCCCGCAAGGCGGTGGATGTGATTGAGGTGGAGTACGAGGAACTGGAACCGGTACTGCACCCCAAGGACGCGATCAAGGAAGACGCACCGCTGGTGCATCCCGACCTGGGATCCTACGCCTACATGGAGGCGGCGTTCACACCGAAACCGGGAACGAACATCGCCAACCACACCAAACTCCGCAAAGGGGACATCGAGAAGGGGTTCGCCGAGAGTGAATGGATCATCGAGCGGGAGTACACCAATCCGTCGGTCCAGCACGTCCCCATGGAGACGCACGTGGCGATCGTACAGTGGGGCCGGAACGACCAGGTCCACATCTGGTCCAGCGCCCAGTCCCCGTACACGCTCCGTAACCTCTTTTCCATCGCCTTTCAGCTGCCACACCGGAACGTCCGGGTGGAGGTGCCGTACGTAGGCGGTGGTTTCGGCGGGAAAGCCGGCATCGGGATCGAGCCGTTGGTGGCGCTCCTGAGCCGTGCCGCGAACGGGCGTCCGGTCAAACTGACCGCGACGCGGGAGGAGGAGTTCAGCCTGCTGCCCTGCCGCAGTCAGCTCACCTACCGGATCAAGACCGGCGTCTCCCTGGAGGGGAAAATCCTGGCGCAGCAGATGACGATGTACTGGGATTCCGGTGCCTACGCCGACTACGCCGTCAACGTGACGCGGGCCTCGGGCTACAGCGCCGGTGGACCCTACGAGATTCCGAACGCCACCGTGGACGCGTACACCGTGTACACCAACAAGCCCTTCGGGACGGCGTACCGCGGGTTTGGCCACGTGGAGTTCTTCTGGGGACTCGAGCGCCACATGGACCTGGTGGCGCAGGCGATCGGCATGGACCCGATGCATTTTCGGTTGCAGAACGCGCTGAAGCCGGGGGCGACCACGCTGACCGGTGAACAGATCACCGAACACACCGGCAACATCTCGGCGTGCCTGAAAAAGGCAGCCGAAATGGTGGGGTACGGTTCGGTATCGAAGGAGGAAGAAGCCAGGGCCGCCGCCACCGGAAAGAAAATCGGCAAAGCGGTTGTGGGACTCCACAAGGCGCCGGCGATGCCTCCCTTTACCGCGACCACGGTCATCCTCAAGATGAACGAGGATGGGACCGTCACCGCCAACCTCACCCTGGTGGACTATGGTCAGGGGACCTACACCGCCGTGGCGCAGATGATCGCTGAACGGTTGCGCATGCCGGTCAGCAAAGTCAAGGTCGCCTTTGAGTCTGACACAGACCGCGACCCCTACGACTGGCAGACGGTGGCGTCGAAGGGGCTGTTGCTGAGCGGAAACGCCGCGATCCTCGCCGCGGATGACCTCCTGGCGCGGGGATACGAGGACGCGGCGCAGGTCCTGCGGGCCCACACCCGCGATCTGGACCACGACGGCGACGGTATCTTTGTCCGGCACCACCCGGAGCACCGGGTCGCCTGGACCGAACTCGCCATCGGCTACGCCTATCCCAACGGAAACGCGATCGGCGGACCGCTTGTCGGCGTTGGCCGTTACATCGCCCAGGGGCTCACGCACCTGAACAAGGAAACCGGCGAAGGCCTCCCGGCGATCGACTGGACCTACGGCGCCCACGGCATGACCGTGGCGGTGGATCCCGAAACCGGTGAGTACGACGTGCTCAAGGTGGCGTCCGTGTTCGACGCGGGGCGGGTGATCAACCCCGATGCGTTCCGCGGGCAGGCGATCGGCGGCATGATTCAGGGGCTTGGAACCGCAACGGTTGAGGGCTACATCTACGACCGGAAAGGGCACCTCCTGAACCCGAGCTTCACCGACAACAAGATTCCCACAGCCCGTGATATCCCGCTGGAGATCGAGGTCTTCGGTGTGGAGACGCCACAGGTCGACGGCCCCTTCGGTGCCCGTGGTATCGCCGAGCACAGCATGATCTCGGTCGCGGCGGCGCTGGGGAACGCGATTCAGCACGCAACCGGCGCCGAGGTAACGCACATGCCCCTCCGTGCGGAGGACGTGTGGCGCGCCCTGAACCGCAAGGATCCGATCGACAACTGGATCACCAAGAGCCCCGTCGGCAGCTGCAAATCGGCGCCGGAGCTCCAGAAGTACACGTGTGACTGACGCGGTCCGGGAACCCCGGACCGTCGGGGAGATCGTGAACGCCCGCCTGCGCCGGCGGGACGGTCTGTGGCGCCTTCGCCTCGCCGACGGCAGCATCGTCGCGGTGGAGGCGCAGAACCCCGGGGAGCCGGTATTCCCGACGGCCGGGGCGCCGACCGGCACCCCGGCTGGTGCCGGGGGCCGCTCCCTCGAAGGCTCGGGGATTATCGACGCCGCCGGAGGACTGGTCACCGAGAGCTTTGCCAACGGACACCTGCACCTGTGCAAGGTGAACACCCTGGAACTCCTCGGCGACGACGCCCTGCGTGAGTATCACGGTGGCGGTATGGGCGGGGCGATGACGGCGATCGAGCTCGCCTCGGCGGTCAAGGATCACTACCGGCAGGACCGACTGGTTCCCGGCATCCGGCGCGCCGTCGAGCGTGCGGTGGGGTACGGTACGTCCCTCATTCGCGCCTTCGCCGACACCGATACCCGCGCCCGCCTGGAGGGCGTCCGCGCCGTCATGCAGGTTCGTGACGAGTTTCGCGATCGCATCGAGATCGAGGTTGTCGCCTTTCCGCAGGACGGCCTGCTGCGCGACCCCGGCGCCGGAGAACTGGTGCGAGCGGCGGTTGCAGAGGGCGCCGACGTCGTCGGTGGCATCCCGTGGATCGAACTCACCGAGCCCGATATGCGGCGACACGTGGATGCAATGATGGACCTGGCGGTGGAGTTTGACCGCCCCCTGTCGATGCTGGTGGACGACGCAGGCGATCCCACGCTGCGGACCACCGAAATGCTCGCCATGGCGACGATCGACCGCGAATGGCAACGTCGTGTGACGGTACAGCACGCCCGCGCCATGGCGTTGTACCCGGAACCCGCTCGTCGACGGCTGTTCGAACTGCTCTCCCGGGCGGGGATCGGCGTTGTCAGCGATCCCCACACGGGTCCGCTGTACGCCGACATCGACGGTCTGCGGCGCTCCGGCATTCCTGTGGCGCTGGGGCAGGACGACATCGCCGACGCCTATTACCCCTTCGGTCGCAACAACATGCTCGAAGTTGCCTTCCTCGCTGCACACCTGCTGTGGAAAACAACCGCTGCAAATCTGGACGAGCTGTGTGATATGATCGGAACGGATGCGGCACGGGTCCTTGGTCGCGACGACCGGCGTGTGGAGGTCGGGGCGCCGGCGCATCTGTTGGTGCACCGCGGGACCACTCCGCGGGAACTCCTCACGGAGCATGACGCGCCGCGATACGCCCTCTTCGGCGGGCGCATCGTGGCTCGGGAGGGTGAACTGATATGACATTTCCCGGAATTAAACCCGGCATGACGATCACGATTCGGCGGTCGGTATCCGACGATGAAACGTTTGGGAATCACCTTCCGGACGATATGGAGAAGCTCCTGTCATCGCCGGGACTCGTGTCCCTCATGATCGAGGCCTCGGTACGGATGATCGACCCGCAGCTTCCGGACGGGTTTATCTCGGTGGGCAAGAGCTCCGAAGTGGTCCACGAGCACCCGACGGTTGTCGGGTCCACGGTCCACGTCACGGTTCGCGTGGCGGCGTTCGATGGATACCACATCACGATCGAGATGGAGGCGTCCGACGAGATGGGCGTCTGCGGCCGCGGTACCCACATGCGGTCGATCGTGAACCGGCGGTGGCTGGAGCTCAAGACCGCCCGTCGCCTTGCCTCGCTCTGACATCGCCGCCGCCATTCCGCGTCTCGACTGCGTCATCCCCGCCGCCGGCGAATCGCGGCGCATGGGGACACCGAAACAGGCGGTGCGCCTCGGTGGAACACCGCTCATCGCGCTGGCCGTGGAGCGGGCGCTGGAGTTCTCCTCCCGGGTGATTGTGGTGGTCGGCGCACACATCGACGTCGTTCGTCCGGCCATTCCGGACCTGCCGGGGGTCGAGGTGCTCGAGCACCCCGGGTTTCGCCGGGGAATGGTCTCCTCGATCGCCGCCGGTGCGGCCCGGGTCCGGACGCCGTGGTTCTACGTCGCCCCCGCCGACATGCCGGCGTTGCCGGCCGATGCGTTTCGCGGTCTGGCGATGGAGGCGGCGAAGGATCCTCCGGCGGACGCACTCTTTCCGGTAACCGAGGCCCGTCGCGGGCACCCGGTGCTTATCCGCAGCAGCCTCGTTCCCGATCTACTCCGGCGCTGGGAACGCGTGTCCTCGATGCGGGAGTTCCTGGAGGAGTACCGCTGCGCCGAGATCCGCCTGGCCGATGACGGGATTCATCGCGATATCGACACGCCGTCCGAACTGTCCGACGAACTGAGACGCTGGAACTCGGAGTAGATCCAAGCGGTCAGCTCCGCCGACCGACGTCGTCGCGCGCCCCCGGCGTGGACCGTCCGCGGTGAGCCGGGTTCCATGCGGCACCTGCGGCGCGGCCACTCGATTCGCCGAGCGATCGTGTGCCCCTGCATCCGGCCTGCGAGGTCGAGGGCCGCGATCAGATACTCCACCAACCGCGCGTGGCGCGCCGAGCCCGCCTCGGGGACGTGTGCGCCGGGCGTCAGTCCCGCCGCGCTCAGGTACGATCCATCCAGGTACGCCAGAAGATCCGCCGTTTCCAACCACCGCGCGGCGATCCTGGATTCCACGGCATCGATGTCCGCCAGCGCACTGCCAAGGCGGTGGGCCGGCGGTGGGTCCGGGAAGGCGCGTTCCCAGAAGCGGTGACGGATCCGGAAAATGCGGGACACCGCGTCGCCGGATCCACGAGACAGGCCGAAACGGCGCTCTGCGGTTCGCAGGGCGTGTTCCAGCGCCGCGGGAAACAGCGCTGACACCTCCCGTTCCAGCGGCGTGGTCGGTCCGTCGTCGGTGTCTGTGGTGCCTGTGGCGCGTGTGGTGCCTGTGGCGCGTGTGGTGCCGCCGACGCCCTGCCGGGCCTGTTCGTGGGCGTCCTCGCGGGCGCTGTCCAGCACGATCGAGAGCAGCACGCGGAACTGGTGCCACAACCTGCCGACGAGGTCGTGCCGCGCCGGAGCGGGATCGTCGGACGCGGTCATCCGCTCGAGGCGGTTGAGGTATCGGATGAGCCGCCGGTTGTGCCGGTCAGGATACCGGAACTCGATCCCCAGGGGCAGGATCTGTACCTCGCGACCGTCGGCGCCGCACTCGGCGGCGTCCAGCGCCAGGGCGGCGGTTCCCCGCTGAATGGCCGCCACGCGATAGTTGTGGTAGGTGACCTGTGCCTCCGGTGCAAGACAGACCGGTGCCGGGTTGCCGCATATCTGCGTTCGCACCATATCCATGCTTCCGCGGTTGATCCCGCCGTGGTAGACGCTGATCGCCCCGACCCGCGGAAGAATCCAGGCTACGAGGGGGCCGCCCCAGATGGGGACGCCGCGTCCGTAGAGGAAAACGGGCGGGGTACCGCCGGCGCCACGGACGACCTGAAACACGAGCTGAGGATCGTCCGCCGACGGATGCCGGAATGCGACAAAGGTGAGCGTGTTCTCCCGGGTGAGATGCGCCCGCAGGTCGTGCCGCCTGACGACGGTTACCCGGGATACTCCCATGACCAGTCGTCGGTAGAGGGGCGCGATCGGGCGCAGTACGGCGAGCAGCAGCCGACTGCTGCGGGGCGGCACCGGCATGAGCGGTGCGCCCGCGCCCTGCAACAGATGCACAACGGTGCGGGGTGGTCGGGCCATACCCGCAAGTGTACTCGATTCTATCCGAACAGACCCACCGGAAACGGTACGTGCAGCACCATCTGGAACAGCAGGTAGAAGGCTCCCACCGATACCAGGGCGACGATGATCGCGCGGCCGGTTCCGTGATGCCCCCGGAAGGTGATTGCACCCATCACCGCGACGCCGACAAGGCTTGCCAGCAGCAGACCCGCCACCGGGATCAGGGCTGTCCAGAGGACCAGCGCTCCCATGAGCGTCCCCGAGCGCATGTGCCGCTCTCCGGCGTCGCCGGAGGCGAGGCGGATCACCGGGCCGTGTCCGAGGATCGTGAGGACCGCCAGCACCACCGCGCTGATGCCGACGATCGCCGCCACCACCCGGGGAAAGATCCGGCTGAGGGGGCGAAAATCCGCCGCCGAGAGGTACCAGAACACCGAGACGGCGACCAGGACCGCCGCCGAGAGAAGATTTCGCGTGCGCTGCGTCATTGGATATCCTCCCTGCGTCCGTCCTGCACCTGGTGGACCGCTTTCAGCGTCCCGCCCTTTCCGTGGCGCTCGCGCCACTGCACCACAATTGGCGCCGCAACCGACACCACGGTCAGTACGATCAGGATCAGTGAGATCGGGCGGCCGAAGAACACACCGGCGAGGGACCCGCTCGCGCGTCCCATGAGCAACGACTGGCTCAGGCCCTGTTCGGCGATGGGACCGAGGATGAGCCCCAGCACGATCGGACCGGGCATGAATCCGGCTTTCCGCAGGGCATGGGCGCCGAGGCCGACGGCAACCATCGTGTAGATGTCGGCGACGTTGTTGTAAATCGAGTAGGACCCGACCATGGAGAGGAAAATGATCAGTGGCGCCATCGTCTGGACGCGGACCTTCTGCATGAGCCGCGCCACCGCCCGGCCCAGGACGATGCCCAGCGGCAGCATCGCCAGGTTGGCCAGGATCAGGGAAAACAGAAACGCGTAGGTGATCGTGCCGTGGGCGGTAAAGAGCTCCGCGCCGGGACGCATTCCCTGTAGCAACAGGGCCCCGAACAGCACCGCCGCCGGCGGCGCCCCGGGTACTCCCAGCGTCAGCATCGGAATCAGGGCTCCCGAGACCGACGCGTTGTTGGCCGTTTCCGAGGCCGCCACCCCTTCGATATTCCCGGTACCGAAGGAATCGCGGTTCCGACTCGTACGGACCGCTTCATTGTAGCTCACGAGGCCCGCGATATTGCCCCCGGCACCCGGGATGATACCGATCAGGGTGCCGAGCACCGATGACCGGATCATGAGCCACGGATGGCGCAGGAGGCGCAGAAACACACGGCGGACCATGTTTCGCTGCCGTTTGTACGGAATCACCGTCCCAGACTGGTGGCTTTCCTCCACCATCCTGAGCACCTCGGGGATACAGAAGAAGCCGATGAGCGCGGGAATCAGGGATATGCCGTTCTGAAGGGCAACCGTGCCAAAACTGTACCGCACCGATCCCTCGATCGGTGCGATCCCGATCGTCGAGATCAGCAGGCCGATGCCGCCGCCGATGAGGCCCTTGAGCGTCGAACGCGGCGAAACCGCGGCGATGATCGTGAGGCCGAACGCGGCAAGCCAGAAATACTCCGGCGGGCCGAAGCTGAGACTGGCTCGCGCCAGCGGCGGCGACAGGAAGATGAGAAAGAGGACGCCAACCACGCCACCGAAGACCGACGCGATCGTCGCGGTCACGATGGCTCGGTAGGCCTCGCCTTTCTGCGCCATGGGAAAGCCATCAAAGGTGGTGGCGATTGCCGACGGTGTCCCCGGCGTATTGATGAGAATCGCCGAGAAGGAGCCCCCGTATATCGCCCCGGAATAGATCGCCCCCAGCAGAACCAGTCCGTGGATCGGCGACATGCCGAACGTGAACGGCACCAGCAGCGCGATCGCCATCGTCGCCGTGAGGCCGGGAAGCGCCCCGACGAGGATACCGGCGCTGACACCGAGGGTGATGAGAAGAAGGCTGACGGGGTCGAGAACCCCCGCCAGCGCATTCAGTAACATCGTACTCATCGATCGATCAGATTTCGCCCAGTTCGCGAAGGACGGTCTCGATCTCCGAACTCTTCCGGTCGATGTAGGCGGCGAACTCATCGGCCCCCATCGAATGGATCACGAAACCGAGGTCCTCCATTTCGGAGACAAACTCCTGGTTGGCGCTTACCTCGTCAAAGGCGGCCTCCAGCGTGGCAACGATCTCGTCCGGAGTCTCCGGCGGCACCGCCACGCCGCGATCGATTCCCGCGGTCATGTCCAGGCCCTGCTCGACAAACGTGGGAACATCCGGCAGTGCGCGAAAGCGTTCGGTGGTTCCGATCGCCAGGATCTTCATCTCGTCGGCGTGGGCCAGGAGATCGTTCGAGTTGGCCATGAGCGCCTGGGTGTGCCCGCCGAGGAAGCTCGCAACCGACGGTGCGGCACCCGTGGCGGGAATGTAGGTAAACTCGGTCCCGGTGAGGTACTGCAGCTGCAGAATCGCCAGATGGTGGCCGGTGTGGGTGCCGGACCCGCTCACCGTGATCTCGCCGGGATGATCCGCGGCGTAGTCGATCAGGTCCTGAAGAGTGTCGAAGGGGCTGTCGGCGGCAACGGCCAGTCCGATCGGTGTGGACTGGAAGAGATACACCGGTTTCAGCTGGTCGGTGGTGTATCCCGCGTTGTCCCGTACCATCGGCTGAATGATGATATGCGGGATGTTGTTCCCGGTGATCGTGTACCCGTCGGGGCGGGCCTTGACCAGGTTGGACCACGCCAGCGCGCCACCGGCTCCGGGCTGGTGACGGATGACGACATCAACTCCGAGCGCCTCTTCCAGGTACGGCTTCTGGTACTGCGCGGTCACGTCGGACTGACCGCCCGGATTGAACGGGATGACGTAGGAAATCGCCCGGGTGGGATAGTCGGCGGATTCCGCCTCCCCGGATGCGAAGACGACGCCGGGAACGGCGAGAATGGCCAGGAGTATCACCGCCAGCAGCCGGATACCCGAAACGCGTGAAGTCAACATGACAACCTCCTTGTGTGTGTGGCTCACTGCCCGGTGTCGGGTCAGCGGCGCGAAAAGATCTGGGGATTCACGACGTATCGCGGGCGCTGGCCCGAGAGTACGCGCACCAGTTCGTCCATACCATCCACCATGTTCTGGTGGTGGCTTTCCTCCGAGTACCAGGCGATATGCGGTGTTACCACGGCGTTGGGGAGCGAGAGGATCGCCTCGTCTCCGCGCGGCGGTTCCACTTCCAGGACGTCGATTCCGGCGCCGCCGATGCTCCCGCGGCGCAGCGCCGCCTCCAGCGCCGGAATGTCGACGATCGCACCGCGGGCCGTATTGACCAGGACGCTGTGCTCCGGCATCGCCGCCAGGACCTCCTCGTCGACCAGATGGTACGTCTCGTCGGTCAGGGGGCTGTGAATCGACAGATAGTCCACGGTACGGGCCATCGGCATGAGCTCGTAGGAGCGTTCCACGCCGAGCATCGCGAAAATATCGTCGTCAACGTAGGGGTCGTAGGCGACAACGTTCATTCCCAGGGCCTGCGCGTACCGCGCACTGTGGCGACCGATGCGGCCGAGTCCGACGATCCCGAACCGTCGTCCGGTAAACGAGTGGATCGGGCGGGTCTGTTTGTAGTCCCAGCCTCCACCGCCGGTGTGCGGGATGAGCTCGTGGATTTTTCTCCCAACGGATACCGCGAGGGTGATGGCGTGCTGGGCGACCTCTTCGCTGCAGTACAGCGGGCAGTTCGAGACCGGAATCCCACGGCGGGTCGCCGTGTCCACGTCGACGACGTCGAATCCGACCGACAGCGTCATGATGAACTCACACGCCGTGGCGGCTTCTATCATCGCGGCGGGTACCGGGTGCCCGATCAGGACGAGGGCCGCGGCGTCGCGGACGGTGTCCAGAATCTCCCGGTCGCTCATGCCCTCGGTGCTGACGATTTCGGCGTCCGCCTCCCGGGCGCGGTCACGAAAGTACTGCATATCCGGGAACTTCATGAACAGACGATTCCCGAGGAGTACAACTTTTCTCATGGTGCTGCTCCGTGCATACCCCGTACTAAAGGGCGCTCCGGTTGGAACACAATGAGATGCGGTCGGTCGCCCGAAATTCGGACGTGTACGGCACGAGAAAACTCCAAAACAGGGGCTGGCTGCTGAGTTATCGGAGAAAACACCTGTATTGGGAAAGTGAAGGTGTGTAGGCCACGATTCACTTCCTTTCCAAAAAAAAGACGGCAGCCGAAGCTGCCGTCTGTTCCCCGAATATGTGGTGTATCGGTGTGAATCAGCCGCGCCGGATCTCGATCTGGCGGGGCTTGGCTTCCGGTTTCTTGTGCAACTGTACCGTGAGAACGCCGTTGCGGTACGTGGCTTCCACGTTCGCGGCGTCCGCATCCTTGGGCATGGCAAAGCTGCGGTAGAACTGGCGTGCCGATCGCTCCCGCAGGATGTACTCGGCGCCGTCCGCGTTTGCGTCTCCGTCGTTCGCGCTCCGCTCGTCCTCGGTACGGCCGGAGATCACCAGCAGGTCGTTTTCGACCTGGACACTGATCTGGTCCTCCCGCATGCCGGGAATGTCGGCCTCGATGACGTATGCGTCATCCTCGTTGCGGATATCGACGGCGGGTCGCCAGTCGCTCCAACTCGGCATCGTACCGAACACGGAATCGAACAGCCGGTCGAAGTCGTTCCACACGTTCACACCGTTTCCGGGTCGTCGTACGGTCAGATAGTTCATTACACACCTCCTACGCGTGTCGATGCAGGTTCGTCTTCGGATTTCGGCCGGAGCCCAGGCCCGAACCGGCGCCTTCACGGTCTCCGCCGTCCTGCATCCGTTGTGCCAATATATAAGCACAAACCGTGCCAATTCCCGATATTTCGCGTAGATGTATTGTAAGTCGTTTCTGAAAAAAGAAATAGAGAGTCACGCTGAGCCGCGGAATGGGGGCGTTTGGGTGAGTTCGCTGCGTCCTAGTGAAACAGTGGCAAAATAACCCGGGCAAAAAGAGTCAAAATGACACGAATTGGGTGCCGAGCGTATTCCCGGCTGCGTCGAGGCGACGCAGCGGTGACCGGGCGCTCAGCAGCCCCGGGAAAACGTGTCCACAGCGTCGGCGAGATCGCGGTACCGGTTGACCACCGCCTCGTCTCCGTAGTGTGCCCGATCCAGCTCCTCCGCCGCCGTCACAAGGTCCGTCAGCAGCACACCGAGATGCGTCAGATTGGGATCGAAGGTACCGATCGTGATGTCGCGCAGCATTCGCTCGTTGGCATTCAGCTGCGACGGCGGGCCCGCGAGATCCCGAAGACGTCCGCAGATCTGCATTCTGCAGGCACGGACAAAGGCCGCGAATGCCAGAACGGTGTCGTACAGGTCCTCGAACGAGACCCTGGATCCATCGACGATGTAGGACAGATTGCCGTCGATCAGGTGTGTGATGTGCTGCCAGTCCGACCGGGTGATGTCCAGCCGCGTGTAGATTCTCCGGAGCAGCTGGTGGTACAGGTGATCCGAGAAATGGTCCCGGATGCGTCCCAGCTGATCCTCGATCGTCCCCGGGGTAGTCACTGTCCGTTCCCGCGGGCGTTGGTGAGAGCCCCGGCGTACCACTCGAGATCGGACAGGACGTCGTTTGTCCAGCTGTCCACGTCCTCGCGGGTCGTATCTCCGTTCTCGTCGAACACCTCGTGCACCGCCGGTACCGGCAGCGAGCGGGGTGTGGTGACCAGTCCCACGCCCGCCAGGAGCGAACGCAGCTGTTCCATCGCCCGAACCCCGGCGAAGGGACCGTAGGAGTAACTCGCCAGGCCGGCGACCTTGTGGTGGAACTGTTCAATGTAGTGGGCAACGATATTGGAGAGCGCCGGCGGAACGCTGTAGTTGTACTCACCGGTCACGAACAGGAATGCATCCGCCGACGCAAAGAGATCGCCGACCTGTTCCACCGCCGACGGAGCCGTTCCCACCTCGTAGTCCATCATGCGGCGTTCGATGAGCGGGAGCTGGAAGATGTTGGGGTCGACGGTGAACACTTCGTGCCCGCGGGCGGCCAGTTTGCGCTCAAGGTAGCGGACAAGCCGGATACCGAGGCGACCGTCGCGAACGGAACCGTAGACCAGTGCAACTGTCATCGTAGCCTCCAGGCCCGCAGGATACCGAAAAACGGGATCTCCCGCAAACGACCCGCGGTGGCCGGGCGTGACGGCCGTGAGAGAGGGCTTCTACACGCGGCGACGAAACCCGAGCATGGGCGACGCCGTGGAACCCGGCAGGATGTCCTCCCGGTGGGTATTGTAGTGCCATCGGTGATCGAAGGTGTTCATCGGGTCGTGCATCGGCTCTTCGCCGATCGTGATCGCGTGGACCGTGATCAGGCCGCGCTGCTGGAGCTCCAGGATCTGGCGTCGGTGCACCGGACCGATGCGCGGAAAGCGCATGTCGCTGATAATGACGAGGTCGGTCACGGTTCCTGCGTTGCGATCGATTCGCTGCAGCGCCGCGTCCAGGGCCGGTGCGACGTCCGCCCCCGCCAGAGGCGGCGCGGCCAGAAAACGCTCCAGCGAGCGGATCGTGGTGTGGTCGACGCGGGAGGGGGCTGCGGCACTGAACCCGCTCCCGGTGGCGTCGCCGGTCTGGTCCTCTCCGGTGCGAAGACTCACCTCTCGCAGCCCGCCACGTACGGCAAGAACGTGCACGTCCCGTCGGACCGGAAGCGACGATCGAATCAGTCCGAGGAGGATGCTGTGGGCGACACGTTCCGCCGTCCCACGCATGGACCCGCTGGTGTCCATGGACACCAGAATGGGTCCCGGTTTGAGGTCCGCCGGGACCCGCTTCCATTCCGAGACCGTGGTGGTGCGAACGCGGCTGGCGACGCGGTTGCTGCTCAGCCCGAGGACTCCCTGTTCGGCCAGTTTTCGCGCGAAGAGGTCCTCCGTTTCCGGGGTCGCGAGCAGCGCGAGCTCGTCCGGCAGTGCCAGCTGAACGCCACTGCCGCCACGAAGCCCGTCGATGTCGCCCACGCCGGCGTCATGACGCGTGACATCCGTGATTTCGCGTGGCACCCGGCGCCACACCAGATGCGTGTCCTCCGGGACGACGCCCCGGGCGAGCGTCTCGGTGACCCGTTCGATGTCCGGGGAGGCGTCGAGATCGCGGCGGGCGGTCTCGATCGCGGACCAGTCGATCTCCATCCACTGGTCGTCGAACACGTTCCAGTTGCCGGGTCGATGAAAGACGCGGCGGCACTCGCGATCGGCGTCGGCGAGGCGGGGCACCAGTTCGTTCAAATGGTCCGCCAGAGGAGTGGCGATGAGACGCAACGCCCGTTCCAGCCGCCGGTTCCATTCCTGCGACTCGATGTCGGCGAGCGTACGGGTGAGGTCCGCCGCGAGCGCTCCGACCGCCACCTGCGTCGTGGCGCTCGCGAGACGCCGGGTCATGAGATCCCACGTCTCGAGGTGTTCGGGGTACCGCGTCCTGAGCACCGCCAGGCGTTCGGTCAGAGCCTCACGGGTTGGTGCGGGGGCCCGCCCCGGAGACGGCGCGCTGGGAATCACGCCGGAGGGCGGCGCGCTCAGTTCTCCCCACAGGTTACCAAACCAGTCGGAAAGCGCCGCGGCCAGCAAATCGGCGAGGTCATCTTCCAGTTCCCGCAGCGTTGCTGTCCGGATCAGGGAGTAAAAGTGAACGAGGGCCCGCGCCAGGGGGCGTGGAACGTCCCGGGCGGAGGCCGCCGACGGGCGATCTCCGTGCCGCTCCGCAGTGAGAAACTGGTAGATTTCGCGGTACAGTGCGGCACGAATCGCGGGCATCGCCGGTACCTCAGGTTCCGGACTGGTCGAGGGAACTGATTGCGGCGTCGATGTCGGTCTGGAGAATGGCGAACACGCCCTCGGCGTCCGACATGCCCTCCGCCAGGATGTCTGCGTAGCTCCGGTGAACGAACAGGTGCTCCGCCGCTTCGCTGTCGGTGTGGCTACGGTACCCGGCGATGCTTTCGAGGATCGACACGACATCCTCCCGCAGCGCCTGCAGTTCCCCGCGAATCTCGGACTGAAGTGTGGCGGCGGGGTCGATGTGATGCTCAACCGTGCGCCGCACGGTGCGCGTCTCCAACTCGAACGCCTGACCGTCGATCTCGACGCCAGTGTCGGAGAGGCGCCGGACCGGCAGCCGTTCCGAGTAGGCGTAGTCGTCGTTGTCGCCGTAGAAGAACACATCCGTGTCGCGGGTGTCCTCTTCGCTCAGGTTCTGAAAATCGCCGATCCAGATGAGCGCGATATGCTCGTCCACATAGTCGTCGATGCGGTAGTACTCGCCACGGTACTCCACCGGCACCGGTGTATCCTCTTCCGACACCGCCGTTGTGGCGTCGTGGAGCCGGTCGAGGGTTTCGTCGAGACGTACGCGAAGCGATTCGGGATCGAAACGGCCCGAGGTCGAGTACCGCCGGAGCGCCTCCTGGACGATCGTGTTGACCACGGCGATGTCCTCTTCTCGTGACCACAGACAATGCCGAAGGATGACGCAGTCCAGGGCGTCGACGCGATCACGGCCGTTGAGAAACGCGCTGGTGCGCAGCAGGCGGGCGGCCTGCTTCCAGCGGCGGTCGCTGACATCGAGGAGGTGCGGCGTGTCACTGTCGGATTCCATGCTGTTGTGCCGGGCGATCCGCTCCCTGATGTCGACGATCAGCGCCGCGATCTCCGGCGGAATCGCCACGGCGTCACGGGCGTCGGTCCACTCGTCGAGTTCGTCGGCGGTTATCTTGTCCTCCGCCGGGACCGTGTCCGCCTCCACGTTGCGGGTGTCCTCGATGAGGCGGATGAACGCGTCGGGTTCCCGGACCGGGGCGACCTGCAGGCGCAGGAGAAATCGGTCCCACAGGTTGTTGAGCCCCGGTTCCTCAGGGACGAGCGTGCCGGCGGCGCCGATCACCGTGCGCAGCGGCAGGTGCAGCTCTTCGCTCCCGTTTCGGAACCGGTGTTCGTTGATCGCCGTGAGGAGCGTGTTGAGAATCGGCGACGAGGCGTTCCAGATCTCATCCAGAAAGACGATTTCCGCTGTCGGGAGAAAGCCGTCGACGACGCGCTCAAAGCGGTCGGCATCCTTGAGCCGGCTGATCGACACCGGGCCAAAGAGTTCTTCCGGGGTGGTGAAGCGACCGAGAAGGTACTCGAACGTCCGGGCATCCCGGAACGCGTAGGAGATCCTCCGCGCCAGGAGGCTCTTTGCGACCCCGGGTGGGCCGTACAGGAACGTGTTTTCGCCGGACAACGCCGCGAGCAGGGTGAGACGCAGCGTTTCTTCCTTTTCCAGGAGTCCTTCGCCGAGCGCTGAAATCAGTCGACGGATGCGGTCTGAGAGCATGATTGTACTGTTTGCTGTTTCATTCCCACCTGTCAAGCGTGGGAACCGGAGAGGTAGTCTCCACCGCGCCTATGCGATAGCATCGGGTCTCATGAACGATGATCACCCCGAACCGCATCTGGTGTGGAATGAACTGACCCGCAACACGCTGGTCGATACGCCGGTTTTCTCCCTCGTCCGGAGCAGACGACGGGCGGCCGACGGTCGCGAGGCCGACTACTACGTGATGGACAGCCCCGACTGGGCCAACATCGTTGCCTGCACCCGAAATGATGAGGGGGTGGAGTGCTTTATCATGGTCCGGCAGTTTCGTCACGGCAGCATGCGCGTGAGCCTCGAGTTCCCCGGTGGCGTGGTGGACCCCGGGGAGGACCCCGCCGCGGCGGTGGCGAGGGAGCTTCGGGAAGAAACGGGATACGAGGCCGACGATGTGGTGGAGCTGGGCAGCGTCAATCCGAATCCCGCGCTGCAGGGAAACCGGTGCTACACCTTTCTCGCCACCTCGTGCCACCACCCCGGCCGCGGACAGGACCTCGATGAGAACGAGATTATCGACGTGGAACTTGTGCCGGTTGCCGACCTCGTGTCCGGCACCCGAAACGGCGAGTTCGACCACGCCATGATGCACGTGGCCCTCGATTTTTACCTCCGGACACAAAAACGCCCTTCCTGACGGGAAGGGCGAATTGCGGACACTAGAGGCGCCGGCCGGATTCGAACCGGCGAATGAAGGCTTTGCAGGCCTCTCCCTTACCACTTGGGTACGGCGCCCGACGTCCCGGAAAGATAGTCAATTGCCCCGCTCCGTGTAAAGCCCCGCCCGGGGAAACACTTGCTCACGGCCGTGACCGGAGCGCGCGGAAGCGGGTACGCTGCACTCCGTGGGCGCTCAGGAGCGTCGGAATCCACGGCGCCGTGATCAGCCGTTGCTCCTCGATCCGATTGGGAAACTCGTCACCGTCGATTCCGCGGGGCACGTCCGACCCGTCGACGGTGGTGGCGGGGTCGGCCAGGTGAACGACGAGTTCGCTTACCCCCGGTGGCAGGTGTCCGATAATGTGGCGCAGGTTCTCCTCCGTCGGGCGTCCGAACAGGGCGTCGATCAGGTGATCGGGATGACGAACCCCGGCGCGGGCGAGCCGCCGCTTGGAGTTCATGAGCCGGATCCAGGTTCCGGGAAGGACCGACAGGGCCTGAAACGGTCGAGCCCCGAGCAGCCCGAGAATACTGCGAGCCGCCCGCTTTCGCGTGGTGGCATACCCGTAGCGCCGGCTGTGCGTCTGACTCACCGCCACCGGGGTTCGCACCGGGGCATCGAACTCGAGGGCGAGGCGCGCCATGAGGTCCAGAAACGGCGGGTAGATGCCGAGCACGTTGTGGTGACTGCTCAGATGGTCCACGGGTATGCCCTGGTCGGTGAGGACCGCCACCTGCCGGTGGAGTTCGGCGTCCACGGCGGTGAGGTCCAGGGTGTCGAGCCGCGTAAGGAGGCGCGGCAGTCCCTGGAACGCACCGTCGGCGCTGCAGATTCCGCCGAGGAGCGAGGGCGCCGTGAGGGGAAACCCGCTGGTCAGGTTGAGATGCACACCGATCCCGAGCTCCGGGAACGACCGGTGGAGTTCGGCGACCGCGGCCGCCGCGCGCGGATAGTTGGTGAGCGCGCTCACCGCCGTCACGATCCCCGCCTCCACGGCGGCGATAATCCCGCGATCGATCGTTTCGCCGGCGCCGAAGTCATCTGCGGTGATGATCAGTGCACGGTGGCGGCCCACAGTCCTACTCCCCGACCAGCTCCGCGAAACGGTTCACGAGTGACTCGATTTCGGCGATCGCGCCGCGCCAGAACCCCCGGGACTCGATGTCGAAGCCCATGAGGCCGGTGACGTGGACGGCATCCTGCCTGCCGGTCTCCCGCAGGAGGTCGCGGTAGCGGCGCGCGAAGCCCTCCGGCGCGGCGCGGTACTGCCCGTACAGCCCCAGGCCGAACAGCTGGCCGAAGGCGTACGGAAAATTGTAGAACGCGAGCTCCGCGCGGTAGTAGTGTCCCTTTACGGCCCACATGTACGGGTGAAGTTCCTCGTCGTTGAGACCGTCGCCGTACGTCTCCAGTTGTGCCGACCGCATCATGTCCGACAGATCCTTCGCCGAGAGTTCTCCTTCAGCGCGCCGGCGCATCAGGTCGCCCTCGAAGATGAACCGTGAGAGGATGTCCACGATCACCTGCGTGCTTCCCTGCAGGAACTGTTCGATGAGGTAGCGCTCCTCATCCGGATCCGCGCCATCCAGTGCGCCGTAGAACACCAGGGTCTCCGAGAAGATGCTCGCTGTCTCCGCCAGCGTCATGGGATAGTGGCGCTGCAGTGCCGGCAGATCGCGGATCTGCCGCGAGTGCCACGCGTGCCCCAGTTCGTGGGCGAGGGTACTTACGCCGTCGTAGCTCCCGTCGAAGTTGGCCAGAATGCGACTCTCGCCCACCCGGGGAAAGTCGGTGCAGTATGCGCCACCAACTTTGCCGGACCGCGGTTCGGCGTCGATCCATTGCCGATCGCGCGCTTCCAGGACAAACTCGGCCTGCTCCGGATCGAACGCTCCGATTCGGTCGGCGATGAACTCGATCGCGGCATCGAACGTCCAGGTGCTGCTGCTGCGTCCGACCGGCGCGAAGAGATCGTAGAACGAGAGCCGCGGCAGCCCCAGCGCCCGTGCCTTCAGGTGCAGATAGCGACGGAACACCGGGAGCGATTCGCGCATCGTATCGATCATGGATTCGAGGGCCCCGGTGCTGAGACGGTTCTGCACCGCCGACCGTTCCAGGGTGGACTCCCAGCCCCGTCGCGAGTTGAGCGTGTGGGTCGTTCCCTTGACGCCGTTCAGCGCAAACGCCAGGGGTGTCTCCACCCGCTGCCACGCGGCGAGTTCCTTCCGGTATGCGGCGTGACGGACCGCGCGGTCCGGATCGAACGCCAGCGCCCGGAGCTCGACAACGGTTTTGGTCTCTCCCGTTTTCTCGTCCCACACCGCGGACAGCGTCGAGGAGATCGTTTCGTGCAGTCGTGACCAGGCGTCGGCCCCGGATCGGGCGAGATCGGCGGCCAGGTTCTCCTCCACCGCCGTGAGTTGCCGTTCCTGGAGGTCCAACTCCTCACGGACGATGAACGCGAACTCCCGGAGATCGTCGTGGGCCTTCAGGATTCCCGGCACCTGGTCCCGAATCCCGTCGAGGGCGTTGCGGAACTCTACCGCCAGGGACGCCAGGGGAACACCGGCCTCGGCCACGCGGTTGAGCGCCGCCGTTGCGGCTTCGTTCGACGTATCGACAGAGAACTCGGCGTAACAATAGCTCTCGAGTGTCTCGTGGAGATCGTAGGCGCTCCCGATCGCGCCGAGTGCGTCGCGAAGCCATTGTGCCGGATTCCCGACGCGCGCGGCGGTGTCGGCCACCTGGGTTCGGGCGGCGATAATCCGCTCGGTCAGCCGTTCGAGGTCGGCGGCGAACGCCGGGTCCTGGAGGCCCGGATAGATCGTCTCCAGGCTCCACCGCGGGGCCTTCACCGACGGGGAACCCCCGGACGGGCCGCCGCCCGCCGGGGAGAGGTGTGCTGAGCGGGCCATCGTCAGACGGTCCAGTCGGCGTTGGGATCCTCCCAGGGAACCACCTGGTCGGCGCCGAAAAAGAGTCCGATCTCGCGTTCCGCACTCTCCGGGGAGTCGGACGCGTGGATGATGTTCTTCGTTGTCACCGCCGCGAAATCGCCACGAATCGTTCCGGGCTGCGCCTGCTCCACCTTGGTGGCGCCCGCCAGAAGTCGGACGCGGGAAATGGCATCCTCGCCTGCGACCACCATCGCCACCACCGGGCCGGAGGTGATATACCCGATGAGATCGCCGAAGAACGGTTTGCCGTCGTGTTCGGCGTAGTGTTTCCGGGCGAGTTCCTCGGGAATCTGCATCATCTTGAGACCAATCACCTGGAGTCCCTTGTGCTCCAGGCGTCCGATGATCTCACCAACCAGCCGGCGCTGCAGCACGCCGGGTTTGAGCATTACGTATGTTTTCTCGTGTGCCATGCGCTGCATTATGGCGGGGGCGTCGTATGATGACAACGGCGGCGGCCCGCGATCACCCGGTCAGTAGCTTTCGCACCGCGAGTAGGCGTAGATATCGTAGCGGCGCACCTCCTCCCGCGGCGCGAGAGCCGTCCGCCCCCGGGTGCTCGTGTCGACGATCATCGGTGCCCCGGTCGAGTCAAACCCCGCCAGGTTGACGCTGTGTTCGTAGGTTTCGATCTGGCCGTCCGGCTGTGTGTGGTAGGTCGACAGGCGCGCGGTGGCGGTGTACTCCTGCGTCGGGTCCTCCGCCAGGTACGCTGCGATCCGTCCCATGTTCACCTCCCGAGGATCGACGGATATGTGGCGGACGACGCGTCCGGTGGCGGCCTCGAGGATCGACGCGGCGTCGCTCGCCGCGAGCAGGTTGGCGTCGCGAAAGTACCCGTCCTGCGCCCAGCGGTTGAGGTTTCCTGGGTCGGAGATGCGGCGCCCGGCGACGGTGTTCACCATGTTGGAGATCGCCGTGAGGACGCAGCCTGCGGAGCCGATCGTATACGATCCTCCCGTCCCGAGGTGCTGATTGCTCCACGCCCTGTCCTGCTGCACGTCACTGAGACCCACCCGGGCCCCGACAAACTGCGTACCGGTGGCGTCGGTCAGGTTCACCGGATCTCCGGCGGCGTACCGGAACCAGTCGTGGTGGTGGAGCGCCGGATCGCGACTGGTGAAGGACCCGATCTCCGGCACATAGGCCCGATGCGTTCCGACGAGGGCGCGGAGGTCCCCGAGTCGCCACATTCCGTAGACCAGGGACGAGTAGGGGACCGCCGCAGGAAACAGCGGTTCCGCGGGCCGGGAGAACGCCGCCACCGCCGAGGTTTCGCCGCCCCGGCGATACGTCGTTGTTCCGGTCACTCGGTCCACGATCGCCGCGCCGCGGCTCGTGCCGCGGGTGTCGACGAAGGGCAGCGTCACCGTTTCGGCATCGACGACCGCTATTGTGCGACCGTCGAGACGGACCTCCACGCAGGTGCGGTCCGCCGGGGCGTGTCCCGCCGCATCGGGGGCACGCGGCGACGCCGGCGCGAAGCGTGGCACGTCGGTCGCCGGCGGCACCTCCGAGAGCCGCCACGCGCGCAGTGCAACGGGAACACCGTCAAGGCCCCCGGCGACCGTCGCCGACGTCCAGGTGCGGCCCGACGGTCGATGCGTGACCCGGAGCGGCGCACCGGACGCGTCGCGGACGATGTCCCAGGCGCGTTCTCCCTCGGAGACCGTGCGCGGCGCACCGGAGGTGTCGTCGTACGCGATTCGCGTATCGCCGATGCGGATCATGCGCCCGATTGAGTCCCGCTCCACCGGCAACCCGGCGGCGGGATCGGGAACCGGGCGCTGGAGCGTCCGTGCCGGCGGGGCGGGAGGCGTCACGGAGACCGCGGCGCCGCGCCACGCCGCCGTCAGCAGTCGCGCGACATCCGGGGCGGTGGGGCGGACTACGCCTCCGTCTACGGTCGAGGCTGTCGCCAGGTGCCCCGAATCGGTGTAGGTGAACAGCTGGGTTGCGCCGTCCAGTCGCTGCTCCGCCAGTTCACGGCCGGCGGCGTCCCGGACGACGACCAGAGAATCCAGAACGCGCCGGTCTCCACCGGCGAGGACCGTTTGAACAGTGCCGACGCTTGCTCCTCCGCCGTTCCACGTCCGCCAACCGACTTCCGCGGCGCCGACGACGGCGGTGGATGCCCCGTTTGAGCGGAGAAGGGTCCGCCGACCGTTGTCATCGACAACCGAGACGGACAGCGTTCCCTGCTCTGCGGTAGCGGTAAAGCGCATACCGTTCACTGTCGCCTGGAACCCGCGGCGGTCGCCGCGGTGAGCGACATCGGAGAACCGAAGCGGAACGGTCGTTCCGTCGTCCGTTGTGGCCGACTGCACCCGGCCGGCGGCGTCGATGCTGCGGGCCACGGTGACCTGCGGACCTCCCTCCTGCTCGATCGATTCCCGCAGGATCCGCCCGTAGGGGCCGGTAACGATACGGCGGGTGACGCCGTCGCTGTGCAGGTCCGCGGTGTTCTCCGCCGGGTTCCACGCAATCGACGCGATCTCCCGGTTTTCGCCGTCACGACGACGGAGCGTTCCGGGCAGCAGGTCCACGATTTCGCGAAACTCCGTGCCCGGCGCCGGCATCGTCCGAACCTCGCGCGGGATGCGCGCGGCCTGCCAGGCGATACCGCTGACCGCACCCCCCGGACCGGTGATCTCGACCGTCAGCCCGATACCGTTGCGGCGAACGGTCCACGCATCCCCGGCGCTGTCGCGCACCGTCTCGTGCGTTCCCTCCGCCGTGACCGCCGACCATTCGGTGACGCCGAGCAATCGGCGTGTCGTGTCCGTTGCCGACCCGTACCCGGCGTGGTAGACGTGGCCGACGGAACCGTCAACGAGATCGAGGAGTCGATCCCGACCGTCGAACGTGAGTTCCCGCAGCAACGCCCCGGCGGGGTTCCGGACGACGATCCGGTAACCACCGTCGGTGCCGCGCGGCGACCGTTCCATCGTCCCCGAGGAGGTCGTTATCGACCGCGGCAGTCCTTCGGCATCGAACCGGGTGCTCACCGTTTGGTGCCCGGCGATCGTTTCGGTGACGCTGTTTTCGCCGTACGCCAGCGAGCGCAGGAAGCCGTCGGCCGCCCGCTGGAGGACGGGACGCCCCTCGTGGTCGTACTCCGCCAGATGGATGCCGCCGCGACGGTCGATGAACGTCACACGGCGCCCGTGTTCTTCATACGTCCAGCGTTCGCTGGTCCCGTCCGGGTACACCACCGAGATCGGCCGCCCGAGCGGGTCCCGGCGCTCGCGCCGCACGAGGCTGCCGTTGCGTATGATCTCGGTCACGCCGTCTCCGCGGCGGATCGTGGTTCGCACACCGCGGGACTCGACGAGCTCTCGTATCCTGCCGGCGGCGTCGACCTGACCGGTAACCGTGGAGCCGTCGGGCGCGACGAGGCGGAACCGACCACCGGGGTAGGTGTACCGCTCGATTCCCGACCCGTCCGGGAACCGATAGCCGACGTGGGCTCCGGTGGAATCGTACACCAGATGCGTTTCACCGCCGATCCGGCCGCGTCGCGTCATCAACCGACCGGAGTCATCGTATGTGAACCGCCACCACATGCCGTCCGGCGCGCTCCTGATCGCGACCACCCGACCGGCGCTGTCGCGCTGGAACGCAACGGTGCGCCCGTCGGGGAGTCGTTGTTCGGCGACGCGCCCACCGGGTGTCCACCGCGTTTCCGAGACCCGTCCATCCGCGAAGGCGACACGGGTTTCCCGGCCGGCCGCGTCGTACGAGATCCGGCGGGGTTCCTCCCCGTTGCGGGCCACTTCAACCGGCCGGTGGCCGACGCCGTAGCCGATTCGATACCGCTCCCCCCGTCGGGCGATCTCGACCACGCCGCCGGCGTCGTCGTATCGGCGGCGCTCCACCACGACTCCGTCGATCGTGCGCCGTTCCAACCGGCCCGCGTCGTCGTAGACCCTCCGTTCCTCCCGACCGTCCATACGTTGGATCATCGCGGGGCGACCCCGTTGGTCCAGGGCGATCGTCCACAGCACGGTGGTCCCTTCGACGATCCTCAGGTGGCGGTCGTCCTCGCGATCGATCCGGTAGCGCCGACCGTCGGCGGCCGTGAACGCCACAAGGGCGCCGTCCTCGCGATACGCGAACGCCGCCACGGTACCGGTGTCGTCGACCTGCCGGACGATTCGGCCGACCGAATCGCGTTCCAGGCGCGACCATCGACCGTCCGGCCAGCGGATCTCGGCGAGGGCACCGCGGTCGTCGTATCGTCGGGTGTGTCCTCCTCCGTCGCTGTCCCTGGTTTCCACGAGGCGACCGTGGGAATCCCAGATGGAATCGCGCACGCGACCGGACGGGAATTCGACCCTAACCGCTCTCCCGTTCTCGATCCGGTAGGTGGTCGAAAGCCCGTCACCGTCGGTGAACGTTCTCCGCCCGTCAGTGCCCGATTCGAGCGACTCGATACCACCGGCGGCACCCACGACACGGTGCACCGACGGCGTTCCGGAGGACCATTCCACGCGTGTGATGCGGCCGCCGTCGCGGTCTATCCGTGTCATGAGGGTGTCCCGGTACCTGAAGGTGATTGCGCCGCGCGGACCCCGGACGGCGTGAACCAGCCGTTCCGTCCCGTTACCGCCGAGCTCCACGGAGGTGGGGGCGACGCCGGCGGTCTGAATCGTGCACCGATTCTCCTCCCAGCGGAACGACGCCCGTTCGACGCCGGACTCATCGGTGATCGCCACCGGTCGACCGATCGTGTCCCGGCGGAAACGAAGTTCGTGCCCCTGGCGGTCCGATATCCCGACCAGTCGTCCCGCCCGATCGAAGAACCGGATGCTGTGGGGCGTGTCGATGCGGTATCCCCGTTCGTCGGGAACCGCGGTCCACCACGGGAGCGTGGTGCTGCTTCCATCCCCGGAAAAAACGTGGGGAACTCCGGCGCCGTCGAAGTAGGTGAGCAGACCGGAGCCGACACCGAGCTCGTCGGCGTCGAACCCCGGAGGGACGGCCGGGCGTTGCAGCTCCCGCTCGGCGAGAATCCGACGGCGGACCTCTGCGTACCGTTGCGTTTCCCGCTGAAGAACCTGCTGCGCATCGCCGAGCGCCGACAGCCCCTCGGCGGCAGCGTTCAGGAGCGATGACGCGCCCGCGATTCGAGCGCGATCGTCCCTCAGACCGGCGATCACCGCATCGGTGGTGGCGGTCGTTTCCTCCACCGATGCCAGAATCGCGACGCCGATCGTTCCGAGGTCCGCGGCATCGTGTTGAAGGGCGTCGAGTTCGGCACGGAGTTCCTCGAGGAGCGCGATCTGATCGGCCCATTCAGAGTCCAGTTCATCCAACGGGCCCGTGTCGCGGACGGCGCGCCAGTCACCGACCCCCGGAAACGCGAGGGCCATCGTGTGGTCGAGTTCCGTGGTCAACGCCGCGAGCCGGTCGCGCTGATTCTCCAGGACGGTCTCCATCGCCGGCAGTGCATCCACGCCGGGCACGGCGCGCTCCGCAGGGGACCACCACCACCCGCGCCCCAGCGGCGAGGACGCCCGGCGGGCCGAGTCGTAGGTCAGGCTGAGATCGACGGTCAGCCCCCAGTGGCGCAGACGCGGAAGGGGCACCGTGAAGAGAAACGCCCCGTCGCTGATGCGAACCGGGTCGCCGACGCGGGCGGCGGTGCGCGTCTGCAGCCGCTGCCTCAGGCGGCGCTGGCGCGCGGTGAGCGTCTCGGCGGCGGCACCGTAGTGGGCGTCCCCGCTGGATAGAAACGAGCGGGTTGCGGTCACCGCCGTCGGTGCGATGGTGCGTACGTCACCAGCGTCGACTCCCTGATAGGCTGAGGCGAGGTTGTAGGCGGCGGAACGGGCGCTGAACTCCTGGCATTCCCGTCGTATTCCCTCGAGGCGGGCGATAACACGGTCGGTGTTCTCCTCGATCTCGCGCAGTCGTGCCGCCTCGGTGTTTTCGGAATCGTTATCGGTCCCCGGCGGGTCGGTACCGGCGGGCGGGTTGGACCCGGCGGGTGGGTCCCCGGGCGTCTCCGAATCGGCGGGTGGTTCGCCCGGTGTGTCTCCGGAACCGGACGGCGGCGGAGTTCCTCCACCACCGCTCGCGGCGTCCATGACGAGAACGACGGGCGGATCGCTCGAAGGCGACGCCGTGTCGGCACGTGCCCATACGGCGGGTGCCGCGCCGGGGACCGGGACGCTCAGCGGTGCTGCTGCCGCGTGTGATGAGATACAGAGGGCCACTGCAAGGCACAGTGCCAGACCGCGATGGATCGAGAGATGGAGTGCATTCACCGTATGCTCCTTCGGTGTCGGGGGACGGGAATCCCTCCTGCCTCAGAACTCGTGGTACCAGAGTCGAAACAGGAATCCAGACCGGTGCACGAAGTCCGGGGCCCACTGGAGGTCGCGAAACGCCTCCGGAAGCCCCGATATGGTGGCGTCGACGCGGTAGTCGTCGCGGTGGCCGTCGGGGACTCCCCGCAGATCCACATCGCCGAGGTATGCCAGAAGGTTGCCGGCCGGTCCGTGAATCGGGCGGTCAACCGCGGTCGACACATCGGACAGCGTCGACCACATCGACCCCGGAGTTGCCGTGACCCGCGCCGCCGCCACCAGGGACTCCTGGACGGAATCCCGGGCGGCTCGACTGTCGATCGCGCCGACGGCCGCGGCTGTGAGGTCCCCGAACGCGGTTGGGAGTCGTTCCAGGTCCGCGGGTGAAAGGGTCACCGCACGTGGCTCCCCCGCTTCGGTGCTGACCATCGCCGCCGACAGACCCGTCGCGTACGACTCCGCTATCTCTTCGATGTCGCCGCCGGAGGGGTCCGGCAGCGAGGTGTGGTCGATACCGGCGGCTGATACGGGACCGGGGGCCGCGACGAGGAACACACCGCGTCCGGCGAGCGGAACGACCAGCTCCACGATCGCCGTCCAGGACGCCGCCAGCACCACGACTCGCCGGACGTCATCCCCGGCGGCGACACCGACAGCCACCGCCAGCGACTCGGGCGTCAGGGAGGCGTCGGCATTTCCGGCGCGAACCCCGATGCCGCGCCACTCCCGGCCGTGGCCTGAGACGATCAGTACCTCCTGCGGTGCCGGAAAGGCATCGGCCAGTTCCGCCAGAAGCGTCCGCAGCGATCTGCCTGAGAGCGGGTCGGGGGGCGTGGACACGTGGAGTGTCCGCGTGGTCCCAGCCGACACGAACTGCACGGTTCCCGTGGTGCGGCACGAATCGCGGACGATGACCCGGTGTTCACGAGCCGCGCGATGGGCGGCCACGAAGGGGCCGATCTCGTCGGCAAACGTTTCCCCGTCGGCGTTGTCGTCGAGAATGAGGAGGATGACCCGCACCTCCCGCGCCGCGAGGTGGGAACCATCGGCCTGCGCGACCTCCGCATCGGTCGGCGCGAGCGAGCAGCCGATCACGGAGAGCGCCAGGCCTGCGACGGTCGCCACGATCGCCGCCGCGTACCGATTCCCGCGGTTCATTGTTCCACCACCGGATACGACAGGGCCACGGATCCGAATCCCGTCTCACCGGGAAACCGGAATCGATCGAACACCACGTCCTCCAGCGTCAGCGGTGTCGCGGACAGTGCCGGGAACGGGCTGTCAAATACGATGTGGTGGACGTCGCGCGAACGCGGCGCGAGGTCAATCACCGTGCTGACGGTCACGGGGATCCCGGGGCGGGAGCGGTCCCCGCCGCTCCCTTCCGTCGCGCCGGATGCGGATGACGCTCCGAATGCAGTTCCGCGCACCCGATAGCCGCTGAGGGGCAGGTCGGACGCGTTAAACAGCGCAACGTCCAGTTGGTAGCGTTCCGGTACGAGTTCGGAGCGCCCTAGGGTGACGGCACCGATCGTGACCGGCGGCGGCGCCGCGATCTCGCACGCCGTCAGACACGCGAGCACGACGACAACGATGGCACTCCCCGCGGGTCTGCAGATCATGGCGCACCCCCCTCGATGACCAGTTCGCGCAGCGCCCGGGTGCGGGGATCGGACGGAGCCACCGCCTCGAGGCGTGCAAGCGCAGCGAGCGCCCGCTCCGGTGAGCCGGGATCGAGCGCGTCGATGGCGAGATCCACCAGACCGGCGACGGACCACATCCGCAGGCGGATGAACCGAGTCTGGGAGTGCACCGCCACCGTGGCGTCCACCGGTTCGAATCCGGGGGCGATGGCGCGAACGGTGTGGATGCCGCGTGGCAGATTGCGAATGCGCAGGCGGCCGAACGCATCGGTCACCGCGGTTTTTCTGCCGATCGACACGCGGGCGCCGGCGACGGGGACTCCGTCCTCGTCGTACACCGCGCCGGTCAGATCGGTCCGTGTGAACTCGGTGACAGGCTGGGAGGCGCACCCGGTGAGCGTCCCGGCGAACGCTGCAGCGAACGTTGCAGCGAACGAAGCGGCGACCAGCACCAGGGCGACCGGGGCTACAGACGCCCGCCGCATCACGGTGCCGGCTCCAGGCGGAGGACCCGGTCGAGGACGCGCCACGAGTAGCGACGTCCGTCGGTGAAACGAACGCCGCCGCTGCCGGCGCCGGCCGGCGGCCCCGGGGGGCTCCGGTCAAGCGCCGCCGGGACGCTTGCCTCCGGAGTCCCGGTACCGGTCGGTACGGAGCGGTTCGGGCGACGCCGGAGGACCGTCGCGACGTCCTCCTGGACGGATGCGTCCGGTGGCGGTCCCGCGGGCTCGCCGGCGCCATCGGTACCGATTCGCGCGCTGATCTCCCATGTGTCGGCGTCTGCCGGGGTCAGGGAGTACTCGTAGGCATCGCGACGTGCAACCAGCGATGAAAGAACGCGGGCGGCGGTCACGGCATCGCCTCGCCAGAGTACGCGCCAATGGACGTCGATGCCGGATCCGACGCGTTCCCACTCCACAACGCTGTCCTGCTCCGGGAGCCGCTCCGGAAAGAGCGGTGCAGGGGACAGATCATCGTGTTGCGCCGATTCGGATGGATCGTCGGAGGGGGTATCGGCGGCGCCGGCGATTCTGAGGGCGAGCGCCGCAACCAGAATGACGACGGACGCAGAGAGCAGCCGGATGGATCGACCGTTCGTACGGTTCATACAGGTACCTCCAGAGTGAATGTGGTGCGACCATCGTGGGTTCGGACGGTCGCGACGATAGCGGGGTGCTGTTCCAGAATTGCCACGGCCCGGGCGCCGGCGGCACCGGTGACGGCGATCTGCCACCGCACGGTACGGCGGTCGCCGTCGACCGCGGCGATCGTCGCTTCGGGGCAGGACGCGGCGAGAGCCAGGACGGCGGTGAAGGGGTCAGCAGGCGGAGCGGGGAGCGGATCCGTGCGGGCCACGGTCCTCTGCTCCAACCCCGACGGCGGTACCTCCGGTGGCGGCTGGGTCCGCGGCGCGAGGGTCACAATGACCGCCGCGATCAGGGGAAGCGCCGGCGCAGCACCAAGCAGGTCCGGTCGCCGCCCACGCCGACGGAGGCGTCGTGGCGTTCGCGCCGGTGGTGGGGCAGGCAGAACCGAGTCCGGTGGAGAATCATCGCCGGAGGTGGCGGACCAGCACGCGGTGATGCGGCCCGCTTCGACGCGGTAGTAGTCAAAGCCCCGGGGCGTCCCGAAGGCGTAGACCGCGGCGTCCCCTCCCGTCGTGCGTCGGTACCGTCGACCGCGAAGCGCGAGAACCGGTATCGGCCGTCGTGCCGCGTCCTCCGTGAGGGAGGTCGGAACAACGATCACCACACCGATCGCCGGACACACGTGGAGGTCCTGTGGTGCCAGGGGGAAGGGGTAGACGGCTGCCACCCGTCGCCGGATCCGCGACCGACGCAAAGACACGCGGCCGGTGAGCGGGACAACGGCGGTTTCCGCGAGACTGCGCCACTCGACACTGCTGCCGGCTCCGCGGGGTATCCTGCGCACACTCATGGTTCCGCCACCTCGACACGGCAGACGGGGCCGTCCACACGAAACACCAGATCCGGAAAGCGTGGACGCAGGGCAGCGGCGATCGCGGTGGGCCCGTATCCTTCCCGGGCGAGCTGCAGTACCGCGGCCTGGGCGCTCGCCGTGACGGCGACGGTCTCGATCTCGTGGAGCACCGTGCCCCTCAGACGCGTGACCGCGAACGCGAGATCCTCCAGCGGTGACAGCAGCAGCGCGAGGATCGCCATCGCCAGGAGGATCTCCGCCAGAATCCAGCCGGGTACGCCTCCGCGATGACCGGTCATTCCGCCTCCTCCCGGGAGTAGGTGAGCCGATACGCCGCGGTGCCGGCGGATCGGGTGTAGGCGTACGGCTCCCCCCATGGATCCGTCGGCACCGTCCCGACCAGGTATGGACCGTGCCATCCCTCAGGTACCGGGCTGAGAACCGGGAGCTCCACCAGCGCCCGCAACCCCTGCTCCTGGGTCGGGTAGTCCCCCGTGTCTACGGCATACGTCTCGAGCGCCACGCGGACCGCCGCGATCTGTTGCCGCGCCGCCAGGTGCCGGGCCCGCTCGATCTGCGTTCGGCCGACGATGCCGACCGTGCCGGACATGAGAAACACGATCGCCATCGCCAGAAGGACCTCCGCGAGTGTCCACGCCGGCAGTGTTCTCCCCTTCACATCCATAATCCCTCCAGTTGTGAGAGCAGCGCCGGCCGGACAATCCGCACGACCACCCAGAGCACCACCGCGCCGGCTACGGCGATACCGCTTCCCCGCGCCGTTGCCATGGACGCGCGGATGCGCTCGATTTCGCGGTGCTGCAGATCCCTGAGATGGTCGGGGAGCTCCGTTCGCAGCGCCGACGTCGAACGCGTTCGCTGAAGCAGCGCAACCACGCGCGCCGGGCAATCCGTTTTTCGGGCGACGCGGCGCGGATCGTGCCCCCGAGACACCTCATCCGCCAGACGGTGAATGTCGTCGTGACGCCGTGCCGCCGACGCCGTGCCGATCGCCGCGGCCAGATCCCGTCCGCAGCCGGTCGCGTGAACCACCGACCACCAGAAGGCGATCCACTCCATGCGGGCAGCGACGCGTGTGCGCCGTCGATCGAGGACCGTCGCCAACGCGATCATCGCCGCCAGCGCCGTGATCGCGTCACCGGCGAGGGTGCGGCTGAGTTCCGGAGGCGAGGGCCCTGCGACCATAGCGGCGACGCAACAGGCGAGCACCGACACCGCCAGCGGGTACGGCAGCGCCGTGAGGACCACTCGACGCTGTTCGCGCCGCCGTGCACGCTGGAACATCTCCCACGGGTTTCGCTCGGCCGAACTCATGTCGGCCCCTGGTGACGCCATGGCGTCTCCCACGCCCGCACCCGGAGGCCGTCGCCGGCCGGATTCAGGGTCTGGTCGACAACCACCAGCGTACGGCGCGCCAGGGAGGCCGCATCGACGCCGAGGTGGCGCATCCGTGTCCACGTTCCGGCAAGCCCTCGGGCATGGACGCTGCTCACCACCAGGTGCCCCGTCTCCACGGCGTGGCGGAGTTGGCGTCCGTGGGTATGGGTGCGCGCCTCTCCAAGGACGATGACGTCGGGGTCCTGCCGCATCGCCGCCGCGATCAGATCGATCCCCTCACGACCGGCGCGTTCGACCTGCAGTGCCCCGGGGATTCGGTATTCGACGGGATCCTCGAGGGTGATGATCTTCCTGCCGGCGGCGCTGAGCAGAACCATGAACGTCGCGATGCCGGTGGTCTTGCCGCTGCCGGTGGGCCCCGAGAAGAGCACCAGACCGTGGGGCGCCCGCAGCGCTTCCAGAATCGTCGCCGTCACCGCCGGGGGGTAGCCCAGGGCCGGGGGCGGGGGAACGGCGCGTGAGAGAATTCTGATCGCCGCGACGGGGGCGGGCCCCGTGTCGAGGATCGCCACGCGAAACCGAAGATTGGGGTGCCATGGCACCGCGAGCATCCCGTCCTGCGGCCGCTCCCGATCGAGCGGATCGAGCGCCGAGCGCACGACGATGCGTCGCACGATCCGTCGTGCCAGCGGGTCCGGGAGCGTCCCGATCGTGCGCAGGCACCCCGCGACGCGCAGCGAGACCGCCCACGTGACCGGCCCGACGGGCCAGATCGTGCAATCGGTGGCACCGGCGTTCACTGCGATGCGGAGAACGTCACGCAGTGCCCGGTCCTCGGGCGGGAGGTTTCGCAGGCGACCGAGCGACTCCGGCGTGTCCGACGCCTCCGCGGGAACGTCGGCCCACCGACGCGTGGCGTCCGTTCCCGGTTCTGCGCGATGAAACACTACCTCCTTCCCGTGAAACGACCGGAGCGCGCGTCGGAGCGAACGGGGCACGGGGCGGGAGTGGATCAGGTGTACCGAGTGCAGGTCCTCCCTGAGCACGGACACACCGGTGGTCTCAACAAAATCGGGGCGGTACGGGCCGGCTGTCGGTCGACTCATTGCGTTTCTACTCCCGCCAGTCGGCGAAGGCGTTCGAGCTGCGTCCGTCGGCGTTCGGCGGGGCCGTTCTCCGGATCCGGAAACGCCGAGAGGTACAGAACCAGTTCCGACTCCTCCCGGTGGGTGTCGGATCGATTGATCAGGCTGCGAAGGACGGGAACCCTTCCAAAGACAGGAAAGCGGTGCTCGGACGCCGTTTCCTCCTGCTGCAGAAGTCCACCGATGACCACCGGTTCTCCCGGACGCACCCGGATCGTGCTCTCGACAAGGCGTTCGGAGGTTGGCGGTGGGTTGCCGTTCCTGCTCAGGTCGGCACCCTGCCGCGATAGCGTCACGCGGACGTTCACGGTCACGGAGCGGTCATCGTGGAGCGTTCCGGTCAGTTCGACCGACAGACCGCTGGTGATCTCCCGGACGACCGACTGCCACCCGGAGTCGCCTTCTGATCCGACAACGTCGCGGTAGCGAAACGTGCTGCTGTTCTCGATTCGCGCCATGTCGGCATCAAGCGCCCTGAGGCTGGTATCCAGAACAAGTCGCGCGCGATTGGAGCTCAGCTCGTCGCTGATCGCCAGGGCCGCGCGGTAGCCAAGCCGCGAAATGAGATCGAAGCGGAGTGCCAGAACCCCGTCGAAGGCGGCGGCGGCGGTGATCGGGTCCACGGCAACGGCGGCGGCGTCGCGTTCAAGCGTCGCCTCGATACCGTGCTGCACCGCACGGCCCGACTGGAACTGGATGATGCACAGATCGAACCGAACCTGTCGTGGCGGTCGGTCGATGTCGGAGACCAGGCCCGCGACCATCGCGTGGACTGCCGGGGTCGTTCTCACGGAAATGGAACGGCGGTCTCCGGCGATAACGGCGGAGACTGAGGGAAAGGCGGCGGTGACCGCTTCCATGACGGCCGCCGGCTCGGCGTAGCGACACCGGTAGCGGCGCCTGTCGGGAGGCAGGTCCCAGCCGGAGAGCGCCTCCCGAACCCGCTCCACATCCTCCCGCGCCACCCGACCGATTACCCGCCCCGTGGCGATCGACGCGGTCAGTTCGGCGTCCGGGAAACGGGTCACGGCCAGGTCCCGCAAGGTGGTGACATCCAGATGCTGCGGTCGAAACTCGACGTAGTCGCGGTCGCTGCGGACGGGCGTCAGCCTGCCGATGATGCCGACGGCTACCGCGAGCGCATCGGGGACACCGGCGAGCAGGACACCGCCCTCGATCGCCGCAACAAGCTCGACGTCGGCAACGTCGGCGATCGCGGGGGCAACCGCATCACGGAGCGGAGCCGGCACGGGGACGACCGTCCGCCGGTAGAAACGTCGCAGTGCCGATGCGTCGTGGGAGGGGGCCGCCAGGAGGACATCATCCAGCAGGTGCAGACGCAGGTCGAGACTGGCGGCGACGCGGGACACGAGTGCCTGCGGTGAGGTGGCCGCGAGCCGCAACGCCGGGGCAGTACCGGAGATCGGGCCACATACCACCAGCGGCACCCCGAGGTTCTCCGCCAGGGCCCGGACCACCGCCTCGCGGTCGCCACGGGAACTGCGAACCTCCGTCCCGTCTATGGTGAGGGTGATATCCGCCTCCACCGCCGACGACGGGACCGGGGCGCGGGCCCCACGGGCGGTGCCGAGGCGGACCACTCCATCGGCGATCTCCACCGGCACGTTCACCGCCTCGGCGATCGCCTGCAGGAGGGCGGTCGGCGACGGGGCCCGACGTCGGAGATGCAGATCGGGGTACGGCTGCAGCGGAAGGATGACCGAGATCCCGGAGGCCCGCGCCAGTGCTCGCGCCAGCGAGGCCAGGCTGCCGCCCCTGCTCGCGGCGGTCCACCCCTCGTCCGTCCCGGTGACCTGCACGCGGCTCAGGTGGTACACGCCGGAGCGCCGGTCCACGAACAGCCCCGCGGCGTCGGCGATCTCGCGAATCGTGCGGTCCGGCGTGGCGTCGTGGAGCACCAGCGATATCGACCCGGTCACTGTGGCGTCCGTCACCACGGACAGGCCCGTTCGCTCGGCGAACGCCAGAAGAACCTGGTCCACCGGCTGATTCCGGACACTGAAGGTGGCAACCTGTGCCGCCACCGGGGCAACCGCGGCGGGCAGGACCGCCAGCGCCATGAGAAGCCGGTTCATGCGGCGCTCCCGGTCCACGTTCGCGTCGACACGGCGGCGGCGAGCAGTACCGGATACAGGGGGACGACCCGCGACCCGGCGACGCGACCAACCAGGCCGGCGCCGGCTGTCACCGCGGCGAGCGCCACCAGTCCCGCACCGGTCCCGGCGTACAGAAGGTGCGCCAGCACGACGGCGGGGTCCGCGCTGCCACACATCCCGCGATGTGCCATCCAGCCCATGGCCAGACCCAGCGACGTCATCAGCGCGGGATCCCCCGCCGGGTCCGCGCCCAGCAGCGCCAGACTCAGCAGAACCGGCGGACACCACACCGGTACCGCCAGGTGCCGACTGTCGTGAACTGCAGCGATCGTCAGAATAGTCAGGTACATCTGGACGCCTCCCGGAAACACACACGGCGGGATGTACCGTGGCGATTGTCCGGGGGACGGCAAATTCTGTTATCCTGTGGTTCATGGTACGAAACGCGGCGCTTCTGACGGACCTGTACGAACTGACGATGATGCAGGGCTACCACCACTACGGCATGCACCATCACGCCGTGTTCGACATGTTCTTCCGGCGTCAGCCCTTTGGCGGCGGATTCTCGGTCTTCGCCGGCCTCGACGACCTGCTGGAAACGCTGGAGTCGCTGCGCTTCAGCGAGGACGACATCGACTATCTGCGAACGCTGGGGCTGTTTGACGACGCCTTTCTCGGCTACCTTCGCGATTTCCGGTTCACCGGGGATGTCTGGGCCGTTCCCGAAGGGACGCTGGTGTTTCCGCAGGAGCCACTGATCCGGGTTCACACGACGATCCTCGAAGCACAGCTGATCGAGAGTCTTTTGCTGAACACCGTCAACTTCCAGACACTCATCGCCACGAAAACGGCACGCATCTACCTCGCCAGCGAGGGGGGCGCGATCGCGGAGTTCGGGCTGCGGCGGGCGCAGGGGGTCGACGGCGCGATGAGCGCATCGCGGGCGGCGTATATCGGCGGGGCTTCGTCTACCAGCAACACGCTCGCCGGCAAGCGCTTCGGCATTCCGGTCACCGGAACGATGGCCCACAGCTGGGTGATGGCGTTTCCCTCGGAGCGGGAGGCGTTTGAGCACTACGCCGACCTCTATCCGGACAAGGCGATCCTCCTGATCGACACCTACGACACCCTGGGAAGCGGCATCGAGAACGCGATCGCCGTGGGGAAGCGGCTGCAGACGCAGGGCAAGCGCCTCGGGGTCCGGCTCGACAGCGGTGATATCCAATACCTCAGCAAGCAGGTTCGCGGGCGCCTGGACGACGCGGGACTCACCGACGCGCTCATTGCCGTCTCCAACGAACTGGACGAGCAGATCATCCATCAGCTCGTCTCCGCCGACAGCCCCGTGGACCTGTGGGGGGTCGGAACACAGCTGGTCACCGGCGGTGGGGATCCGGCCCTTACCGGCGTGTACAAACTCGCCGCCAAGGAACGCAGCCCCGACGGTGTGTTCGTTCCCACGATGAAAGTCAGCGACAACCCGGAGAAGAGCACCAACCCCGGAGTAAAACAGGTGTGGCGGTTTTTCGGGAGCAATGATTACCCGATCGCCGATCTGATCACGCTGGACGACACGCCCCCCGCCGGCGCCGGGGCCGGGTCCGACCAGGCACAGCCGATTCGTTTCTATCACCCGTCCGGTGACTACCGAAAGTTCACCCTCGAGAGCTGGACTCGGAGCGAGCCGCTGCTGAAAAAACAGATGGAAGGCGGGCGCATCGTGGCCGAACGGCCGGATCTGGAGACGATCCGACGGCGGACGCTGCGGAACCTCGAGTGTCTGGACGAGACGTACACCCGAATCATCAATCCGCACATCTACAAGGTCTCGGTCAGCAAGCCGCTCCGGCGCCTGAAGCAGGAGTTTCTCGCCCGTTACCTCGCCGACGACGAAAACGGAGAGTAGCCGATGGCTCACCTTCCACAGCGCTGGCTCGGTATCATTCTGCGCATCGTTCGCGCCCACTACCCCGACGCCCGCCTCGTGGCGTGGGGGCCTGTCGTTGACCTCGGTCCCGATGCCGCCGCGGGACACCGGCTCGAACTCGCGATCCTGGACCCGGCCGACCCGGAACCGTCGGTGCTCGGTTCGATCCGCCGGGACCTGGAGGCCTCGGACCTGCCGCTGGATACCGATCTGCGGCCCCTCGCGGACATGACGATGGCGGAGCAGGAAGAGGTCCTCCAGCGGGGCGAGCATTTCGGCGGATAACGGAAACGACGGATAACAGGAACGATGATCGCTACACGGTGCGTGTAGACTCGTTCACGAACCGTGAATGATTCCCGCCGGTTCCCGTGTCAGGTCGTCGAAAACCGGTCTCAAAATTGGCACGCCCGTTGCTTCTCTCGTGTACGGAGGTCAGAACATGGACCGAATGGTTACCGTCGCGGGGATCGTAATCCGGTGACGGCGAGGATTCCTCCTGGCCCGGGGCAACCCGGGCCTTTTCCGCCCATATTGCCCGTGGTACCATAGCCGGGGGCTGAAATGACTATCGCGTCGCTGGCGGCGGAACACGCCGCAGCCCGATCGACCCTTCAACGCGTTCACGCATGGCTCGCCCGCTGTTCCCTCCCCGTGGATACCGACACCGTTCAACAGCTCTCGCCGTTCTCGCCACCGGAGTCGACCGGTGTGACAAGCGCCGCGGATCCGGATCGGTCCGCGGTGTACGTCCTTGGCGTCGCCGGGTACGTACTCATCACCGGGACTCATCCGTGGGCTGCGTTCACGGCCCCGGCGCTGCGCCATGCGGTGGTTGCCAGGGCCCTGCCGCCCGTTGAGATCCCCGACGGCTCGCCGGTCGTTCGCGGACGCCTTGCCCGGGTGATCGCCAAAGCCACCGAGAAAGATCCCGCGGCCCGGTTTTCCGAACCCGACGAACTTGCCGCTGAAATTCGAACCGTCGTCGCCGTGATGGAGGGCAACGGGGACGGCGCGCCGGCGATTCATCGGGACGCCTTCGAGCGCGTTGTCCGGTGGCTCGAGTCGGCCCGCGAGGGCGGTCCGACGGCCGTACACATTCGGGGACCCTCGGGGGTCGGCAAAACCTACCTCTGGGAGACGATCCAGGATGCCGCCGCGCGCCCCGGGGACCGATGGTTCTACGTGAAAGCGGGGCAGGGTGCTCGCCGTCCCTACGAAGCGGTCACGCAGATACTGGAATCCGCGCCGCGGGAGACAGGAGCAATCCTTCAGGGCGGCGATATCCCGGGCCCCCTGCGGGCCTTTGTCTCCGCGATCGCGCCGGCGCTTGCCGACGGCGTCGGCCGCGCCGCGGACTACAGCGAACTGCAGGATCCGGCGGACGGACTGTCGGCGATCATCGCCCGCCTCGCGGCCGACGCGGCGTTCCGTGTGTTCTGTTTCGACGACTTCCAGTGGATCGACGCCTACAGCCGCACGGTCATTGAACGTCTTGCGACCCGGCACACGGGGTTGGCAGTCGCCCTGGTGACGCGTTCCGATGAACGCGATCCGGTCTCTGACGCGATCGGCGCCGCACAGGTGGACCTGACACCGCTCTCCCGGGAGGCAACCGCCGGTCTCGTCCGGTCCCTCGGGTACACCGGAGACGGGGAGGTGGATATCGACTGGTTGCACCGCACTGCGGCCGGCAACCCGATGGCGATGATGGCCCTCCTCCGCAGCGATCGTCCGGTCGCCGCCACCCTCTCCGGAGATCTCCTGGTCGCGGTGGCCAGGGCGCGCATCGACAGCCTGTCGGCCACCGATCGTGGTGTCGTCGCGGTGCTGGGGCTTGTCGGGACTCCGGCGGATCTCGACACGCTTCGCGAGCATTCCGGCATGCCCGCCGAAGAACTGCATCGTGGTGTGACAGATGCCGCCGCCGCGGGGCTCCTGGCACGCGGGCGCAGCAGCGACTCGGTCCGGTTCGTCCACGATTCCATCGAAACCGCGGCGAGGGAAGCCGGGGAACGGGACTCTGCCGCCCGTCGCAGGGCGTTTCGGGTGCTGGTGGCCGCCGCCCGTGCAGGCAGTGACCGTGCCGCCTATACGGCGGCCGGTTTCCTCGGCGCTGCGGCGGAGGACGAGGTCGACCCGGCGGATCGCGACTGGGTGTTCGTGGCGGCCGCTCGCCGGTCGGTCCGGCGGTTGGCGCCGGAAGACGCGCTCCGGCTGACGGAGGAGGGGGCAGCGATCGTGTCGGAGGCGGCACGTCTGCAGCTCTTCGCGATCGGGCACGAGGCGGCGTACCTGCTGGCGGATCGGCACCGGATGAGTCGCTGTTTCCGTCGTATCGCGGCGTTGGGAACCGACGAGGATCGGGCGGCGGCGCGGTATCTCTGGGTGCGGCGCTGCTATGCCGATGCCCGTTTTCCCGGTGCCGTGACCACCGGGGTTCGCATTCTGACACGGCTGGCGGTGATCGACGAGCCGTTCAGCTGGGACGAACCACCGACCGGGGCGGCCCGCGCCCTGCGGCGATGGCGCCCGATGCGGGTTCTGCGGGCGATCGAACGGCGCGGCGCGGCCGGTGACACGGCGGTCGTTCGGGCCACCGACACACTGGCCCGCATGGTCCTGCCGACGCTCACCGCCGATCGCGATCGCCTCGCCGTCATCGCCTACTATTCACTGCGGATCGCAATGGAGCGCGGCTGGACAGCGTTCACCGGACACGGGTTTATCGCCTGGGCGCTCTCTCTCGGGCTGTCCCGCATCCCCGGGCGCTGGGTCGAGCCGTACGTTCGCGCCGCGGAACGGATCTCCGCCCGCGGAAACGACGCCGCCGCCGGACACGGGATACGTACCCTCTCGACCGTGCTCGGCGCCCACTGGACGGTATCCTACGATGCGTTCGCCGACCGGCTTGTTCACCTGCAGAGCGAGGGGCGGGCGCTCGGATCGTGGGAGTATGTCGCCCACGCCCTGCACATTCACTGTCAGACGCGGCTCTACGGAGGCGCCCCGCTCCCGGCGCTGTGGACGGCGCTCGACGACGCCCGTCGCGAGATTCGGTCGTTCGGACTGCTGCGGACCGACAGGGCGCTTTCCAAGCACCATCAGGCGGTGGAGGTGCTGATGGGACGCGCCGGCGATCCGACCCGTCTGGACGGGGCGGTCTTCGACGAGGCGTCATACCTGAAGCAGACGCTCGAGGGTGGCGACGAGATCAGCCTCGCGGGATTTCGGGTCACGTCGGCGCTTCTCGCCACCTTCGCCGACCGCCCCGACCTCGCCATTCGGCATCTCCGGGAGGCCCTGCCGATTCTCCCGGCGATTTCGCTCTTCCACGACAACTCGGTGTTCTGGTTCTACCTCGGGATCGCGGCGTTCCGCGAGGGCGACGCGGAGATGGGCCGCCGGGCGGTACGCGTCCTTCGGCGATGGACGCGTCAGGTACCGGCCACGCACCGGCATCGCCGGGAGTTCGTCCTCGGGGAACGGGCGGCGTCCCGCGGCCGCATCGGTGCTGCGGTCCGCCGCCTGCGACGAGCGTCGGGTCTCGCGACCGCGGCGGAATGCATCAGCGACGCCGCTCTGGCGGCTGAGAGGCTGGGTGACCTGACGGGGGACACGCGCTGGTGGCTGGTGGCGGAGGGACAGTACCGCGCGTGGGGCGCCGTGGTGGCGGCGCAACGGGTCCGAACCAAGGCGGGGCTGCCGGTGCACGACGCCCCAGTGGACCCGGCGGGTGGTTTTTCGGGGACTGTCTCCGGCGATACCGCGGCGGTGACGGATGTCCCGGATCTGGCACGCCTCGTTGTCCGGCGAGTGGCTGACCTCGCTGCAGCGCACGAGGTCGCCGTGGATATCGAATGCGGGAGGAGCGACCGACGGTGGCGTCGGACGTTCCGTATCGTCGACGGGACGATCTCGGGGGATGGGCCTGTCGCCGCCGACATCGCGTTTCTGCTCGATCAGGCGGAGCCCGCGGTCCGTCACGTGGTGACCGCCGGCGACGGATACCACCGACACGCACCGGCGATCGTTGCCCGGAGCAGTACGCTGTTCGGTGTAAACGTTGCCGTGTGCGCGGCAGGACCCGACGGCGCGGCGGCGTATGCCCCCCGGGTGGTGGATGGTCTGTACCGCATTGTGAGTTCAGCCGTCCCCGCCGCTGCGACCCTCATGGCACGGTGGGCGGCGGATGAGAGCGAGGCGCTGGCACGGAGCATGCGGGAGGAGCTCAGCCGGACCGAGCGGTACCGGCGGTTGCTGTTTGCTGCCGTCACCGACGCGTTTCTCCTGGTGGATGGCGATACCACCGTCGTCTACTCCAATCCCGCCGCGACGCGCTACCTCGAAAACGCGTCCCGCCGCGGCGGTGCGCCGGAACTCGTCGCCGGAATCCGGGACGAGGTGTCGGCGCTGGTGCGGCAGTCCGAACCGCATCGGAGTTCGTCGGCGCGGCGCGTGTCGTTCGACGGGCATCACGTGGAGATTCACGTACAGCCGGTGAGTGACGAGGTGACGCTGACGGCGGTGAGCGTCTACGACGTGAGCGCCGCGGTGGAACACGAACAGCGTCTTGCGGAGCAGGAACGGCAGCTCATTGTCGCCGATCGTCTGGCGTCGATCGGCATGTTCTCCGCGTCGATCGTCCACGAGATCAGCAATCCCAACCACATCCTGCAACTCAACACGCAATCCCTGGCGGTGGTGCTCTCGTGGCTCAACGCCGACGGTGAGAATCCCTCGGTCGCGCAGGCGCGGGAACTGGTCGGACAGATCGAAGACGCCGCGGGGCGGATCGAGGCGGTTCTGCAGGTGATCAAGAGTTACGGCCGGGAGGGGCGAAACGAGCACTGGGAGACGATCGATCCTGCGGCGGTGTGCTCTCGGGCCCTGCGGTTCTCGCGGATCATGGCATCCCAGTACACGGACCACCTGCGGCTCACGGTGGGAGAGGAGATACCCTCCGTGTGGGGTGAGCCGGCGCTCCTGGAACAGGCGGTCGTCAATCTCATCAAGAACGCGTGTGAGGCCCTCACCGGTCGCGATGGAATCGTCGAGGTTACCGTTGCTGCGGTCGACGCGGGCCGTGGGGTACGGATTTCGGTGTGCGATACCGGCCGCGGGTTTCCTCCGGGACTCGCTCGGCGGATCGGGGAACCCTTTGTCACCGGAAGACTCCGCGACGGAGGAACCGGCCTCGGCCTGTCGATCGTCGCGGGCATCGTGGACAAACACCGCGGACGGATTACGAGGGAACCGTCCGGGCAGTTCGCCACCTGCGTCGCGGTTACGCTTCCGGCGGCACCGCCTCCGGACGAGTCCCCACCATCCGTTTCCACCGATTAGCGAACGCCTGCGGTGAGAGCCCGATCGCCCGCGCTGCGGCGGCGCGACTCCCGGGGTGGCGGCGGTCGGCTTCTTCGAGCAGCAGGCGAACGACCTCCTCCGGTGTCGGAAGATCCGAGCCGAAAGACACCGGAGCACGGGAATCGGTCTCCTCAGCATGGTTGGCGGGGTCCGGGTGGTCGACGGTCGCTTCCGGTACCGCCGTCGCGACCGGCGGACCGGCAGAAACCTCATCGGACGCGTGCGGCCACTGTCCGTCAATGAGCGCGCGCAGGGCGATCTGCTGAAGCTCGCGGACATTTCCAGAAAGGGGCTGTTCGGTCAGGTACGCGACCACATCCTCCGTCACTGCTACCGGGGCGCGTCCGATACGGTCGGCGTGGCGTCTGATCTGCTTTTCCAGAATCAGTGAGATGTCCCGGGGACGCTCGCGAAGGGGAGGTATGTGGACGTGGTGCGTCGAGATGCGGAAAAAGAGGTCCCGCCGGAACCTGCCGGCCTCCACCTCCGCCGCCAGATCCCTGTTGGTGGCGAAAATCACCCGGGCCCGGGAATACTCGGGGCGGTCGCTGCCGAGGCGCATAAACTCTCCCGAGTCCAGCATCCTCAGAAGTCGCGCCTGGGATTCCGGTGGCATTTCGCCCACCTCGTCCAGGAAGAGGGTGCCATCGGCGGCGGTGGTAACCAGCCCGTCGCGGGAGGAATCGGCGCCGGTAAAGGCACCCTTCCGGTGGCCGAAAAGGGTATCGGAGAACACGTGGTCGTCCACGCCTCCCATGTTCACCGCCACGAACTCACCGCCCCGGCCGCTCGCACGGTGTACCCCCCGGGCGATGAGCTCCTTGCCGACGCCGGTTTCGCCGGTGATCAGCAGGGGGTCCGGCAGGCTGGCCAGCGCCTCCAGGTACACCAGAATGCGGCGGACGCCGGCGTCGATCGTCACAAACTCGGCGAAGGACTCCGGGTGCCGGGGAGCCGGCCGGATGAACGCTTCGCGGAGCAGGCGGTTTTCGCGCCGCGCCCGCTGGTGTTCCAGCGCGTTTCGTACCGCGGCGGGAATACGACTGCTGTCGGTCCCCTTCACCAGAAAGTCGTACGCGCCGGCGCGCATGCATCCGACCGCCGTGGAGACGTCGGATGCCCCGGTGACGACGATCACCGCGGTGCCGGGATACCTGGTGTGCGCCTCGCGCAGGAGCTCCTGTCCGGATTCCTCCGGAAGCGTCAGGTCGAGCAGCATCAGATCAACCGGTTCGCTGGTGAGAACGGCCCGCGCCTCGTCGGTCGTGCGTGCCTCGCGGACGTTGGTGAATCCGTTGAGTGCCAGAAGATTTCGTTGTCCGGTCAGGACACCGGGTTCATCGTCTACCAGAAGGATCAGTTCCACACGTGCCTCCCCATCGTTGTACCAACAATAGTAAGCAAATCGCGTGCCGTTCGACTTCACGTTTTGTGTAGAAGCATCTCCCTCAGGAAGCCCGAGATCGCCGAAAAGGCGGTGCCCGGATCTTCGATCCATATGGAGTGACTTGCCGTGTTGCTGAACGCGAATCGTCGCCGGGACGACATCGGGCCGCGCGGTTCGAACGCATTCCGTACCGCCTCGGGCTCGAAGTAGTCGTAACGCCCGCCGATGACGAGAAGGGGCGACCTGATTCCCGGGATGTCCACCTCGCGGTCCCAGTGGCTGATCGACCCATGGGGCTCGAACACGCTGGGTCCCAGTACATGATTCATGAACTCTCCGTTCACGCGTTCGAGTCCCCGGGTAAACGATTCGGGCCATGGCACGCGACAGAAGTGGCGTGGAAACCAGTACTCACCCACGAGCCGGGCGATCCGTGCCGGGTCACCATCCGCGTCGGACAAGGCGTGGTGAAAGTCCGACGGCAGGGCGTCCATTCGATTGCGGATCCCGCGGGCGATAAACCGGCCCGACGGAAACGAGGAAATGAGGATCGCCCCGTCGACCGGCGTCTCCGGCTGCGACGCCAGCAACTCGATCACCACGGCGCCGCCGTACGAGTGCCCGAGAAGCACTGTGGGCCGCTGGTCGCGGACCCGTTCCAGCGCCTCGGAGAGTTCCGCCGCCGCGGCCTGGACGGTCCGGGGGAAGGGGACCGCCGGCTGCGGGGCGGTTCCGGAAAACGCCACGGTGGTCACGGTGGCGTCGCCGTCGATGCCGTCGACCAGCTCGCGATAGAATTCCGGGACCAGTCCGGGGCCTCCAGGGGCAAGAACGACGTGGACGGGTCCTTCTCCGGCGGACTGAATATTCATACTATAAAACGTACAGAGTATGGCGATCAAAGAGCAACGCCGAAGTGATAATTCGTTGGACCAGTTTCTCCACCGGTGGCGGAACGCGATCGCGTCCGCGCCCAGGGATGTCCCGGTGGCGGAGCTCGGGACAACGGGGCAACTTCTCTTCCGCGACGTCGGCGGCGAGGAGGGCGAGGATCGTCCGCTCTTCAGGACCGTTCTCGCGGTCCTCGCCGCCGCGGTCGGGTCAACCGTCGGGGCCACGTATCGCAGGCGAGCGGAGTTGCTCGCCGACGTGGACGCCCTGCGCGCCGCCTGCGCGGTCCCCCCAACCCGCCGGTCCATCGTCGAAGCCCTCCACGCCGGGATCGCCGGAGCCGCTGCCGGCGACGGCGGAACGTTTCTGCTTGTCGGCGAATCGGGCGTCGGGAAAACGCACCTCTGGACGACGGTCCTCCGTGATGCGATGCCGTCGGTGGGTCTGTACGCGGCGTACAAGGGGCTTCAGACCGGATCGGCGCCCTATTCGGCCGCCGGTGCGCTCATCCGGGGGCTTCTCCCGGCGGCGCCGAACGAGGCATCGCGTCGCCTGACGGCGGTACTGCAGCGGACCGCCAGGTTTCAGCGTGCCGCGAGGTTTGTCCGGCAGCTGGCGATACCCGACACGCGGTCGGCGGTGGACGAGCCGACGACGACATCTCCCCCGCCGGACGTGTTCGGGGTGATCGCCGCGTGTCTGAAGCAGCTGGCCCGTGAACACATGGACACGGCGGCCGGCGCGGTGGCTGTGGCGATAGATGACGCCCAGTGGTTGGATGAACAGAGCGCGGCGGTGGTCGCTGAACTCATTCGAGCCCCCGGTCCGCTGTTCTGTGTCGTTCTCAGTCGGACCGAGGTGTTCGGAACCGGCGAAAGCGGCGGCGCCGGATGGGCGCGCCTGGAGGAGTTGTCGCCGGCAGAGGCTCGCGTTCTGGCGCGGGCGCTGGCCTCGGCGGATCCCGACGGGCTTCCGGACGCGCGAACCGAAGCGGTCCTGGCCGCCGGCGGCGGGAACCCCTTTCGCATCGCGGAGTCGGTTCGGCAGCTGACGCAGATCCGTGGACTGGGGGGGACGGAACCGCCGGACGATCCCGATGAACCGTCGTCGATGCGGTTGTCGCCGCCGGCAACCGCTGTGCTCGAAGCAACGGCACTGCTCCTGCCGCCGGTCGACGGCGGCGAGCTGCATCGCGCACTGGACGGGGTGGTTCCGGACTGGGCCGACGCACTGGAGGAATGCATCGACACAGGTGTCCTGGTCCGTCGTGCGTCGACCCTGGCGTTCACCCACGACCAGCTGGAGGCGGCGGCGCGACGGGCGGCGCTCGTCAGTGACTGGTGGGTGCCGAGCGTGGGCCGGACGCTCGCGGAACGCGCTCAGTCCGGTGATGAACGGTCGGTATACGTGTTCGCCCGCGCCATCGCGAGTCGGATCGACCGGAACGCGCCGGACATCAACGCGCTGCCGGTGGAGCTGTTCCTGTCCGACCGCGATATGGTGGGCGTGCTCGTCTCGGCGGCGGAACGGGCGATCGGGCTTGCGATCGCCGACGAAGCCCTCCGATTCGTGGAGGTTGCCCTGGACCGTCACGCGACCGCGGTGGACCGCGAAACCAGGAACCATCTCGCCCTCGTCGGCCACCGCGCCGCCTTTCTGCGCGACGACGCGGAGGGGATGAGTCGGTACTATCGCATCATCGCCGCGGTCGGTACCGACGAGGATCGCGCCGCGGCGCGTCAACTCTGGATATCACGGTGCTACGCCAAGCTCTGGATTCGCGGAGCGATCAGGATCGGCTGGAATACGCTGCGGGATCTTGGCGCGCTGGGTGAGGCAACCGCCGATGAAGCGGCGCGCTGGACGCGACGGCACCGGCCCCGGCGGGTCTACCGCCGGATTCTCGCCGCTGGAGTCGACACCAGTTCACGGCGCCAACTGGTATCTCGGACGTGCGCATCCCTCATTCTTCCGGCGATGTCGCTGGAGCCGGAGTCCGCAGCCACGCTCGCGATGATCATTCTCCGGTCTGCGGTCCGGTGGGGCAGTACACCGCACGTCGCCGTCGGGTTCGTGTACTGGGCGCTGGATGTCCATCGAATCGGAGGAGCCCTTCGTCGCCGGCAACTGCTTTCCCGGCTCGGTCGACAGATCATGGAGGAGACGGTCGAGCGTGAGGCCGACCCCATCCAGCGTCACCGGACGCGGACGTTCGTGTCCATTTTGACGATGCCCTGGGAGCGACTGCGGCCCCGGGAGTACCGGTACCTGTTCGATCTGTACCGCGAAGGCGTGAGGATCGGAAGCTTCGAAACCGCCGCCCACGCGATCCACGTGTTCTGCTACGCACCGCTGTTTCACGGCTATCCTCTGGACCAGGTATATCGGACGATCGAGACGTACCGCACTACTGTTGAGGATCTGGGGCTGGCCAGGATCAGCACCGCGATGGTGAAGTTTGCGCAGGTGGCCCTTGTGCTTGCCGGACGGACAGAGGAACCGTTGCGCCTCGCGGGCCACCTATGCGAGGAATCCGCCCTCGAGCGGGAGCTGGTTCGCAGCGGCGACGCCCTCGGACTCGCTGGTCTTCGTTACATCCAGGCGATGATCGCGACACACCACGGTGACGCGCACATGGCCCTTGAGCGGCTTCGCGTGGTTGATGCCGGGCTCCCGCTGGCGGCGTTCCTCGTTGACACGACCTGGGCGTGGTTTCATCACGGGATCGTCGCGGCAAAGCTTGGACTGCATCGTGAAGCCGCCCGGCAGCGTCGTCGTCTCAGGCGTGTCGCCGATACGCATCCCGGTTCCTTTCGCTATCTGGCGTTACGCGCCGAATCCGCCGCAGCCCGGATTCCCCGCCGCGGCGACCGCCTGTTTCGCAGGGCGGTTTCGGACGCCGTCGGCGCCGGCCATATC
>CAJWEZ010000017.1 GCA_913030605.1 uncultured Spirochaeta sp.
CGCCGGCATGCCTCCCGTCCCCGCGGTGCCGGACGCACCGCCAACGCCGCCCGCCAGCATACCTCCAGCCGGCGGCGTCACCACCACCGTGAGGCCCGTGGTGCTGCGCGCCTCCACGCGCACATCGACGCCAAGCGTGCGCAGGGCGTCCATGCAGCTCTCGGCGTCGGCGCTTGCCAGGACGTTCTCGATGCGGCTCACGCCGTCGGCGCAGGCCGCGATCAGCAGCGCCCGGATCGAGTGGGATTTGGACGACGGGACCGTGACGGTTCCCCCGACCCGGGCGGGGGAGACCCGGGTGCTGTGTGGCGGTGTCTGCTGGCTCATCTGCGGGACCCTCCCGACCGACGATAGTATCAGGAGGCCCCGACTTTGAGAACAAACCCGCCGGTCAACACCGTCGCCCGCACCGGACGCTCCGGCCGCACCACGCAGGCCCGCGTCGTCGCAGGCCCCGTGGGTACCACACGCTGCCCGCACGCCGCGCGCCCCCGCCGCGCGCTCGTCCTCGGAATCGCTCTGTTCGTCGCGGTCGCCATCGTCGCACCGCTGTCGGCACAGACCGTCTTTCGCAACCCCCAGTTCGACTACATCGTCGATATCCCCGCCGGGTGGCAGCTCATGGACGGCAGCACCGCCGACATTGTCAGCTTCGCAGACCCCGAGCGCACCGCCGTCTTCCAGATCATGGCGTTCCCCGGCGACCAGTTTGTCACCGTCGAGGAGATGGACCGCTACATCCGCGAGCGCTTCGGCGCCGACGGCGACGTGGCCCCCTTTCGCTATCTGGGCCAGCCCTCCCGCTTCGCCGACTACCGCTTCTCCGTGGGACAGTTTTCGGTGCGGGGCTACATGGTCTTCGTCAACCGCGACGAGTTCGACGTGGCGGTGATGACCTACGTCCCCGAGGACGCCTACCCGCAGTACCACGACCTGATCCTCTCCGCCGTCGACAGCTTCTCGCCGGACGCCGCCACGCGCAACCAGCCGGGGCCGGTGAGCCAGTTTTTCTCCGACGATCTGGTGGCAGCGGTCAGGGATCAGGACGGAACGACGGCTCTGGACGGTCCCGGTGCCGCATCGGGGGCGGCGGAAACCACCACGCTCACGCTTCCGGAGGGCACGGAGTTCGCGCTCCCCGCCACCATCACCGACCCGCAGATCCGCGACGCCCACCAGGTGCTGATCGAACGCGAGGCGCGGGTCTTGAGCGCCTACGCCCCCACCGACGGCGCCTTTCCGCGACCGGACCCCAACGCACCGCCGGAGTGGGTCACCGCCTGGCGGCGCTACTTCCGCATGATCTACCGCGACAGCTTCGATCAGCTGGAGCCGGTTGCGGAGGCGCTCTTTCAGGATCTGGCGCGGGCCGGCGTACCGCGGGACGAGATGCCCGCGCGCATTCTCTCGTGGCTGCAGGGCGCCACCTACCAGCGGACGCAGTCGCTCAGCGACCTCCTCAGCCCCGCCTCCTGCCTCGTGCAGTTCGCCGGTGACTGTGACAGCCTGGGAATCACTTACGCGATCCTCCTGCACCACCTGGGGTTCGACGCGATCCTCATGGCCAGCGTGGAGTACTCCCACGCCATGGTCGGCGTGGACATCCCCGGTGACGGGGCGCGCTTTCCCTTCCAGGACCGGCAGTGGCTCGTGGCGGAGCTCACCGACGAGGTGCCGATCGGCCGCATCGCCCAGGACATGAGCGACATCGGCGGCTGGATCGGGGTCAAGCTGGACCCCACGGTTCAGTACTGATACCGAATACGGTATACATCCATCGTTATTCCTTATAAGGTATAGATTGGAAGCTATACCTTGAGGGGGATAAATCCATGGACTATCCGGCGCGGACACCCGAACAACTTGGTCAGATTCTAAGGGCATTGCGCCTCGGCAGGAGCATGCCTCAGACGGAGCTCGCGACCGACTCCGGACTCCTGCAGAAGACGATCTCGCTCCTGGAACGGGCGCCGGAGCGCGCAACAGTCGAAACCCTGATGCGGGCGATCGCCGCACTCGACGCCGATCTTGTGATTCGACCCCGCACGGACGGAGGCAGCCCGACCGAGCCTCAACACGGTGCTGAACGTGGAGACGATTGGTGATCCGGACGATGGTCCTGTCCATGAACGGCGACTTCGTCGGGACCTGGTCTGTAGACGCCAGAGGGACACACCGCCTCACCTATGCCCCCGAATGGGTTGCATCCACTCGTGGGAGACCCCTCTCGGTTTCCCTGCCGTTTTTGCCCCGAAACGCTTCACACACTGGTGAGCGGGTGGAGCACTATTTTGAGAACCTGCTTCCTGACAGCATCGATATCCTTCGACGAATGCAGCGTCGATTCGGCACCAGGAGTACCTCTGCCATGGATCTGCTCGCGGCGATCGGTCGCGATTGCGTTGGGGCCCTTCAGATCGTTCCGGAAGGAGAGGAGTTCCCTCATGTGCGTTCGATCACCGGTCGCCGGGTGAGCGAGTCCGAAGTCGCGACGATCCTCAGCGAAACACAACGAGACGACATCCGTGGCGCTCGCGACGTTGAGGAGTTCAGGATTTCAATCGCCGGCGCCCAGGAAAAGACGGCCCTGCTCTACCACGAGGGTGAATGGTTCGTCCCCCACGGGCCGACGCCGTCGACCCATATTCTCAAGCTCCCACTCGGACTCACCGGCCTCGGAGGAGTCGATCTTTCCCTGTCCCTGGAAAACGAATGGTTGTGTGGAAAACTCCTCGCGGAGTGGGGGCTTCCCGTTGCCGAAAGCCGCCTCGAGCTGTTTGGGGAGCAAAAAGCGCTCGTTGTCGAACGGTTTGACCGACGTGTCAGCACCCACGCTGACTGGATCATCCGGCGGCCGCTGGAGGATTTTTGCCAGGCTACCGCCACGCCCCCGGAGCGGAAGTACGAAAGTGACGGCGGTCCAGGGATTCTCGATATCGCACGGATTCTTCGCGCAAGCTCAGACGCCGAAGACAGAATGCGGTTTCTCATCGCCCAGGTCGCCATGTGGTTTCTTGGCGCTCCGGACGCGCACGCAAAGAACTTCAGCGTGTTCGTTCAACCCGGCGGTCGGTATCATCTTGCTCCGTTGTACGACGTCATATCCGCATGGCCCGTTGTCGGTTCCCGCGTTGGACGCATCCCGATACAGAAGCTCCGGATGGCGATGGCGGTTTCCGGTACCAATCGACACTACCGTTGGAGCGAGATTCGCGTTTCTCACTGGTTCCTCACGGCGGCGCGCGCCGGGGTTTCTGCAGACGGGTTTCGTTCCAGGATCGAGGAGTTCACAGGTGCAATCATCGAGGCAACTCGAAACGTCGCGGAAGCACTCCCCGAAGAGTTTCCCGATGAGGTGGCCGGCCCCGTTGTGACCGGAGTCGAGCGATCGGTGCGTCGCTTCCGGGACGAGCTGGTCGAGTACCCGCAGTAGGTGACATACTCAAGCCCATGCACAGTGATCCACAGCAGTACCTCGGACTCGGACTGATCGGCTACGGCGGTATCGGCCGCCTCCACGCCGTCAACTACGTCGAACTCCCGTTTCTGTACCCCGGCGCCATTCCGCGACCGGAACTGCGCTGGGTGGCCACCTCCCGGGAGGAGAGCGCCCGCAGCGCGGCGCGGGAGTCCGGCGCCGCGGCGTGGACCGCGCGCTGGCGGGATGTCCTGGAGGACCCGCAGGTGCGTGCCGTGGACGTCTCGCTCCCCAACCACCTGCACCGCGAGGTCGTTCTCGCCGCCCTGGACGCCGGCAAGCACGTGTACTGCGAAAAGCCCCTGGCGGGCACCCTCGCCGACGCCGAGGCGATCGCCGGCGCCGTGCACCCCGACGGTCCCCTGTTCGCAATGACCTTCCAGTATCGCTTTCTCCCGGCGACGCTTCGGGCGCGGGCGCTGGTGGAGTCCGGGGCGATCGGGACGGTGTACACCTTTCGCGCCGAATACCTGCACACCGGCTACCAGGACCCGTCACGGCCCCTCTCGTGGCGGCTGCGGCGCGAGGAGGGCGGCAGCGGCGCCCTGGGCGACCTCGGTTCCCACGTAATCGACCTCGTGCGCTATCTGGTTGATGACATCGACGCCGTGCAGGGACATCTGGAGACCTTTGTTCCCGAGCGCCCCGTGGCAAAAGGCGCAACGGAGACCGGACCCGTGACCGTGGACGACGTGGCGTGGATTCGCGCCCGCACCGCCGGCGGCGCCGTGGGGACGATTGAGGCATCCCGCGTGGCCACCGGTACGCTGGATGACCTGCGCCTGTGGATCCATGGGGAACACGGGGCGCTGCACTTCAGCCTCATGGACCCCGGCTGTCTGTGGTGGTACGACGTGAATCGCGCCGGAGGCGACTACGGTGGCGAGCGCGGGTGGCAGCGCCTGGACACCGTGCAGCACTACCCCGGCGCCACCGTACCGCCGGGACGCGCCCCCATCGGGTGGATCCGCGCCCACGCCGAAAACCAGTACCGGTTTTTGCGGGCGGTGACCATGCGGGACGGCGGTCGCGACGGCGACGGCGACGGCGCCCCGGCGGGCGGCGAAGCGCGTGCGCGCGCCGCCGGAGACACCGCCGGCGACCTGGCGGACCGGGCGCTTCCCGGCATCGCCGACGGACTCGCCGTGCAGCGCGTTCTGGACGCCACCGAGCGGTCCCACGCCGCCGGCGGATTGTGGACGCCGGTGGGGTGAGGTCGCCGCGCTGAAACGCCCGGCCCCGGTGCGGTATACTCCCCCGGTATGCGCCGGGAGCCCCAATGAGTCGTACCACCCCATCCATTTCCAAGCGCGTCCGCCGCGACCGTGCCTACTATCGCATCGAGTGGTCACCGCTGCTGCCCGTGTCGCGGTGGGAGATCAACCGCGCCGTGCCGGGGATGGCCGGCATATGGGAACTCTACTACCTGGAGAATGCCCGCATCCCGCGGCTGCTCAAGATGGGACGGGCGTGGTACGGGGGCCTGCGAAACGAGATTCGCACCGAAAGCGACCCCGATCTGCCGCAGAACGCCACGCACCGCCGGCTCCTTGAGAGCGGTGACTGCTATTACCGCTACACGATCTGCGAGCAGGCCGGCGACATGGCCGACGTGTACTCCGTGCTCATCACCCATCGCCCGGTGACATCGCCTCCGATTCCGCCCAGCGGGCGCTATATCGAGGTTCGCATCCAGGAGCCCGACGAAATCGAGATTCGCCGCGCTCGCCGCCCCCACGAGGAGGCCACACCGCCGCCGATGATCGGCGGTCGTGTGCCCAACATGTTCGACGTTGCCCGGGAGCTGGAGCAGATGGCGGAGGAGGCCGCGGAACGGGCGGTGGCGGATGCGTCGGACGGAGCGGACACGACGGAGGAGCCAACGCCGGACGCGCAACTCGACGACGACGGAGGCGAGGCCGACACGAGTCCCGGGTAGCCGGATTCTACTCGTTTCGCTCCGGCGGGAGGCTCAACAGCGCGTCCCACCCGAAGAGGATGTGGGCGAAGTAGTACGTCGGCAGAATGAAATGGCTCAGTACGTCCGATCCCAGAAACTCCGACGACGCGATGAGCAGATCGGAACAGACGATCAGGACGATAGCCGCCGTCACCGGTGCGCGGCCCCGGTCGGAGATGCCCGCCGCCGCCGCCAGCGAAAACACCGACGCCGCCGCGTAGACCGTCACCGCAGCGGCGAGTCGCGGGTCGTCCACCGCCGGCGTCACCACCGCCACGGCGAAGGCGAAGATCGGGCCACCCACGAACGCCAGCACCGGAACCGACACCCGTCCCCGCGAGATCGTCATGCCGGCGTACGCGACGTGCGCCACCAGGTACCACGCGATTCCCGCAACAAACCGTGATACCTCCCCACCGCGGGTCGACAGAAACCAGTCCCCCACCGCCGAGCACAGAAGGGCGGCGACCAGCCACCACCGCCAGCGCTGTAGACCCAGCGTCCTCGGTGGTACCGCCACGATAACCGCGACCGCGACCGGCACCGCCATCTTGACCGCCGTCCAGTCCGTGGAAATCGCGATCGCCGCCAGCGCCAGCGGAACCAGGAGGGTGAGGGCGCGCCGCGACCCGTCGGCGTGGGGCGGGTGCGCGGGAGGGCGTGTCGGTGGGTTGGAACAATCAGCGTTCACAGGTAACAAATGTACCACAACTCCACCGGCACTCCCGCCGCGTCGCGATTCACGGTGAGGTATCGTCATCCGTCGTCAGGGCCGTCCGCCGGGTACCGGACTCGCCGACGGCTGGCGCCAAAGATGGCGCGGCGGACTCGACTGCGCCGCCCACAGTGCCGAAAATCCAAAGAGAGGCTCCACAGACGCCCCGCGGATAGAAGAACCGCCGGCACCGCAATATACTGTAGCAGCATAAGGAGATCCCCGGCCCGATATGCAAAACGTCCACGGCGCCCGAGGCCGCGCCCACACCGCTAACCTCCTCCGCCCGGTTGTACAGCTCCTGCTTCTCGTACTGGTGGGCCTCGTCGGCGTTGGTTCGGTGTGGGGGCAGAGTCGGATTCCTTCTTCCGCAGGCAACTATCTGCAGACCACCGGAACTCCCCAGAACGGTGACTCTGACCCGTTCATGGTGGTGTTTTTTCAGGTGGACGCGAACGTCACGGACACCATTTACTTTGCAATCGACAATCCATACCTCGACGGCACGCTTCCCGATCAGGGGACTGACGCCGCCGGGGGCGCCGTGTGGTCGTACTATCTTATGGGCGGCGACGGCGTCCTCACGGGGAGCACCGCGAAAGATACAACATTCGGGAACCTTGCCGCTGCCCAGTCAGGGGCAACGCAACTGGAGCTTCTCACCTTTGACGGCCCCGGCACCGGATCGAACGGATGGAACTATTTTTCCGGCGTATCCGCGTCGCAGGGCGAACGGATCGGCGACTACTACTATTTCAAGATCATCGCCCAGGCGCCAAACGGCGACAAGAACGCGTTTCGGCTGGATGCATCGACGGTTAACAGTGGCACTGCAACCGGGATTCCGGGGGTTCGGGCGTTTGCGTATGCCTGGACGCTCGCGCTTCTCAACCGGAACGGAACGCCCTGGAACATGTACCCGTTCGTTCCGGACAACGCTGTCGGCAACGTGGAAATGCATTTCGTCGATTTCGACGACCAGGACTACGGTGACGTCTACAATACCTCCGACCGGACCACAGCACTCGCCACAGGTCTCCCCGGTGCACAGATCACAGATGGTGAAGACCGATCGTTTCCCTATTCCGTATCAGGCGAGACGAACGGCACGTGGCTCGTCCAGCTGACGGAGTCAACGAACACGACAAACCCCAACACCTCCGTATTCTACTCGGCCGGGACCAACCCTGCCGAACCATACAGGACGTATTCCTCGGACTACTTCCCTGCTCCGCCCGATCGCGTCACGGCGAGCCCCGTGGACGGAACCGCAGTTGCGGACGGCACCGGCGTCGTTCGCGAGCGGGTGTACCTGCAACTGGTCGATTCGGCTGGCAATCCGGTGCCGTACGTCCGGGACGTTCACCTCGCCGTCGACGGCAGCGCCGAAATCGAGGCGACCAGTGACGAAGCTGGCCCGCTCAACGCGACCGCGCGCGTCGTCTCGACTGATTCAGATGGTGTTGCGTGGGTTGAAGTCAGCGACGGAACTGCCGAGGACGTCACGCTCACGATCACGACCGACGGGATCACGTCGGCCCTTCCTGGGCCAACCACGAGCTCTCGGCTTCCCGATACGGGTACCCTAGGGGTGAACGACGCCCCGACGATTCGATTCGTTCCGGACGCCTTGCCGACCATTTCCTCGGCATCGGGAACGTCGTTCAACGAGGGGACTTCGGCGCAGGCTATCGCCACGGTCGACATTGCCGAGCAGGGGAGTGCACCTGAGATTACGGCCACGGGCGATATTCGGATCACGATCCCGACGACGCGTAACGTCACCTTCGCCGCCGGCGCGACAGTCTCTCTCACGGTGACCGGGTCTGGACAGGTGGATTCGGACGGCACGCCCCAGACGTACTCGGGAACTCTCACGTATGAGAACGCGAACAAAACGGCGGTCATCGATGTCCTCTCAGACTTCGCCGCAAGCGACACCATCGCGATCAGCGGACTCCAGCTGGATGCTGCCGCCGACAGCGATTCCAACTTCTTCCTCGAACTGGATATCGACAACGATGGTGTCACGGACAGCATCGACGACAAGCTCATAATCGTGCGCGACACGGCGAGCACCTACACCTGGACCGGTAGTACCGACACCGTATGGGCAGATCAGACCAACTGGGATGTTGGGGACGGAACTCCCGGAAACGACGGCTACCCCGGACAGACGCTGAACACGGACAACGTCGTTGTCCCCGGTGGACTGACCAACAATCCAGTCCTTGCGTCGCCGGAGACGATCAACGATCTGAGCATCGGTGCCGGCGCCCAGCTTTCAATCGGCGGAAACGTGCTGACGGTGGATGGAACCACCTCCAACGAGGGCCGGCTGATCCTATCCGGCGCCGCCGGTCAGGGAGCAGGGCTGACCGCGGGCGGGCCGTTCGATGTTGACAGCGGCGTCATCGAATACGCCGGCGGCGGCTCACTCCAACTCAACGTGTACAACGATCTGGAAATATCGTCGGGAACCTACACGTTGTCCTCCGCACTGGATGTGAACGGTGACCTCACCCTGAGCGGTGGAACGCTCAACGACGGCGGGCAGACGATCTCGGTCGCCGGTGACTGGACCCGCGTAGGGACGTTCGCCGCCAACAGCGACACAGGCGGAACCGGAACGGTTGTGTTTGACGGGGCGGGCCCGACGGTCGTCAGTGGCGCAACGACGTTCTACAACCTGACGATTGCAACGCCGGGGAAGGCTGTTCGTTTCACCTCCGGTGAAACGACCACCGTGAACGGAACGTTTCGTGCCGTTGGTGAGAACGGGAGCCTGGTCAGTCTTTCCGGAACGACCACCGCGGCGTGGACGCTGGACAACGCCGGCGGAACCGACGTCGTCCAGTATGTCGATGTGGCGTATTCCGACCTAATCGGCGCGAACTCGGTCACGGCGTACTCTTCGAACAACGGAGGCAACAACGACCAGGAAACGGTCACCGACGCGGCGCAGTGGGTGTTCTCGGGTACAACCTACACGTGGACCGGTGCAAGCACCACCGACTGGTTCACCCAGGGAAACTGGGATATCGGGGATGGTACGCCCGGCAATGACGGTACGCCCACGTCCAGTGACCCCGTCATCATTCCCAACACCGCGACCGCCCCGGTCCTCACTGCAAACGCCACCGGCGGCAACGACGTCCGTTCGATCCGAGTGGAGATCGGTGGATCCCTGGACCTTGCTGGCTTCAACCTGACGTCCGCCAACGGTATCACGAACTTGGGCACAATCATCGCCCAGGGCAACGAAACCTACACCGGCACGATCAACTCCGACAGCGGCGAAGTCGTGTACGACGGAAACGGCGTCAACAACGCGCTGCCGTTCGGTACGTCCTATTTCGATCTCACGGTCACGCCGTCAACGGGGGGTGGTTCCATTACGTTTACCGACGGAACCTCCGTCACCGTGAACGGCGCGCTCACTGCCGGAGACACGAACGGCGACACCGTGACGTTTACGGGGGGCGTTGCAGCACCGGCATCCACGGTTCGCGGTACGCTCGCCTCAACCGACGCCGGCCTCTCGCTGGGCACGCTGACACTGACCGGCAACGCCACCATTCAGACCGGCGGGGGAACGCTTTCGCTCGGTCCCACCGACGGCGGCGCATCGCTCGTGCTGGATACGACCGGGGGTGCGGGTACCGGAGCGATCACTCTTGGAGGGGCGATCGGCGGTGCGACGCCTCTTGCATCACTCACGGTAAACGCGAAAGGAGCTGTGCAGTTCCCTTCGGTCACGACCACGGGCACTCTCGACGTTGCCGCCGGGGGCGCGGTCACCGACGCGGGGGCTCTGACGATCGGTGGCACTGCTACCCTTGCCGTCCCTGGAAACGCCATAACCCTTGACTCGACTTCCAATGACTTTCAGGGTGACGTCACGATCACCGACGGTGCCACAGATGCGACGGCGGTGACACTGGTTGACCAGAACGCCGTTCAGTTTGGCGGCGCCTCCGCGACTCAGACGGGGCTCACCGTATCGGCGGGGGGGGCAATCACCGACGCTGTCGGTGCGTCTGTCGTCGTGGCAGCCGGAACCGCCTCGTTTACGACGACCCTTGCAGGCGCTCCGATCACCATGGACAGCGCCGGGAACAACTTTCCCACCTTCGCCGCCGCGGCGACGACCACCAGTACGGTGACCGTCGTTGACGCCGGCGCCCTTGTTCTCGGCGGCGTTGATGACGGGGCAGGTGGGCCGGTGGCGGCTCTGACCCTGACGGTCGGCGCGGCATTGACCGACAGCGGCCCGTCGCTCGTGTCCGGCACCACCACCATCAATGCATCCGGAGCCAATGTCACGTTGAACGATGCGGGAAATGACTTCGGGACGGTCACGGCAACCGGTGCCGCCATCGGACTGGTGGACGCATCGGGTCTCGATCTTGGATCGACCAACGCCTCCGGCAACCTCACGGTGACCGTGGCCGCGGGGAATCTCACCGACTCCGGCGAGGTCAACGTCGGCGGGGATACCTCAATCGCGATGAACGATGGCACCGCGGCGGACATTACCCTCGACGACAACGGGGATACTACCTATACCAACACCTTCACCGGTGCTTTTCTGCTGGCGGGGGCAAACCTCCGAAACGTGACCGTCACGGACGACACCGCGATAGTACTCCAGGGGAACACCATCACTGGAACGCTTTCGGTGACTGCAGGCGGCGCGATCACCCAAACGGGAGGGCTTGTCGTTGGGGGAACCGCCACCTTCAACGCGGGGACGGCCGCCGTCACCCTGGGCCTTGGTGCCAACGACTTTGACTCCGACAATACCGGCGACGCCGTGACCGCGAGTTCCACCGGCGCGGCGGTGTCCATCCGAGACGGGACCGGCTCGATGACCGTGGGCGCGGTCACCGCCGGCGCCGAGGTCACGCTGCGGGCGGACGGACTGAATCTTACCGGCGCGATCAGCGCCAACGGTGGCGCCGCGAACACATATCTTCTGCCGGATACCACCACCACCGCAGTCAGTCTTGGCGGAGCTGCTGGGTTCGATCTGACGCAGACCGAGCTGCTTCAGATCGCCGCCGGTACCGGAACGATCGTTATCGGGAAGGATGCCGTCCCGACGGTCACCGCCGGCGCCGTGACCGCCGGCGCCTCGGCAGCGGTGAACATCGGTGCCCGCAACCTTGAGATCGAAGGGGCTTCGATTGCCGTGGGTCCGAACACGTTCACCACGGCTGGATCGCTGGCGTTGGTTTCTGCCGGTGTCATCGACGGAACCGCCAACGATGCGACGGCGGACCTGTCTGCTGGTACGTTGGCGCTGACTGCCGGAACTGGTGGCACCGGTGGCATCGGCACGGGAACGACGATCGACGTGGCGGCGTCCGTGACTCTTTCAGCCGACACGACCGGCAGTAACGCCAACATTGTCCTGGATACGATCGGTGCGGTGCAGGTTGCGCTGGTCGACGCCGGAACGGGCAACGTGACGCTTGGCGCCGGCGGTGCGGTCACCACGGCGTCCGATGACGCCACCGCCGACATCAGTGGCGCAGTGGTGGATGTCACCACCGCCGCCGGCGGTGTCGGTGCCTCCAGCGCATCGGTCGACATCACCGCCACGGCGTCTCTGGCCGTGAACACGACCGCCGCAAACGGGGCGGTCTACATCGATGGTATTGGAGCGGGCGGATTGGCTCTGGCACTGGTGGACGCCGGCGCCGGAGCGGTCGTCCTGACCGCAGCGGAGATAGACGGGGTAACCGATGACGGAGTGGCGGATCTCGCCGGTTCGGCGATCAGCCTCACCACCACGACCGCCAATGGGATTGGGACCGCATCCCCCCTGGACCTCGATGCTTCCGGGGCGCTGACGGTGGATTCGACCACCGGCAACGGCAACGTGACAATCGACGCCCTCACGGCCTTGGCGGTCGCCACCATCAACGGGGGGACCGGTACCGTTACCCTGGACGCTCTTGCCACCGTGGACGACGACACCGCCACGGATACGACTACGGACATCACCGCCGCGACGCTCGTTCTGACCGCGGTTGACGGGGTCGGGAGCACGCAAGACCTCGATCTGGACGTGGACAATGTTTCCGTCACCGTTGCCGGCACCGGTGCATCCAACTCCATCGTCCTGCAGAGCAACAACACCGCAGCAACGACGATCTCCCAGCTCCGGACAAACGGTGCCGACATCTCATTCACCCACAACACGACAAGCACTGTGACAGTGGCGTCGGTCGCCGGCCAGGAGGTGTGGAGCGGAACCGGAGGAAACGGCGGCAACATCAGCATCAGCGCGCCGAACTCAACCACTGTGACCCTTGCGGGAGACGTCGACTCGTCGGGCGGTACCGGAGGTACGCTCAGTATTAACGGCGTGATCGTAAACACGGCACCGACCGTGGGACAGGGCAACATTTCGGTCACCGGTGGTGGAGACGTGCAGATCGCGGCTCCGGTAACGTTCAACGCATCGCGTACGATCACATCCAACGGCGACATCATCCTCGGTGCCGCTGTCGCGACCGCCGGTGGGGCCTACGACCTCACCCTCGTCGCGGATAACGACGGAGACGGTGCCGGGGGAATCTGGATCCAGGCCGCGGGAAAAGCGGAAGCCGCACAGAACCTGATCCTGCGGGGGTCACGAATCATCAACGGTGGCGCGACCGCAACGGGAGCTCCGGCGCTGAACCCCGCCGTGCAGATCGACGCCGACGGAGCAAACGCGCAAGCGGAATCTGGAACGAACGGTACAGGCACCCTGACGATCGAACGCAACGCCGCGGCCCCAACCCAGGACACCGACATCCTCATCAACGGCGCGGTCGTGGCCCGGGGCGGCTTCACCGTCACCGCCAGCCGCGGCATCCTTCTCAACGCCGCCACGGCCAACCTCAGCAGCAATAATGGTGCCGTCTCCTTCACTGCGGACAACGACGGTGGGAATACCGGCGGCATCACGATGGCCGACGGTTCTTCGATCAACGCCGGTTCCGGCACGATTTCACTCGCCGCATACGACGACGTGACACTCGGCGGTGCCGCGGCGGCAGCGGGACTTGAAACAACCAACGCGACTGGGGCCGCGGTATCGGTCACATCCTCCAACGGCGCGATCCTCGACGGTGGCGATACCGGGCTCGACATCGTGGCCAACGGCGCCGGAGCCGCGACGACGCTCAGCGCCGCAACCGGAATTGGTCACGACGGAACGACCAGCAACGCACTCGAGATCACCGTCGCCGATCTGGATGCCGCCACCACCGCCAACAACGTCGAAATTACCGAGAGTGATGGCCTGACCGTTTCGCGGGCTGCCACGGGCAACGGCGACGTCACACTGATCAGTACGACCGGGAATATCGCTGTGGGGTCCGCGGCGACACCGGCGATTTCCGCGGGGACCGGGACGGCCACGCTCACCGCCACCGGCGGAGCGATCGATGACGCCGCCACCGACACGCTCGCGGACATCAATGCCGACACGATCGATCTGAACGCGGCGAGTGGGATCGGCGCCACGGAGGCTCTGGAACTGGCGAGTGCGCCGACAATCACCGCCGACACGACCACCGGCGCGATCGGTCTGACCCACGCCGCGGACGCCGGGACTACCCTGTCCAGCGCTTCCATCGCCACCGGGACGATCGACTTCGCGCAGACGGGCGGACAGACGCTGGACGTGACGAGCGCGGTGACGAGCACGAGCGGGACGATCACGATCACGAACGCCGGGGCGAACCTGACGGCGACGAGCGTGAGCGCCGGGACGGGGGCGGCGGCGGACGGTGATGTGAGCCTGACGACGACCGGGAGCGGGACCGTGCTCCTCGGCAGTGTCTCCGCCGCCGCCGACACCGTCTCCGTTTCCAGTGCCGCAGATGTCGTGGAGGTGCCGGCGACGGACGCCGCAGCCGATGTCTCCGCCGGTTCGATATCGCTCACGGCGGGGACCGGTGGCGCCGGCGCTGTCGGAACCGCGGTCGCGGGGGAAGAGCTGGAAATCGATCTCGGAAGCGGTTCGCTGTCCCTCACGACCGCCGGCGTCGCCGGGGACATTCACATCGCCGAGACCGCCGGACGAATCGCAACCAGCGCGATTTCCACGGTGTCGACGCCGGGCGGCAGCGTGACGATCGTGATCGAGAACCGTGACGCGGGCTTCGACGTCGACTCCGGCGCCGCCTGGCCCGCCGGCGGGAGCGACGACGATATCACGCTATCGGCGCTCAACCTGACCGCCTCCGCCGGTGATGACGACACGCTTTTCGCCGCCTCCAGCGGTATCGCGACCACCGGTATCGTGACCCTCGACACCGTCGGCGCCGTGAGTGATGCCGGTGGAGACACCACCACCGACGTCGCCGCCGCCTCTCTGGTCGGGACCTCGGCAACGGGATTCGGCGCCGCCGGCGACCCGATCGAAACAACGGTTGCGAACCTTGATATCCAAAACAGCACATCCGGTGGGGTCGTTGTGGCTGAATCCGACGGCCTGCAGGTCAACCGCGCGACCACGGTCAACGATGTCGTCACCATCGCGAGCACGACGGGAGACATCAGTGTGGGGTCAACGGCGACACCGGCGATTTCCGCGGGGACCGGGACGGTCACGCTCACCGCGACCGGCGGGGCGATCGATGACGCCGCCACCGACACGCTCGCGGATATCGACGCCGACACGGTCGATCTCAATGCATCGACCGGGATCGGTGCCACGGAGGCCCTGGAACTGGCGAGTGCGCCGACAATCACCGCCAACACGACCACCGGTGCGGTCGACCTGACCCACGCCGCCGACGCCGGGACTACCCTGTCCAGCGCTTCGACCGCCACCGGGACGATCGACTTTTCCCAGACGGGCGGACAGACGCTTGATGTGACGAGCGCGGTGACGAGTACGAGCGGGACGATAACGATCACGAACGCAGGGGCGAACCTGACGGCGACGAGTGTGAGCGCCGGGACCGCGGCGGCCGCCGACGGCGATGTGAGCCTGACGACGACGGGGAGCGGGAGCGTTCTGGTGGACGCGGTGAGCGCCGGCGGGGACACGGTGACGGTGACGAGCGCGGCGGGGATCGAGGAGTCGGGGACGGACCCGGGAGCGGACATCGCGGCGGCGACGATCGATCTGAACGCGGTGACGGGGATCGGGAACGCGGCGCAGCTTGAGATGAGTGGGACGGCGGTGACGCTGGACTCGAGCGCGGGCGGCGAGAACATCGACGTGGACGTCCTGACCGGGGGAAGCGATGTCGCGCTGAACTCCGCAACGATCGCCGTCGGCGCCGGAACGATCACGCTGGACGTGAGCGGTGGAGGGAACCTGGCCACCGGCGGGAATATCACGACGGCAAATGGCGCGATCGATGTGAGCGTGGACAGCGGGAACCTGGATCTGAGCGGGGACACGGTGAGCGCCGGTGGTGTCAGCACGATCTCGCTGGACACGACGACGAGCGGGGACATCACGCTGGGGACGCTGGACGCGGGCGGCGACACGGTGACGATCAACTCGGTGGGGGATATCGACGACGACGGAGCGGGAACGCCGGATATCACGACGGATGTGGTGAACCTGAACGCGGTGAGTGGGATCGGCGGGACGCAGCCGGTGGAACTCGCGGCGGTGACGAGTGTGGATGTGGACAACAGCGGGACCGGTGTGGTGGACGTGACGAACGCGGCGACGGGCGCGGTGACGGTGAACAGCCTGACCAACGATACGGGGGCTGTGGACTACGCGCAGACGGGCGGACGGACGCTGGACGTGACCTCGGCATCGACGACGACCAGCGGGACGATCACGATCACGAACGCCGGGGCGAACCTGACGGCGACGAGCGTGAGCGCCGGGACGGGGGCGGCGGCGGACGGTGATGTGAGCCTGACGACGACCGGGAGCGGGACCGTGCTCCTCGGCAGTGTCTCCGCCGCCGCCGACACCGTCTCCGTTTCCGGTGCCGCAGCCATTTCGGACAATAACGGCGCCGCGAACAACGTCACCGCGCTCCGGTGGAACGCGACGGCGGACAGCGGAATGGGCTTCGGTGACGCGATCGAAACCACCATCGGCGAGCTGAACGCGACCAACGCAACCAGTAACACCATCGAGGTGACCGAGGCCGATGGGTTCACCGTCCTGCAGGCGGCAAACACCAACGGCGACGTCACACTGATCAGCACGACCGGGAATGTCGCTGTGGACAGTACCGGCGGCGGCGTGAGCGCGGACGTCGCAACGGGAACGGCGACGGTGACGGCCACCGCCGGGACCATCACCGCAACCAACGCGACGGCGGCAAACGAAGTCGTTGCCGCAACGATCAACCTGAACGCCGTGAACGGAACGATCGGCGCGGGGAATCAGCTGGATGTGAACGCCGTGACGGCGCTGAATGCGGATACCAGCACCGGCAACGGGACGATCACCGTGACGGACACCGCCGGCGATCTTCCGCTTGGCGTTGTCACCACCGGTGCGGTCGGGGCGGGAACGGTCACGCTGAACGCGGCGGCGGGATCGATCGCGGACACAAACGGCGCGACGGTGAATGTCACGGCGGGTTCCACGGTGCTGCGGGCGCTCACCGATATCGGCGCGCTGGCATCGGCGGCGGATGTGACGGTGGCGCTAAATGCCAACGCGATCGAGACGCAGACCGCCGCGGTGGACGTTGCCACGACAAACGCAGGGAGCGAGGCGGCGATCGCAAACAGCGGGGCCGCGCTCGATGTCGCGGCGCTGGGCGTCGGCGGCGCGAACGGCGGCTTCGTACGCATCGAGAACGACGGCAACAATCTGACGGTGGACACAGGAGCCTCGGGCGCGGTTCTTACCAACGGAGCCGGCGAGGGGCTCGAGGGGAACGACGATATCGCGCTGGTGACGACGACCTCCGGCACGATTACCGTACACGACGAGGGGGCCGTTGGCGTTCAGGACATCGCGACCACCGGAACTGTGTATCTGGACGCGATCGGGGCGATCGACGACAGCCAGGGAGCCACAGATCTCTACATCGCCGCGGGAACGCTCTATCTGAACAGCGACGCCGCGACGGACACCACCGCGCGAACGGCGGTCACCACACTCAACTCCGACCTGAGCGGCGGAAGTGGCGCGCTGGTGATCAACGAGGACAGCGGGATCACGCTTGCAACGATCGCCACGGCGAACGCGAACGTAACGGTGACCGACACCGGCGGCGACATCATCGTTGGATCGGTGAACGCGGGTTCGGGGACGGTGGCGCTCACGGCGAGTTCGGGGAGCATCTACGACGACGGCGACGCCGGTGTGGACATCACCGCCGCGACGGGAACGGCAAACCTCAACGCCAACGGGGTGATCGGAACCGGTGGAAACGACCTGGAAACGACGGTCGCGAATCTGGTGGTCAATACCGGCACCGGCAACGCGGTGATGACCGAGACCGACGACCTGGTGGTCAGCGGCGCGAGCTCCGTCGCCGGGAATCTGGTGTTGGGGCTCAATGCCGGCAACCTGACGCAGAGCAACACCCTGGCGGTGACGGGTACCACGCAGATCACGACGACCGGTTCGATAACCCTGAACAACGCCGGGAACGATTTCGGCGGCGCGGTCTCCACGGCCGGAAACCCGACGACGGTGACGCTGCGGGACGCAAACGCGATTCAGCTCGGCGGGATCACGACCACCGGCGGCGGTGGCGGTACGGCGATCGACGTGGCGACGGTGAACGGCGGGATTACGGTCGGCAATACGCTGGACGCGAGCGGCGCCGCAACGGCGGCGGTGTCGCTGGTCGCGGCGGGGCAGGACAGCGACGTGACGGTGAACGCAGCGGTCACGACGGACACGGCGGATATCACGATCACCGCCGACGACAGTGTCAGCATCGCGGCGGCGACGACGCTGAGCACCGGGGCGGGTGTGGCAGGCGACATCGTGGTGACGGCCAACAACGCCACGACTGCCGGCGACAGCGGTGACCAGGTGACGATGGCGGCGGACAGCGTGCTGGAGGCGGGCGGCGCCGTGGCGACCGGTGTGGTCACCGTGACGGCCAACGGCGCAAACGCCGGGAGTGTGGCCCTGGGCGACCTGCGGGGTTCGGCGGTGACGGTGAGCGCGGATCAGGCGGCGATCACGGACGCCGGGGCCGGCGCGACCAACGTGACCACGGCGGGGACGTTCACCGCCGACAGTGCGAGCGGCATCGGAACGTCGGTCAACCCGATCGAGACGACGATCGCGACGCTGGACGCGCAGGTCACGGGAGCCGGCGGCGTGTACGTGACCGAGACGGACGACGTCACGGTGACGCAGGCGCAGACCGGCAACGGTGATGTGACGCTGGTGTCGAGCGGGGGCAGCCTCACGGTCGACACGGTGGTGACCGATACGACCAACGATGTCGTGACGCTGACCGCGGCGAACGCGATCGTTGACGGGAACGGCGCCACGAACAACGTCACCGCTTTCCGGTTGAACGCGACGGCGGACAGCGGGATCGGCTCCGGCGACGCGATCGAAACCGCGGTGGGCGAGCTTGATCTGACCAACACCACCGGCAACGCGATCGAGGTGACGGAGGCGGACGCCGTCACCGTGACCGGAATCGTCCAGAGCGGTGCCGGGTCCGTTCTGGTGAGCGCCGGCGCCACGATGACGCTTACGGATGACGTGACCAGTGTCGGTGGAGCGATAACGCTCTCGGCGACGACGATCGATCTCGACGATACGACGGACGACGCGCTGGCGATCTCATCCGGTGGCGGTGGCGGTGACGTTACGCTGAACGCGCCGGTGGACGCCGTGGGAGCCACCGCGGACTCGCTGACGCTCACCGCCGGATCGGGCAATGTCGTCATTCCCTCGGCGGTTGGCGGCGGGGCGCGCCTGGGCGCACTCACGATCGCAAGCGCCGCGAACGTGGCCGGGAACGCCGGAGCGACGGCGGACACGGGGACGATCACCGCGGCGACGGTGACGCAGACGGCGGGGACGGGTACGAGCCGCTTCGCGCAGATCGACACGAACGCCGCAGGCGGTGTGGACCTCAACGGTGCCGCGTTTGCGCTCAACGGCGGGGTGACGACGACGGCGGGCGGAGCGCTGACGGTCACCAACAGCGGGACGCTGACGATCGCGGACACGACGGGCCCCGCGGACACCGCCACGGTGGATATCGATCTGGACGGTGCGTTCACCCAGGACGGTGCCGGCGGGGTGAGCGTTGCCGGAGACATCGCAACCACGAACGATGCGGTCTCGTTCGCGGCGCCGGTCACGGTCTTCGGCGACACGGGTGTGGACGCCGGCAGTGCCACGATCACCTTCGGCAACACCGTCTCCGGAACCTCCGGTGGCGAGATCGAGGACCTGACGATCAACAGCGTCGGGGATACCGGCAGCGTGGTGTTCAACGGGGTCATCGGCGTGGGACAGGCGCTGGAAGGGAACCTCGACGTTGTGGCGGCGACGGACGTGGACCTCGTGGGCATCGAGGAAACCGGTGCGTCGGCCGCCGGCGTGAGTGGAACGGTTTCCGTCGCAGCCGCCGGGACGATCACGCTCGCCGGGACTGCGGACTTCCGCACCGCAGGGGCCCAGGACTACCGTGCCACCGGCGGGTCGGCGATCGGTGCGATCATGGCGCAAACCGGCGCCTCAACCGTGGCAGCAGGCGGAAACGGCATCACCTTCGAGGATCTCTACATCGACGCCAATGGCGTAACGATTACGATCCCCGACGGCGAGACGGTGACCGCCAACGATATCGTGGTCTACCGTGGCACGATCGCGCTGACCACCACTCCGGGGAACGCCGGCAGCGGGGCGACGGTGCAGACGACCGCCTCCGGTGGCGGTGACTTCGTGGTGTTTGGTCCATCCTACAGCGCCGACGACACGGACCGCGGCGCGAGTGCCAACGAGTTTGCGTATCCCCCCGCCGATGCCGGACCGGGCCTCGCGTACACCCTCGGCGGGTCATACACCCAGGCGACCGGTGCGTGGGGTACGGCGCCGAACGCGGCGTTTGCGGACCTCTCCGGCGCGACCATTACGGTGGGCAGCGGCGGCACCGGCGACTTCTACGTCAACGGCGCCGACCTTCCGGCGACGGCAAACTGGACGCTGAACGTGCAGGACAACAGCGCCGCGAACCCCCTGGCCAACCCGCCGTTCGGGCAGCCCTACGCCGTCGCGTTCTACAAAGCGAGTGTCGGCGTGGAGTACTCCCAGGTCACCGGCGGCAGCATCTCCGCCGCCGAGCCGCTCCCTCCCGGCGCCAACAACAGCGCCCACCAGAACAACGACTACCGCGACGGCGGTAATAACCTCGTCTACGTTCCCGACCCCGACGGGAGCGGCCCCGGCACCGCCACGCCGGGGTGGGACTTCGACCCGCTGATGCTAATATCGGCGGAGACGGTGAAGGACAACTGGATCCGCCTGACGTTCAACGAGCCGGTGGAGAACACCGCGGGACTGATCGAAACAGCGGTGGCTTCCGGCGTGGCCGCCAACGGTGACCCGTACTTTGACACCGGTGGCACGGCGGCGGCGTTCGACGCCACCGGTGTGGACGCCGACGACGCGCTTCCGTTCAGCTTCACGACGACCAACACCGGCATCGACCTGACCACGTTCTACGTGCGCGCCCCGGCGACGCGGAGCTGGAACACCGACGCCACCGGAAGCGCAGCGTCCGCCTCGGGCACCGGCACGGACCGCACCGGGGCGTCGCAGACGACCGTCCCGAACCTCTCGTGGCTCAAGGGCGTGTTCTTTGACGCCGGCGGTCACAACCCGGTGATCAACTACACCGAGAACGCCACGACCACGTTTGCCGCCACCACCGACGAGGCCGGTCCGGTCCTCTACCGCGTGGAGTACGGCCGTGCCGCCCACGACGAACCGCTCACCACGCCCTACGACGGCCACAACTACTACCACCTGTTCTGGTCGGAGCCGGTGAGCATCGGCTCCGATCCGGGGATGCAGTCAGGCGCCGCCACGCCGTCGCAGAACCTCCGCGCCGAGGACGCGGTCGGCGACTCCACCGGCCAGGGCGGTGACATCGTCATGAGCGGGGCGGATCTCCTGGTGGACGGGTTCTTCCGCTACGACGATCCCCAGGGCGTGGGGACCGGGTTCAACCGCGGCTGGCGCACGGGCACGGCTCCGGCAAACGCGCTCTACCGCCGCGATACGTTCTCCGGCGGTCAGTTCACCAATTCGGATCAGGAACTGCGGATCTACCTCTCCGGCTACAACGAGGACTGGACGGCGCCGTCCACCTGGGGCGGTTCCGACCTCTTTCCGGGCTGGCATACCGGCGTGCCGGATCCCAAGGACGCCACCACCGTGACGGTTGAGAACAACGCCCAGATCGTCGACGACGCCGGCAATCAGATCGACTACCAGCTCGCCCCGGTCGGCGGACTCACCGCGGAGCCGGCGGGTGCGACCCCGGATCCCGGCGACACGGCCTCGCCGTGGCTCAACGCCTGGGACGTGGACGTGCCCACGTTCTCCTCGTACACGATTGCGGACGCCGATCCCAACGTCGGTACCAGCTTTGAGATCGTCACCGGTGTCAACGCCACCACCCAGCTGATCGAGCGCTTTGAGTTTCACATCCTCGACAACAGCGCCCTGGACCTGTCCAACGTGTCCGACGCCAACTACTTCAACACACCACAGCAGCCGATGGTCGACGGCGTGTGGGATCCGCAGGCGCTCACGGACACCGGAAACGTGGACTATACCACCGACCTGATTCACACCGACACGCGGGCCAACGAGGGTGTTCGCGACACGACCCTCGCCTATCCGAGCGACGGGCTCACCGAGACCGACGCCTTCGCCATCGAACAGGTCGGTGTGACGCCGTTGCGGACCGATGTGAACCAGGCGTTCAACACGGAAGTCAACAACACGCTGTACGGCGTCACCAACGTGAACGTCGCCAACGACTCGTACTTCCGCCTCCAGATCGACGGGACCGCCGGGGCACATCCCTGGGGCCTGCTCACGGAGATGTACGTGCAGTACGACGCCACCGTGGCGCGGATCACCGACCTGGCCGGGAACCTCCTTCCGTCCACCGCCGTTCCGATCCGGGCGATCGAGCGCACGCCGCCGACGATCGACCTGGCCCTGGCGATCGCCGGAGAGTCCCGCATTTACATGAAGTTCTCCGAGCCGGTGTTCGGCTCCGCTGACCGCACCCAGACGATCGCGTACGACGACTTCAGGATCGTGGACCAGAGTGGTACCGATATCACCGCTCCGGTCTCGCTGGATGTGATCGCGACCAGCCAGGCCGGTGTGGCGGCCGGCGGCTACGAGGAAGTGTTTCTGAACCTCGCGGACCCGCTTTCGGCGACGGACATCCTCCGCGCGCGGATCAAACCGGTGGATCAGGCGCCGATCGACGGAAGCTCGAGCATCTACGACAAGGCGGAGAACGTCCTCCCGGTGGCCGACGAACGGCGCGTGTCGGACGTGGCGATCGGGCTCGTGGAACCGGTGTGGGCGACGGACTCCTTCGGGATTAACGACGCCGGTGCCGGCAATTTCCGCACGATCCGCACCTTCGACGGCAGCGAGACGCTGTCCCGGTCGGACATCACGATCCAGGCGCGCGTCGACGCCTCCGCCACGTCGCTCCCGAGCTCGATTCTGTACGGGTTCGATATCGAGTCCGATCTCACCTCGTCCGGGTACTGGTCCCCGACCGCCCTGGCGGGGCTGGTGGAAGTCGATGAGACCACCGACGTCCGGGAGGCACTGCCGTTCGAGACCGACGCCCAGCTTCGGACGTTCATGGTACCGGGGGACGCGTCGGGCATGAATCAGGCGGATATGCTGGAGTTCCAGTTCCGCCTGGGACCGCTCAACGCCGCCCGGGTGACCGACCCCACGGATCCGCGGACTGTTGCACCCTGGAAGATCGGACTGGGAGACGGATTCATCGTTCAGCGGAACAACGTGACGATCCTCAACAACGTGATCTACCCGGAGAACGGCGAGCGCACCGTCCTGACCTACGAACTCTCGCGGCCGGGCATGGTGTCGGTGATCGTATTCGATCTCGCCGGCAACGTGGTGCGGACGATCCACCGGGGTCGGCAGGGCACCGGAACCTTCCGCTACACCTGGGATGGCCGCAACAACAGCAACCAGATCGTGGCGCGGGGCATCTACTTCATCAGGGTCGTGGCACCGGGGGTCGACGAGTACCGCAAGGTGATCGTGGCCAAGGACTGACGCTGCACCCTACAGGCTGTAGGGACTCCACTCCAGTTCGACCGCTCCAATCAGGATCGACCCGGCGTCGCGGAAGGCCGCACTCGAGGAGTCACCGATCTCGATCGTGAGGTCAAACACGGTCGTGGCGCTGGTCATCGACGTGTCGGTCTGGATCGCGGCGCCGCTCAGTTGAATGGTGAGTTCCTTCCACCCGTTGAGATCCCCGACAAACCTCCGAGCCGAGGCTCCCGTGGACCGCGTTTTCGTTACCGGAACCGCGGTGTTGGTTCGGGGGTCGATGCCCACGGAGATGAAGCGGGCGGGAATCCTGTTCGGGGTCCCCACCGACTCGGCGGTGGGGTCGTCGCGGACCCACAGTCGAACGGTGTACGATCCGCCGCCACGCAGCTCCGGGCGCGTCCCGGCCGGGTCGGCGTAGGGCACCGGGAGGCGCAGCAGGTGGTTCTGATCGGCGCGGACGAAGCGAATGTTGTCGACGACGGCTTCCACGCGATCACCCTGAACCGAAGGATCGATGCCGCCGAAGGAGAACCAGGTCAGGCCGGGCTCGATGGTAATCAGGTTGGTGCCAATGGAATCTGCGACCTCGGTCAGAGTGTTTTCTCCGCCGGTGGAGGGAAAGGAATAGACCAGCGTATCACTGATTGTCCCGCCCCGCGCAATCGAATAGTCGTAGTTCACACTTCCCACGCTGACATTGTCGTTCAGTTCGATACCAAGACTCTGAATCGCCATCCTGAAATCCAGGGAAAACGCGTAGGCATCATTGGCGCTGGCGCCGCCATCAAGAATTACGCTCGACTGTGAAAGATCGATTGCGTACCGCTGCTGGGCATCCTCGAAATTGAGATTGAGCGACAGCCCATCAATCGCGGGTTTGAGGGGATCGGTTGCGGTGCCGTCGACGATCGTGGCGTTGACAAACCCGCTGCCCTGTTCGGCCCAGCCGTTCACGCCATCGTGGTTGTCGACGACATTCGCTGAGGCAACCCCCGAGTTCTCAAACGTCCCGTCCGCGAACAGGTTCTTGACCTCCAGCCGGTAGACCGGACCGCTCACCCCGCTGGGCAGCGAGCCGTACACCTCCGATGAGACCTCTTCGAACTGCACGTAGTCGTACGGTAGCGATGAGTCTGTGTCCTTGTCGAGACCGTCGGCGAAGTACCAGAGGCTGCCCCCGTTGGCGTCGGTACTCCCGAACTGCCGGTTCGCCACCAGGTTGACGCCCTGGTAGTCGCTCCAGTCCACCCCGCTGGGGCAGGCTGTCAGGGCCAGGAGCGCGCCGGTCACGACGGCGACGCCGGCGGCGCGGGCGAGAAACGGTCGGACGGTGCCGGTACAGGTGCGTGTCACGATATGCCCAAATATAGCATCGGAAGGGGGCGCTTTCCAGCACGGGCGCATCGTGACGGTTCCAACGTGTCGCTACCCGGTGGTTCGCGGGTTTCACTGTGCTGATGGGGAGTGCGAAATCCAGTGAGGTCTGTTTTGCTCCAACTGCGCCGGAAACAAGCGGCATCGGCGGTCCAGGGACAGAAGCCCGGCGACGAGCGGATGGTCGGAAACGGCGTGCCCCCCAACGATTGCGCGAGCTCCCTCCGGTTACCTTGGCTTTCTTGTTCGTGCTTCCACGGAGTCTGCCGACGCGACCGTGAACATGCACACGATCAGGTCGTCGAGATGTACAATGCCAGGCCGAGCCACTGCACGGCAATCTGTGTGCCGTGTCGCCTTGCGATGTCAGATGGCGTCGTCATGCGCACACAAGCGTCCCGTTGCGGCGTCGTTTGATTAAAGTTGAAATACATAAGAAAAAATTCAAGTATTTCATTTTGATTGATTAGTGATTATAATGGATTAAACCAGATGAATACTATGAAAGTGAAAGGATTCCCAAACTACCTCACCAATGACCTTCGCTTGAAGCGCCTCATCAAATTCGCCGAAAGTGTAGCGGATACGCCTCACCCCCTTCTACTGCTCGGCGAAACGGGAACGGGAAAAGACCTATTTGCCGAGGAGTTTCACCGCGCAAGCGGGAGTAGCGGCCCCCTGGTTGCGGAAAACGTTGCTGGACTGGATGAACAGCTGTTCGCCGATGCTCTCTTCGGGCACACGACTGGAGCGTACACTGGGGCGGTGTCGGACCGCCAAGGTCTGATAGAGAAAGCAGAAGGCGGAACGCTATTTCTGGACGAAATCGGTGATCTCAGTGTGGCGTCTCAGATTAAGCTGCTCCGCGTCATCGAAAACCGTACATACTTCCGGCTCGGTAGTGATGAACCGCTTCGTGTGAATGCGCGATTCGTATTTGCGACGAGTTCGAATCTTCTTACGCGCATTAAAAATGGTCTTTTTAGACCTGATCTCTATTTTCGATTGTCGGCGTATGAAGTGCATCTGCCGCCTCTCAGAGAGCGCAAGGAGGATCTGAGGCTGTTGATCCGCCATTTTGTCGCCAGCGCCGCCGAGTCGATCGGGCGCGAAAACCCGACGATCAAGCCTGGTTTTGTCGCCCAGATGGAAAAGCACTCTTTTCCGGGGAACGTGCGGGAACTGAAAATGCTGGTATTGAAGGCAGTCACGTTTGCCCAGGACGGTGTTCTCGACGAAGAAACCGGCGCAATGGTGCTGGACAACCACCTAATGACTGGCAAGAACGCCCATATTCTGATCGATCATGATCCAATAGAGCTCTCGGACGATATCATTCGGTTTCCGAGCCAGCTTCCGACGATGCTTGAAACCAGAAAGGCCCTGGTGGCGGAAGCGCTTCGGCGGACGGGAGGGAACCAGAGCAAGGCGGCCAAATTGCTCGGACTGACTCCCGCCGCTGTGAACAAGTTCCTGTCAAAATACCAGCTGTGAACATAGAGCGCATCCTACCATCACAGGAGCGTCAGCAGCGCTGCAACGATCGTCAGTTCGATAGCTGCGACGTAGGTCGCGTCCAAAATTTGTTTCTTCAATGGAACCTCACCTGGAGATGTTCTGAATAAGGGCGTACGTCGACAGTACCGTTGAGACGACGGTAAAAACCGGTCCAACGTGGTACCAGGGGTGGTTGCTGGTAAAGTGGATTGTATCTCCCGGTTCGATCATCGCGTGATCCGGGCGTTTTTCCCCGTCCGCGCCAAGAATCCGCGGGTTCCTGCCGATTCGCCGCTGTCCGTCAATCCCGCCGGCTAGCCGGAGGTAGTACTCGTATCCTCGATTCGGAACGAACTGGAATGATCCTGGGTTCGATACGGCACCACTTACAACAACCTGAGGCTGGCGGAACGGAATCATGATACGATCCTCCGGTCTGACGGAGATCGTCGCAGCGCGTGAGCTTGGGCCGATGGACGTCAGATCCACGGGGATGGTTTCGATTGATGTCTCCCGCCGCAGTACGGCGTTGCGCAGATCGGCGTTCGGCGAAAGCCAGTGATCATAGCGGCGTACAAGCGTTGCAACGGTTTCGCCTTCGTACCACCTGACCGATTTCTGAACGTAGTTGAACGTTTGCCCTGCCTGTCCCTGCGGGACCTCGACGTCGGGGGGGACGATGGCACCCTCGATGTGGACGCGCGCTTCCACGTCGGATTCGGCGGGCACATAGATTGAGTCCACGTCCAGAGCTGCGATAGAGGCGCTCTGATCGAGTGTCACGATGCGTCCTTCGTCCGGGAGGAACGTTCCGCGAACCTGAATCCCCGAAAGGTCCGCCCCCTCCAGCGTGCCACCGCCGAATGTTTCGACAATATCCCGCACCGTTTCATTGGGGATTACCTGAAACCGACCGGTGCGAACCGCTTGCCCCGAGAGTTCAACGCTGTGACCGGGCGCCGAGAGTGAGATTTTGTCTCCAGGGCGCAGTCTTTTCTCCCGGTCTGCCGCTGGATTCAGGAGACGCATTTGCACATCCACGCGGAATGCCTCGTTCTCGCGGTGCAGAAAAACGTTGCGTGTATCGACGCGTTCACTGTCAAGATTCGCCACCAGGGAGGAGACGGTCGACAGACCCCAGGCGCGGACCGCTTGGTTTTCCAGATACGCCCCCGAAATATCCACGAGAAATGTACCGACCTGTTGGATTGTCAGTTCAGGGAAACTTCCCGGATAGGCACTGGAGAAATCGCTCAGAACGCGTGACCTGAGATCCACGAATGCCTCGTTGCCGGCGTCATAGGGTCCCAGGAACCCGATCGTCACTGAAGCATCCGCCTGTACCGCCAGTTCGATCGTCTCAGGACGTCCCTGACTGTTCTGGAAGCGAAGCGTGTACACGTCCCCCGGAGTGACGGGGTAGTCATTTGAAGAGCGCGCGATCATGACTCGGGTATCGATTGGCAGTCCCACACTGTCGCGCGGCGGTTCGCTCGACGGCGAGGTTTCCGGCGTCGGCGACGTGGACTGGCCGGTCACTGGAAGCGGGGCAATCGCCGCAATCAGGATGAAGTAGAGCGTTAATCGGATATTCATTCGTGGGCCTTTCTTACCCGCAGAGTTGACTTGAGATGCTCTTTGACCGAGGCAAGTTTCCGGCCCTCTTCCGGATCGGTGCGCGCACGGTCCAGATATTCGAGGACAAACGCAAGAAACACGGAGAGGAAAAACGCGGTAATGGTCGCGATGACCGAGATCATCGAGCGCGACGGACCGCTCCGTTTCTGCGGAACCTCTGGGGCTTCAAGAACCTGGAATACGGGTGATTCACTGTCCACGGACAAGCGGGTCACCTCCCGTTCCTGGACCAGCGATCGATAGATTGCCGTCTGGACGTCAAGTTCACGTTGCAGGCGCTCAAAGGCGAACATCAAGGCGGGGAGATCTTGTTGGCTTGGCCCAAGACTCTCCGGCCGGTTCTGTCCTGACTGCATCTGTTGCAGAAGCTGGGCGTAGCTATCCCGCTGGGCCTGGAGTCGTCGAATCTCAGGAGAACCGGGCATGGCGAACTCGGAGCTGTAGTCCAGTTCGAGTTGGGTGAGTACGAGTTTGGACCTCAGTTCACCCATCAATTGAGCTCGCTCTTGGGCGAGGGAATCGGCGCTCATAATTCCGTGGTCCCGCTGAAACTGCTCAGTGCGCTGCTCGAGATCGTCGATCCGCTGGTTGACCTCAGCGATTTTGGTGTCGAGGAGCTGCAGTTTCCGCCGGTTCTGATCCACCCCCAGCTCCCCGAGGCGCTGTCGCAGATTGTCCATGATTGACGACACGGCGACAGCGGCAAATTGCGGATCTGTATCGGTGAACTGAATCTGGATAGTGCCGGTCGCCGAATCGGCCTCAGTAGCCATTTTCCCGCGCAGCATCTCACGAGCTTGGACCTGGACCGGTTCCTCAATGCTGTATCGCGCGGCAAGATTGAGATCACGTGCGACTGCATCCAGCACCGACCGGCTTTGGAGCAGCCGCAGTGCAAGTTCACGATTGTTCGGTCCACCCTGTCCAAGATCGATGTTGCCCACGAGCCCGGACAGTTGAGACGGCAACTGCGACAACGGTGAGGATTGCCCCGAGTCGATGAGAAGCGTCCCTTCCGCGGTATACGTGTTGGGCAACGGACTCCGGTCCGGAGGCAGATATTTGGAAGCGAGGAGGTATCCTACGGTCCCAATGGCCGTCAGGCTGGTGAGCAACACAATCAGACGGGCGTGCTTGGCAACAACGAGAACGAGATCCAAAAGACTAATCGTATCGTCTTCCGGTACGTAGACCTGCCCCGAATTTGGGGCAGGATGCTGAGAGCGAAATTGTTCGACGGATCCTGTCATCAGGATCCTGAATGCAAAAATGATGCCAGGAAACCGTTTTTGATACTGTTTTCTAACTCTCTGTGGTGTCGTGCGTTATCACCACGGAGTCTCCCGAACCGCAATCAAGTGAAATTATGGATTAAATTAATTCCAATATATGGTTGATGTTTGTGATCGTCTTCACACCGCGACCAGCACCTCCTCCGCGTGAATCTCCGTCCGCGGGCGCTTGAACACCTTGATCACGGTACCGTCGCCGTCGATCACAAAGGTGTAGCGCAGGATGCTTTCGAACTTCTTGCCGTACATGTTCTTCATGCCCCAGGCGCCGTAGGCCTGAATCGTGTTCATCTCCGGATCCGACAGGATCGGAAAGGGCAGGTTGTGCTTGTCGGCGAAGGACCGGTGGCTTTCCACGTCGTCGGCGCTGATCCCGAACACGGCGATGCCGGCGTCCTGCAGCGCCTGCCAGTTGTCGCGAAAACTGCACGCCTCCTTCGTGCACCCGGGGGTGTCGTCCTTGGGGTAAAAATAGACGACCGCCGGCGAGCCGCGGTGGTCGGAGAGCCGGTGAATCGCTCCGTGCTGATCGGGGAGCGCAAAATCCGGTGCTGTCTGTCCTGCTTCAATCATGCCCGAAATATACGGCGGCGGCGGCACCGGGGGCGAGTCGCGCGCCGAGGGCGAGTCGTGGCTCCGGGGGCGGGGCGCGTGCCGGGGGCGAGTCGCGCGCCATCCCGCCGCGGCCCGCTACCCGCTGGGTTTTCCGCTGTGGTATCCTTGTGACCGTGCAGATACTCGTTGTGGAAGACGACGCCAAGATCGCCCAGTACCTCCGAAAAGGTCTGAGCGAGGCCGGCTATCACGTGGATCACCTGGAGAGCGCCGAGGAGGCGCTGGGAGCGGCGAGTCTCAAACGCTACGACGCCCTGGTCGTCGATATCATGCTTCCCGGCAAGGACGGGCTCTGGCTTATCGAAGAGCTGCGGGGTCGGGGGATGACGGCACCGATCCTGATTCTCAGCGCACGGCAGTCGGTGGATGACCGCGTGACAGGGCTCCGTGCCGGTGGCGACGACTACCTCACCAAGCCGTTCTCCTTCTCGGAGCTGCAGGTTCGTATCGAGGCGCTGATCCGCCGCAGTCGGATGAGCACGGACGGTGGCGGCGAGACGTCCGGTGGGGCCGGCGGCGCCGCGCACGCGGTGACGCACCTGTCGGTAGGGGATCTCGAGATGGATCTCCTCGCGCGGGAGGTTCATCGTCAGGGAACCACGCTGGACCTGCAGCCGCGGGAGTTCTCGCTGCTGGAGCTCTTTCTCCGCCACCCGGGGCAGGTGCTGACCAAGACGATGATCCTGGAGCACGTCTGGAGCTACGACTTCGATCCGCAGACCAACGTGGTCGACGTACTGGTATCGCGGTTGCGATCCAAGGTGGACCGGGAGTTCGAACCAAAGGTGATCCACACGGTCCGCGGCGTGGGTTACGTGTACCGCCCGGAGGGCGTGAAGGAGCGCGACGGCGAGGGAGGTCGACGGTGAGCGACGGCGACGCGACTCCCCGGGGGGCCCGATTCGGCCTGACCACCCGACTGCGGCTCACGGTCCTGTACACCAGCATTTCGATTCTCAGCGTGGTCGCGATTTTCGGGCTCACGTTTCTCTCCCTGTACCGCACGCTGCAGCAGGACGACCTCCGCGACATGCAGAGCCGGCTGCTGGGCTACTGGGCCCAGTTTCAGACCGGCGGTCTGGATCTCCTGCGGGAGGAGATCGGCGTCGACAACCTGCTGGTGGGGGAACGCCCGTTTTTCGTTCGCGTGGCGGACAAGGACAACAACACCGTCTTTTTCAGCTATCCGCGCATCTGGGAGAACTTCGACATCGGCCGGCTCGAACAGATGGATATGGAGCCCAACGCGCTGCACGTCCTGCACTCGGACCAGTTCGAGTACCAGCTGGAGGTCGCGGGGCTGTGGCTCTCGGACCAGTACTACCTGCAGCTCGGGCTGTCGGATCAGAACCGGGCGCGCCTGCTCGGGCTCTTCCAGCGGAACTTCCTGCTCATCGGCGTGGTGGTCGTGGTGGTGGGGTTTGTCGCGGGCCTGCTGACGGCGACGCGGGCACTTCGGCCGATTTCGCGGGTAACGGTGGTGGCCCGACGGATCGTCGATACGGGACGCCTCGGCGCTCGGGTGGAACAGGGCACCGGTGGCCGTGAGCTGACGCAGCTGGTGGATGTGATCAACGAGATGCTCGGGACGATCGAGCGGCTCGTGGACGGCATGCGCAACACGGTGGACATGGTGGCCCATGACCTGCGCACGCCGATTACCCGTCTGCGGGCGCGGGCGGAACTGGCGCTGCGCAGCCGCGACGCCGAGGAGACGGAGGCCGCCCTGGCGGAGACGGTCGAGCAGAGCGACGAGATTCTGCGCATGGTGAACACGCTCCTGGACATTACCGAGGCCGAGAGCGGTGTCATGCGCCTGTCGCCGGAGGTGATTCGTGTGTCACAGCTCGCCACCGAGGTCCGCGACCTGTACGAGATGGTGGCGGAGGAGCGCGGCATCACGATGCGGCTTGATGTTCCCGACGATCTCGAGGTTGTCGCCGACCGGTTGCGTCTGCGGCAGGTGGTGGCCAACCTCGTGGACAACGCGGTGAAGTACTGCCGAGAGGATGGGCTGGTGACGATCGCCGCCCGCGCCATCGGCGGCGACTCCCACGGGGGCGCCCACGGTGAGGACGGTCACGGGCACGGCGATCAGGAACACGGCGTCATCGAGATTTCGGTGAGCGACACCGGCCCGGGGCTCGGCGACGACGAACGCGATCGGGTCTGGGAACGCATGTACCGCGGGCCGATTCAGCCCGACCAGCGCGGCCTCGGGCTCGGCCTCAGCCTGGTGCGGGCGGTGGTGAGTGCCCACGACGGGAGTGTGGCGGTGGAGTCGGAAAAGGGTCGCGGCGCCCGGTTTCTGGTGCACCTTCCGGCCCGGTAGCCTCCGGTTCCCCTGTCGCGGTACAGTAGCGACATATGAGCATTTTCGAAGCCATCATGCTGATCTGTTTCGGCATGGCATGGCCCTTCTCGATCTACAAATCGTGGAAGACCCGCGAGGTGGGTTCCAAGAGTCTGGTGTTCCTCGTTGCGCTCCTCGTCGGCTACGTCGCCGGCATTCTGCACAAGGTGTTCTATCTCATGGACGGCGTGATCGTTCTGTACGTTCTGAACGGCACGATGGTCAGCATCGATATCGCATTGTACCTGCGCAACCGCATGTACCAGACACGGGCAAGTTTCGCCGCGGCGGAGCGTGCGGACCGGGAGGAGGTCGCGGGATGATCGCGTACATCAGCAAACACGGTGCCGTTCAGGAGTTTGTGGAACGCGCGGCGGCGGAGACCGGCACACAGCTGTTCGACCTCTCCAGCGACGCCGCCGCCGCGCGCGACGCTGTCGGCGGGCTGCCGTCGGATGGACGAATCGTCGTGGCGGCGCCGATCTACGCGGGATCCATTCCGAAACCGATGCTGCGCTTTCTCGAGTCGGTCCGGGAGGACCTGCTCTCGCGGCGTGTGGCGATCGTTCTCTCCTGTCTGTATCAGGGGGAAGAGGCGCGTATTCAGCTGGCGGAGACGGTGCCCCCGTGGCTTGTGGGACACGCCGAGCGGCAGTTCATGATCGGCGGTCGCGTGATCATGAACGAACTGAAACGTCCGGTTCGGTTTCTGGTGCGCAAGATCCTGGGGCACGATACCGACGTCGACACGATGGCGTGGGACGAGGTACCGCTCCTCGCGGCGTGGCTTCGCGGCGAGTCGTAGGCCGGGGGCTATCGGCCGGCGTGGTTCGGGCGCGAACAGTGATGGGGCGCCGCGCCACAGAGGCGATGGGGGGAGGCTCTCCAGCCCCGTCCCGCTGCGCTACAGCTGCTGGAGCGTGAGCTGCCGGTACGCGCTCAGGGCGGCGCGGGCGCCTTCGCCCAGCGCCACGAGGATCTGTTCCACCCCCACGGTGGTCACGTCTCCGGCGGCAAAGATCCGCGGGTTGCTGGTGACGTTGGTGGCGTCGATCTGGATCGCACCGCGGGTGGTGCGGTGCACGAGGTGTTCCACCATGCCGCTGTTGGCCACCGGTTCCCGTTCGATGAAGAACGCGTCCGCTTCGATCTGTCGGTGTGGTCGGTCCTCGGCGCAGTCGGCGTCGCCGCGGCAGATATCCATGCGTCGGGCGAATCCGTCGCCGTCGAAGCGAACCGCGCGGTACCCGTTGAGCACCTCGATGGTGTCCTGCCGTTCCACAAGCTGAAGGTGTCCATGGGAGTACTCCGCGTGCGGCTCCAGGACCAGCGTCACCTGATCCGCCTGCATCGCACACTCCACGGCGGCCTCAATCGCGCGGTCGGAGTCGCCGATCACCGCCACGCGCCGTTCCCGCAGCAGGTGGGAGTAGCTGATTGCGCTCGACCCCAGGCCCTTACCCATGAACTCGCGCTCGCCGGGCACACCAAGGAGTCGGGGCGTGGTGCCGGTGGCGATGATGAGCCGTTCCGCCCGCAGGATCTCCCCGTCGCTGTGTGTGGTGGCGTCGTCGCCGGCCCGGCGCCCCGTCCCACTCGGGGCGGTCACCGTCACGCTGAATCCGTCGGCGTCTTCTTCGATCTGCGACACGTGGCCGTGGCGCCAGAGGTGCGAAAGGTACTCTACCTGGCCGCGGAACACCTGGACCTGTTCCCGCGCCTTCAGGACGTGGTACTCAGACATGTCCGGGAGGTTGAGGCTGAGGGACGCCTTGCCACCGAGCTGACCGGTGATCATCTGCACGTCCATACCCTTGCGGGCGCAGTACATCGTTGCCGCGAGACCGGCGGGGCCGCCGCCGATGATGATCGCTTCGTACATTAGCGGGCCTCTCCTTCGGATTCCGGTGCCGGCGGAATGACGCCGTGTTCCATCATGATTTCGGTCATCCGGCGGCTGCGGGCGATGCGGGTGCGTGCGGACTCCCGGAGTTCGGCCGCCGAGAGGCTCTTCCCGGCCAGCCCCTGTTCCTGTGCCTTCAGACCCACTGCGGCGGCGATATCACCGAACAGGTCCCACTCCTCCATCGTTGGCATGATGCGTTCCGGGCCGTAGTCGCGATGGTCGCGGGCGCGCATGGCGATCGCGTCGGCGGCGGCGAAGCACATTTCGTCGCTGATAGTTCGGGCCCGCACGTCCAGGGTGCCGCGGAAGATGCCGGGGAAGCAGAGTGAGTTGTTGACCTGGTTGGCGAAATCACTGCGGCCGGTCGCCACGACCGCGGCGCCGGCCTCGTGAGCCTCCCAGGGCCAGATCTCGGGTACCGGATTGGCCTCGGGGAACACGATCGGCGAATCCGCCATCCGACGGATCCACTGCGGGTCGATCGTCCCGGGACCGGGCCGGGAGAGGGAGATCACCACATCGGCGCCCTCGAGTGCCTCGGGGATGCCGCCGGTACGCCCATCGGCGTTCGTTCGTTCGGCCAGCTCCCATTTCTCGGGGTATTCGTTCCGGTTGCGGCGCAGGTCCTCGCGGTCCGTTGTGAGGATTCCCCGGGAGTCGTTTACGGTGCATTTGGCGGGGTCGGCGCCGCGCCCGAAGATGAGGCGCGCGCAGGCCACGTTTGCGGCTCCGGAACCGATAAAGGCGATGCGGACGTCCTCGATCGATTTCCCGACGATGTCGAGGGCGTTGAGAAGCCCCGCCAGGGTGACGGTGGCGGTGCCCTGCTGGTCATCGTGCCAGACGGGGATCTCCGCCTCCGCGCGCAGCGTATCCAGCACCCGAAAGCACTTGGGCTGGGAGATATCTTCCAGGTTGATCCCGCCGAAGCTCGGTTGGAGGTTGAGGACGGTGCGGATGATCTGGTCGGGGTCCTTGTCCTGGAGCATGATCGGCACGCTGTCCACGCCGCCGAGGTACTTGTACAGGAGTGCCTTCCCTTCCATGACCGGGTACCCCGCCCGGGCTCCGATATCGCCGAGGCCCAGAACCCGGCTTCCGTCGGATACGACGGCGACGGTGTTCCAGCGGTTGGTGAGTTCATCCACCAGGTCCGGCTCGTCGCGGATCGCCAGGCAGGCCTCGGCGACCCCCGGGGAATACCACACCGAGAAGTCGTCCATGCCTCGGACGACGCATCGGGGAGTCGTTTCCATCTTGCCGCCGAAGTGGCGGTGCCACGCCACGGCGATGTTCTTCCAGTGGTCCGCCCGGGCGGCTTTATCGGCAGTGTTATCTGACACGGGGCGCCTCGTCTGTCCAGATCGTTGCGTTGGGGTGATGCAGGAGGATACGGCCGGCGGGGTAGTTCTCCGGTCGCCTGCTCAGTTCGTACAGAATGTCACGCTTGCCCTCGCCGGTGGCGAAGAACACCACCTTGCGGAACGAGAGGAGGACCGCGGCGCCGACGGAGACGCGGTCAACGCCTCCGTGGACACCGGTGTGAACGGCAAGCCGCTCCTGCGGGACGGGCAGGAGCGTCCCGGTCCCGACCCCCGGATCCTGTCCGTCGCCGAGCACCTGACCCGGGCTCGAGGCATCCACCGCTGCCGTTGAGAAGAGGCTGGCGGTGTGGCCGTCACCGCCGATCCCCAGTACCGCCAGCGCGAAGATCGCGTCCCGTCCCGCGAGGCCGGCGATACGGCCACCGAAATCGGAGACCGCCTCCGGGAGCGGGCGATCGGCGTCAACGTGGACCACGCGTTCGTCCGGGAGTCCCAGGGCGTGCGCCAGGGGGCGGATGTGGTGATAGTTGGACCGTTCGTCGGTGGCGGGCACGTAGCGGTCGTCGGAGAGCATGAGATGCGCCGCCGGGTGCACCCGTCTCGGGGGCTCAGCTGCCAGTCGCCGGTAGACCTGCATCGGCGTGGAGCCGCCGGCGAGCATGACGACGTACGGTGAGGTGGCGGTGCGTTCCGCCACCGATTCGGTTTCCTCGTCGACGTGATACTCGGTTCCCTCTCCGAGGTACTTCCGAAGCTCGTTGAACAGCGCGTCCCCGGCTTGCTTGCTCGTCGGGAAGCGGGTGAACTCAACTGCCACAGTGCTGTCCTTCCTGGAATCCCGGAACCGCCGGACCGGCGCTTCCGTAGGGGTAGATCTGCGGTTGAATCCGCTCGGTTTCGATCTGATTGAGGGCGGGAGTCACGATCCCCCAGGCGGCGGCGAGTTCTTCGCGTTGGATGAACAGCGACCGGTCGCCGCGCAGCACGTCCAGGAGCAGTCGTTCGTACGCTTCCGGCAGTTCGGCGGCGAACTCCTCCTGATAGAGCATATTCAGGCGTACCGCCGCCGACTCCAGTGCCATGCCGGGAACCTTGTTGTTCACCACCAGCTCGATCGCCTCATTCGGCTGTACCCGGATCCGCAGGCAGTTGCCGACCACCCCCGGAAAAAGGGAGTACGGCAACTCGCGGAACCGGATCACCAGTTCGGTCTTCTGGGTGTCCAGCGCCTTGCCTGCGCTGAGGTAGAACGGAACGCCGTACCAGCGCGGGGTGTTCACGTGGAGTCGCGTTGCCACGAAGGTCTCGGTGATCGAATCCTCGGGGACACCGTCGTCGTCGCGGTACCCCTCGTACTGCCCGGTCACGGTTTCATCGAGACTCATGGGCTGAGTTGCCCGCAGCAACTTGTTTTTCTCTTCCGCGATCTCCTTGGCGTCCAGGCGGATCGGCTGTTCCATCGCCGCCAGCGCCATCGTCTGCAGCAGGTGGTTCTGGAGGACGTCCCGGATGATGCCGAAGCGGTCAAAGTAGCCGGCGCGTCCCTCTACCCCGATTTTCTCGGAGAAGGCGATGGAAATCGATTCGATGTGGTCGCGGTTCCAGATCGGCTCGAAGATTCGGTTGCCAAAGCGCAGGATAAGGAGGTTCTGTATCACCTCCTTGCCCAGATAGTGGTCGATCCGATAGGTCTGCTGCTCGGTGAAGATCTCGCCGAGGGCGGCGGTGAGTTCGGCGGAACTCCGGCTGTCGCGTCCAAAGGGCTTCTCGATAACCACCCGCGACCAGTCACGCGTCTCTTCGTCCGCCAGTCCCGCTTCGCGGATCGACCGCGCGGTTTCCAGAAATACGCTCGGGGGAATCGCCATGTACATGAGCATTGAGGCGTAGGGGCCGTTCAGCGACTCCAGCCGTCGCCCCAGGGCACGGAAGTCGTCGGCGTTGGTATACTGGCCGGTGTGGTAGTGACAGCGCTTGAGAAACTGGCCGACCTTGATGTCGCACTGGCTCGGTTCCGGCTCGTAGCGGCAGGTGAGCGTCTCCGCAACGACCGATCGGAACTCACGATCGGTCATGTGGGACCTGGCAAATCCGACGACGTGAAACCGTTCCGGAAGCAGACCGTTGCAGAACAGGTTGAACAGCGCCGGCAACAGCTTCTTTCGGGTGAGGTCGCCGGATGCCCCGACGATCACGATGTTGGTTGGCTTGGTTGGTGGTGTCACTGCGCGATATAGTATTGGTCTATATGCTGTATGAGCAACCCCGACTGTACGACGCACTCTACGATCGGTTTACCGAAGACATCGAGTTCTATACCGATATCGCCCGTGAGGGTAGCGGCCCTGTATGCGAACTCGCGTGCGGCACGGGGCGGGTAACGGTGCCCCTGGCGGAAACGGGGCTCCAGGTCACCGGCATCGATTCGAGTCCGCAGATGATAGACGCCGCCCGTACCCGTGCCGCAGCCTCCGACGCCGGCGATCGTGTGACGCTGGATGTCGGGGACATGCGCGCGCCGCTCCCCAACGGAGCGTTCACCACGGTCCTCGTTCCTCTCCACAGCCTCTCGCATCTGCTCACCGTTGAGGAGATCCGCGCAGCGTTGACGGCGATTCACGGCGGTCTGCGCACAGGCGGGCGGCTGGCTCTGGCGCTCCACAATCCCGATCCCGCGTATCTCGCCGGCGACGACGATGGAATCCGCCGAATCCACCGCGAGGTGTCCTCGCTGGCGATCTACGAAACGACCCGCTACCACAGCGACCGACAGGTGCTCGACATCAAGTGGTACGTCGAGACCTCGGACGAGACATCGCTGGTGACCTACCCGCTGCGTATGATCTTCCCGGAGGAGTTGCGGCTGCTGCTGGATGTTTCGGGGTTCGAGATGGAAGACCGCTTCGGCTGGTATGACCGGCGCCCCTTTTCCGCCGAAAGCGGCACCCAGGTGGTGGTGGCGCGGCGGCGGTAGCTGGCTATCTCGGTGGCCGCTATCTCTGCGGCAGCCACGACTGCGTCCTCTACTGTGGCATTTCAGCGGCGTGGCGCAGCGCATACTCCCGGTACCGCGCAGCGCTCTCCGCGAAGTTGCGGATTTCGTCCTCCCTCAGTCGTCGGATCACCTTTGCCGGGACCCCCGCCACCAGCGTTTCCGACTCCACCTCCATGCCCGGCGGAACCACCGCCCCGGCGGCCACCATGGCGTGCCGCCGGATCACGGCGCCGTCGAGAACGGTGGCGGCGATACCGACGAGCGTCTCATCCTCGATCGTGCACCCATGGAGACGCGCGGCGTGACCAACCGTGACGCGCTGACCCACCGAGAGGGGGAACGCGTCGTGGGTCACATGGAGGACCGAGTTGTCCTGGATGTTGGTGTCCTCGCCGATACGCACCCAGTGCACATCGCCACGAATCACGGTGTTGTACCAGAGACTGACGCCGTTGGCGAGGGTGACGTCGCCGACTACGCGAACGCCCGCCATGATCACAACGCGATCGCCGACGCGGGGAACGAGGTGTCCGAAGGGGCGGACGGTTGCACAGGACGAAATGGCGGTGGTATCCATGGCGTATCCTACACCGGATGCGGTCACGCCTGAAACATGGCGCTGCAGCTTCGCACGCGGCGGTTCAGTTGCTCCAGGAGCTTCCAGCGGACGATCGGAATGTGCTGCAGAACGGTACAGGGCACCGCGTAGTATCTGGTCTGCGTGCGGGCCCGGTAGGTCATGGCGAAGCGGTCGCGTCCGAGGAGCGCCTGCTCCCCCACCGCCTCGTTGGCGCCGGCCACCGCGATCAGCTTTCCGTTGCAGCGGACCTCAACCGATCCGTCGGCGACCATGACCACGGCATCGGTGGCATCGATGTCGGCGCCGGCGTCTGCACGCTGTTCCACCATGTCCTGGGCGATCGCGTTCCGGGTCTGACCCGCTATCCGATCTCCCAGCAGGAACGTCCCCTCCAGGTAGTGTTTCCGCTCCAGGTACTCCTCCATCGACTGCACCATGTCGTTGCGTTCGATAAAGGCGCGGTAGATATCCCGGGGAATCTCCAGGACCCGGATGAAACTTCCGGCGCGGTATGTGCGCCGCGCCGGCTCGTCAAAGAGGCAGTTCCGCTCACCGATGATCGTGCCGGTGGTCAGGATGTTCTCCGTGGCGGTCTCGGAATCCAGAATCTCGACCAGTCCGTTGATCAGAAGGTAGACGGTCTCCGGTCGTGAGTGCTTCTTGACCAGAATCGAGCCCACACTCACCGTCCGGGCGGGGCAGTTGCCGAGCATCGCGATCTCGTGGGCCGGCGCGCCGGGAAAGTTCTGGCGCAGGAGGTTGACGACCGTAGACTCCGGCGTGACGTCCGTAGCCTTGATCAGGACGTCGGCCATGCCAAAGGAGGTGTCGGCCCCGATCTCCTTCTCCGCGAGCGTCAGGGGAGCCGCCTTGTGACTCAGGACGATCCTGCGCGACTCGTCGTGGCGGAAATCTTCCGCCTCGCCGTGGATCATGCCACCGCCGATGTCCAGTTTCTTTACGTCCGTGGGGGTCAGGTAGTCCTGCCGGACCGTGTCGATCAGGCGGCGGGAGGCGGGGTTTTCGCTGGTGCTGAGCGAGTCCAGTTGCCGGAACGAGGCGATGTCCGCGAAATGGGCGTAGGTCCGGTATCCACCGTCCCACATCGCCCGGAAGAACATGATCGTCGTCTCTACCGGATGCGGTGAGTACACCGGCTTCACCTCGAGGCCGTCGATCATGTTCCACTCGCCCATATCGAGGTCCCGCGGGATGAAGTACCGGTCGAACTGTTCCTCCGGGAACGACATCAGCGCAGAGAGCTTTTTCATCACCGAGGCGCGCACCATGGGGGCGGCGTAGTAGGGAAGCCGGTGATCCGCCCGGACCAGCGAGGTGAGCCCCGCAAAGTGGTCATCGTGGGCGTGGGTGTGAAAGATCCCGTCGATCTCGTTCACGCTCATGCCGAGCGAGTTCAGCGTGTGCATCACACTGGGTCCGGCGTCGATCAGGTACACGCGACCCTGGAATACCAGAATGCTGGCCATGCACGGCCGGTTGATGTCCCATCCGTCGCCCTCACCGGTGTGAACGACTGAAAAATACTCCCGCTTGATCTTGTGCTGACCCAGCACGTACGGGGGCTGGTACTGTTCCCCGGCATCGAGGTTGAGGGAGACTTCCAGGTAGTCCCCGGCGTGGGAAATGCGGTAGGTATTGATCGCCACACGTTCGATATCCACCCCCGGGGCGATCTCCGCCGGCTCGTCAACGACGGTCACGAAATCGATCATCTCCTCGGGGGAACGGATCGTGCCGAAGGCGAACTGTTTTTTGATTCGAACGTACTCCGCCGCGCGGTCCGGCTCCACGCCGGCCGATATCAGTTCCTCTTCGCTGGTGAGTCCGTAGTTGCCCCGGAAAATGTACTCGCGTTGCGCGTGGATCTGGTCGGCCGCGCCGATGATGCGGGGTTTGGTGCCGGTGTTGTTCGGGTGACCGGGGATGATCATGCCCTGCCGGTAGAACATCTGGAGCACCGGAAACTCGGACAGGTTGGCGAACTCGCCGTTCTGGATGCTGACATCCGAGAGCAGGACCGCGTTCGGGCCGGTCTCAAATCGCACGCCGTTTCGTTCCACGCTGGAGATGAAACCCCCGCGCATGAGGTGTTTGACCACGTCGGCGGGGGCCCCGCAGACGATGCGCAGATCGACCTCCGGAATCTCGACCCAGTAGACTCCCGTGGTGACTGTGGACTTTTTCACCGGTCTACCCCCCGACAGGTACTGTACTTCACCGGCGGCGGGCGGTGCAAATCCCCGCCGCATTCCGGTCAGTTCCAGCCGACGGAGAGTTCGAGCAGGTGTTTTTCGGCGTCCAGGCGGATGTCCTCCGGGAGATGCTCGAACGTCTGGAGCCGCTCGTACAGACGGTGGGCCTCGCGGCTGCGGTCGAGGTATCGATACGCCGTCGCCAGCGCATACGTCGTCAGGTAGTCGTTGGGGTTGATCTCGTACGCCTTTTCCAGCGTTTCCAGGCCCAGATGTCCGCGGTCGGTCTGGCTGAACAGGACGCTCAGATTTCGCAGTACGCTGCCGTTGCGCGGGTTGAGGCGTCGTGCTCGCTCCAGGTGTTCCTCGGCCCGGGAATAGTCGTGTTTGCGGAGGTAGGCGCACCCCAGCGCCTCCCACGCCTCATCGTTGGCATCATCGTGGCGTACGTAGTAAGAGAGCGCCTGAATGGCGGAATCGTTGCGGCCACTCTCGGTGTATGCGATGCCCACGTTCAGGAGCGCCGGGAGCGTGTCGGGATCGTCCGCAAGGATCCCGTTCAGCAGATCGATCGCGTCGTCAAACTGACCGGTGCGGATCAGGTCCTCCGCCCGGGCGATATGCTCCCGTACTTCCATGGGGCAAGTGTACGAAAACACGAGCAATACGGTCAACTTTAGCCGGTCGCCCTGCCGTGCCTCGTGCCGTCGCTCCTTGTCGCGTTCGCGACCGCCACCGTATGATGTCGGCATGGTGGCAATTCTGCTCATCGGCGACGAGATCCTGTCCGCCAGCGTTCGCGAGGAAAACCTGCATCTGATGCTGACCTCGCTCACCGGTATCGGCTACCGCGTGGGCGAGGTTCGAATCGTCCGCGACGACATCGACGAGATCGGCGCGGCGTTCAATGCCCTCCGGGAACGGTACGACTTCGTGTTCAGCGCCGGAGGGATCGGCCCCACCCACGACGACATGACGATCGCCGCCGCCGCCCGCGCGTTCGGGACCGCCACGGAAACCAACGACGAGATGCTCGCGTTCCTAAAGGCGCGCTACGGCGAGCCCCTTTCTCCGATGGTCGCGCGCATGGCCGATCTCCCGGTGAACACGCAGGTGCTGGGCTGTGCCGAGGGGCGCTGGCCGGTGATCCGGTGGAAGAACGTCTTCATACTGCCGGGGTTGCCGCGGGCGCTGGAGGACAAGATGGAGCGGATCGTGTCCATGCTGCCTCAGCTGGAGCACGTGTGGACCGGGGAACTGTACCTGTCCGCCGACGAGAGCGCCTTCGCCGACTGGCTGGGCGAGGTCCAGAACCGTCACCCGGCGGTCGCCATCGGGAGCTATCCGGTTGTGGGAGACTACGACTACCATTCCCGCCTGGTGACGAAGGGGCCGGACCGAGAGGCGGTCAGGAACGCCCACGACGAGCTCCGACGGCACGTGACGCAGCGGGGATGGCTGGTCCGGGAAGGCGGTGATGCGTGAGTACCGGACTGGACCACGTGGCGCTCGATCTGGAGACGCTGTCGACACGTACCTCCCCGTGGAGGGACGGATGGACCGGCTGTCTGCTCCACGGATTCGGCGCCAGCGCCCAGGACCTGGTGTCGCTGGCACCGGCGTTGGGGGGTGCCCGTCGCTGGCTGTTTCCCCATGCGCCGATTCCGATCTCTTTCGGGGGTATGGCCTACGGCCGGGCGTGGTTTCCGCGGGACACCGGTGACCTCGAGCGGGCGGTGTACGGCGGGTATTTCCTCTCGCTGCGAGGGCTGGAGCCGGAGGGCCTCGCCGACGCCGCCGCGGCGGTCCGGGACCTGCTGCTGCGACAGGGTGTGGACTGGTCGACCCTCGTGCTCGGCGGGTTCAGCCAGGGGGCAATGGTGACGGCTGAGCTGCTTCGGCAGGGGCTTGTGGACCCCGGGCTGCCGATGCCGCGGGCGGCGCTGCTGTTCTCCGGCGCCCTGGTGGCCGAGTCGTGGTGGCGGGGCGTTGACGCCTCCACGCGCGGGACGCAGCTGCTCCCGTCGGTGTTTCAGAGCCACGGAACGGACGATCCGGTCCTGCCGCTGTCGGAGGGCGAGGCGCTCCGCGATGTCCTCTCCAGCGCCGGTCTCTCCGTGAGCTGGCGGACGTTTCCGGGGCGTCATGAGATCCCCTCGGCAGCCGTGGAGGGCGCCAGAGCCCTCGTCGACGGGGTTTCGACCGCCGATTGACCCCTTCGGAACCGAATTTCCTGATGGAAAACTGGATTCCTGCCGATTCAGGTAATATATTTGGAAGCAAAGACGCCGTAGGCGTCGCAAAAAAGTACTGTTCAAAATGTGAGGTTCGGTATGAAAAAAGTACTCATGATCCTGATTGTCCTTCTCGCGGTGGTTTCGATGGGCGCCTTTGCGCAGATTACGGACACCGCAACGCTGTTCCTGTCCGGAACGGTGGGTAACTACGTATCCATTACGGTGACTCCCAACGCGAGTGCCACGTCCCTGGCGCTGGCCGCCGGTCAGAGTTCACCGCTCCAGGTTGCCACGGTGACCGAGACGTCCAACACGTCCTACACGGTGACGGCGAGTTCTGCCAACTCGTTCAACTTCACCGACGGCACGGACAACCTGCCCTACACGCTGTACTACGACGGTTCACCGGTGGCGAGTGGTACCCCGGTTGCAAGTGGCTCGAGCGCGAGTGGTGTCAGTCGCCCGGTCTCCGTGACCTTTCCGGCGGCGCCGACGAGCGCGACTACCGGAACCTACTCCGATACGGTGACTTTCACCATTTCCGCGCCGTAACACGGCGTTGAGTGAACACCGGGCCCGGCGGCAGATCGTCGGGCCTTTTTTGTACGTTCCGGAGCGTGTACCTTTATGACCATGACGCGTGTGTTCAGTCGACGGGCGGTGTGTGCAGCGGCGCTTATGATCGTTCCGGCCGTGATGGCGGCGGCGTTTCAGCTGCAGCCGATGTCGGCAACGATCGAGCTGGACGGCTCCACGCCCACCACTACCTTCGAGGTTAGCAACGCCACCGATCAGCCGGTGGCGGTTCAGATGCGCACCACCACCCGGGAGATCCTCCCGGACGGCACAGAGCTCAATGACGACGCCTCGAATGAGCTGCAACTCTTTCCGTCGCAACTCATCCTGCGGCCGGGACAGCAGCAGACGGTCCGCGTCCGCTGGACCGGTCAGGGCACGCCGGAGCGCGAACTGTCGTACCGCGTTGTTGCCGAGCAGCTGCCGATCAATCTGGATCGAACCGCGGATTCGGAGTCCGGCGTTCGCATGATGCTGCGCTATCGCGCGACGCTCTATGTACGCCCCCCCGGAGCCGCCGCGGACCTGGTGGTACGCGATCTGCAGGCCGACGGTGACACCCTCACGCTGACCGTGGAAAACACGGGCACCGCCCATCGCCTGCTGGCGGACGGGGCCCTGGTGCTGATCGCCGACGGCGAGCGCACCGAAATGCGGGCGGAAGAGGTGGATCCACTGGTCACTGTCAACGTTCTCCCCGGTGGCACACGCCGCGTCAGCATTCCGCTCGACGCGCTCCCGGTGGCGCCGGACGAGATCTCCTTCCGCTTTGACCGGTAGGCGTCGCTCAGCACATTCCGTGTCTCCCGTTTCATCCCCGATCGCTCTCCTCGGCGTGGCCGCTTTCGTCGCCGCTTTCGCAGCCCTGGTGGCGCTCGCGCCGCCGCAGGCGACCGCGCAGGTGCAGAGCCAGGACACGCAGAACCAGGACCTCTTCTCACAGGTGTTCGGCGACGTCGGCGACCAGGAACTGGTGCTGCCGGTCATCCGCAGCGGTGAATATCTCGGCGATGTCTCCGCCACCGTGGGGGCCACACGCACGCAGATCGTCCTGGAGGAGTTCATCGCCACGATCCGGGGTCTCCTTAACGAGCGTACCGTAACGGCGCTGGAGGAGCTCGCCGACGGCTCCGGCCACACGCTGGTGGAACTGGGTGCGCTCAATCCGCTGGGCATCACAACCGTGTATCGCGCCTCATCCGTGGAGCTGGAGGTGGACATCGCGCCGGAACGCCTGCGGGAGCAGGTTCTGAATGAATCGTCCCGCGGTGGGTTCTCCAACGTGCAGACACCGGAACCGCTCTCCGGGTACGTGAACCTGCGCTCGGCGGGGACGGTGTCTTCGGTGGACGGACAGAGCAGCCTGCAGGCGGAGTTCGAACCGGTGGTCAACTACCAGTCCTGGGTGGTGGAGGGATCGACAACGGTTGCCGCCGGCGATGATCCCGTTACCCTCAACCACCTGCGCCTGGTTCACGATCTCCGGCAGCGGCAAATCCGGTTGGAAGCGGGGAACGCACGGTACCGGGCCGGCGAGTTTTTCTCGACCCCCGAGGTGTGGGGTGTGTCCGCCACCCGCCGGGGCGACCTGCTGCCCGGCCAGCCGTTGAGCCGCGATGGTCGTGTGGAGTTCGTGGTGCCGCGGAGGGGCCCGGTGGAGGTCTCTCTCAATGGCCGCGTGTTCCGCACCTACACCCTCAGTCCCGGGCCCCACGCGATCGTGGATCTTCCGCTTGGCCGTGGAAGCAACCAGGTCACCGTAACCCAGCCGACGGAGGGTGGCGACGGCGTCGCGGTGCTCACCGACGTGCTGGTGCCCTACGCGCCGGGTCTGCTGCAACCGGGGCGGCACCGCTACTCGTACGCCGCCGGGGTCGTGCGTGACGCACCCGCGACGCCGCTGGTGTCGGCGTCCCACGAGGTGGGACTCCTCCCGCAGGTGACCGTGCGCGGGTCGGGGCAGGCGACGACGGACCGTTTCGGTGTGGGGGCCGGTGCCCTCGCCGCCGGTGACTGGGGGATTACCGCGCTGGATGTCGCCGGCACGGGCCCCGACGGGGCCGGGGTCGCCGCCAATCTCAGCCACGTGATCTCGGTGTTGCACTCGCGCTGGAGTCCCTCGGTGGAGTTTGCCGGTGGCGGGCAGAACGAGGCGTTTCGCGATCCGGTGACCGGACGCGCTGCGGGGGCCTCGGTGCACGCCGGGGTCGCCTACAGTCAGCGCCTGCCGGCGGCGGTGGCCGCGAGTCTCGGTGTGGTACGGCGCTGGGATCTGAACGATGCCGCGCGCTCGGCGACTGAGGTGCGACTGATCGCGTCCCACCAGTCGCCGCGCGGGTTCGCGCTGAACGCGCAGATCGGTCCGACGATCACCGGCGACGGTGTCTCATGGCAGGGAAGCCTCTTCGTGCGAATCTCCGACGACAGCGGTACCGTGAGCTCCTCGGCGGGATACGACCTCACCGGCGGGCCGGCGACGGCGACGGTGCAGTCCATCCCGCGACGGGCGATCGACGCGTACCAGTGGAGCGCGACGTACCAGGGATTCGACCGCAGGCCCGGACAGCCCCAGATCGTGCGCGGGGTCGTAGGCTACGACGGCTACCTGTTCAACGCCACCGTTGAGCCGGGCGTGCAGCAGACGGTCGGCGCCGACGACGGCGACTACCGTCTCGGCGGGCGTTTCGCCTCGGCGGTGGCGTTCGCCGGCGGGGAGGTCGCGGTCTCCCGTCCGATCAGGGACTCCTTTGTACTCCTCTCGCCGCGTTCACAGGTTGCTCCGTACCGGGTTCCGGTTCGCGGCGGAGGCGGGAGCGTCGTGGCCGTCGTTGACGGGAGAGCGGCGGTGATGCCGGACCTCCAGGCGTATCGGCCGTCGTCGCTGTCGCTGGACGGATCCTACCTCCCCGACGGGTTCTCCGTGGGGCAGGAACGCTACGCCTTCTCCCCGGGGTACCGCAGCGGGTATCGCATGGTGGTGGGCAGTTCGGCGGCGGTGTACGTTCGCGGGCGACTTGTGGACGGCAACGGGGAGCCCATCGCCCTGGAGGCCGGAGAAGTGATCGCCGGTGACGGAACCACACTGCCGTTCTTTACAAACCAGGAGGGTGGTTTTGAGATTACCGACCTCTCACCGGGTGAGTATCGGCTTCAGCTGTATGCCGACCCGGCGGCGGAGACGGTGTTCGCCATTCCCGGCGATGCGGTGGGCCGGTACGATCTTGAGGACGTGGTATTCTTGAGGGAGGTGCAGGAATGAAACGCTGGATCACGATCGGTCTGCTGACAGTGGGGCTGCTCGCGCCGGGGGTCGTTGTGGCGCAGGCGCAGCTCGCCATCGACGCGCTTCCCGGAAGCATCTCCGTCGCCAACGGGATCTTCTCCGAAAGTTCCACCTCCCTGCCGATCACCGTGTCCCATCAGGGCGACGCCACGCAGTGGTTTGTCACCGTCTCCCGGGGGAACGCATCCTCCTTCGATCCCCGGGAACTGCAGCGGCGGTTCTTCTTCTTTTTCGTGCTGTCGCTGGACTACAACATCTATACCCCCGACGACGAGATCGCCCGGGATCTCAGCGCACCGGTCACGGCGTCGCAGGTGGCGAGCGGAAGTTTCGCGGCGTCGAGCTCCCTGCAGACCGCGTCGCGGCAGTTCAGCCTGCGCATCCCGCCGGAGCAGTTCGTTCGGCAGGGCACCTACACCGATTCCGTGGACGTCTCGCTGTACCGCGGGAGCGTGGCGGACCCGAACGCCGCCGTCCGGGTTGAGCGCCGCACCGTCGAGATCAGTTCCGTGACCGCGTCGGTGGCTCAGGTGGGGCTGGTCGAAAGCGGCGGTGCCAACAGCTCCGCGCAGCGCGATTTTTCGATGGACTTCGGCGTTCTCACTCCCGGTGCGGTCCGGACGGCGGACCTGCTCTTCCGATCAAACAGCTCGTTTCTGGTGGAGGCCGCCAGTCAGAACGGGGGCGCCCTGCGCAACATCAACCGTCCCGGCAATATCACGATTCCCTACACGTTTCGGTACGACGGTACGACCTACGACCTCAGCAGCAGCCGGGTTGTCGACGTGAGCTTTCTTTCGGGAACGGGCATCGATTTCGAACGGCGCCCGATCGAGGTCCAGATCGGGTCGTTTTCCAATCCTCCCTCGGGTCTCTACGAGGATGTGATTACGTTCACGATTTCGACGTTCTGAGCACCGCGCGGGGTGCATGGCATCGGGCGCGTGGCGTGGAGGCGCGTGGCACCGGGAGCGCGTGGTATCGGACGCGTAGCACAGGGGCGCGACGGCCTCCCGCCACGGCGGGGCCAGCGCGTCAGCCCAGTACCGTCGCGATATGTTGCGCCTGTGCCAGGGTGAGGGCCGCGCGTTTCTCGTAGTAGGCGGCCTCGTTCACGAACACCGGTACCGCGCCGTCGGGGCCGTCGTACGGGACCACCGTTCCATCGAAGGTCAGGTACAGTGGATCGCCGGGGTGCAGCGGTTCGAAGTCGCGGTCCTGACGCTCCGGATGAATCATCCCGGCCAGCGCACCGTCCCGGGATCGCGGAAAGTCCGAGTCCCCGATGTAGCGATACACGGTGATCTCATCCGGAACGTCGATCTCCTCGTCGTGGTTCCAGGCGTCCAGGGTGGCGACGATGCTGTTGATGATCGCTTCGGTCCATCCGAGGACATCGGCACGAACGACGCCCTGCGGCACCGGTCCAACCTCGATTTCGATTCCGTGGGGCGTGATTTCAGCCACGTAGGGGTAGTCTCCGGGGCGGTTCGCGGATCCGGGGCCGCCTCCGGCGGGAGCGTCGTGCCCGCCATCGCTCTCCTCGGCCAGATACGACATGATGCGCACCTCGGGCAGATCCCGCTGGACCGCTGCCGCCACGATTCGCGCCATCGCCTCGTCCTCCCGGATGATCACGGTGGGACCGAGGTTCGCTGTGGTGGTGTGCAGGTCGACCGTGAACTGGTACGCGGGGTCGGCGGCGCCCTTGGGTCCGAGCAGGGCGTTCAGGACCTGAGCGCGCTGGCGCTCGTATCCCGGGGCATCGCGGTCGGCGAGCCCGTCGGAGGAAAAGCAGCGGTTGAGGTCGAAATCCACGTAGCGCCGGTTGAGTTCGATCGCCCGCGGGTTGCCGAAGAGCGCGTCCAGACGGAACGACTTCGCCTCCCGCGGCGCCGGCAGTCCCGGTGCATCGGCGGCGACGCCGGCGAGCCGGCGCTGGATCGCGGTTACGCCCGTTCGCTCGTTGCCGTGGGTTCCGCCGATGAGGGCGGCCGTACGGATCACCGAATCGTTCAGCCGGGGATGATCGCTGCGTTTCACGGAGACACCTCCTTCGCCGTGGTGGGACGTTTTCCAAGTGCCAGCGCGAGTCCCGCGCCAACGATCACGGCACCCAGGTCCATGAGTCCGGCGGTGACCGAGCTCACGCCGGGCCAGATTCCGACGATCGACCCCGCCACGAGTCCAAGAATGACCCAGTAGGTGGCCACGTGAAACCGCGTGAGCAGCAGGTTCATCAGCTTGCTGGCGAGAATCAGGCCCACCGCGGCGCCGACGGCCAGGACCAGCAGGACAGGGATGTTGGCGGTGCGGACCGCGTGCAGAAAGGTGGCGTACATGCCGATGACCAGGAGCACGAAGGAGCCGCTCACGCCGGGAACGATCATCGTGGCGGTGGCCACGACGCCGGCGCCGAGGAGTGGCGCAACCGTCGTTGCCGAGAGCTCGGTGATCGCGTCGCTCATGGGAGGCTCGCCGATTACCGCCTGCACCACCAGCAGTCCTAGGGCCGCGATACCCAGGACAACGTGGTGAGGACGAATCGGATGACCGCGAAGCTGGCTCGCCACGAAGGGCAGGCTGCCCGCGATGAGTCCCACAAAGACAAAGAACGTCTGCTCCGGCGCGTTCACGAGCCCCCATTCGATCACCCAGGCGAAACCGGCGATTCCGAGGACCGCCCCGATGAGAACCGGTGCGACCAGCATCAGGTGTGACCGCCATCGGGGGGAGAAGAAATCGCCGATCGCCGCGACGAGGCGATCGTAGATGCCCGTGACGACCGCGATCGTTCCCCCGCTGACACCGGGAACCGTGTTGGCCGCGCCGATCGCAGCCCCTTTCACCAGATTGCCGGCGAGCTCGCGCCCGCGCTTCGTTTCAGCCATGGGGTGAGCCTACACGATCGGCCTCTCTTGGGCTACGGACGGGTATTCCTGAGTAGTTTTATAATAAATTACAGATGGTTTTTATTCCGCAAACCCATTGTCCTTAACGTGAAATCCGTTGCAAAAAGGTTTTGCTCCGTGTATACTGCAGCCAACGAATCCCACACAGGGCTATACCATGAATCACATACGACGTCAGTGCAGGGTTATCACCCAACCAGGGGTGGTTACCGCCGTGCACGGGACCGAAGCCGATATACAGATCGTTCAGACAAGTGCCTGTTCCTCCTGCCGGATCCGCGGTGTCTGCCAGCCCGGCGACGCCCAGGCGCGCACCATCCGCGTGGCGAACCGTGGCGGCCTGACTCCGGGGGCCCGCGTCGATCTCACGATGCCGGAACGCTACGGCTGGATGGGCGTGGTGTTCGCCTTTGTCGTACCCCTCGCGCTCGTGGTTGGCCTGCTCTTCGCCCTCGCCACCCCCCTGGGCAGCCAGGAGCTGGCGGCGCTGGTGGGACTTGGCGCGCTGGCGCCGTACTACGGCGTTCTGTACCTCACGCGCCACCTTTTTTCCCGAATCGTGCAGTTTGACGCGACCCCGTCGGATGCGATTGCATCGGTGGGCGCATTGAACCTGGTTGATGCTTCAGCGTTTCACAAGGAAGGTGTTCAGTGACGCAGACAATACTATTTTCGGTGCTCGTTCTGGGTGCCGTTGCTGCGATATTCGCGACGATTCTGTACGTCATCGCGAAAAAATTCGCCGTGGAGGAGGACCCGCGGGTCGGTGAGGTCACCGAAATGCTCCCGGGGATCAACTGCGGCGCCTGCGGGTTTCCGGGCTGTCCCGGAATGGCGGCGGCGCTGGTCGATGCCGCCGACGGTGGTGACATCTCGCATCTGAACTGCCCCCCCGGTGGCCAGGAGACGATGACCCGTATCGGAGAGTACTTCGGCCTGGAAGTCGGCAGCGCCAAGGAAACCGTGGCGGTGCTTCGGTGTGGCGGTAGCTGCGAGAAGGCGCCCGCCAAGGCGAGCTACGACGGTCCCCGGAGCTGCGCCGTGGCCCACGGCACGTTCGCCGGTGAGAACGGCTGCGCCTTTGGCTGTCTCGGTCATGGCGACTGCGAGGTGGTCTGTCCCTTTGATGCGATCACCATGAACCCGGATACGGGTCTCCCCGAGGTCGACCAGGAGAAGTGCACGAGCTGCGGCGCCTGCGTGGACGCGTGCCCGCGGAACCTGTTCGAAATCCGTCCGGTCGGTCGGCGTGACCGTCGCGTGTGGATCAACTGCCGCAATACCGAGTCCCCTGTGGCGGCCAAAAAGAACTGTTCGGTCGCCTGCATCGGCTGCGGCCTGTGCAAGAAAACCTGCGACGGGATCGTCCAGGCGATCACGATCGAAAACAACCTCGCCTATATCGATCACGACAAGTGCATCGCCTGTGGCAAGTGCGTCCCGGTCTGTCCGACCAACGCGATCGCCGCCACGTTTGAGCCCCCGAAGCCGAAACCCAAGAAAACGGAAACCGAACCGGCGGCCACCTGAGCCCCGGAGTTGGAGCAGCCTATGAAGACATTTTCCATCGGAGGCATCCATCCTCCGGAGAACAAGCTGACGGCCGACAAGCCGATCGTTGACCTGGCGCCGCCGGCGCAGGTGGCGATTCCGGTCTCTCAGCATATCGGCAAACCCGCCGAGCTGGTCGTGGAGCGCGGAACCGAGGTCAAGGTCGGCACGCTGCTGGCGAAGGCCAGCGGGTTCATCTCGGCGCCGGTGCACTCGAGCGTGTCCGGCAAGGTCAAGAAGATCGACACCGTGGTCGACGCCCAGGGCTACCGGCGCCAGGCCGTGGTTATCGCCGTGGACGGTGATGAATGGGAGCCCGGGATCGACACGACGCCGGACCTCGTCCAGTCCATCCCCATGGACGCGACCTCCATCGTCGCCCGGATCGCCGAGGCGGGGATCGTCGGAGCCGGTGGCGCCACGTTTCCCACGGCGGTGAAATACTCCGTCCCCGAGGGCAAGCACGTGGATACGCTGCTGATCAACGGCGTGGAGTGCGAGCCGTACCTCACGGCTGATCACCGCCTCATGCTGGAGAACGCCGACGAACTGATCGTCGGGACCCGTGTGCTGATGAAAGCCGCCGGCGTGGCCCGCGCATGGATCGGTATCGAGAACAACAAACCGGACGCGATCGCCCACCTGCAGGAGCGACTGCAGACGTTGAGCGCCGCCGGTGAAATTCCCGAGGGGACCCTCCAGGTTCTTCCGCTGGAGGTGAAGTATCCCCAGGGCGGTGAGAAACAGCTGATCGAGGCCGCCACCGGCCGCGAGGTTCCCAGCGGGAAGCTGCCCCTGGATGTGGGGTGCGTGGTGAGCAACGTGAGTACGGCGATCGCGGTCTATCACGCCGTGCAGAAGAACCGCCCCTTCATCGATCGCATCGTCACGGTTACCGGCAAGGAGCTGGTGGCCCGCGGCGACGGCGGCAACTTCCGTGTTCGTATCGGCACCCCGGTCAGCGCGCTCGTGGAAGCGGTCGGGGGCATGCCCGAGGACACCGCCAAGGTGGTGATGGGCGGTCCGATGACGGGGAAGGCGATCACCAGTTTTGACGTTCCGATCACCAAGGGATCGGGCGGCCTGATTTTCATGCGCGCCGCCGACGCCCGGCGCCACGCCGTGGGGAACTGCATTCGGTGTTCCCGGTGCGTTGGCGCGTGTCCCATGGGCCTGGAACCGTACCTGCTGGAAAAGCTGGTACAGGCGGAGATGTGGGAGGATGCCGAACGTGAGGGCATCATGGACTGTATCGAGTGCGGCAGCTGCAACTTTGCGTGTCCGTCAAACCGGCCGATCCTCGACTGGATCCGCCTCGGCAAGGGCCGCGTGGGAGCACTGCGCCGCAGCCGGGCGGCGGCCCGGGCAGGAAAGTGAGTTGATATGAGTACACAGGCAACCGGCCGGTCGTTGGTCGTGGCCCTGCCGCCCCACGAACGGAGCGAAGTATCCGTCGCCCGTATCATGTGGAGCGTCGTATTGGCACTGATGCCCACGACCCTCGTCGGCATCTGGTTCTATGGTATCCGCGCTGCGGTGGTGACACTGACGGCGGTCGGCGCCAGCGTTGTGGTGGAACACGTGATCGTGCGCTACTTTTTCCGCCGCGACACAACCACCGTCACCGACGGATCGGCGGTGGTCACCGGCATGCTGCTGGCCTACAACGTGCCCGCAGGGATTCCGCTCTGGCAGCTCGTGGTGGGCGCGGTCGTCGCGATCGGCGTCGCCAAGATGGCGTTTGGCGGTATCGGCAATAACCCCTTCAATCCCGCGCTGGTGGGGCGTGCATTCATGCTCGTCTCCTTCCCGGTGGACATGACCACGTGGCCGGTCCCCGGTAGCCAGGGGTTCGCCACCTGGAATCTGGACGCCGTGACGGCGGCCACCCCGCTGGGTCTCGTCAAAGAGGCCGGTGCCGGCGGTCTGTCGGCGGTGGCTGACCAGCTGCCGTCCTACGGCAGCCTCTTCCTGGGGAACATCGGTGGGTGTATCGGCGAAGCGAGTGCCCTCGCCGTGGTTCTCGGCGGGCTCTACCTGGTCTGGAAGGGCTTTGTGCCGTGGGTTGTCCCGCTTCTGTACCTGGCCGGACTCGGCCTGGTGACCGGCATCGCCTGGGCGATCGACCCGGGTACCTACATCGATCCGCTGTACCACATTCTCGCCGGCGGCGCCATGCTGGGCGCGTGGTTCATGGTGACCGATATGACCACCAGTCCGATGTCCCTCACCGGGCGTATGGTCTTCGCAGCTTCCGCCGGACTCCTGGCGGGCATCATCCGTCTCTTCGGGGGCTACCCCGAGGGCGTGAGCTACTCGATCCTGATCATGAACGCCCTGGTACCGGTATTCGACCGCCACTTCAAGCCGCGCAAGTTCGGCTACGGGGCGTCCGCGGGAGGTGCAGCGTGAAAAAGCTGGAATCAACGCTCCCGAACATGTTTCTGGTCCTCACGGCGATCGCCCTGATCTCGGCGGCCGGACTGGGATTCACCTACGCCAAAACGAAGCCGATCCTGGACGAACTGGCGCGGCAGCGGCAGATCGCCGCGGTCGCCGAGGTGGTGCCGGAGTTTGACAACACCCCCACGGAGGAGGCGTTCACGGTACAGGACTTCCCCGACCTGGAGCTGTACCCCGCCACCAGAAACGGTGAGCGTGTCGGTACCGCCGTCCGCAGCTATTCCCCGAACGGATACGGCGGCACGATCAGCGTCATGGTGGGATTCGGTCCCGACGGGGCGATTACCGGATCCGCGGTGCTGCACCACGCCGAGACCCCGGGGCTCGGCGCCAAGATGACCGAGGAGCCGTTTAAAGGCCAGTTTGTGGGAATGACGCCACGTGATGGCGATCTCGCCGTGGCGAAGGACGGCGGCTCGGTCGACGCGATTACCGCCGCCACCATCAGTTCCCGCGCGTATGTGGATGCGATCAATCGCGCGTGGCACGCCGTAGCGGCGATGGAGCGCGGCGCACCGACCGTTCCCGCGGGGGAGGCAAGCAATGAGTGAGCGTAACCTGAGACAGGAGTTTCTGAAGGGCTTCTTCACCGAGAACCCGGTGTTCGTGCTGCTGCTGGGCATGTGTCCGACCCTGGGCGTCACATCGAGCGCCGTGAACGGTCTCGGAATGGGGCTGGCGACGGCGGTTGTCCTGCTGGGAAGCAACGTGGTGGTGGCGCTGGTCAAGAACCTGATTCCGGAAAAGGTCCGGATTCCGGCGTTCATCGTGATTATCGCGAGCTTCGTAACGGTCATCGACCTGACGATGGCGGCGTTCGTACCCGACCTCCACGCAAACCTCGGCCTCTTTATTCCGCTGATCGTGGTGAACTGCATCATCCTGGGACGCGCCGAGGCGTTCGCCAGCAAGAACACCGTCGCGTCTTCGACGGTTGACGCCCTGAGCATGGGGCTCGGGTTCTCCTTTGCTCTGACGCTCCTGGGCGGTACCCGCGAGATTCTGGGTGCCGGCGCGATCTTCGGGCTGCCTATCCCCTGGCTGGTCGACAACCCGATCCTGATATTTATCATGCCCCCGGGCGCGTTTATCGCCCTCGGGTTCCTGATTGCGGCGGTGAACACCGCCCGTGAGCGGGTCGAGGTGGCGGCGAAGCGACGCGCCAGGGCGCGGGCGGCGACACAGGCGGCGCTGGTGACGACGCCGACGGTGAAGGGAGAGTAGGCGATGGAATACCTGGTAATTCTGATCAGCGCGCTGCTGGTCAACAACATCGTGCTGTCGCAGTTTCTCGGGATCTGTCCGTTCCTGGGCGTCAGCAGCCGGCTGTCCACTGCGGTGGGTATGGGCGCGGCGGTCGTGTTCGTCATGACGATGGCGACGATCGCGACCCACCTCATCCAGAACCTGATCCTGGTCCCGCTGGGGCTGACGTTCCTGCAGACCGTCGCGTTCATCCTCGTTATCGCGTCGCTGGTGCAGCTGGTGGAAATCGTGCTCAAGAAGGTCAGTCCGGCGCTGTACCAGGCGCTGGGCGTGTTCCTGCCGCTGATCACCACCAACTGCGCGATCCTCGGTGTGGCGATCCTGGTCGTGGGCCGGGGCTACACGTTGGGACAGGGCGTGGTGTTCGCCATCGGCAGCAGCCTTGGGTTCATGCTGGCGCTCTACATCTTCGCCGGTATTCGCGAGAAGCTCGCACTACTGGACATTCCGAAGGCGATGAAAGGCGCACCGATCTCGCTGGTGACCGCGGGACTCCTGGCGCTGGCGTTCGGTGGATTCGCCGGGCTGGTGTAGGGGAGCTGCGCAGCGCCCTCCCCGGCGGGAGCCGGGCTTCGGCAGGGGGCGCGCTTCGGCAGGGGGCGAGCGCCACGGCCGGGTGCCGCCTCCGATGGAGTACGGTACTCCGGCTATGGTCCGGCCGGCGTCAGGCGAGGAGGTCCTCGATGAGAGCGTCCACCTCGTCCTGCGCCACGTTGTCGCGCCGTTCGAAGGCGAGTTCGAGGTTCACCTCCCGGAGTTTCCCGAGGAGATTGTGGACCAGCACGTAGAGAATGCGCAGCCCCGCCTCCGGCTCGTCCCGCAGGACGCCGAGAAAGCGGGAGCGCTCGAAGCACATGAGGCGGCAGCGGTCCTGGGCAACGACGCTGGCGGTGCGCGGAAGATTTGCGAATATCGCCGCCTCTCCCACCACCTGTCCCGCTCCCAGCGCCGCCACGTACGCTTCGGTCCCCTCCTGGTCGACCATGACGGCACACGTTCCCGACAGAATCACGTAGACCGTCGATTCGACCTCGTGTTCGCGGATGAAGTACTCTCCCGGTTCGTATTCCTCGAAGGACGACACGTCGAGCAGGTGGTTGACCGACGCCTCTGAGAGGTGTCGGAAGAGATGAACTTTGTGGAGCTGCGGGAGAAGAGACTCCCGACGGATGCGGATCTGTTTCATGGTGCCCCCATTCGGATCTCCGGGGGAGTGGCGGCGGCCTCAGGCGTGGCGCACGACCCCGAGAAACTCATCGTACAGTGACGGCGCGGAACAGGCAACGTTTCCGCTGTCGAAGGTGAGGGCCGACCCGTCGGCGGCTGAGATACGGATGCCCGCCTCCTCCGCCACCAGGGATGCGGCGGCGTAGTCCCACGGCCCGAGCTCGTACTCGAAGAATGCGTCGTAGCGGCCCGCGGCGGTCCAGCAGATATCGAGAACCGCGCTCCCGCTTCGCCGGAGGCCGTGAATCTTGCGCAGAAACAGCGCCCGAATGGTAGCGAGTGTCTGTTCCATCATCTCACCGCGGTCGTAGTAGAACCCGGTGCAGACCATGGCGTCGGAAATCCGTTCAGCCCGGTGCACGTTCCCGATCGGCTCGCCGTTGAGCCACGCTCCGCCGCCGCGGACCGCAGTGAACAGTTCGTCGCGCTCCGGATCCAGGCACGCCGCGGCCATCACCGTGCCACGGTACGCGTATCCCACGGCGACGCCGTAGTGCGGCACCCCGTGAATGAAGTTGGCGGTACCGTCGATCGGATCGATGATCCAGAGGTGTTCCGCCCCGCGGTCCTGGCCGGCGACGTTTTCCTCACCGAGAAACGCGTGCTCAGGATACGCCTGGGCGATGAAGGTGGTGATCGCCGTCTCCGATTCACGGTCGACCTCCGTGACGGGATTCCACTCTTCGTGTTCCTTCAGAACCGCCTGACCCGGGTGCACGCGACCGAAGTGGCGGTGGTCCACCGCGCCGCCGACGCGTGCCGCACGGATCGCGGTGGCGAGAATCTCGTGGAGGTCGTTGCCGGCGGGGACGCCTGAGTCCGTGGGGCCGCTGGCGGCTGCGGAACGGTCGGCCATCGGTGTCAGCTCTGCCCCACCAGCGCCTTGATGTACTGCAATCGCTCAAACGTCTCGGGCTGGCTGCTGCGTTTCTGGCTCATCTTGCCGCGGAACTGGTCGATCCGCTCGTAACTGTGTTTGTCCATCCAGGCCAGGAGCTCCGTCTTCATCGTTTCCAGATGATCGAGACCGTTCCGGTACAGGGTGGAACACACCTGCGTCACCTGGGCACCGGCGAGCAGCGCCTTGACCGCGGCCTCGCCGCTGTGTACGCCACCGGACGCCGCCAGCTGTGCCTCCGTCTTGCCGTAGATCATGGTGATCCAGCGAAGCGGAAACGCCAGATCGGCGGGGCTGCTCATGGGGGAGCCGCTGCGGAGCCGGAAATTCTCAACGTCGATATCCAGCTGGTAGAAGCGGTTGAACAGCACCACGGCGGTGGCGCCCGACCAGCGAAGGCGGTCGACGATCGCCGGGATGGACGAAAAATAATGGCCGATCTTTACTGCCACGGGGATCGAGACGAGCCGCTTCACCGACTCCACCGTCTTCACGTAGAACTCGCTGATCGCGGCCTCATCGTCGCGGTAGTCGTAGGGCATCAAAGAAATGTTGAGCTCGATCGCGTCTGCCCCCGCCTGTTCCAGCGCCGGGACGTGCTCCTCCCACCAGTTGCGCGTCACCGCGTTGATGCTGGCGATAACCGGAATATCCACGGCATCCTTGCTCCCGCGAATCAGGTCGACGTAGCGTTTGAGCCCCGCACCGGTCTGGATCTCGCGGATGTAGTCGGCGGCCTCGGTGTGCTCCGCGCCGTCGGCGCTGGCATCGATTTCCGCCTGAATTTCCTCTTCGAACAGCGACTTGAGAACAACCGCGCCGGCCCCGGCGTCGGCGCAGGCACGGACCTTGTCGACCGAGTCCGTAAGACTTGAGCTGGACACGACGAAAGGATTGGACAGGTCGAGTCCCATATACCGTACACGCAAATCTGACATGTGAATTCCTTCTGTAGGATGGATTTGTCCATGGTAGACGGGATGCGACGCGGTGTCAATTCGGAGCAGCGGCGAGGCGGTGGAGGAGCGGCGGACCCAGGACCAGCGCCCCCACCACCACGCTCGCGATCGCCGCGATGAGAACGGCACCGGAGGAGGAGTCCTTGGCGTGTTTGGCGTACCAGTTGAACTCGCGGGTACTGAGGTCCACCGACAGTTCCACCGAGGTGTTCTTGGCCTCAAACGCCAGGACCGTGCCCACGGTGAGCGCGAGGATCGCCCCGTCGCGGGGATCGATGCGCAGCCAGAGACCGAGCCCCAGTACGACAAGCGCGGCCCCGAGTTCGATCCGGAAGTTGCGCTGCGTGATCGCCGTGAGTACGATACCCCTGAGGGCGTTGGTGAGACTGCCGGAAAAGTCGGCGTTTCCCCGGACCCGGGTGGAGTCGTCGTCGTCGCTATGGTCGCTGTCGGGAGGCGGCGTGCCGCCGACAACGAACAGCAGGAGCCGATACTGGAGGGCGCGGATCAGTCGCTTCATCGCTGAACGGTACCCCACCGGTCCGGTATCGACAAGCGCGCAGTTCGGCGGCGGTCGTACGACGGGATGACCGCCGTGGCGCGGCCGACGGCGGGTGGTGGCGACCCCTTGGCGTTTTCTTTTATGGTCGTTATACTATATATAGAAAATCACAACGGCGACGGGGCAACCTGCGCCATACTACCAGACAACTGACTGAACGAGGAGCACATCAATGAGTACGGATATCGAACACGTCATTATCGTCGGCTCGGGGCCGGCGGCGCATACGGCGGCCGTGTACGCTGCCCGGGCGGAACTCAGCCCGTTGCTGTTCGAGGGCTTTATGGCGGGTGGAGTCGCCGCCGGCGGCCAGCTCACCACGACCACCGAGGTGGAGAACTACCCGGGCTTTCCTGAGGGGATCATGGGTCCGGAACTGATGGACCAGATGCGAAAGCAGAGCGTCCGCCTGGGGACGCGAATCAAGACCGAGACGGTCGACTCGATCGACATGTCCCAGCGTCCCTTCGTGGTGCGATCCGGATCATCGGAGTACCGCGCCGAGAGCGTGATCATCGCGACCGGCGCCACCGCGAAACGGCTGGGGCTTCCCGGCGAAGAGGACTACTGGCAGCGCGGCATGAGCGCCTGCGCCGTCTGCGACGGGGCGCTGCCGATCTTTCGCGACAAACCGCTCGTTGTCATCGGCGGCGGTGACTCTGCCTGCGAGGAGGCGAGCTACCTCGCCAAGTTCGGGTCCAGCGTGACGATGCTTGTGCGTCGTGACGAGCTGCGCGCGTCCAAGGCGATGCAGAAGCGCGTCTTCGACAACGAGAAGATCTCAATCATGTGGAACACCAACGCCACGGAGGTCCTCGGCGACGGCAAGCTCCTGACGCAGGTGAAGGTCCGCAACAACAAAAGCGGCGAAGAACAGGTACTGGACGCCGGCGGCCTGTTCTATGCGATCGGTCACACACCCAACACCGCGTTCCTGAACGGGCAGGTGGAGACCGACGAGACCGGGTACATCATCACCCACGGCAAGTCCACGGCGACCAACGTCCCGGGAGTGTTCGCCGCCGGCGACGTTCAGGACAGGACGTACCGCCAGGCGGTCACGGCGGCGGGATCCGGGTGCATGGCGGCGCTGGAGGCGGAGAAGTTTCTGGCCGAGTCGGAATAGCGAGACGGAACAGCGCGGAGTGATGGTCCGACGGGGGCGGGGAACCGTCTCCGTCGGGGCCGGACCGGAGGCCGCGGTACGGCCCGGCACCCTGCGGCCGCCGGCGGACCGGCGGTTACAGGTAGCGCTTGGGTTCCTCGTCGATGATCCCCGCGACCAGTTCGATGTAGGGCTTGGCGGGACTCATGTTCAGCTTGGGGAAGAGCACTTCCTCCACCTGGAAAAACCCCACCGACTGCGACATCTCGATCTCCACGCGAATCGGACGATCCGTGCCGGGGCCGATCGTGATCCGTTCCACCGCCGACGAGGAGTACTTGTGGATGTCTCCGACGCGGGCTTCGGTGTTCAGCAGCATCGGAATGCGGGCGCGGCCTTTTTCCATATCGCAGCCGTCGGCGATGAGAATCAGGCCGGCCTCCAGGGAGTACACCTTGATCATCGCCATGTGGCCGACGATCGCCTCCAGGGCGAGTGACCGGACGATCACCTGTCGCGTGACGTCGGCGGGATAGAACTCCGCCAGGTAGCGTTCGATGATCGGACGCGCAAGCTGCGCAGAGTAGTTTTCGTGATCCTGACGGGTCATGCTCATGCCGACGTCGTGGAGGAGCCCGGCCATGAAGATCGCGAGGACGCTGTCCTCGAACGTGCCGATCCCTTCCTGTTCCAGGCTCATGGGAATCTCCGCCTCGCGGAGCAGATTCGCGAACTTGAGCGCGTTCTTCACGACCTTGCGCATGTGGACCGGGCCGTGGTCGTTGTAGCCGAGGCGCTTGATGCTGACGACGTTGGCGTAGTCCTGCAGCGCCTTGATCTCCTCGTCGTGGAGCATGCGATCGGTGATTTCGTGGAGTGCCGGCGGAACCAGCTGCAGCAACCGACGGTCGAGGCTGATCTCTTTGGGTGACTTCTCAAAACTCATAGTCGTGATGTGATTGTACACGGCGCTTCCATGCCGATACAATGCATATGGGTATGAGCTCCTCCGTTCCGTCTGATCTGGTCCCGGTACTGAGAAGAAAAAGTCTTGCCGTCGGCTCCGGAAAAGGTGGCGTCGGCAAATCAACGACCTCACTCAATGTAGCACTGCTGCTGGCGCGGCGCGGACTCCGGACCGGTCTCGTCGATCTGGACCCGCTGAGCAACGTGTCGGTGATACTCGACGTCCCCGAGGAGAAGGTGGCGCCCGTGCTGGGGGACCCCGACGCGCGGGGTACGTTCAACCGTTTCGTCCTCACCTACAGCGACGGTCTGGACATCGTGTTTCCCCGTGCGGGTGGCCGGCAGGACGGAGGCCAGCGCAAGTTCCAGCTGTTCCAGCGCTTTGCGACGCAGTTGGCCGAACGCTACGACGCACTGCTCTTCGATCTGCCCGCCGGTATCAGCGCCGACGAGAACCTCAGTTTTCTTCCCTATGTCGGGGCGATGCTCCTGGTGACAAATGCCGAACCCACGTCGCACGTCTCCGCCGGCGGATACCTCCGCAGTGTGTTCGAGATCCGGCAGCGCATGCCGGTGCTCGTGTGGCACAACCGGTACCGACCGGCCGGGGAGGGGGGATTCGATCCCCGTGCGGTGGTCGCCAACTACAACCGCTACGTGGATGGCGAGCTGCGCATCACGGAGCAGGAACAGACGCAGATCCGCGATGTCGCGTTCGTGCCGCCGGACCCGGCGCTCAACCTGTTGCAGACCGAGGTGGATCCCACCGTCACAATTTACTCGAAACTCGCCGAGACGCTCTCGCTCGTCCTGGACCAGCGCGTGCGAACGGCGGTGGAGCCCCTCGAAGCCAGTCGCCGCAGTCGCGATCTTGTGGCGTACTACCTGACCCACAATCCCGATTTTGCCGATCCTGCCGAGTGCGTCGGAGAGGTCGACGCGTTTCTGGCGGGCGTGGCCGCCACCGGCGGCGAGAAGATCAAGGATCTCTGGCGCCGACTGGAGCGGTCCGGCGACCATTCGATGCTGTCCGCAGGACAGGCGGAGGCGCTGTCCGGCATCGTTGCCGACCTGGGATCTGACGAGGCGGTCACCGAGCTCGTCCGGGTGCTGCGCATTCTGGACGAGGCGCTGGAGGCGATCGCCGGTGAATCCCGCGGGTTTCTCCAGCGGTCGAGCCTGGACCATCACCGGATCGTCCGGGGGGCGGTGCCCAAGGTGCTGCGGCTGCTGGCTGCGGAGTTCGCCGGTGATACCACCAGGATGCCCGCGTTCGCCCGCCACGCCGCGGCGACGGCGCTCTTCCTGACCGCCGCGGACAAGGAGTTCGCCGACGACGAGACATCGGAACTCCTGCGCCGGCTGGTTCCGACGCGTCCGGATCGCAGCGGTACCCGGCGACGCGATCGCTACCAGCAGATCCTGCGGGTCCTCAGCCGTGACGACGAGTACCACCGACTGTTCTTTCAGGTGGTGCGTACGGTGTTTCCGGGGATCACGCGGCGCATGTCATCGCTGAGTGCGACGTTCGGGCTGGGCCCACTCCTGCTGCGCACCGGCGAGGGAGAGATTAACGCGCCGGCGTACGTGAAGCTGACGACGCATCTGGTGCACGACGTGGTCAACGCGGGGCTCGGCGTCTCGATCAGCGCAACCTACAACGCCGCCAGTCAGGCGATCCGCCACGGCGTAGAACAGGTCGTTCACGACCGTCGCTGGGCGTGACGGCGGCCGGGCGGGCTACCGGCGAATACCGGTCGTCGCCGACGCCTCCACCGGAAACTGAAGAGCCACCTCGAGATGGCCGTTCCCGGTCCGTTCCTCCAGGGACCCGGATATCTGTGCCACCAGTGCCGTTACGATGTCGCGGGTGAGCGCATCGGTGACGAGGGCCGAAGGCGAGGTGTCGTCATCGCCGACGACCATCGAGATCCGAAGCCGTCCGGTCACGGGGGTGTCCAGGCGAATGCGAAGGCGCCCGCGCGCCAGACTCACCGCGGCGGTCATCAGTTCCGCAAGAATGATTGACACCGGTACGGCGAGGTCGATCGAAACGAAAGCAGGCACGGAGGAACCATCGGCGACGGTGATTTCGTCGTCCCCTGTCACCGGCAGATGTTCGTGCACCAGGTACGACAGGAGCTGGTCGAAGGGGACCTCGAGGGTCCCGGAGCTGCGGTCCAGCAGGCGAAATGCACTGCTCATCGCGGTGAGGCGGTCGCCGAAGCGATCGAGCTGCGCGCGGGTCTCCGGGTGCGGACTGTCGTTGCTCTGCAGAAGAACCAGACTGGCCATCAGTTGCAGGTTGTTTTTTACGCGGTGGTCGAGTTCGTGGTTGAGGGCGCGTTCACGCTCGAGACCTCCTGCCAGGCGTGTCATCAGAAAGCGGGACGCAAACACGATGAGTGCAGCGATCACCACGTAGGACCCGACGATGGCGTACCATGCGAAGGGTGGAATCCACCAGGCGAGCGCGTCGAGGTGGAGCAGGATTGCGGTGGCGATCTGCAGCGTCAGGCTGATCGTGAACACGACGACGATCCCGACCGTGTCGAGCAGCAGGTGCGCAACCAGGATCGGTGCGAGCATCCACAGCATCGAGGCGCCGTCGGTTCCGACGGTAAACATCAGCGTGCCACCGACGAGCAGTTGCAGCCCCACGACGATCGCCGCGGATGCCACGTAGTGCCGTCGTCGCAGCAGGTATGCAGGAACAAGCGCCAGATAGGCGGCGACATCCGCGATCAGGATTGCCGGGATACCGCCCTGAAGGGACGCCACGACCCCCGGGGCGAGAGCGACGAGGCCGACTACGGCAAACGTGCGGAGGAGCGCGGTCAGGAGTTCCTGGCGCCATTCCCGGAGCGAGTCCGGTCCGGGAACCGGAGAGAGACCGCCGCCACGCGACGGACCAACCCTCCTGCGAGATCGTATGGGCATCTCATTCCACAATATCCCATGTTGCGGCAATGTGCACGATCTCAGAACGTGTAGCGTACCGCCGTGGTTATCGTCCCGAGGTCGGGATCGGTGCTGCCGGTCCCGTACAGGGACACCGAGAGCCCGGTGATGGGGGTCCAGGTGACCCCGATCGCGCCGTCGCTGGCGGGATCGTCGACGGTACTCCAGCGCCCGGAGTTCAACAGGAGGACCTGTACCCGCACGAACGTCGACAGCAGCTGGCTCGGCGACCAGGTGAGGGCCGGGTAGACGCGGAGGCTGTCGTCGGCGTCACTCCACAGCGTCTCCAGTCGTGCGGACCACGATCCGATCCGGTCGCCGGACCCGTTGTACAGCATGCCGCCGCTGGCCGCCACATCGCCGGACATGTCCCCGGCGGTTGCTCCCTCCCACCGGAGGCCGGCGTACCAGTCAACTCCGAGGTTGCCCTGAACGCTGAGATACGGCTGGTGAAGCGATTCCGCGCCGCGGTACAGGTACCCGGCCTCGGTCTTGAGCGGGCCGATCTGTCCGTGGATGCGGCCCCCAGCCCCGACATCGGTTGCCGCGGGTGCCACACGGCCACCACCGGCGGTCTCCCGGAGCATGGGGACCAGCAGGACCGGCTCCACGAAGGAAAAGCGTCCCAGCGGCAGGTACGCCGCCGCAAGCCACTGCGTTTCGTCGCGCAGGTCATCCGCCGTCAGGTCCACCTGTTGCGGGCGGGCCCCGTTGATCACGTCTCCGGCGTTGTACAGCGCACCGTCTCCCCACGTCAGCCGTGAGCGGCCGACCGTGAATCGCATGAGGTAGTCCTCACCGGCAGTCATACGCCACCGGATCTCCGCCCGCGGCACCTCTACCGTGGAGGTGGCCCGGCCGTTCTCGTCCTCGAAGAGGGTGGTGCGCAGCTGGAACCGGCTGCGCACGTCGCGGTTGCCGCTCGCCTGCAGATCGAGTTCCGCTCTCGCGCTGCCGGCGGCGGCGGGACTCTCCTCCACGGTTGGAGCATCTCCCAGAATCACCGAGTTGAACGCCTCGACAGAGACAGTGCTCACCACCTCCGCCGCCGCCGGGATCGCGGGGACCATTAGGAGCACGGCCAGTCCGAGCCCCACGCCGACGAGTCCCCCGGCACGTCCATCGTCGACCCCACCGCGGCGCGGCCCTACCACGAGAGCTCCTGGAGGCTGAACAGCGTGTCGTCGAGGCGCACCCCGATATCGATCGAATCGATCCGGATCGTGGTGGAGCTGTTACGCTTCAGGGCATCGGAAATCACCGTCCGCATCGGCACCTGGAACCCGTCGATCTCGCGGATGTCCTGCATCACCGCGGTTTTGAGCAGACGGCCGCTCAGGGCGTACTGTTCGCTCCGACGGGCGACGAAGAGTTCGGCGTCCACCCATACCGTCTGCCGGGGGTAGGCCACATTGCGGTCCCGGGCCTCCATCGTGATCCGGTAGGTGCGGTGACCGTCGATCTGCTCGGTTCCATCCAGCGTGACCTCGTAGGTGTCGAGCAGTGTCTTGCCCCCCGTGAGGTCTTCGTAGGACACGTCAGATCCGAGCATGGACTCTCGCAGCGCGGCGCCCTGCAGTCGCACGAGTTCCGCGGCGTCTGGGTAGTACAGGTAGATCTCGTCGGCGGTGCGCAGCACCTTCTGACCACGCTCGGCGGCGCTGGTGAACTCGATCAGCGCCTCGTCGTCGCCACGACTGTACGACACCATCGTGCTCTCGCGTTCTCCGAAACGATCGTCGATGATCATCGTGACCTCGGCGCGACTGGTTTCGTAGGTGCGGTTGGCCTCGAGCCGTCGCACGATCTCCTGCGCCGACGGTTGAGCCTGCGCCGCGAGCGGTACCAGTGTCGCCAGGGTCAGGGCGACCGTCACGCCGGCGACGGTCGCCGCGTGGGCGTACCTGGTGCGCGTTCGTGTGTTGTTCATGTGACTATTCCTCCCTGAGAGCCGCCACCGGCTCGATCCGGGTGATGCGTCGCGTGGGGATATAGCTGGTGCCCCCGCTCACCACAACCGAGAACAGGAACACCACCACGGTGGACCTGAGATTGACGATCGGGTACAGGACCGGTGATATCTCGAAGTCGACCCCCTGCATGGCATCGGAAAAGTTGATGCCCACGCGGCTGAGAACGAGCGCCACGCCGACGCCCATGATGAGTCCGGCGAGCGCCCCCAGGACGCCGATGATCAGCGATTCGGAAAAGAACATGCGGATCAGTTCGCGCGCCTGCATTCCCATCGCTTCCAGCGTTCCGATCTCCCGTCGCCGCTCGAAGATCACCATCATGGTGGTGTTCACGATCACCGTGCTGGCGAGGAGAAAGAAGAACAGCCCGATGATGTTGTACGCCGTGGAGGCCATCTCGATGAAACTGTAGGTCGTCTCCATCTCGGTGAAATGGCGAACCTCGAGGTCGGGCTCAGCCGACCGGATCGCTGACATGACCGCATCCCGCGACGGAGCCCCGCGGTCGTGATCGAGCTTCGCCAGCACTTCTCCGGCCTGGCCCGGCATGCGGGCGAGGTGCTGGATGCGGGCCAACGGCGCCCAGAACGCCATGTCGTTCAGTGTCGGCACCGGAAAGTCCGCAACCGCCACCGCCCGGAAGGTCATGGCGTTGGTGCCGCGCAGGGCGGTGCGCACTACAACGGTGAAGGTGTCGCCGACGCCGATCCCCAGACGGTCCAGAACGCCGTTCCCGACCAGTACCGGGGTGATCGTCGGCCCTGAGGAGCTGGCACCGTCGCCGCTCGTGCCATCCGGAGACGCTCCGCCGGTGACCGCATCGAGGGAGCCGGCGACGAGGTAGTCGCCGATGGCGCTGTAATCCCCCTCGCGGTCGAAGTCGACACCCACGGCCTGCAACCCGATCCGCTCCTCGTTCCGGAACACCGCTCCCGGCACCGAAAGCCGGGCCACGGCGGCGGTCACCCCGTCAACGCCCGCGACGCGGGAACGCACCGCCTCCGCGTCGCTGACCGAGAGGTGCAGCGGGTTGAGGTGTTCGTAGCGTCCGTACTCCGGGTTGCGAAGCTGAACCTCACCGGTATAGAAGTCGATCAGGTTGTTCTCGAGGTCCGTCTTCATGCCCTCCAGAATCGAGAAGAGGAGCACGATGGACATCGTGGCCACGGCGATGGCGGCTCCCGACAGCAGGCTTCGGCGGAGGTTGCGGCCGACGTTGCGCCACGCGATCGTGAAGAGATTCATGACGTCCTCCTGAGACTGTCGATCACCGACATCCTGACTGCTCGTCGAACCGGTACAAACGCGGTGACCACCGAAATGACCACGCCGACGACCAGCGCACGGCCAAAGGTGGGGAGGTTCCAGGCGCCGTAGATCACCTGGGTCACGCGGTACCCGACGTTGGTGTCCCGAATGAGCGAGCCGTAGTCGATGCCGCGTTCCACCATGAGGGCGACGCCCCCCGCGCCGAGAACGATCCCGATGATGCCACCGAGCAGCCCGATTCCCGCGGCCTCCACGAGCAGTGTGGTCATGACCTCACGGTCGCGCATGCCGATCGCCCGCATCATGCCCAGTTCCTGCGTCCGTTCCAGCGTGGACATCAGCACCGTGTTCGACACTCCCACCGCGGCGATGATAAACACCAGAAGCAGAACGATGCCGGAGCTGGACTCCTTGGCCTCGGCGATCGCCACGGCGTCGGCGGCCAGCGTGCGCCAGTCCGCGACCCGGAGGTTGGGGGCTCCGGCGATCTGCTGCTGCATCTCCCGGGTCAGTTCCGGAAGCGTCCGACCCAGCTCACTGGCGACGGATATCTCGGTGGCGGCGCCCCCCATCTGCAGGTAGTCCGCCGCAACCCCCTCCGGCATGAACACCGCGGTGCGGTTGATCACCGGATTCGGTGTGTTCAGAATTCCCGCCACCTCCAGGTCGATCGTCTGGTAGAACCCCTGACGGGTACGCGTTACGATCGTAATCGGGTAGCCGACCTCGGCGCCGATGTCCTCGGCGAGCCACGCTCCGAGGAGCGCCTCGTTCGTGCCGGGCTCCAGAAAATCGCCCGCCGACACGGTCTGCGGCAGATGGTACACGTCATCGTCGTCCTCCGGATCGATGCCGTACACGGTGACCATGACCGAACCGTCCTCGGGGAAGGGGTCCTTGAAGACGATCAGCTCTCCCGAGAACACGATCCTGCTCGTCGCCGACAGCCCCGCCGATTCGAGCTCCGCCTCCACCTCCGCCGCATCGTCGATCGCGTATTTTAGAGGACGGTCGTTGCGCTCGGCGAGGTAGCCGGTGTGGATTACCTGCGCGGCACCGGTCTCGAACCAAATGAGGTTGCGGTTGCTCTCCTCCTCGATCCCGGTGAGAAGACTGTCGACGAGGATGAACATCAGGAGTCCGACGGCGACGGCGCCGGCGGTAATGATCGTCCGTCGCCGATGGCGCAGCAGGTTTTTGCCCGCAAGCGACACGATCTGTTTGAGTTTCATGTCGCACCCCCCGCAACACGGCCGTCCTGGAGGCGAACGAGTCGGCGCGAAAACTCCATCACCATCGGGTCATGGGTCGAGAAGATGAACGTGGTACCGTGCCGTTCGTTGAGCGTCCGCATCGTCTCGAGGATCGCCTGGCCCGTCTCCGAGTCGAGATTGGCGGTCGGCTCATCGGCGAGGATGATCGCCGGGTTTTTCACCAGTGCCCGGGCGATCGCCACCCGCTGCTGCTGTCCGCCCGAGAGGCGGCTGGGGCGTCGGTGTTCCATGCCCTCCAGCCCGACCTCCCGTAGGATCGCCATCGTCCGGTCGGTGATCTCCTGTTCCGGGATGTTGAGCAGGTTGAGACTGAACGCCACGTTCTCGAACGCAGTGAGGACCGGAATGAGGTTGAAGTTCTGGAACACGAATCCGAGGTTGTGGCGGCGGTAGTCGGCCCGGCCGCGGGAGTCGAGCTGCACCATCTCGCGCCCGTCGACCGAAACGGTGCCCTGGTCGGGGTGGTCCAGGCAGCCCAGGATGTTCAACAGCGTGCTCTTTCCCGAGCCGGATGGACCGGCGATCGCCACGAACTCGCCGGCGTCGATGTCGAGACTCACGCCGCGGAGCGCGTACACCGAGGTGTCGCCGCTGTGGTAGGTTTTGTGGATGTCGGTGACCTGAATCATGCTTCCTTCTCCTGCTTCCCGGCACGCTGTGCGTCCCGGTTAATCGCGCCGAACAGCTCGTCGGCGACGGAACGGTCGACAAGGGTGATCGTACCGGCGGGGAGCCCCAGCAGCCGCGCGATCGACCATTCGAGAAAATCCCAGATACGATGAAGCTCCCTGAGGAGCGTAGGGGAGTCGGCGCTGTCCAGGATCAGTCGACCCGCCTTTTCCGACACCGAGCTGAAACTCCTGATGATGTATTCCCCACAAAGGTCCGGGTCGTCCACGTCGAACTCGGCGGATGCAACGCCGTCGGCGATGATCCGCGCCAGGACGGGCCCCACACGCTCGCTCGTTCGGGCGATCATGCCCACCCGCAGCAGCGTGTTCTCGGGTCGGTATATCGTCCGGAGGGCGACCTCCATCATCTCGGGGCTCTGCGCCTTGAGAATCATGCTCTGGCGGAAGTAGTCCGTCATGCGCTCCGTCGCGCTTCGGCTCCGGTCGACCGCGATCTGTTCCACGCTGTCCATGATCTGGTCCGCCATCACATCGATCATCGCCTCGAGAAGCTCTTCCTTGCTGCGGAAGTAGTGATAGAAGGTGCCCTTGGCGATACCGACCTCATCGATGATGTCGTTGATCGTGCAGTTGTCGTAGCCCCGGGAGAAGAACAGCCCCCGGGCGGTGAGGATAAGCTCGGAACGTCGTTCGTCGTGCGGTTTCGCCATCTCCGTGTGTACTCCTGCCATTGCGAAACGTGAAATCGACCGACCGTCGGTCGGTTCTTATGGTCAGAATAGACCGACCGTCGGTCGGTGTCAAGAGAAACGTTTTGTCTATGCATCGTTTCCGGAAGACATGGTCACCCGGGGATACGGTCACCGCGTGGTGAGCCGACGCCGCCGTTCGGGGCGTCAGGGGTCTATGGCGGTCTCGAGTTCGTCGATGAGTTGCGGGGCTATGGTCAGGAACTCGTCCCGTGGAAGGCGCCGGAGTCCCGGGACCTGCGCCAGGACGCGACGGACCGGCCCGGACACTGCGGGGCGGGCCGCCCACGACCACGGACGCTCGCGCTCCTGCGCCCGGATGTACTCGTCCACCCGAACGAGTATGTCATCCAGTGCGTCCACAATATCCGGCACACCGCGATGGATCGTCGGCGCGTCCTGGAGAATGCGGACCAGGAGTGTGAGATGATTGCCAATCAGGTACTGTTGTTCTTCGTTGCTGCTTGGCGACTGAGGATCAGCGCCAAAGAGCTCATCGCCTGCCTCGGGAATGAACATCCAGCTCCACCCTTCCTTGCTCCAAGTGTAGTCATAACTCGGAGAGAAAATCAAGAAATGTCGAAAAATTCATGCTGTCCAACCTGAAACCAACCCGGTGAGTGCATTCCGGGTTGGTTTTGGCGGTGGAGAAGTGATGTCGTCGCGGTGGATGTCAGTTGCAGCTGCAGGTGCCGCCGCATCCGCATCCGCCCTGCGCCTCCGGCGCCTCATCGGCGATATCCGTAATGCGCACGGAGAAATGGAGCGGAATCCCCGCCAGCGGATGGTTGGCGTCGAGAACGATCTCGTCGTCGGTCACGTCGGTAATGATCATGATCGTTCCGCCGACGTTGACGCGCAGACCCGGCTCGGGCTCGCGTCCCAGGGGCAGCGCGTCCTTGGGCAAACGCCGTACCTTGTCTTCGTCGCGGACGCCGTAGCCGTCTTCCGGCTGAATGACAAACTCCAGTTCGTCGCCGACGTTCGCGCCGTCCACCTCGGTATCCAGACCGGGGACCACGTCGCCGTAGCCCTGGCGAAAGGTGAACGGGCCGCTGTAATCACTGCTCCCGAGCAGCGTGCCGTCGGGGGCGGAAAATGTATACTCAATCGTAATGAACTTGTCTTTGGTGACCACCATGATGCTTACCAAAATACTCAGTCATGGTCGGTGGTGCAAGCCCGTCGTTGACATTCCCGCCGCCATCCCTAAGATCTGAGAGTATGAAACGCATATTCGTTCCAGTCCTGTTCGCGCTGATCGCGGCGGCGCCCGCCATGGCGCAATTCGGTGGCATGCCCTCGGGCTTCGCGTCCTACCAGAGCGAGGAGATGCAGGTGGCGTTCTACTACCCCGACGGGTGGTACGTGGTGGAATCCGACGGGAATCTCGCGATCGTCAACCGCGAGGCGCTGATCGATCAGGTGAATGCGGACCAGCCGGATCTGCAGCCGGGCGATACCGTCGTCGTGGTCGGGGTGCTCCCGACGATGCTGCTGGCGATGATGGGCGTTCCCGCGGACGACGTGTCGGCGATCGTGAACGGGATGTTCGAAAACATGATCTCCTCTTCCGGCGGCGTGGAAAACGGCGAGGCGCAGACGCACAGCTACGGCGACCGGGCGGTTGCATCGATGCTGTTCGACGATTCCGCCGAGGCGTTCTCCGGCATGATCATGGTGGCTCACGAGCAAGAGGAAGTGATCGTCTTTGCGGTGTCCCTCGGGTTTCGCGAGGATCTGCTCCGCGAGCGGGACGATCTGGCGAGGCTGGTGTCGACGGTGGAGTTTACCGGAGACCTGAGCAGCCTGATGGGGCAGTGAGCCGTGGCCGATTCCCGACTGGTGCGTCGCTGGCTGTCGTTCAGTATTGGCGGCCTGATCTGCATCGGCGCAGGGGTATCGATCGTGGGGCAGGCGATCATCGCCAAGGGGGCCGGCGAGGCGTGGTTCTGGATGGGCACCGCCGGTCTCGTGGTCCTGAACGCCGGGGTTTCGGTGTTTGGACAGGGCGTTGTCTACCGCGTTCTTCTGGTGCGCGACGGCCGGTAGTAGCTGCGGGGAGCGGTAGTACCGCTCCCCTGGAGCGTTCGTACCACCACCGACGCTGCCATCTCGTACTGCCGGTAGTCCAGTCGGCTGCGCTCCAGCCGGTCGAGCTCCTGCCGGACCCTCCGTCCCTTGCCGGTGCCGACCAGCGCCAGGACGCGATCGCGTTCGGCGTCGGACATGTACAGCAGCGACAGTGAGAGTTCCCGGTCCGCGAGCTTCATCAGGCGATTCTGACAGTCCACGGCGGGGATTGCCCGCAGGAGGTCGAGAATCTGCTGGTGCGGTGCCGGACCGTTCATCCCCTACATAGTAACAACCTCGGTGACACTTGGGTACGCGAACGGTACCTCCTGAAGCGTCCCGAGGCGAGTACCGGTGTGCATCGCCAGCTGCACCGGCGCAAGGACCTCCGCGGCCAGTTCGCCGAACGCTGCGGCCCCAAGGATCGAACCCGCGTCATCGCTCCAGATCCGTAGTTCCCCTTCGGTACGCCGGTGGGCGTGGGCGCGCATCGATCCGGCGTACGTCTGACGCGTCACGGTCAGATCAGTCCGTTCCGCGAGCTCCAGCACCGGGCCGATCTGGGCTATCTGCGGATCGGTGTACACCGCCTCGATGAAGGCGGCGGTGCGGCCGGCGGTGGCAGTCTCAGGGGCGGTGGTATCCCGGGCAGTGTTGCCGCGCCCTGACGTCCGATCGCCGTCACCGCTGATGAGGTTGGCCACAGCGGTGGCAACGCGGCGACCCTGCAGGACCGCCCGGGTTGCGGTCAGCGGTGGCCCGGTGATGTCGCCGCACGCGAAGATCGAGGGGATGCTGGTTCGGCCTTCATCGTCCACGGCAAGAAACTGTCCGTCGGCGGTGCGCGCGAGGTCCGGCGCTCCGTCGCCGAGGAACGTCAGGTCACCGGCTCGACCGGTGGCAATGAACGCCATCTCCGCCTCAAGGCGACGATCGTCGGCGGTGGTCACGACAACGCCGGACCCGGTGTTCTCAACCGACCGGACCGCAACCCCGGTCTCAGCCGCTACCCCGAGTTCCGCGAGGACGTCGGAAAGGCGCGCCACGTACTCCCGGTCGATCCGGGGCAGCAGCGGCTCCAGGCTGAGCAGGTGTACGCGGGTGCCCATGCGGGCGAAGACGCTGGCGTACTCCACCCCCGTGACGCCACCACCGACCATAACCATCGAGGCGGGGCGGGCTGAGAGGTTCTGGGTGTGACGGGGCGCGATAACGCGGTCGCCGTCGGGGCGCACGCCGGGAAAGAAGATCGGCTCCGATCCCGTCGCCAGAATGATCGCGGACGCCGTGAGCTCGCGGGGCGTGCCCTCCTCGTCGCCGGAGGTCACCACGATGGAGTTGGGGCCGGTGACCGTGCCGTGTCCATGGACGATCTCGACGCCGGCGTTCTCCAGTGCCGCGGTCGTCCACGCGACGCGATCGGCGATCGTTGTGCGTATCGCCGCCGCGGCGTTGAGCACGGCGGCGTCGGCCACGTCGGTGTCGGCGGCCGTGGAGAGGTGCTCCGCGTGGTGGAGCCACCCCTTGCTCGGAAGCAGGCTTCCGACGGTGGCATCGAAGACTGGTGCACAAT
>CAJWEZ010000018.1 GCA_913030605.1 uncultured Spirochaeta sp.
GACCTCCAACCGGACCTTTTCGCCAGGCCGGAGCCTTAACCGGACAGCAGTGCTTGTGTATACAGCCGATCAGTCACCGAGCAGGTGGTTCCAGGTGAGGCCCTCGCCTGCGGCAACGTCTCTGGTCAGACGACGGTTGAGAATCGTCTCCCAGTGCCGGGGGTGCAGTCCCGGTGTCAGGTTTTTCTCCGTGCGCAGGATCGCGACGACGTCGGGTGTGAGGCGCGCGCCCGCGCGAAGGTCGTGCCGGGCGTGAATGCTGCGGTTGGTGAAACCGTAGTTGCGCTCTTCGCTGGGGGCCAGCGTTTTCACTCCGTCGCCAAGGACTTTTTCCACACGGGCAACTCCAAAGCGCTCTGCGATCCCGTCGCGCTCCATCAGCCACGCGCGGTGATAGTCCAGCGAATCTGTCGCGCCTGCGTTCCGCAACGCGGTGGCGATTCGGGTGACCTCTGCCACCATCCGGCGAAACTCCTCCGGCTCGAGTGCGATCGGATCGTCGAGTCCATCGTTCCCGCGGCTCAGCGTGATGTGTTTTTCGATCATGGTGGCACCCATAAGCGTGGCGAGGGCCGGCACGAGCACCGGATCCATCGAATGGTCCGACACACCCACGGGAACTCCGAACGCGCTGCGTAGCGATGGGATGACCCTGAGGTTGTATTCCTCTTCCGGCGCCGGGTACGCGGTGATGCACTGCAGCAGCGTGACCGTCCGTGGCGTCGGGATCGCGGCGAGCGCCTCGGCAAGGTCGCGGACAGTCGCGACTCCGGCAGAGAGAATGATCGGCCGCTGGTACCCGCTGATTTCTCGGAGGAGGGGCAGGTGGTTGAGCTCCGGGGAGGCGATCTTGTATTCGGCGACACCGAGGCGACGCAACGTTCTGGCACTGCCCTCTCCGAAGGGCGTGCACAGGAACCGGACACCGGAGGACTCGCATATTGTTTTCAGTTCGGCGTAAAAGCTCTCCGGCCGTTCCAGTTCCACGAAGCGGCTGTACAGCGGAATCGGACCGCCGGGAAGATCGACGGTTCCCGCCGCCGGGTGAAGGATTTCGTCTGCCCGGACGAGCTGGAATTTCGCGGTGTCGGCGCCTGCGTCGCGGGCTGCGGCCACCAGCTCCCGGGCCCGATCGAGGTCTCCGCCGTGGGCGGTGCCGATCTCCGCGATAATGCGGGGCGTCCCGGCGGTGGGAGAGTGCGGGATCACCGTGCCGGGATCCGGTCAAACCCGGTGTATGGGCGTAATGCCTCCGGGATCACCACGCTGCCGTCGGCTTGCTGAAAGTTCTCGAGTATCGCGATGATCGCCCGGGAAACCGCCACAGCGGTTCCGTTCAGCAGGTGGACGTAGCCCTTGTCCCTGCGCCCGTTCTCACCGGTCCTCTGGTAGCGGATGTTCAGACGACGGCTTTGAAAGTCGGTGCAGTTCGACGTACTGGTGACCTCTCCCCACTCACCGTGCTCCCCGCGTCCCGGCATCCACGCTTCGAGGTCGTACTTCCGGTAGGCGGGATTCCCGAGATCCCCCGTGCAGATATCCACCACGCGGAACGGGATCTCGAGGGCGGAAAAGATCTCTTTTTCGATCGCCAGCATCTCCTGGTGCAGATCCTCCGAGTCGTCGGGGTGGGCGAGGATGAACATCTCCACCTTGGTAAACTGATGGACACGGTACAGACCGCGCGAAAACTGGCCGGCGGCGCCCGCTTCCCGTCGGAAACAGTGGGAGAGACCGGCGAGGCGCAACGGCAGATCTGCTCCATCCAGTGACTCTCCGGCGTAGTAGCCACCGAGGGTGATCTCGGCGGTACCGACAAGGCTGGAATCCTCGGCCTCGAGGTTGTAGATGTTGGATTCAGGGCCCCGCGGGTTGAATCCAATGCCGGCGACGACATCGGTGCGTGCGATGTCCGGTGTGATCATCGGCGTGAATCCGCGCGCAGTGAGGCGATCCAGGGCAAATCGTGTCAGTGCGAGCTCAAGAAAGACACCCTGGTTGCGGAGGTAGTAAAACTTGGCTCCGGACACCTTTGCTGCGTGTTCGAAATCGACGATGTCCAGGTCTGCGCCGAGCGTCACATGGTCGCGGGCGGGAAAGTCAAGGCTCGGTACGTTTCCGACGATCTCGAGTTCCCGATTGGCGTCCTCTGTGGCGCCCACCGGCGAGTCCGGATGGGTCAGGTTGGGCAGGGTATCGGCGGCCTCGTTCAGCCGCTCCTCGACCGTGCGGAGCTCTTCCTCTCCCGCCGCGATGTCCTGTTTGATGCGCTTGCCTTCTTCGATCAGTGTGGACCGTTCGGCGTCGGAGAGCTTTTGTTTCATGGCGCGGGCGTTCTCGTTCCGCGCCGCCCGCAGCTGCTCCACGGAGTGAAGCAGCTCGTTCCGACGGTCGTAGAGTTCCAGAACCGTATCCAGGTCGGCGGAGACGTGACGATTGGCGATGTTTTCCCGAATCAGGTCGGGGTGTTCGCGGACGTACTTGAGGTCGAGCATGCCGCCATCATACCGAAGTCGAAGGTGCCGCAACAAGCAGTCGGGTCTACGATTCGAGCTCCCGGGAACGGTCCGCGGCACGCTCGACCGCGTCCATCACCGCGGACCGGAAGCCCCCCTCGTGGAGCGCCCGAATGCCGGCGATCGTGGTTCCCGCCGGCGAGCAGACGCGCGACACCATCTCCTGCGGGTGCACACCCTGGTGCGTGAGTACTTCGGCGGCGGAGGATACCACGTCGATCGCCGCCGGAAGCGCCTTGGCGTAGGGTAGGCCCTCGGCAACGGCGCCCATGGCCAGGGCATCGATAAACTCAAAGACGAAGGCGATGCCGCTGCCGGACAGGCCCGTCACGGTGGAGATCAGGTGCTCGGGAACCTCCACCAGGGACCCGGCCCCCGAAAGCAGCTCCCGGATCACGCGTCGCGCGGCCTCGTCCATGTCCGGCGGAAAACTGATGCCGATCACCGCACGCCCGATCTCGGCGGCGAGATTGGGCATGATCCGCACAACCTCGGCACCGGGAAAGGCGGTGGCGATCCGTCCCGTGGTTGTTCCGGCGAGGACCGAAATCAGGGTCGTGCCGCCGGCCCGGGACCCGACGGCGTCGGCGAGCGTGTCGAGATCCTGGGGTTTGATCGCCACTACGACGATATCGGCATCACTGAAGAGCGCACCGGGGCGGCCGGTGTAGTCGGTGGCGTTGAGGCGTTCCAGTGCGGCGGTACGCCGCGCCTCGTCCTTTTCAACGATACCGATCGGGAGTTCGGGGTGCCGTGTTCGAATGGCGGTTGCCAGGGACGATCCCATGAATCCCGTACCGATTACGCCGATCATCTGCATGCTCTCCTCCTGCGCCGGCTACTCGAGGCCGGGAAAACCGCGCTGCGCCAACTGATCGTAGAGCACCAGCGCGACAGTGTTGCCCAGGTTGAGTGATCGCTGTCCCGGGCGCATGGGCACACGATACTTGGCATCGGGCCACGCTGCAAGGATGTCCTGGGGGAGTCCCCGCGTTTCGGGTCCGAATACCAGGTGGGTGGTGGCCCCGGCGGTGCCGGAAAAAACGGGAATCTCCGTGTACGAGATCGTCCCGGAGGTGGTGAGCAGTGCCGGCCGCCAGGTGGAGGAGCGGCTGCGGCAGAACGCGTCCCAATCGTCGTGAACGGTGAGATCCAGCGAATCCCAGTAATCGAGCCCGGCTCGTTTCAGGTACCGGTCGGAGAGCGAAAAGCCGAGGGGCCGGACAAGGTGCAGAGGAATGCCCGTTGCCGCGCAGGTACGCGCTACGTTTCCGGTGTTGGGCGGAATCTCCGGCTGGAACAGGACCACCGCCAGGTCGGATGGTGGCGCCTCCGGTTTACTACTCATCGCGGGAGACTCCCTCGGGGGACCCGATGATACCCCGTACCACCATCGCCTCGGCGCGCCGGCGGGGCACCACAGCGAGGGAGGCAAACGACGCCCTCACGTGGACCAGGGTCCGCCGCACCGCCGGGATGCGCCCGCCACCGGCAAGCCGGACCCTGGCTGCGTCCCGGGCGTCACGAAGCCGACGCGACACCTCCGGTAGCAGGAACAGCGCCGATCGCACCATGTCCGCGATCGGGGTTCTGCGCCCGGAGCGCCGCCTGCCGGACAGCGCGCGCTGTACGCCCCGGGCCCCCCGGAAACGGAGGTAGGCAACGGCGAACAACGCCGCCGCCGCCAGCCCGGCGGCGTAGTCCGCCCACACCGTCGCCGTGCGGAGTCCGGGGGCCGCGATCAGACGCACAACGAGCACCGGTGCCGTTACCACAGCGATTGACTTGAGGACGCGCGCGATCTCACCCCGTCGGGCGCCGGCGGCGCGGGCCAGGACGAACGCCACCACCAGCGGCACGGGAGACCAGGGCCAGTGGACGAAGGCAACAGCTGCAACCTGGAGCACGATCGCCGCGAGGAGGTAGCCGTGTTCCCGATTCACCACGATGCCGGTTCCAGCGGGCGCAGACCGTAGCGCGGGTCCACATACGCGGCAGCCTCACCGGGCGGTCCGCAGTAGACCGGTTCACCGTTGTGGAGCACAAGGACCTGATCCGCGATCTCCCAAATGTCTCGCGTCTCGTGGGAGGCGACCACGGCGGTGCCACCGGCTGATCGGAACGCCGACAGGGCCTCAACAACGCGTCGCAGGTTGGGGTAGTCCAGCTCGAGAAACGGCTCGTCGAGCGCCAGTACCCGGGGAGTTCCGGCAAAAGCGCCGGCCAGTGCGAGGCGTCGCCGTTGCCCCCCGCTGAGTGTCCACGGTATCTCGTTCTCCAACCCGCTGAGGTCAAACCGACCAAGAATCGTTTCGACCTCGGCGGGGTGTGATCCGCCGGTCGGATCGACGGCGAGCGCGATATCCTCCAACACCGTGTCGCCGAAAATCTGCAGGTCCGGGTTCTGAAAACAGACGCCGGTATCGGCGTAGAACGCACGCCGATCGGAGCCGAGGACGGTACCGTCGACTGAGACCGTTCCGGTCGCCGGCAGGAGTCCCAGAAGTGCACGCAACAGGACCGATTTGCCGCTCCCGTTGGCCCCCAACACCAGCGTCAGGCTTCCGGGAGAACACCCCAGGGTGACGCCGTTGAGGACGGTGCGGGGCGGATCGCCAAGGCGAACGGAGAGATCTCTCAGCTCAAGGTGCGCCATAGGGACCGCGGCACCGTTCGGGTCAGAACCAGCAGCACGGCCGCCTTCAGGAGGTCTCCCGGCAGGAACGGAACCATTCCCGCGAGAAGCGCCTGGGGCAGTGCAAGCTGTGCCGTCAGTGCAAGCCAGGGAACGCCGAGCACGTACACCACGACAAAGCCGGCAACCATCGCCAGAACCTGACGGGTCACCCCGACGTCGGCAACCACACGGCCGCCGTCACGGCCTCGGATGATCCAGGACGTCAGCGCCGCGGAGAACGGAAAGCCCAGAAGGAACCCGCCGGTGGGGCCCGCGAAGTGGGCGATTCCGCCGGCGGCACCGGCGAAGACCGGAAGGCCCACGGCGCCGATTACCAGGTACACCACGACGGTCAGGGCGGCCCACGACGGTGCCAGGACAACACCGGTGAGGACTACGAACATGTTCTGCAACACGATCGGAACCGGAGAGCCCGGGACGGGGACGGAGATGAACGCGCCGGCGGCGATAAGCGCCACCAGGACCGCCCCGATCTGAAGCCGAACGGCGTAGCGCAGGTCGGAAGTGTTTACGTCAGCCACTGCGGACCTCCATTGAAAACGATGTGGGTCGGGAGTCGTTCGATCCGGTACGGACCGAGCGCCTCGTTGCGGATGCGTTCCAGCAGGATTTCGGCGGCGCGGCGACCGATCTCGTCGATCGGCTGGGCGATCGAGAGCCCGGGAATACCCGCAACCGCAGCGAACTCCGGATTGTCGAAGGATGCCAGAAACAGATCCGGTGGCAACCTGTCCCGGTGGGAGGCGGCGTACTGCAGCGCCCCGATCTGCATGAAGTAGTTTGCGACCATGACCGTCGCAGGCGGGTCAGGTTGTTCCATGAGTTCACCGAAAAGCCGGTAGCCACTGGCGGTATGAAAGTCCCCGAACCGAACGTTGCGTTCCTGCAGGGGGCACGAACACGCCTCGAGGGCCCGCACAAATCCCTGGTAGCGTTCGCGGGCGGTGGTGATGTCGTGTTGGCCGCCGACAAATCCGAAATCGCGGCGCCCCGACTCCACGAGCCGGGTAATCGCCCGGTATGTGGCGTCCTCGTTGTCGACCAGAACCGCATCGCTCCGGAAGCCGTCCACCAGACGATCCACCAGCACAACCGGGAGCCCGGCACTCTGGAGGCGCGAGAAGTGGTCTCCGTGCCCGCCGGAGGGAATCACGATCGCGCCGTCGACCTGTTTTTCGAGCAGCAGATCCACCGCGTGCCGTTCCCCGTCCCGCGATTCCCGTGAGTTGAGCACGATCATCGCGTAGCCGTCCTCTGCGAGGCGATCCTCGACACCCTGGGCCACGCGCATGAAGAACACGTTCGCAATTTCCGGCGCCAGGAGACCGACACTCAGCGTTTTCTTGTTCTTGAGGCTCCGGGCCACGGTGTTGACTTTGTAGTTCAACCGGTCGATGACACCCTCAACACGGGAACGGGTGGCGGGAGAAATGCGCGGATCCTTGTTCACAACGCGGGAAACAGTTGCAGTGCTCACTCCCGCTTCACGGGCAACATCCTTGATCGTCGGATTCACGATGCGGAATGGTAGTTGCGGTGGGGAGGGGTGTCAATCGACACCCCCGAAAAAAGTTGACTGTCCGGCTCGTCTACCGCACGCAGCTCATACACCACGCACTGCAGCAAGGGCGGCGTCGTAGTCCGGCTCCTGCGCGATCTCCGGCACCTGTTCGCTGTAGACCACCGAATTGTCCCCGTCGAGGACGAGAACCGCACGACTCAGCAGGCCCGCCATCGGGCCGTCGACGATCTCGCATCCGTAGTCCTTCCCGAAGGCGCGATCGCGCATTTCACTGAGCGTGATCACGTTGTCGACCCCCTCGAGTTTGCAGAAACGGCCGGCGGCGAAGGGTAGATCGGCGCTGATCGTGAGACATACCGTATCGTCCATGCCGGCGACCTCCTTGTCGAACCTGCGGGCGCTGGCGGCGCACACACCGGTGTCGAGGCTGGGAACGATGTTGAGTATCTTTTTTTTGTCGCCGTAGTCGGCGAGGGTCACATCAGTAAGATCGGATGTGGTCAGACGGAAGTCCGGAACCCGGGACCCGACGGCGGGCAGTGAGCCCGATGTGTGAATCGGTGCGCCCTTGAAGGTGATATCAGCCATAGATGACTCCTTTTCTCAGAATCTTTCCGACAAAAAGTATGGCCGCGGTGGGGGAGTCGTCCAGCCCCGCATGGACACCGCATAATCGCCGCGTGAACGGGGCGGAGGCCTACTGTCCCGGGAGATCGTGGAGGCTCATCACCACAGGGATTGCGCGGATCGACTTGGCGATCTTGCGCAAATCCTGGCGGCGCTCCACTTCGAGTGTGAAACTGGCGTCGATCGTATTGGGTCCCGACTCGTCGATGCGTCCCTCGATCAGGTGCCCGTGGATCTTGCGGACCGCGCCCTCGATTTCGCTGAACAGATCGTTGGTGGGACGTGCAACCACGCGAAACCGATGCGTTGTTTTGGGCGACACAGTCTCCCACTCGACTTCGATCGTACGTTCCTCGACGTCGGGTATGCTTCTGAGGCTCTTGCACTCCCGCTTGTGGATGATGATGCCGCGGCCGCGGGAGACGTACCCGACGATGTCGTCGCCAGTGCGCGGAGTACAGCACTGCGCGAAATGGATCATCAGGTTCCGTTCCTTGCCGACGCGAATCTCAACCTTGTGCCGGTCGAGGATGTCGCTGGTCTCCTTGGAGGGCCCCTTGTGTTGCGGGGTTTTCTGCGGTTCCGGATGTTTGGCGGTCTGGTCCTGTTTGCGGGCGACGATACTCTGATTGATGATCAGGGTTTCATCGTTTTTGTTGAGCCACGCACGAATCTTGCTCCTGGCGCGCGAGGTATGGGCGTACCGGAGCCAGTTGAGGTGCGGATGCGCGTTGGGGTTGGTAAGGATCTCGATCACCTGCGTATTCTTGAGCGGTTCCTTCAGCGGGATGATCGAACCGTCCGCCTTTGCGCCGGTGGTGTGATGACCTACCTCGGTATGAATGTGATACGCGAAATCGATCGCCGTCGCCCCTTTCGGAAGCTGAATCGCGTCGCCCTTGGGCGTGAATACGTAGATCGAATCCCGGAGGATCTCGCGTTTGATCTCTTCGAGAAACTCGCCGGAGGTGATCCGTGCATCCTTGAGGTCGCGTACCCGGTGCATGATTTCGAGGTCGGCGGGCTGGACCTGCTCCCGCGTCAGGCCGCGTTTGTAGAGCCAGTGGGCGGCAACGCCGAACTCCGCGGTGCGATGCATCTCGTGCGTGCGAATCTGGATCTCGATCATCTTGCCGTCGAACCCCAGAACCGAGGTGTGGAGGCTTTGGTACTGGTTGGTCTTCGGCATGGCGATGTAGTCCTTGAATCGCCCTTCGATCGGCGGCCAGAGACGATGAACAAGCCCCAGAATCTGGTAGCACTGGTTGGTGGTGTCGCACAGGATACGGATGCCGAGGAGGTCGTAGATCTCGCCGATCTCCTTTCCGTAGCGTTTCATCTTCAGGTAGATGCTGTAGAAGTGCTTGGCGCGGCTTTCCACGACCACGGGAACGCCCTCGCGCTGGGCGGCCTTGTTGATCGCCGACTTGATACGATTGAGATAGTTGGCACGCTGCTGACGCTTCTCGGACACCTGTTCCTTGATCGACCGGTAGATGTCGGGATGCAGGTGCTTCAGGGCCAGGTCCTCGAGTTCGTCCTTGAGCCAGCTGATACCGAGGCGCCCGGCGAGGGGGGCGTAGATATCGAGCGTCTCCTGGGCGATCTCTCGCTGCCGCGGCCCCTGCTTGTAACGCAGCGTTCGCATGTTGTGGAGCTTGTCGGCCAGTTTGATCAGGATGACGCGCACGTCCTTGACCATCGCCAGGAGCATCTTCCGGATCGTCTCCGATTCCTGGACGCTCTTGTTCTGCGCCTTGACCACGGCGATCTTGGTGACCCCGTTGACCAGGTTGTCGACTTCGCGGCCGAACTGACGTTTCAGGTCGGCCCGGGTCATGATCGTGTCCTCGAGGACATCGTGGAGAAGCGCGGAGGCCACCGTGGCGGCGTCAAGCTTCATGTCGATCAGTATTTCAGCCACCTGCAACGGGTGAATGAAGTAGGGCTCACCGGAGTCCCGGTACTGGCCCTCGTGAAGCTGTTCGGACTGACGCGCCGCGGCCAGAACGCGCTCCTGGTCCGGAGCGCTGTAGGAAGAGATCTTGTGCTGCAGTTCCGCGATCGTCTGAATCATCGATCCGTCTTCTTCACCGGGGCCTCGATCCGTTCTCCGGACGCCGGGCGCTCGTGATGCGCTCGTGCCCCGCGAGGTCCCGGCCGGCGCTGACCTCGCAGAACCCAGCGTCCAGAAGGATAGCGCGAACGTCCGCGGCCTGCGAAGCACCGTGTTCCACGATCACGCTGCCGCCGGGATGAAGCTGGCGAAACGCCCAACGCGCAAGGTCCGGGTAGATCTCGAGACCATCCTCGCCTCCGTCGAGGGCGTTCGCCGGTTCGTCCCACCCGCTGGAAAGCGCAGTCGACGTTTCCACCGCGGTCAGGTACGGAGGGTTCGCGGTGACGACGTCGCAGATCCCCTCGTCTCCCGCTGCCGGCGCAGCGCTGACGTCCAGCCGGCGCAGCGCCACCTGCACGTGCCCGTCGGCCCGATCCCTCGCCTCCGACCGTGACGGCACCAGCGTTTCCACGTTGCGCTGAGCCCATTCCAGGGCGGCGGGTGCTGCGTCGGAGAGCACCAGCTCGGTGTCGAGGCCCGCTGCGGCGCGCTCCAGGGCGATGGACAGGCCGAGGCAGCCGGAACCGGTGCAGCAGTCGTGGACCGTGGCGGTTGGCTGCGCGGCCAGTACCTCCAGCGCCGCCTCCACCGCGTGCTCCGTCTCCGGTCGCGGGACGAGCACTCCAGGACCCACGGCGAAATCGCGGCCAAAAAACTCGCGACGCCCCACCAGATAGGCCACGGGGACGCCGTGGGCGCGACGATCGATCAGGCGTTCCAGCCGGACGCGTGCCGCCGCGTCGAGGACGTCCGTCACCGGCGTTCGCAATTCGGCGAGCAGGCTCTCCCGCCGAAGGCCGGACACGAATTCCACGAGCACCATCGCGTCGAGACGCGGCGTTTCGCTCGCCGGCAGCCGGGCCGCGAGACGGTCGAGGAGGCGGGACAGCGATACGCCCGCCACCGCAGGGTCGGTCATTGCTGCGCGGCCTCACTGGCGCTCAGGCGCAGTGCCTCGATCACCTCGCCGAGATCTCCGGCGACGATGCCGTCGAGGCGGTAGATCGTCAGGTTGATGCGGTGGTCGGTGAGACGGTTCTGAGGAAAGTTGTAGGTGCGGATTCGTTCGCTGCGGTCGCCACTGCCCACCTGACTTTTGCGCGTTTCCGCGAGTTCCTCCTTGCGCCGCGACTCCTCCATCTCGAAGAGGCGCGCTTTGAGAACGCGCAACGCCTTGGCCTTGTTCTTGTGCTGACTCTTTTCGTCCTGGCACGTCACTACCAGTCCCGTCGGAATGTGGGTGACACGGACGGCGCTGTCAGTGGTGTTTACGCTCTGGCCGCCGGGACCGGAGGACCGAAACACATCGATGCGCAGGTCCTCGGTGCGCACGTCCACATCCGTCTCTTCCGCTTCGGGAAGCACCGCCACGGTGACCGCCGAGGTGTGGATCCGTCCACCGCTTTCGGTGCTCGGGATGCGCTGAACGCGGTGCACGCCGCTTTCGTACTTCAGGTGACTGTACACCTCGGTACCGGAGACCGAGAATGTGATCTCCTTGAATCCGCCGACTTCGGTTTCGTTCCGATCCAGTACCTCGATCTTCCAGCCGACGGATTCGGCGTAGCGCGTATACATACGGTAAAGGTCCGCTGCAAACAGCGACGCCTCGTCGCCGCCGGTGCCCGCGCGGATCTCCATGATCGTGTTCTTGCTGTCGAGTGGGTCCGGTGGGACAAGCAGGATGTGCAGCTGTCGTTCCGTGTTGGCGAGCGCTTCCTCCAGGCGCGCGGTTTCCTCCTCCGCCATCTGCCGGATATCCGCGTCCGATTCGTCCTCGAGCAGGCTCTGGTTTCCCGCGAGCTCGTCCTGCTCGCTGAGGTAGCGCTGCCAGGTGTCGACGATCTTCGACAGCCGGGCGTGTTCGCGCATCGTCTCAACGGCGCGTTTCTGGTCCCGGTGGAGGTCCGGGTCCGACATCAGTCGTTCGAGCTCCTGATGACGCGCTTCGATCGCCTGGAGTTTGTCGGAAAGCGTATCTGCCACGGTGTGTACTCCTCGTCGGTCTTACCGGTTGGGACGCAGAAACCCGAACAGACTCCCGATGACGCCGCCGGAGATGTGCGCGAACTGGGCCACCGAATCCTGTCGGACCGAATCGACCACTTCCTGCGTGAGGTACAGAATCACGATCAGAATGAACGTGAGCGGGATCTCGCCCTGCCGGATATTGGTGAATGATATCAGGAGAATCATCATGAAGACCACACCGCTGGCGCCAAGGAGCGCCGACGGCAGAAACAGCACGTTCAACAGCCCCGTCACCAGGGCGGTGATCGCGATCATGATGAACAGCCCCATGGACCCGTATTTCTCCTCCAGAATCGGGCCCAGAAGGAGGATAAAGGCGAAGTTACCCATGAGATGGGCCCAACTCGAGTGCCCGATTACGTGCGTGAAGAGCCGTACGTAGTCCAGCGGGTTTGCCGGGTTCATCGTTGGACCAACGACAAAGAGCGATTCGATCAAGGAGGGGAAGAGCGCCTGGTCCAGGACCAGAACGAGCGATGAGAGCAGCGCGAAGGTGAGGGTCACCGGCGCGTTGTATCGGACCTTCATGTTCGTACAGTATGGAGGCGAAACCGCGCTGTCAACCGCGGCGGCCTTTACCAAGGGCCGGGGAATTGGCTACCTTCTGAGCATGCCCGCACACGTGACGCGCAAGCCGGAATGGCTCAAGATACAGCTGAATACCAACGACAACTTCCGCTACCTCAAGCACCTGATGCGCGAGGAACGGCTGAACACCGTTTGCGAGGAGGCCCGGTGCCCCAATATCCATGAGTGCTGGGGGGAACACCGCACGGCGACGTTCATGATCCTGGGTGATACCTGTACCCGGCGCTGCCGCTTCTGTGCCGTGAAAACGGGACTGCCCAGTGCTGTGGACCTCGGTGAACCGATGCGCGTCGCCGATTCCGTCGCGCGAATGGAGCTCAAACACGTGGTGATCACGATGGTCAACCGCGACGACCTCAAGGATGGTGGCGCCGAGGTGCTGGCGAATACCGTCCGCGCCATCCACCGTGCCGCCGAGGGCTGCTCGGTGGAGGTGCTCACCAGCGATTTCATGGGCAACCGCGACGCCGTGGCGGTGGTGATGGCCTCCGAGCCGGAGATCATGAGCCACAACCTCGAGACGGTGCGGCGCCTCACGCCGCAGGTCCGGTCGCGGAGTGACTACGACCGCTCCCTCCGGGTGCTGCAGATGGCCCACGAGATCGACCCGCAGCGGGCCACCAAGTCCAGCCTCATGCTGGGGCTCGGCGAGACCCGCGACGAGATCCTGCACGCGTTTGACGACCTGCGCGCCCACGACGTTGAGATCGTCAACCTCGGTCAGTACCTGCAGCCGTCGCGCACGCACCTGCCGGTCCAGAAATACTGGACCCCCGACGAGTTTGCGGAACTGCGCGAACGGGCGCTCGAACGCGGCTTCGCCCACTGCGACGCCGGCCCCCTGGTGAGATCCTCGTACCACGCCGGCGAGGGCTACGAGGCGTACCGGCGGAAAATCCATCCGCTGTATCAGGACAGCCAGGTGTAAGACGGTGGAGCGGTCGATAGACGAACTCGCCCGCCTGGTGGAGTACCACCAGGACCGCTACTACAACGACCAGCCGGAGATCTCGGACGCGGCGTTTGACGCGCTGTGGGACGAACTGCAGAACCGTGCGCCGGACCACCCGATCTTCAGTCGTGTGGGAACCGACGACGCATCAGGGTTTCCCAAGGTTCGTCACCTCATGCCCATGGGCAGCCAGGAGAAGGCGAGTAGCCCGGACCAGTTGCTGAAATGGGCCGCCCGCGTTTCCCACCGGCGCTATATCGTGCAGTACAAACTCGACGGTGCCAGTCTCGAGCTGCAGTACCGCGACGGTCTCTTCGAACGGGGCGTCACCCGTGGCGACGGTGTCGTCGGAGACGACATTACGGCAAACGTGCGACGCATGCAGGGCGTGGTTCCGCGGCTTCCGAATCGGTTCACCGGCGCCGTGCGCGGCGAGGTGATCATGACGCACGAGATCCACCGTCGCTACTACTCCGACAAAGCCAACTGCCGCAACGCCGCCAACGGACTCATGAAGCGCAAGGACGGTGAGGGCAGCGAACACCTCACCGTGATGTGCTACGACGCCCACGTGGATGGCGATACACGGCCATTTGACGACGAGCTGGCCAAGCTGACCTGGCTCGCGGACCAGGGGTTTCACACCGTGCCGTACGAGGTGTTTGAGAGCGCCGAGGAGATCGTACACTACCGCGATGTGGTTGCCGAGCGCCGCGCGGAGCTGGAGTTCGATATCGACGGTCTGGTGGTAAAGGGACCGGAAATCGACTGGGCCGACATGCAGCGCGCCCGCCCCCAGAAGCAGATCGCATTCAAGTTCTCGGCGGAGGAGGCGCTCAGCGTTCTGCGCGAGGTTGAGTGGAGCGTCTCCGGACACCTGTACACCCCCGTGGCGCACATCGATCCGGTCCAGCTCGCCGGCACAACCGTTCGCCGAGCCAGCCTGGTCCATCCGGAACTGATTGCGGACATGGGCCTGCGCGTCGGCAGCGAGGTGATCGTGAGCAAGCGCGGCGACATCATCCCGAAGATCGAGCGCCTGGTGCGGCATCTGCCGGAGTCCACTGAGATCACGGTGCCGGGGACCTGCGAGGTGTGCGGCACAGACCTGGTCAACGAGGGCAAACGCCTGTACTGCCCGAACCTCACGTGCCCCAAACGTGACTTTCATCGCCTGCAGAAATGGATATCGGTCCTGGACGTCCGCGATTTCGGGGATGTTCTCCTGGGAAAGCTCTTCGACGCCGGCCTGGTCCGCGAGATCGCGGACCTCTACGCCCTCGAGTGGGAGCAGCTTGCCGAGTTTGAGGGCATGGGCGAAACGAGCGCCCGAAAAGCGCTGGGCAACCTGACCGCTGTACGATCGGTTCCCCTGGCACGCTTTGTCGCCGGTTTCGACATCTTCGGCATCGCGGAACTCAAGGTCCAGAAGCTGGTGGACGCCGGGTTTGACACCCTTGAGGCGTTGCGACACGCCGCTGTGGAGGATCTCGCCGCCGCCGACGGCATCGCCGAAGTGACCGCGCAGCAGGTCGCAACGGGACTCGCCGAGGTGTATCCAAAAATGGAACGGCTGCTGGCGACCGGGGCGGTCGAGATCGAAGCTCCCGCATCCCGCGACGCGACCGCCGACGCAGATCCCCTCGCAGGGCTCACGTTCTGCTTCACCGGCGCCCTCGAGACGATGAAACGGGGCGATGCGGAGCAGCTGGTTCGCGCCCGCGGCGGTGAGGCGCGCAGCAGCGTGAGCGGGGCGTTGAGCTACGTCGTCACCAACGACCCCGGCTCGGGGAGTTCCAAGCTCAGAAAGGCCGCGGAGTTGGGCGTGCCCGTCATTTCGGAAGAAGAGTTCCGCCGTATGGCGGGGTTGGAGGAGTAGCGACCACACCCCGGGGGGTTCGCCGTCCGATCGTCTGTAGAACGTCCCGCGCCGGGCATGCAGCGCGTGTGCCGGTATGCTACACTTTGGGTATGTCATCCCAGTTGCGCGCTCAGATCGAGGATTTTTACCTTCCTCGGCAGCTTGTTGACGCGATCCTCGAGGTCGGCGGAATTCCCCGGGACAGCGAGGAAGCGGAAGTTGGTATCGGATTCATCGACATCGCGAACTACACGTTTCTCTCCAAGTTTCTGACCCCCAAAGAAAACCAGGAAGTACTCAACGGTCTGTATACCGCCTTCAACAGCGTGCTGCGCCGTCGCGGGGGCTATCTGAACAAGATCGAGGGCGACTCGCTCATGTTTCACTACGGTGGCCTGATCGACTCGCGCGCGCGACGGATCGGCAACAAGGATGAGCTGCAGCTCTATATTGCCCGGGAGCTGTTCTACACCTGCGTGGAGATGCAGCGGGTGAGCGTCCTGTTCAACAGCGCCGACACGCGCTTCCTGGATGATGCCGCCACAAAGCATGACCGAGGTGTCCTGGGGCGGGCCTTCGCCATCATCGAGCGGCTCCGGAATGACGACGCGGTAGCCAACCCGCTATCGGCGATGTTTCAGATCAGAATCAGGATCGGGGCCAATCTCGGCGAGGTGACGATCGGGAACTTCGGCCCCGAGGGGGCCCGGCAGTGGGACGTCATCGGAATGCCCGTAATCGACGCCAAGCGGATGGAAACAACGGCACCGGTCGGGGGACTGCGCATCTCGAAGCAGTACTACGACGTGCTCAGGGAGAGTGGCATCGCCGACGAGTACTACGAGCGATTCCGGCGGGAGGCTGCGGCACTCGGAAGCCGGTACGCGGCAATCACGCGCGACGAGCTGTTTCAGATCCGGACGGTGACGATCCGGGAGAAATCGAACGCGTACTACGAGACGTGCAGCATTCAGGTCAACCCGAACCTGCCGGAGCAGATATCCGCGCAGGCAACCGCGCTGTTGCAGCAGGGGCGATACGGGGCGGGACAGGTGGCGGATCTCGTTCGCTACTACCGCGGCAACCGGTACGTGATCGACGCGCTGGAGGAATGCCTCACCAACGCCGGTGTCGGCATCCGCAAGGGCGAAATCTACCGTCTTCTGTACCCCAATCGGTACCGAACGCGGCAGGAATCGTTCGATGGCGACTCCGCGGCGGTGGAGGCGGTGTACGCGACCGAGTTTTCGCTGTTTGATCTCATGGAAAAACTCGGGAAGTATCAGGACATCATCAAGCGCAGCTCCGTTGGCGACATCGACTCGATCCCATTCTCGAGTTTTGAACGCTTCGTGTCCCTGGCTCAGGACCAGTACCAGCGACGGTTTGACGAACTGAAAACGGAAATCGCGCAGCGTGCGTACTTCCACAACGTGGTGTTTCCCATGGTGTTCACGATCATGGAGGCCGCGGTACTCGAATACCAGGCGGAGCAGGAGGACCTGGAGCTGTTGAGCGGCTGACTCCGCCGGCCCGGGTTGTGTCCTGGAGCCGGCGCACACCGGCCTCGCCGTTGACGGCGGGCTCGGCGCGATCTCAGGGCTGTGAGCCAGGCGGCGCGACGTAGCCGTCCGGGCGGCGCGCGCGCGTCACTCGAGCGTCTCGCTCGGCGCCGAGGTGGCGGGCAACCCCAGGAACGATACGGCGGCCCGCCAGGTGCGCTCCCACCAGATTGCGCGCCGGGGGACCGACCTCCAGCTCCGCCAGCGCCCCGGCAAGAAAGAGGCCCGGTGCCCACGACAGGTCGTGTCGCGGAACGGGGTACCCGTCCGGAGCCAGGGCGAGGCCGGAGTGTGCCGCGAGCGCCGCGATCAGTTCCGCGGCCGGCGGGCCGGGCTCAAAGCCGGTGCACGCGATCACCGCGTCGTACTCCCGCGCAAGCGGCCGTCGCGCACCGCGGGCGGCGACAGACCGGCCTCGGAGCAGAACGCCGCGCCCCGCAGCGGCGGCGGCGTCCAGTTCCACTGAGATCACGCGCAGCTGTCCGTTCCGCCGGTGTCGGACAAGCGCGTCGTTGAGGTCGGCGGGGACGCTTCCGGGACGCCGGCTCCGTGCGATGAGGTCCCTCCGGTGCCACGGATCCGCGATCTCACGAAACAGCGTTCCGCAGCGGGGACCAACAAAACACGGGCTGCTGTCAAACTGCCACGTCGTGAACCGGTCTCGATTCCACAGGTCGACGATTACGTGGCGCTCCGGAAGGGTCGTCGCGAGGTGCGCGGCGGCGATTCCACCCCCGACGATCGCCACCCGATCGCCCGGGGCGAACTCCGGCAGGAGGTCGCGGTGAGTGTGGTACACCGGCGCCGTCACCGGCATGTCGGAGAGGGCGACCGGCATTCGCGGTGGCGGTTGCCCCGGCGCCAGAACCACCGCAGCGGTGCGCAGCGTGTCCCGCGAGTCGCCGCCGGAGACGGTTACGACCCAGTCGTCGCCATCCCGGTCGATCGCGGAAACCGTACCCCGACGACGGTCAACGCTGTCGGCGATGGAGGTCCAGCGATTCTCGAGGTGCGCCCTGAAGAGCTGCACCGACGGACGGTGATACGGCGGGGTAAACTGATCTTCGCCGCTCGCGAGCCGCCGGATCGCACGAAAATCGGGATCGATACCGTGGCTTGCCGGCGACCGCAGGAACGGCATTCGGCAGTTGCCGGCCCGGGTGTTCCACTGAGCGAACACCTCGTCGTGGGGATCGACGAGCGCGGCGGCGCCGGCGTCGACGACTCCGTCCTCCACGAGACGGCTGAGAACGTGAATGCCGATTGGACCGCCGCCGACGACAACGACATCGTGGCGGCGGGGAACGGTGTGATGCTGCATGATCGGCTCCTGTAGTCGGGACATGCCCGTCAGTCGCGTTTTTTGATCGTGTTTCCGAACTCGCTCCAGGCGGAGTCGACCTGTTTTTTTGAGTACGCGCGCTTTCGGGCGGCAGCGCGCGCCTGTTCCGCCTTCGACGAGGCGGTCCGCGAAGCCCCCGCCGAGGCGGGGTTCCGGGCACGGCCGTCACCGCGGTCGCGCCGACGGGCACCGGCGTCCCTCGGTTCAACCCCGCTGTCGGCCACCGTGGCGGCACCGATCTGCCGCTGGGTCTGCGACGCGGTCTGTCCCAGATAGCGGGCTCGAAAACTCTCGTATTTGCCGGTTAGCCGGATCCAGATCCGTTTGAGGATCGGAAGCGTTTCGAACGCCTTCTCGAAGAGGTCGAGCGGTCGCAGGTTGAACCACTGATTCAGCGGCAACGGCTGCATCGTATCGGGGTCGAAATACACCGACAGGCGCTGTTTGAGTTCGTTGACGTCCCTGGCGAGTTTGTTCTGTTTCGTGTGCAGAATCATCGCCTCCGCCAGTATCGACGGCTTGTCGATGAGGGCGGCAACGTACTCGCTCCGCGCCCGGACCTGCTCAAGGATCGCGTCATTGAAGTTGTCCAGCGACACAAACGTCGGGTCCTTCTGGCGATTGCCCGACTTGAGCTGCTGTTCCATCTGCAGCGTGAAGTGCGTGGCCAGCTCTGTCTCCAGCTGCCGGAAGTGGGCGAGAAACACGGGGAAGACGTTGTCGCGGTGAATGTACCGCCGCTTGAGGAGGACCACCTTGGGGAGCGTGTTCTTGCCGCGGGCGTGGACGAAGCGTTCGTAGAACTCCTCACGGAACGACTCGAAGCGCTCTCCATACTTCTCCTTTTGCCCCTCCAGCAGTCCCGTCATATCGGACTGTTCCAGCCACTCGTTCTCCGCCTCCTTGACGGCCAGGGCGATCGCGTCCAGATCGAGCTGGCGGCTTTCCTCTTCCTGTTTCTTCTGCTTGGCCTCGGCGATCTGCGACTCGATGAGGTTCCTGAGGAGCGATGCCGCGTGAAAAAAGGTGGCGTCAACCGACAGGGTGCGCATCGCTTCCAGATCCCGTCGACGGTCCACTACGGTCTGCGTGAGGCCCAGCCAGAACATCGGGTCCTTGCCCGCCACCTGCTGTTTCAGACTCAACAGGCTGGTGTCCTGGAGTTTCGCCACCGCACCAAGGAGCGTGGTGTTGCTCAGGAAATAGCGCATTTTCAGGATCGCGACGTTCACAAACGGTCGCAGATGATTCTGCGTGACAAGCAGGAAGGTGTTGTCGGTGGTCGCAACCGCCAGCGGTCGCTCGCTTGTCTCCCGACCGGAGAAGTAGGCACCGATCTCGGCGGCCGGCACGGTCTGGACGGCTTCCGGGGGAATATCGCCGATCTGTTCCTCAACCGTCTCCAGGAGCGGAAGAGGATTCATGATTGATTCGAGCATATCCGTGAACAGCTCGTCGGCGAGCTCGCTGAAAAAGGCTGCGCTGTTCTCGCCGGTCAGGACCACCGCGTCACGTTCCCGTTGGCCGTCGTTCATGCGGGTGCGCAGGATGCCCATCCGCGCGGTTCTGAGCTTGGTCATGAGGGAGACGAGGTCTGAGGTCGTCCCACCGTTCTCGTGGTTGAGGAACGACACGAAGCGGGCGTAGGGGATGCGGTCCTGCCAGTTCTGGCAGAGCTTGTGAAACACATCGCGCTCGTTCGGGGTGAAGTTGCCCCGTTGCGAGAGAAGCTCCTCCCGTTGTTTGGTGTCGTATGCAATATAGTCTGGGCGCATAGGTCTCCCTCGGGGTCACTATATCAGCGTGCCGTGACCCTGTCATTGTATATCGGCCAACGGCGCCGGCGGCCGAAGCGGTTGAGGTCCGCCGCCTTCTGGTTCATGATGAGAGATGACGCAGCGACGGAAGCGCGGAGAAGGGTAATCAAAAACGAACACATCATGGGTAGCTTTCGCGAAGTGAATGCAGAACAGTTCAGCATGCGCAACCTCGAGGAACTCCGGAGCAGGTCTCCGGAGCGCACGATCCGCCCCCGAGACAGGATCGTGATCTTCAGTGACCTGCACATGGGCGACGGGGGGCGCACCGACGATTTCGTCCACAACGGCGACCTGTTCGCGGAGGTGCTCCGGTCCTACTACGCCGAAGAGGACTACCATCTCATCCTGAACGGCGACGTCGAGGACTTGCAGCGATTTCCGATGAAGTCGATCGTCCGTCGCTGGCCGCACGTGTACACCGCCTTTGCCGCTGTTGCGCGGCGAAAGGGGCTGACCCGTATCGTCGGCAATCACGACATCGATCTCCTCGAGGGCGGCCCCTCGGTGAGCCCGCTGGCAATGAGCGGGCACGAGCGCTGGCCGGAGACGTTCACCGACCCGGTCCTCGAGTCGCTGCGCCTGGTGCACGAGAGCGGAGAGCTGTTTCTGTTTCACGGGCACCAGACGTCGCGGTGGTACGAGAAGCACAACAACGTGATCCGACTCATCCTCCGGTATCTCGCGAATCCCCTGCGCATCGGCAACTACACGGTCGCCGCAGACAGCCGCAAGCGGTTTCGTACGGAGCGCCATGTGTACGCCTTTGCCACGGCCCTCAAGGTTGCCGCCGTCATTGGACACACGCATCGCCCGTTGTTCGAATCGATGTCCAAGTCGGATTCGATCCAGTTCGAGATCGAGCGCCTGTGTCGCAAATACCCCAAGAGCAGCAAACCCGGCGATATCGAGGAACGGATCGGCTGGCTGAAGGCCGAACTCCTGGAGATCCAGGCGGAGGCATCGCGTCGCCCCGAACCGGCGAGTCTGTACCGCGAGCACCTGCTGGTCCCCAGTATGTTCAACTCGGGGTGCGTCCTCGGCAAGCGTGGCATGACCTGTCTCGAGATCGAGGACGACCACATGCGTCTGGTGTACTGGTACGATGCCGGACGCAAGCAGAAGTATCTGCAGTACCGGACCCGGAACGCGGAGGTGCTTCCGGGAACGGACTATCACCGCACCGTCATTAAGCAGGACAGTCTCCCGTACATTTTCAGCCGGATCCAGCTGCTGGCGTGACCGGAGACCGGTGTCGTGGTATAGTCCCGCCATGGCATCCAGAACCCTGGGAACCGTGGTGATTTTCTCCGGGATCGCGATTCTCACCGTCGTGGGCCTGTCGGTACCGTGGCACCGTTCGGCGCGGGAACCGGCACTGGTGGAACGCAGTATCGAGACGGGGCCGGTGGAGCATCTCACCGTCAACGGGCTCTGGACGGTCCGGATCGTGTCGTCCGCCGATGATGGCGTGAGGGTCGATCTTCCTTCCGGGGACTCCGCATCCGACGCGGTCCGCTACGACAACGGTGAACTCATCCTGTCCGGCAACGGGCTTCGCGCCCGGCGCGAGGCGGTGATTGCGGCCCCGAATCTCCATCGGGTTGAAATCAACGGCGCCGCCAGGATCACACTCGACGGGATCTCGACCGATGCCCTGGATATCGAGGTCGACGGGACCGGCTCCATTGAGGCTTCCGAGGCGCGCATCGGCCGCCTCGAGGTTCGCAGCGACGGCGCCGCCCGCATCGATCTCGCCGACGCAGTTGTCCACGACGCAAACCTGGAGGTGGACGGTGCAGCCCGAATCGACTTGACGATGGACGGCGGTGTGCTCTCAGGCGAAATCGACGGTGCGGCCCGGGTCCGGTATGACGGAACGGTGAGCTCGCAGACGGTGAATATCGACGGCCTCGGCCGCGTGGAGGGCCCCGGAAATTGAATCGGAAGGTAGCGTTCTCCCGCGCGAGCGGTGTGCTCCTGCATCCCACCTCGCTCCCCGGGCGGCACGGCATCGGAGATTTCGGACCCTCCGCGTTCAGGTTTGTGGACTGGCTTCTCGAAAGCGGCCAGAGCCTGTGGCAGGTATGTCCGCTGGGCCCCACCGGATACGGAGACTCGCCGTATCAGTGCCTGTCCGCGTTCGCGGGAAACCCGCTGATGATCAGCCTCGATCAGCTCGTGGCGGACGGACTTCTCCTGAGCGGCGAGCTTGCTCCGGCGGAGCAGACCGACGGTCCGGTCGACTACGGCGCAGTTATCGCGCACCACACCCCGCTCCTCGAGCGGGCGTGGCAGCGGCTTTTGGGTCTCACCGATGTGCGAGCGACACGTTTTGCTCGGTTTGTCAGGAACGCGGCGGGCTGGCTCGAGGACTACGCACTGTTTGCGGCGCTCAAGGAGGAGGCCGGGGGAGCGCCGTGGTACGAATGGGAATCGGACCTTCGCGGTCGCGATCCCGGAACGCTCGCGCGGGCTCGGACGCGCCTTGCCGATCGGATGCAGTTTCATCGCTTTGTACAGTTCACCTTCTTCGACCAGTGGGCCGGCCTGCGGGCATACGCACGCCGAAATGGTGTGTCGATCATCGGCGACATGCCGATTTTCGTCGCCCACGACAGTGCCGAGTGCTGGGCACGACCGGAACTGTTCCAGTTCGATGACGATCTCTGGCCAACCGCGGTTGCGGGGGTTCCGCCGGACTACTTCTCGGATACGGGACAGCTGTGGGGAAATCCGCTGTACCGCTGGGAATCCCACCGCACAGAGGGATTCCGATGGTGGATCGAACTGTTTCGCACTCGGTTTACCCTGTTCGACGCCCTCCGGGTGGACCATTTCCGCGGGTTCGAGGCGTACTGGCGCGTACCGTGGGGAAGCCGAACCGCCGAGAACGGGGAATGGGTTCCGGCCCCGGGAAAGGAACTCTTCGATCGTGTGTTCGAAGAACTCGGCCCCGTGCCGATCATCGCCGAAGATCTGGGCGTCATTACACCGGCGGTCGTGGAGCTGATGGATCACTGTGGTTTCCCGGGGATGAAGATCCTGCAGTTCGCATTTGATTCCGGAGATACCAACGAGTATTTGCCCCACACATTCGACAGTCACAGTGTGGTATACACCGGGACCCACGACAACGACACGGTACACGGGTGGTACGCCGGTGCCTCTCCCGGCGACCGGGAACACGCACGGGCCTACCTGAACAGTAGCGGCGAGGAGATCCACTGGGATTTTATTCGTACGGCCCTGGCGAGCGTCAGCCGGCTGGCGGTCGTTCCGATGCAGGATGTGCTGGGCCTTGGCACCGACGCCAGAATGAACGTTCCGGGGACGACAGGCGGCAACTGGCGCTGGCGGATCACCGGGGACCAGCTTGCCGATACCGCCACGGTGCGCCGGCTGCGATCGCTCACCGAGCTCTACGGACGCCTCGCCTGAGGGCTCGCCGTTGGTCCCCATTGTATATCATCCGGAGTACGTGACGCCGCTTCCACCGGGGCATCGGTTCCCGATGCAGAAATTTCAGCGGCTGTACGAGGTCCTTCGGGAAGAGGGAATCGCAACCGAGGAGAACACGTGGACCCCGGAGGCGGCCGACCCGGAGATGGTGGCACGGGTGCACCACGTGGCGTACGTCGACAACTTTGTCCGCGGAGTACTCGATCCGCGAGCGCAGCGACGGATTGGCCTGCCCTGGTCGCCCGGACTCGTCCGGCGCACGTTCCGCGCCGTCGGAGGCACCGTTCTCACGGCGCGACTGGCGGTGGAACACGGACTCGCCGTGAACACCGCCGGCGGTACGCACCACGCCCACCCGGCATTCGGCAGCGGATTCTGCATCCTGAACGATCTCGCGGTGGCAGCCAGGTCGGTGATCCGGGAGGGACTGGCCCGGTCGGTCCTGGTGTTCGACCTCGATGTCCACCAGGGCGATGGAACGGCGGCTGCCTGTGCCGATGATCCGTCGGTGTTCACCGCCAGTGTGCATTGTGGGGACAATTTTCCATTCCGCAAACAGCGAAGCGATCTGGACGTGGTCCTTCCGGCGGGAACCGGAGACCGGGCATACCTGGAGGCGGTGTCAACCGCCCTCGACCAGGCGCTTGAGAGAGGTCGTCCGGATCTCGTGCTCTACGACGCCGGGGTGGACGTCTACGCCGGGGACCGTCTCGGCCGCCTGAATCTCTCTCTTGCAGGAATCGTGGAACGCGACACGCTCGTCCTGAAGCGTCTCCGGGCGACCGGCATTCCGACCGCCGCCGTTATCGGCGGAGGGTACGACGCGGACATTGACGCCCTCGCAGACCGTCACGCGATCCTTCACCGGGTAGCGTCCAACCTCTGACCGATCGTCCCAACAGAATCCTCAACCGGCCTTGACGATGCCTCCCCCGGTTTGTATCTTCCGGATAGTTCGATATTGAACGTTCGAATACGAACGATAAGGAGTGTCCATGCCGACCCACTACCGCGGTTCCGACAATGAGCAGCTGGCGCTGCAGGTGTTCATCACCCTCAGCCGTGCGTCGGAGAGCTACCAGCACGCGGCGCTGGAGCGGGCACCGCTGCCCGATGGCCTGACGCTGTCGCAGTTCGGGGTCCTTGAGGCGTTGCTGCACCTGGGCCCTCTTCCTCAGACCGAGGTATGCGGGAAGCTGCTGAAGAGCAAAGGCAACATCAGCGTGGTGGTACGGCATCTGGAGACTCGCGGGCTCGTCCGGCGTACAGCGATCGAAGGCGATCGCCGACAACGGCAGCTCGATCTCACCGATTCGGGGCGCGAACTGATCAGCGCGTATTTCCCGAACCTGGCGCGGGGGTTTGCGGACGCCGTTGGCGTTCTCACTCCCGATGAACAACGGACCCTCGTCTCACTCTGTAAGAAACTCGGGCGAGGGGTGCAGCAGACTTCATAGGAGCGTTCAGACGATGAACATACTGATTGTATTCCATTCCACATACGGGCACATGTACCGCATGGCCCAGGCGGCCGCCGAGGGAGCCCGCGAGACGGGAGCCGACGTCGAGATCAAACGGGTCCCGGAGATTCTGTCGGCGGATATCATTGAGGCGATGGGTGCCACGGAGGCGCAGAAGCAGATGGCCGATGTGCCGGTGGCAACGCCGGAGGACCTCGTCCGCGCAGACGGTATCATTTTCGGCGTTCCGACGCGCTTCGGAAACATGGTCGGGCAGATGCGGATGTTCCTCGACTCCACCGGTCCGCAGTGGGCGTCCGGCGCCCTGGTAGGGAAGGTTGGCAGCGTCATGAGCTCGACCGCAACACAGCACGGGGGGCAGGAGTCGACGATCCTGTCCACGCACACGACGCTCCTGCATCACGGCATGGTTGTGGTCGGGCTGCCGTACGCGTTCCAGGGGCAGACCACCATTGAGGAAGTGTCCGGAGGCTCTCCGTACGGCGCGTCTACAATCACCGGTGGTGACGGTAGCCGCCTGCCGAGCGACAACGAACTGGCAGGTGCCCGGTACCAGGGTCGCCATGTCGCACAGATCGCGGGCAAGCTCGCCGGCTGAGCCGCCTGTCACCGACCGGCACCGCGCCGACCGTGGGGCACACGCCCCCGGCGGTGGCGGCTGCCGGCCTCTCGCCGTATCCGTTCCTATACGCCTATACCGAGTTGCGGCCGGCGTTGACGATCGCAGCCATCGATTTGACAACCAGCTTGCGCAATGAGGTCTCCACATGCCCCGCCGGCTCTCGGCTTCGCAGTCGAGCAAGCGCGTACTGTTGAATGACAAGCACCGGTAGCACGATCGCTTCCCGCAGGTGTATCGACTCGCGCGTGGCGGGATCGTTGGGCAGGAGTTCGCCGGCTGACGCGACCTGCAACAGCGCATCCTGCGTCCGGGCACGTTCCGACTCCAGGATGGACCAGATCTCTCCGTACCGCGAGTCTTCGGAAAGAAACCGGGTGAGGTCGGGATTGACCTTGCTCAGACTCTGCATGCTGTTTTCGACGAGCGTTCGGAAGAACAGTTGTTCCCGGAACAGCGTGCGCAGATCATCCAGTCGTCCCGCGTCGATGGCGTTTCTCAGGGCGGTACCGAACCCGAAATAACCCGGAACGTTCTGTTTCATCTGACTCCAGGCACCGACGAACGGGATCGCCCGAAGATCCTCGAGCCGCAGTTCTCCGCCCGTTCCCCGTGAGGTGGGACGTGATGCGTTGTTGGCCTCACCGTAGTAGGAGAGCGGGGTCATTTCCGACAGGTAGGAGAGAAAATCCCGGTGCTGCTTCAGGGCACGGTAGTGTTCGAGGCTCGCACCGCTTAACCGATCCAGCAATTGCCGTTGCGCGTCGGTGAGGGCCAGGTAGTCTTCGGACAGCAGGCGATTCTCGAGGCCCGCCGTCACCAGCTGCTCCAGGTTGAACCGCGCGGCAGCCACCGTTCCGAAGTTGGAGCTGATCGTCTGGCCCTGAATCGTGAGGTGAATCTCCTCACCGGCGCTGACACGGCCCATCCCCCGATAGAACTGGTGCGTTTTTCCGCCACCCCGGGCAGGCGGCCCGCCGCGTCCCTCGAAAAAGACCACGCTAATCCCGTAGGTCGCGGCGAGGTGCGCGAGGCGTTCACGCGCCCGGAAGATCATCCAGTTGGCGGTGACATAACCGCCGTCCTTGGTCCCGTCCGAGAACCCCAGCATGATCTGCTGTCGATTGCCGCGCCGACGGAGGTGACGTCGGTACACATCGGATTCGTACAGCGTGGTCATAATCCGTTCTGCGTGGTCCAGGTCGTCCACCGTTTCGAAGAGCGGTACAACGTCGAGGTCAACCGCGTCCTCGGCGTATCCGCCGATTCGTGCCAGGAGCAACACCTCCAGGACGTTGGCCGCCGACCGGGTGTTCGAAATGATGTAGCGGTGCAGCGCCCGCTGTCCACCGAGTCCCTGGATCTCGCGGGCGGCCCGTACGGAGCCCACCGTATCAGCGAGAACGGGATCGTCACCGAGCCGCGCGAGCGCATCCGCCGCCGCGGGAATCGGCCCCGACGTGAGAACCTCTTCGAGGTCGGCACACCGCGCCTGGAGGTCGTCGCCCGCCACACGGTCGGAGATCAACGCATCGACCGCACGGGCGTGGACGCGACTGTCCTGGCGCAGATCGATCGTGGCGAAGTGGAATCCGAACACGCGGACCCGCCAGATCAGATCCTCCAGGTCACCCACAAACAGTCCGTCGTGGGCGGAATGCAGGTGTTCCCAGAGCTCGAAGAGGTCGTCGAGCAGCTCCTCGGCGCGGTCGTACGGGTCCAGGTCAGGGTCCTCGCAATGGTGAAGGAGGGTGCCCCGGAGCCGGGTTTCGATCCGTTCCAGGCGTTCGAGCGCACCATCGAATGTGAGGCGCCGCCGCAGTGTTTCGATATCGCCGATGTACAGGGTGACGACGCTGCGGCGCAGCATGGAGGCCACGTTGAGGGTGGTCTGGGCGTCCACAAAGGGGTTTCCGTCGCGGTCGCCGCCGGGCCAGAACCCGAGCTCGACGACCGGGTCGATGCGCAGTGCCTCCCGAGGTGTCGCCCGCGCCTGCAGTGCCACCCGCGAGTGCACCGACGGAAACGTCTCGTAGAACACGTTCTCCAGATACCACAGCAGGCTGCGCGCCTCGTCCATCGGCGTAGGTTTGCGGCGGTTGCCGAAACGGGTCTTGCCGAGCTGCAGGAGGTAGTCGTAGATGCTCGACACCTCGTTCTCCGCCAGCGACTCCGCCAGGTCGGTGATGATTCCCAGAACGCGGGACGGATAGAACTGGGTGGGATGCGCCGTGAGGACCACACGGACGCGGAAGTCCTCCACCTCCCTGGCGAGCTCGGCCCGGCGCTCCGCCTGGACAATGCGGGCGAGGGTCTCGTTGAGACTGCCGGCGCCCTCGGTGTCATTGACCCGCGGAAACGCAGCGTCCTCCAGCGCGTCGAAGAGGACAACCTGTCGTTCGACCAGCTGCACGAACCTGAACAGGAGAGCCAGTCGGTCGTGCTCGGCGGTTTCGCCGAACTGGTCGCGAAAGAACCCGTCGATGATCTCCACGGGGTCGGCGCCATCCGGCAGCAGGCGTCGGGCGCGTTCAACGAGGATCGGGAGGAGAATCCCGGCGCGCCGGACGTTCTGGAACGGGAGCCCGAGAAAGAGGCCGTTGTAGATCTGGTACTTGAGGCCGACCTCTTCCCAGTAGCGATCGTGTCGAGACGCGATTACGCAGCCACCTCCCCACCACCGAGTCGCAGCCGCAGCTTCTGACTCCCGAACGCAAGGGCGTACACGGCGATGGCGAGGGGATACACCAGGTAGTAGTTGCTCTCCGCGAATCCGAGGGCGGAGACAACCACATTCGGCAGGAAGAAGAGCCCCGACGCCAGCAGAAACAGCGGCACCTCGTACCAGCGATTGGCGGTCAGCGCCCAGCCCTGCACGGCGTTGGTAAACGCCAGGACACCGCCGACGGCTGAGGCGAAGATCAGGAGCCCCTGTCCCCAGCCTTCGGAACCGACGAGAAGCAGCCGTGGATTGAACACGAACATGAACGGTATGACCGCCGTCCGAAGGTCGTAAATGAATCCCTTGATGCCGGTCGGGATCGGGTCCGACTTGGCGATCGCGGCGGCGGCGTAGGCCGCCAGCCCCACCGGTGGTGTGTCGTCAGCCAGGATTCCGAAGTAGAAACAGAACAGGTGAGCGGCGATCGCCGGAATCACCAATCCGATGTTCCCGCCAAGCTGCACGATCACCGGCACCGTGATCGATGCCATGACGATGTACGTTGCCGTCGTCGGCAGCCCCATGCCGATGATGAGACTCACCACGGCGGTGATAAACAGCAGCAGAAAAACGTTGCCCATCGACAGGACCTCGACCATCTGCACGATTCGGCTGCCGATGCCCATGTTCACGATGCCGACGATGATACCGGCCGTGGCGGTCGCAAGGGCCACCGGCAGCATGTTCTTGCTCCCCTGGACGAGGCCGCTGCCGGTCGTCACGATCATCCGGCGAACCGTCTCGAGGAACGGACGTTTCTCGCGGTAGGCGAAATACGCTTCCCGGACAACGTAGATCGCGACGAGAATCGCGATCGCGTTGAACACCGCAAGGTTGGGGCTGCGGCGCAGCACGGCGAGTTCGTAAATCAGAATAAACAGCGGAATCAGGTGGTGAAAGCCTTTCTTGAGAACCTCCACAAACACGGGAACATCGGCGGCCTTGAGCCCCCGGAGGCCCAGTTTCGACGCCTCCAGATGGGTGATGTAAAACAGGGCGATATAGCTAACGAACGCCGGAATGAACGCCGCACGGATCACCTCGAAATAGGTCATCGCCAGGTACTCGGCGATGATGAACGCGGCGGCGCCCATGATCGGCGGCATGAGCTGGCCGTTGGTACTCGCCGCCACCTCCGTCGCCGCCGCCGTCTTTGCGGGATACCCGACCTTTCGCATGAGCGGGATCGTGAACGTACCGGTGGTGACGACGTTGGCGATACTGGAACCGGACACCAGTCCCGTGAAGCCGCTGGACACAACCGCGGCCTTCGCCGGTCCACCCTTGTACTTGCCCAGCAGCGAAATCGAAATGTCGTTGAAGAACTGCCCCGCGCCGAACTGCTCCAGGAGCGCGCCAAAGAGGACGAACAGGTACACCGTTCGTGCCGAAACATCGAGAGGAATCCCGTAGATCCCCTCCGTGGAGAGCACGATCTGGCTCGTGTAGCGCGTGAGGCTGACGCCGCGCCAGGCGAGCACACCGGGCATAGACTGCCCGAAGAAGGCGTAGATGGTGAAAACGATCGCGATAATCACCATGGGAATACCGATCCCCCGGCGGGAGGCCTCGAAGAGCAGCAGGATGAGCGTCACACTCATGACGAGGTCCCGGGTGATGGGTATACCCATGCGGGTGGTGATCCCTTCCCAGTCAAGCACGATATACAGGGCGGATACGACGGCGACGATCGCAATCAGATAGTCGATCAGCGGCGTGTGTTTCAGGGAGTGCAGTCCCGGGATATCGCGGGAGCGGCGGCGGGTCACCGGTACGCCGAGAAACACCAGTGCCATGGCGAACGCAAGGTGTACTGCCCGGACCGTCACACTGTCGACGATGAGAAATCTCGGCAACGCGAGCTGGAACAGGGCCCATGCGAGGCTCACCGCCGTGATCAGATAGTAGTCGAATCGGCGATAGACCCGCGTGATTCCCGTTTCCTGCTGAAGAATCCGCTCCAGTTCTCTGTTTTCCGCCATGCGTCCCCCGTCGTTGTGAAATGAAGAGGCGAGGGCGCCTCCCCTGGAAACACCCTCGCCGGTCGGGACCGGATCGTCCCGTTTGCAGTCAGTCGCTTACGGAAGAAGATCGGGGTTGATCAGATCGATCAGGCCCGCCTCTTCGTAGTAGCGCACGGCACCCGGATGAATCGGCGCCGACATACCCTGCAGCATGTTTTCCGGCGTGAGCACCGCGTACGCGGGATGAAGCGACTTGAACTCGTCAAAGTTCTCGAATACTTCCTTGGTGATCGCGTAAACCACGTCGTCCGGGACGTTGGCCGAGGTGACCAGGGTCGCCTTCACACCGATGGTGGTGGCGTCGGACTCGTTGGCGGCCTGCGGGTAGAAGCTCGCGGGGATCGTGGCTTCGGCGTAGTACGGCAGGCGTGCCAGGAGCTCGTCAACGCCGGAACCGACGATGTCCACGATGCGTACGCGGATACGGCCGCTGGTCGCCTCGGTGATGTTGCCGTTGGGATGGCCGACCGTGTAGAAGAACGCGTCGATCCGACCGTCCTGCAGGAGGCTGGGTGCTTCCACCGCGCCGACCTGCTCTGCCTGGATATCATCCTCGGTCATACCGAAGGCACTGAGGACGTCGAGCGAGTTCTGCAGCTGTCCGGAACCGGGGTTGCCGATGTTGACCCGCATTCCCTCCAGGTCCGAGACGGATTCGATACCGCTGTCAACCGACGCGATAAGCGTGATCGATTCGGGATGGATCGAGAACACGGCCCGCAGGTCGCTCTGGGGATTGCCCTCCCATTCCGCCATGCCGTTGACGGCCTGGTACTGGCGGTCACTCTGGGCGATTCCGAACTCGAGGTCGCCGTTCAGCACCGCATTAATGTTGAAAACGCTTCCTCCGGTCGATTCGACCGACGCACGAATACCGTACTCTTCGCTCTTGGCGTTGACCATTCGGCTGATCGCACCGCCCGTGGGATAGTACACGCCGGTAACGCCCCCGGTACCGATCGTGACGAACTGCGGTCCCGAGTCGCCGCTTTCTCCCTGGCCCCCAGCGAACACAAGGCCCGCAACCATTGAAACCATCAACACAGCGAACAGAATCTTGCGCATCCGTTCCTCCTTTGTAGTTGTTAGCAGTAAAATTGCGCCATACGCGGAGGAAAGGCAAGGGGTCTCCCCGCCCGTTTTCGATATCTATTCAAGCGGAATGCATCGAAAAACGGCTCCCGGGGCCTCAGGAGCACGGAATCTGGAGCAGGAGATCCTCCTCCGGGTCGTATGCCGTGAGACGATTGCCGAACACGCAGCCCGTATCGATCTCGATCGCCCGTTCCCGGCGCAACGGTTCCTCCCGCGGCGTGTGCCCGCTCACATGAAACGTCTCCGGCGGATCCGCGGGGGCCGAACGGCTCCACAGCAGCTGGTGCCGGGCGGCGGTCGACACGCTCCACGGCCGCTCGATGTGTGCCAGCGCCTCCTGAAGCGCCGCTTCACCGGCCCGGGCGTGACTCACCACCATGCCGGAGCCCGCCCACGCCAGGGGGAGGCGGGCAAGAAACCCGACGTCCTCCGGAGGAATCTCCCACGATGCCGGGCGCCACGGATCGCCGCCGTAGCTGCGGATCGTCTCCCCGCCACCCTGGCTGACCCAGTGGCGAAGGACCTGTTGCGGCGCGAATCGAAACTCGCCCACGAGCGATTCCATCTGCGGGGGGTCGAGTCCGGCGGCCTCCACCAGATCCGGACGATGGAGCAGTACCGCCTGGAGCATCATCTCGTCATGGTTGCCCAGGACACAGGCCCCGCGCCCCGTTTCCACGATTCGCCGTACCGCAGCCACAACCGCGGCGCTCCGGGGGCCGCGATCCACGAGGTCGCCGACCAGAATCACGAACACTCCGCCGGGTCGGTACCGCTCCTCCAGGGCTGCCATCAGCGTCTCGAACTCCGGAAAGCGACCGTGTACGTCGCCGATCGCAATCTCACGCATGGGTATCCTCCACAGAAATCTGCAGCCAGCGGCGGCTGCGAAGGCCGGCGTACAGAATGAGCGCGTGCGTGAGCTGATAGCAGGCGAAGCCGGCCCACGCGCCACGATATCCCCAGCCCAGTACAAAAACCGATACCGCAGACACCGCGACAATTCCGGTCAGGTTTGTGATCACCTCGCTGGCGAGCACGAATCGTCCCCATCCGTTGTGGGTGAAGATGATCTCGAGACTGTAGGCAAGAATCTCGATGAGAAAGAACGGCGCAAAGAATCGCAGCCCGGACACAAGCAGATCCCGCGAATCCCCGGTCAGCGAGAATACCGCGGCAACACTCTGCGGCACCGCGATGACAAACACAAACACGGCCAGCCCGATCGCGCCGGAGATACGCTGCTGGGATGCAACGATCGCCTGGGCTTCGTCTTCGTCCTGACGGCCGAGTGCGTTGCCCACCAGGATCGATGCGCCGTTGGCAAATCCTCCCACCAGCGTCTTGTTGATGCGAAAGGTGGAAAACAGCACGTGGGTCACCGCCTGAAACACCGCACCGACGGCGCCGAGTATCCACTGGTAGGTGAGGATGACGGCCATGGCAAACGCGTTCTGGATCGCGACGGGAAAGCCGATCGCGAGAATCCGCCGCACCACGACCGGGTGGGGCCGGCGGGAGACCGGCGCCGCGCCGCGGTGCTGGAAGACGGCCACCCCGAGAACCAGCGCATTCAGAAGATGGGCGGCAACGGTCCCGATCGCCGCACCGCGGACACCGAGGGCGGGGGCCGGTCCCAGTCCGAAGATGAACACCGCGTTCAACGCAACGTTGGCGATGTTGGAGGCGACGAGGGCCGCCATCACGACGCGGGTCCGGTGGACCGCGGCCAGGTACCCGCGAAACCCCGCGGCGATACCCATCGCGGGGAACGCGAGACGACTGATACGCACGTAGGCGAGGGCATCGCCGGCGGAGGCCGCGGCAAACCGTGGTACGAGTACACCGGCGGCGGTGCTCAGGGCCAGGGCGAAGACCCCGGCGACGGCCCCTGCCCACACCGCCTGCGGGAGTATCTCCCGCACAGCGGCCCGGTCCTCGCGGTGGCCCTCGCGTCCGAATCGGCGGCTTGCGATCGCCTGGGTTCCCAGCGCAGTCGGCCAGATGAACATCTCGTGAACCGCCGTGTACACCGTCGCCACGGCGATCGCCGCGAGGGCGTCGACGCCCAGGCGGCCGATCATGATGCTGTCGGCGAGGCGATAGAGATACATTGACAGGTTCCCCGCAAGCAGGGGCACACCGATGCGGACGATTCGTTTGACCACGATCGGGCGAGTATACAAGGTTGGTCGGTGGCGTGCTAAGATGCCGGCATGGATCTACGTGGCTATCTCGAACAGTTTTCGCGTATCGCAATGACCGGCCTCAACCTGCGTGACGGGCAGTCCCTTGCGATCAAGGTCGAACCGGAGAACCTTGATGTCGCCGTTGCGGTGGCGGAACAGGCGTATCGGCGCGGTGCACGATACGTGGAGTTGTGGCCGGAGTCCAGCCGCATGGGCCGCGCCCGTCTGGATCACAGTCGTGAGGAGTTCCTGGAGTTCGTCCCGGGGTACCGGCGTGAACGAAACGCCGAGTTTGTCCGTGACAAGTGGGCGCTGCTGTCGATCAAGAGCCCCGTGGATCTCTCGATCATGGATGGGGCCGATGCCGACCGTTCAGGGTATGTGGCGCGCGGCGTGCGAACCGCCGACGCGGAACTGAAACGCGCACTCAGCAACGACGAAACACAGTGGACGGTGATGGCGGTTCCTTCGGCTGCGTGGGCAGCTGCAGTGCTGGACATGCCGGTCAGCGACGAGGCGCTTCTGGCGATGTGGAAGGCGATGGAGCCGATTCTCCGGCTCACCGAGGAGGATCCTGCGGAATATTGGGCCCACCACGGAGACGCCCTGAAGGAACGCTCGGCGGCACTGGACGCACTGGATATCCGAACGCTGCGCTTTCGGGCCGACGGCACGGACCTCGAGGTCCCGCTCCACGATCGCGCCCAGTGGCTCGGAGGCGGCGCACAGACGCGGGACGGAATCCCGTTTCTCCCGAACATCCCCACGGAGGAGGTGTTCACCGCACCGTATGCCCCCGGCGTGAGCGGAACGGTGGTGGTGACGCGTCCGGTGCGAGTGTACGGCACCCGGGTGGCGGGCGCCTGGTTCCGGTTCCAGGAGGGCACGGTGGTTGAGTTCGGTGCCGACGAGGGGCAGGACACGCTTGAGGCGTTTCTGAACATCGACGAGGGCAGCCGGCGAATGGGCGAAATCGCCCTGGTGGATGGCTCGTCTCCGATCGCCCGTTCCGGACTCGTGTTTCAGAACATCCTCCTGGACGAGAACGCAACCTGCCATTTCGCCCTCGGTTCGGCATACCCGACGTGTCTGGAGGGGGGCGATTCGATGAACGACGAGGAACTCGCCGCCCTCGGCGCCAACATCAGTCATCAGCATGTCGATTTCATGATTGGCAGCGATGGCATGAATATCGATGCCACCACCGGATCCGGCGAGACGGTGGCGATCATGCGCGACGGAAGGATCGTACTGTGACCTTTGCACCGGGCGATTCAATCAAGGCGCTCATCTTCGATATCGACGGCACGCTGTTGGACACGATGACGGTCCACTGGCAGGCGTGGCGCGAAACGATGGCGGCGTACGGTATCGATATGACACGGGAGCTGTTCGACCGTCTGGCGGGACAAACGAGTCCCGATATCGTCCGGCAGCTGGAGCGCGAGTTCGACCGGGAGCTGCCGGCGGAGGAAATCTCCATGGCGAAGGATCAGGCGTTCGTGCGTCACGCGCCGCTCATTCAACCGATCGCTCCGGTCCTGGAAATCGCACAGCGATTCTCGGGAACGCTGGCCCTCGGAGCGGCGACCAACGAACACTTCGGCGTTTCCAACATCGTCATGCGGACGACGGGTCTCACGCCGCTTTTTCAGGCGATGGTTACCGCCGACGAGGTGGACAACCCCAAACCGGCACCGGACCTGTTTCTGGAGTGCGCCCGGCGCCTCGGCGTGGCCCCCGAGGCGTGTCACGTTTTCGAGGACAGTCGCTACGGTGTCGCCGCCGCCGAGGCCGCCGGCATGGTGGTCACCGACGTCCACGAGCTGCTCTGACGCGGTGCGCGACGACCGGACGCCGGTAGCCTTTGTCGGTCTCGGACGGATCGCCTCGCTCCTCGAGGACGATCCCCGCCGCGAAAAACCGGCAACCCACGCCGGCGCCGTGGCATCGCGGCACGACTGCCGGATCGCCGGCGGTTACGACCGGGATCCCGATCGGTGTCGCGCCTTCGCCGCACGATGGAACACCCGCACCTACGACCGGTTCGACGACATGCTCTCCGGCGAGGCGCCGGGGATCGTGGTGATCGCGACCCACCCCGACAGCCACGAGCACTACCTGCGCCGGTCGGTTCGCGCCGGCGTACCCGTCGTTGTATGCGAGAAACCGGTCGCCCATACACGGGCGGCTGCACGGCGGATGGCGACCCTCGAGCGCCGGGGGCCGACCCGTGTGGTGGTGAACCACGAACGCCGGTTCTCCGCCGACTATCGGCTTGTCCGTGACGCCGTCCGCACCGAACGATTCGGCGCGGTACAGGCGGTGACGGCGCGTCTGTATTTCGGACGAACGGCCCGCCACGACCAGGTGTTCATGCACGACGGTACCCACCTGCTCGACGCGATCAACTTCCTGACCGACGATCGCGTGCGCCTGACCCGTCGTGTCGGACGCTACCGGAGTCGGCTCTCGTCCGTCTTTCTCCACGGTCGGACCGCTCGTCGGCGGGTACCGGTGGCGATTGAGATTGGCGCCGGACACGACTATCTTGATCTGGTGATCGATCTGACCTTCGAGGGCGGCGAGATCCGTGTCGGAAACGGGATCTTCGAGTGGCGCGTGAGCCGCGAGAGCCCGTTCTACAGCGGGTACCGGTCGCTGCAGTCACTGCGACGAAACGTGCCGGAACCCACCGGGTACTTCGCCGGAATGATCGCCGAAGCCGTGCGGCTGTTCCATGATCCCTCCGCGGTGTCCGGTTCGCGGATCGCGGACGGCGAGGCGGTGGTTCGGGAGATCAGGAGGGCCGGATGGCTGCTCTGACGCGGTGGCTGGAGCTGCTGTGGGATCGGCCGGCGCGGATCGTCAGCGCCTCCTTTGTCACGGTTGCGCTGGTCGGAACCGCGTTGTTAATGATCCCCGCCGCCACGACCGCGCCCGGGGCGCTGCGGTTCCTCGACGCCCTGTTTACCGCCACCTCCGCTGTCTGTGTCACCGGACTAATCGTTGTGGATACCGCCACAGCGTTCACCACGTTCGGGCAGGGTGTCATATTGCTCCTGATCCAGATCGGCGGGCTGGGGATCATGGCCTTTACCGTGTCCACCGTGTATCTGGTCCGCCGCCGGCTGACGATGGACGAGGCGGAGCTACTCTCGTTCATGCTCAACGAGCGGAATCGCCACGTGGTGGCGCGCCAGCTCCGGGACGTGATCCTCCTGACCTTCGCAATCGAGGCGGTCGGCGCGGTTGTCCTGACCGCCGCGTTCGTGGCGCGGGGAACCGCCGTCGGCACGGCGGTGTGGTACGGGGTTTTTCACGCGGTTTCGGCGTTCTGTAACGCCGGGTTCGCGCTGTTCTCGGACAGTCTCGAACAGTTTGTGTCTGCTCCCGTGATCAACGTGTCGGTGATGCTCCTGATCGTGGCCGGCGGGATCGGGTTTGGAACCTTGATTCTGTTCCGCCGCGATCCGGTACCGCAGGTGGCCGACGCCGCCGATGAGCCACTCACCTATCAGCCCCGGATCGTCTCCGGCGGTCGCATGGCCGGCGTCGGCCGACGTCTGGGAATGCCCCAGGCACTGGCCGCCCGGGTCGCCGTCACCGGAACCGTCGTGCTGATTATTCTCGGGGCGGTCCTGTACTACCTGCTGGAAGCGCGTCACGCACTTCTGGGTATGTCGCTTCCCCGGAAATACCTTGCCGCGCTGTTCCAGTCGGTCACACTGAGGACTGCGGGGTTTGACACGGTGGCCTTCAGCGACGTCCGACGTGCAACGCTGCTCGTTACGCTTCCGTTTATGTTTATCGGTGGTGCCTCCGGCGGTACGGCCGGTGGAATCAAGATCGGAAGCGCCGCGGTGCTCGTCGCCGAGGTCCGTCGATTCCTGCTCCGACAGCGTGATGCGGTGGTGTTCCACCGCCGGCTCGCGGGACGTCTGATCACACAGGCGGTCGTGCTGTCGATGGCCGGTGTCGCCGCGGTGTTTGTCGCCACCACGATGCTCTCGATAACCGAGACGGCGCCCCTCGAAACGATCGTGTTCGAGGTGGTGTCGGCCCTGGGTACCGTCGGCCTCAGCACCGGGCTCACGGGAACGCTGAGCGATACCGGCCGAGTGGTCGTCGTACTGCTGATGTTTGTTGGACGTCTGGGGCCGCTGACGCTGTTCGCCGCCCTGCGTCCGGAAGGAAAAACCGCCAACGTACGGGTGCCGGAAGGCGAACTGCCCGTAGGATAGTCGGGAAGGAGTCACTGAGATGGACCGACAGACGATCGCGGTGCTTGGACTTGGAACGTTCGGCCAGAGCCTGTGCCGTGCCCTCAAACAGGGGGCCACCGACGTGATCGCCGTCGACCGCCACGAGGCCAACGTGGAGTCGATCAAGGACATCGTGGACGTCGCGATGACCGGAGACGCCACCGATCCCGCCGTGCTCCAGGCCGCCGGGGTTGCCGATTGCGATGTAGCGATTGTGGCGATCGGGGAGAACACCGAGAGCAGCATCATCACGACGTTGAACCTCCAGGACCTGGGCATCGCCGCGATCTACGCCCGGGCGATGACACCGATGCACCGGCGCGTACTGCGCAAACTGGGGATCGCACAGATCATCAACCCGGAGGAGGAGGTCGCAGTCCGGCTTGCGGCGTCGCTGTCGGAACACGGCATCGAACAGCTTGTGGACCTGGGAGAGGGCTACTCCTTCGTGGTGACCACGGCGCCGACGGACTGCGTGGGCAAGACGCTGGCGGACCTCGACCTTCGCAGGGCATACCGTGTCAACGTCGTGGGAATTCGCCGGGACACCCAGGGGAGTGCCGAGGGCGGGATCGACTTCAGCTATTCGCGCTTCGTCCTCCCCGATGGGAACACCGTGGTGGAGGAGCAGGACCGTCTCCTGGTGGTCGGGCGCCCCGAGGACATCAGGCGACTCGCCGAAGGCGGGAGGTGAAGCTGGTGGCTCAGAGAACACGCCGACCGCGTGCGTACATGGTGCCAAGACGGACGATCGTGGTCCTGGCAGCGGCCGTGGGTGCCGCCGCCGCCACGGGACTGGTGCTCCTGATACGCGTTCATCTCGATGTACTCCCCACGGACCTGGCGCTGCTGGAGGTGGCCGCCGGCCTGCTGATCCTGATCCTGCTGCTTGTGGGGACGGCGCCCTTGCGCCTGCGCCTCCTCAATCGTCGCCTCGAACGCGCGCTCCTGGAGCTCGAGACCGGGAGCCTCGCGGCGGCCGAAAACCCTCTGGGCGCGCTCGGCGCGGCGTTTCAGGAACACTATCGACTGCTGTGGCGCACCGGGGCACTGCAGCGCGGCACGATCGCCGTTCAGACCACGCTCATCGAGAACCTGATGGGGGCACTTCCGGGAAAACTGATCGTCCTGGATGGCCAGGGACGGGTTCGCTACCGCAGCGCCGCGGTGGATTCGGCCGTCGGAGCTCAGGGCGACCCGCTGTCCCGGAATACCGACCCGCCGATTCACGCGGTGATCGCCTCGCTGGTACACGGCGAGCCGGTCTCGGACGTGCGGATGGGCGGAGAGCGCTTCTTCTGCTACGGCGTATCGGGGCCGGTTCTGCTTCGTCGCGGCAGTGATCCCGCCGCCACGCTTGAACCGCGGGAGGGACTTGCCTATGTCGTGCTCTCCGATCGCGAAATCGCCAATCCCCGCAGTCGTCCGGCGCAGGTTCCCACGGGACCCGTGTCGGCGAGACGGACCGTGCTTTCCTCGCTGGAACAGCTCTTTCGACGGCGTCGGCGAGAGAGATAGGGGAAGCCGCGTCAGGGCGCGGCGGTGTCAGCCGGGGCCGACGTGTTCTCCCCGGTGCCGGCGGTGCCGTCGGTGGTGTCGGGGGTCGGTGCATCGCTCGGTTGGGAAGTCTCCGCGGCGGGTCCGCTGCGGATTGCGTCCATCTGCTGTTGCAGTGACTGCATCCTCTGCGCCATCTGAAGTGTCTCCGACGCCGGCTGGAACGTAGGATCGAGGTCCGTGACCTGCTGCGTCAGCTCGATGGTACGTTCCAGGTCACCCTCGGCGAACGCCTGCAGCGCATCCAGGTAGAGTGTCCGGATCCGGGCCTGACGGTCGCCACGACCGCGGTCCCCGAGAGAAAAGCCTGCCTGCAGACTGAATCGGTCAAACGCCGTCAACTGCGTCGTCATATCGAGGGTGTAATTCACGGTCACGGTCATATCCTGGACGGTAACACTGCCGCCCATGGTGATGCGCGGGTTTCCGCCCTTGAGCTGAAAACCGCTTCGCATCACAAAAAAGTCTGTCACCGTCACCGCGATACCCGTGGCGTACCCCACCGGTTCCGCGGGGAGCGGGGAGAACGGCGTCATGGGGACGGTGACATCCAGTCCGATCAGCAGCGGTCGAAACGGTGAATAGGCGATCCCCGAGGTCCAGTTGGTGGGCAGCGGCTCCCCCAGCACGTTGGGTCCGAGATTGCGGATCACCGTTCCGACGGAAAAGTTGCGGTCCCGGGAGGGGTAGAATTTCAGCAGGTTGAATCGCGAGAGCAGCCCGAGGTCAACCATGAAACCCGCGGCTGACTGGTTGGGGGCGATCTGTTCGGGAATGCCGCGGTAGGCGGCCTTCACGTTGGCGCCGGCGGAGACGCCGTTAAAATAGAAACTGTTAAAGAAGTTGTACGACAGGTTGCCGGCGACGATCGCTTCGAGGTAGCGTGCCGTCCCCTGTTGGATTCCAAAGTCATCGTACTCCGTGAACGGCACGTGGAGAAACTTTCCGCCGACTCCGACACCGAAATCTTCGAGGCGGGTCGTATAGCCCAGGCCCTCCATGTTCGTGTCGGCGATCAGGTTGTTGTGAAACAGCGCGAGTTCGGTGTACTGGAGGTCTGAACTTGCGGCGGGGTTTGCCTCGAGAAAGGTGACGTCGCGGGCACCGGCGGTGTATGCGGTTCCCATCGCTTCGTACTCCCCACCGATGGGGATGGACAGGGTTGGAAACACGGTCAGACCGGTATTCTGGACATCCTCAACCGCAAAGCGGTTGGCGATGTCTCCGTACCAGTCGCTGAACGCCTGTTCGGAGACGCCGGAGGCCCGGACAGCCGGGGCACAGACGATGAGTGCAGCGAGTAACAGGTATGCGCGTCGTGGCCCGGTCATTCCGAATTTCATTCTACCTCGCAGGTGCCGATTATTCTATATGTGGTATCGGTTTGCGTGAGTAGCGATTGATCGCGTCGCCGTGATAGACTACACCCGGGAAGGGGATGACAAAAACGTTCCGTCGCTGGCTCCTTACAGGCATGATTCTCCTCTCCGCGGTGGGCGTTGTATGGTCCAACGGACAGAAGGAGGACCCGATCCGGCAGGCACGGCAACTCGTGTCCGAAAACCGCATCAACGACGCCATCCTGCTCCTTGAACAGACCGTCCGCGACAACCCCGACCGAATCCAGGAAGCCGAAGCGCTGATGCGCACGATCCGCGAAATCCGCGGTGAATACAATGTCCTCTTCGAACAGCTGATCGACAACCTCGTCAACAATCCCGACGACATCGAACGCACTCTTGCCATCATCGACCAGATGGAAGCGCTGGATGAGTTTCCCAACGAACGCGTGGTCCAGCAGGTACAGGACGCACGTATCGTTGCACAGCTCGCGTACGACCGCAACCTGTTCAACCGTCGCATGGACGAGGCCCGAACGATGCTGCAGCAGGGCGAGTATCTCGCGGCGGTGGATGTGTATACCGAACTCGACACTCTCCAGCGCGACCGCTTCGAATCGCGGGGCTACGGTGATATCTTCGTGAACTCGGTCAACCAGGCGGTGACCAGCATGACCGCCGTTACGGTCGATTTCCGGCAGGCGCTGCCGCCGTACCGACAGGCGGGCACGGCGATTCTCCAGCAGGCGCGGCAGGACGTCCTGCTCCTCGACCAGCAGGATCTCACGCCGTTCTTCAGTGAGGCGGCGCGTATGGCCTCCATCGTGGATCGTGCCGATCGGGCGGCGCAGGATGTGGCTGTGATCCGGTCGCAGGTTCCCCTGCAGTTTCCCGACGATCCCGTGGACTGGTATCTCAATTTCCAGGACATGCTCGCCCGGGGACGTGCGGACTACCGCGGCGAAGAGGGGTTCGTATACGCCGTCCGGGAGGCGTACCGCGAAACGGTCGGGCAGCTCGCAGACGCCGGTCGCAGCCAGACCGAACAGCTGCTGACGCGGGCCGCCACCGCCGCAGACAATGAGAACTACCAGTCCGCGGCGGATCGTTTCGCCACCGCCGTGCAGACCGCGGCGCTGTGGGAGCAGGCGGTGACGGTGGAGACGGGAATCTTCGACCAGAACCCGCCTGTGGACCAGGTGGTCTCCACCGTCGGCGAGGACGGGGCGACGCAGATCGTGGCGGCCCGCACCAACCGCCGGGTCTCGGCAAGCCTGTCCGATCTGAGCACGACGATGCGGGATTTCGTCGCCCGGTCGGTTGACCGTCAGGCGGACCTGTTTTCGCTGCAAAGCCAGATCGACGCCGCCCGCGCGACCGTGGACACGCTCCAGTCGGGGCGAGACGACCTCGAGACTGCCGTCCAACCGATTCAGACCCTGCCGGCGGCGGCGCGGACGGAAGAAACCCGCCAGCGACTCGCCGACGGTATGAGCCGGTGGCAGCGGGCGATCGCGCGGGCGATGGACCGGCAGCGCCAGCTCGCGGTCGCGATCAGCACGACTCGCACCGCCGGCTTCGACGATGCTCTGGACGCGGAACTGGCGCGGATGCAGGAGCTGGCGCCGCTGAACGAGGGCGTACAGGAACAGCAGGGTGAGGACGCCGCGACCGCCCGCACGGTCCGCTACCCGGACCGTGCCCTTGCAGGCTACCGGGAGGTCCGCGACCGCCTGGCAGGCATCGCGGATACCGTCGGTACCGCCCGGGACGAGCTTGCCGCGGAGGACGACTACGTCCTCTCGGCGTCGCTCGTGCAGACCGAACAGGAACGGCTGGCACAGCTGGGCTCCCGGACCGCAGATCTGGTCTCCCGCGCCGATGCCGGGATTGCGGACGCGCAGGACCTCATCGCGCGGGCGCAACAACTTCAGGAAGAGGCAAACCAGCGCATCGCGGACACCCGCGCCGCGATCTCGGGCTTTCAGGTTGACGCCGCCCGCAACAACTATGCAGCGGCGCGGGAGGCGTTTCTGGCGTCGCTGGAGTTGCGCGAAGACCCGCAGCTGCGGGAGCAGTCCGATCAGATCATCCAGCAGGTGGGTGCGCAGCTTCAGGAGCTCGAGAACGTGCTCGTCGTGCGTCGGGTCCGGGAACTGATCACCCAGGCGGAGGAGCTCTACAATCAGGACAGCTATGTCGCCGCCCGGGACACGCTGCTGGCGGCGCAGGAGACGTGGTCGCAGACCAACGTCGACCCCAATACGGAGGTCGAACGACTCCTTCGGCTCGTCACGGCGGCGTTGAGCCTGGAGGAGGGCCGCGAGCTTTCGGTGACCGATCCGTTGTATCCGATCCTCGGGAACTACCTCAGCATCGCCCGGGAGGATTACAATCGCGCGCGACAGCTGTTCGATGCCGGTCAGACCGATCGCGCGAACGTCCTCTTCGACCGTGCCGTCGAAAACCTGCGCAACGTCCGCGACGTCCGGCCGCTCAACTGGGACGCGCGCATTCTGGAACTCCGAATCGCCCAGATCCGCAACGCCAGCGACTTTGACCAGGTGTTCGCGGCACGATACGAGCAGGCGGTGAATCGTCTGGACCAGGCGGGGCCGCTTCAGGTCTACAGCGAACTCGAGGTTCTCGCCGAAATCAACCCGGACTATCCGGGCCTCCAGGATCAGCTGCGCCGGCTGGAGATCGCACTCAATCTTCGCGAGAACCCGGTGGACCAGGCCCGTATCAACCAGGCGGCCCAGCTCTACAGCCGGGCGCAGCAGCTCGCAAACGGGACGCGGGACCAGGCGCAGGTCGCCGTGAGTCTGCTGGAACAGGCGGTGGATCTGAATCCCCGCAACAGCGACGCGAAGTTTTTGCTGGACCAGTTGCGGATACGGCTCGGGGGCCAGGCAACGGTGGCCCTGAACAGCGCCGATGAGCAGCAGTACCGCCGCGCCGAAACGCTGTTCAGCCAGGGACGTGTGCTGCAGGCGCTCCAAATCACAGAACGCCTGCTTGCGCAGGGCAACAACCAGAATTATCCACCCCTCGTGGACCTTCGCAGGAGGATCGCACTACGACTCGGCATCTGATCGCTTCGGTTCTCGTTGCCGTAGTGCTGTTCGGGGTGGCTGTCTCCCCGGCGGCGCAGACCACCGGCGGCGGGAACACCCTGTACTTCGAGGATCCCCGCGCCCTGGCCGTAGGTGAGGCCCGCTTTCCGCAGCTTCTGTCGATGTCCGGCGAGCTGATACTTGTGCATCAGGAGTCCGAGAACGTCTCCGACGAGGGTGGCCAGATCTACATCACCGTCCAACGCTCGCCCGACGGTCGCGAATGGGAGCGCCGCCCCCGACGCATCGGCCCGGTGCCGTTCGCCGGTACGTCGGTTCCGTACGTGTTTTCCGCTGCCCGTGGCGCCGACAACTCCCTCTACGTTGCCGTGACACGGTCTGCCGACGAAACGGTCATCTACCGCAGCACCGACCGCGGCGAGTCGTTCGACGTTGTCCACCGCGTCACGACGGCGCAGACAAACGTGGCTCCGCGCCTCTTTCGGACTTCGGATGACTCGATGCTGCTCTTCGTGAACACGAACCTCAACGGTCGGCAGCAGCCGATCTACACACACAGTGCCGATGGCGCCACCTGGAGCGATCCGCAGCCGCTGGAACCGGATCCGCAGGTCGGGCTTGTCTTTCTCCCTACCGTAGCGAGCCTCAACGGCCGCGACTACGTCGCCTATCAGGGAATCAACATCACCGATCGCAGCACGTACCAGCTGTACCTGCGTATCAGCGACGACGGTGGCCGCACGTGGTCCGACGGACGACGCGTCACGACGTTCGTGGATCCAACACAGTCCGACAACGCGGATCTCTACGACAACCAGCGGCCCGATCTGGTTGCGGATCCATCCGGCGAGCAACTGCTTCTGGCGTGGGAGCGACGGTTCCAGACAGGGAGCCCGCAGGTGTATCTCCTCGGTCTGGACGCCGGCGGCAACTCGAACGGTCTGGTCGAGGAGGTCACCGGTCGATTCGAACTGGCACGTTACCCCCGCATCGCCTTCGACAACGGCGATCCGATTCTCGTGTGGTTTACCAACCCCCAGGGCAACAGCCGGGTGGTCCTCGGGCGACGTGGCGGGTTTCGGTGGGCTACGGAGAATCTCAGCCCCCTGGTGGGTGAGGCGACGTTCGCCGAGCCGGTGATGTACGACGGGCGCCTCCACATCGTCTGGCAACGGCGGGCCGGCGAGTCGGGATCCGAGATCGTGTACGCCGAACCCGATCAGTCGGTGGAGCTCCCGACCGTTCTGGCGTCGAACGTCCCCGCCGATGGTCGCAGCGCCACGCCGCGCGCGGCGTTCACGGTCCGCGACCCCGCCGACGCCTCGGGAATCCGGGGGTACGCATGGGTCTGGTCACGGGACCCCGATGCTCCTGTTCCCGCCGAGATCCGTCAGCGCGTGCCGGACCGGCAGGTCGTGGTTCGGGCCGAAACCGACGGTCCGTGGTACCTGCGGCTCCGGGCGACGGACTTCGCCGGGAACTGGTCGGACGCGGCCACCGCCCGGTTCGTACTCGACACCACACCCCCGCCGCCGGTGAGTTTTCCTCCGCCGTCGGTGGACGAGAACGGGTTCCTCGCCTCCAATACCTTTCAGGTCGGGTGGAACCCACCGGAGAACGAGCAGTATGTGGGCGGATACAGCGTACGGCTGGACTACCTGGGCCCCGACCCGGCGATCAACGCGGCGTCGTATCAGCCACCGTCAATGCCGCAACGGGTGACGACCACCGCCGCAAGCATCGGTCGAACTAACGTCGACAACGGCACGTGGGTCCTGTCGGTGGCGGCGGTGGACTCGGTCGGAAATGTCGGGCCGCCGCGCTCGCTCCCCCTGCGACTCAACAAGTACATCCCCGTCACGCGGGTCTTCGCCTCAACCGTGGAACGGGATCTTCTGGGCCGCTATCGCGTGTCCGTCCTCGGCCGCGGGTTCGACAGTAACGGCTCGATCAGTCAGGTGGTTCTGGACCGCGACGGCTCGCCACCGTACGACTACACATTCAACGCCTGGCAGGGGGCATTTGAGGTCGACGGCGACCGTCGGCTGTCGGGACTGCTGGTGGATGACATTCCAAGCGGGCGGTATCGGCTCGGGCTGCTGCACCCGGAACGGGGGATGTACATCGCTCCCGAACCGCTTATCCTGCAGGAACGGGGCGTGGTCAAATACGGCGATTTCAGCCCCGTATTCGATCCCTCAATGACCGCCCGACCGTCGGGCGGCATCGCCGACACGCGGGATGTTGCGTTCATCCTGGTGGTAGTCGCCGCTGCGGCGCTCATTCTCATCTCGGGGGCCCGGCTGGTCGTGATCGGCGGCGAGATTCGCCGCCTGAACGTCGAGGCGAGGGCACTCATCACCGGCCGTGAGCCGGTCCCGGTCCATGACCGGGCGGAAAGGACCCGGCGTATGAAGGTCAAAGGTGGCGGACTCCGGGTGAAGTTCGCGTTCTTCGTGGTTCTCCTCGTCATCGGCGTAGTCGTCCTGGTGGCGGTTGTACTCGGCCGCAACGTCCTTGCGCGGCAGGAACAGGTCCTGACCCAGGGGCTCCAGCAGCGGATCGAGCTGCTGGTCGATGGCCAGGTAACGGGGGCGAGACCGGCGCTGCAGAACCCGCAACTGAACATCGATCAGCTGCAGAACGTCGCCAGCCAGGGAGAGGCGATGTCGGAAGCGCTGTACGTGACGATCACCGGTCTGGACCAGCAGGGCGAACTGCAGACCGTATTCGGTACCACCGACCCGGCGATCGTTGACGCCACCGGCGATCGGATCAACACCGACACCTACATCGTCGGTGTATCGAAGGTGACCGACGAGGTGACGCCGCTGGTAGCCGATCTCTCCGAACAGCTGAACGCCCAGGCGCAGCAGGACCTCGGGGACATACCGGTGGAACTCGAACGGCTGTCGCAGGAGGCACAGCGGCTGATCCTCCAGGGGGCCGACGAAGCGGAAATCGCACGCATCGACGACGTCCGCGCCCAGCTCCTGCGGCGGGGCCGACAACGCCTCTCCGAAATCGCCGGGCCGATTCGCAGTGTTCCCGATTTCGACGTCACCCGGCTCCGCCGCGACGTGACAGATTTTCTGCTCTACAAGCCGGTGATGGATATCGTTCCCGGCGCCGGCGCCGGATTCGGCGACTACTATCGCGGAACGGTTCGTGTGGCGATCTCTACGCAGCTGATACTCGACGAAATTGATGCGACGCGACGCGACCTCGTCATCACGACGATCATTATCGCCGCAGCGGCGGTGGCGGCGGGAATCCTGGGTGCGTACATCCTGGCGACGATCGTCGTTCGGCCCATCAACCGGCTGGTCGCGCTGGTGGAAAAGATCGGCGCCACCGAGGACAAGGCGGCGCTCAAGGGCGAGTCGCTCGAGCTGCGGACGCGGGACGAACTGAACGTCCTGGCCGATTCGATCAACGATATGGTATCCGGACTGGTGAAAGCCGCCGAGGCGGACAAGGACCTCAAGTTCGGTAAGGAAACGCAAAAGGCGTTCATCCCGCTTCAGCCGATCACGGACGACACAAAGCGAACGTTCGGTGAGTTGGAGGAGCCCGGCGTCTATTTCTTCGGGTACTACGAGGGCGCCAAGGGCGTGTCGGGTGACTACTTCACGTACCAGAAGCTGAGCGATCGCTACTACGCCATGATCAAATGCGATGTCGCCGGAAAAGGGATTCCCGCGGCGCTCATCATGGTGCAGGTTGCGACCGTGTTCCAGGACTACTTTCGTGGATGGACCCCCAAAAGCCCGGGCCTCGATCTCTCGTCACTGGTCCTGCGGATTAACGATATCGTCGCGGAACGCCAGTTCAAGGGGCGATTCGCCGCCCTCACCACCGGCATTCTCGACGCACAGAAGGGTGCGTTTTACCTTGCCAACGCCGGTGACAACCAGCTGCACGTCTATCGGCACGCCAAGCGCGAGGTCGAACAACTGACCATTCCCGGCGGCCCCGCGGCGGGCACATTCTCCAGTGCCGACCTTCCCATCAGCTTCCCGCAGGAGATGCGGGCGGTCGACCACGGTGACATGCTTCTGCTGTTCACCGACGGACTGGAGGAGGCCAAGCGCCTCCTCCGTGGATCCGACTGGCAGACGTTTACCGTGACGCAGGAGATGATCGACAACGGCGAGGTGGCGGAGGGCCTGTCGCCGGACGAGGATGGTGAAGAGTTCAGCAACGAGCGTATCCACCGCATCGTGTCGGCGGTGGAGGCGGGGGGCTCGTATCGGCTGGAGAAACTGATGGATCCCGAGGCGGATGCGGACCTGGTGTTCGACTACAGCGGGTGCGAGAACACCGCCCGTGACGCGGTTCTGGCGGTGGTGGCCGCGGAGCGCGTGTTCCGTCTGGTGCCGGATCCAGCCGCGGGACCCGACAGCCGCATAGAGATCGACCGCGTGGTGGTGGATTTTCTGAGGCAACACTTCGTACCCTTCGACCGGTACTTCTCGCACCCCGTGGTACCGCCGACCGAGGACGACGGCACGAGCCAGTACGTGGCGTTCTCACACCTGCGTGAAGACGAGCAGTTCGACGATATTACGATGCTGGTCGTCCGCCGGCGCTGAACGGTGAGCGTCGGGCGGGAAGGGGGCCGTCAGCCGGCGCGCTGCAGCAGGTGCAGCATGTGCACTGCCGCCGGGATCGCAAGGCCCTGATCGATCTGCTGACTCACGGCAGCGGAAATGCGCCCGGATCGCATCTGACGAGAAAGCTTTTTGTTCGGCTCCACCGCCACCAGATGGCGCACGTGAGCCAGGAGCTCTGCGCTCTGTTCGGGAAAGTCCCGCCGCAGGGCCGCGGCCTCTTCCTCCAGGTCCGTCGACGGGCGTTCCGTGGGACCGACCGATTCCAGATGCTGCAACAGATCCTCGGCGCGGTGTACGAAACGGTTTTCGGAGAACACCACCGAATCGACCTTGCTGCGGAGAGCAACCCGGCGCTGCGATGCGGTGCGGGACTGTTCGAACCGCCGTCCCACGAGTACGAAGGTGAGGATGCCCGCGCCGAGGCCCACCACCGATTCGTCCACCACCGGCAGGGGATCGCGAATGACCACCGCGAGAAACAGGTACACGACAAGAAAGGCCGCAGCCGCGATGAGAAATCGCGGAATGAATCGACGCTCATTGATCCAGTCGCGCACGTCGTCTTCTATCCGGCGGTACAGTTCGTTTCGCAGCATCGTCACCGACTCGACGCGCGGCTCGCGACCGTACATCCCGGTGAGGGTGGTATCCGATCCCAGTTCGAGCATGCTTCCGGGTTTCATCAACGGGTGCACGAACAGCGCGGTTCCATCACCGCGGCTCAAGTGGTAGATCGTGATCGGACCTGCGGATTGCATGGCGAGAAAGTACGCGTCTGACTCCGGGGTGTCAAGAAAGCCGTTCGACCACGTCCACGAGACCGAAGAGTCGGGCATATGCCGCAGCCGACATCCCCAGGCCGTCGGTGATTCCGGCATCTGCGCCGGCGTCCAGCAGCATGAGCGCGGCCTCGCCGTCACGGGCACCCACAGCGATCATGAGTGCGGTCTGTCCCGCGTCGGTCACGTGGTCAACCTCCGCGCCCAGTTCGAGACACCGCCGCAGGAGCTCAGGTTTGCGGGCAGCTGCCAGCTCGCACGTGGCGGTCGAGCCACGGTCCCGTGCCACGGCGTTCACGTTGGCCCCGGCGTCGAGTAGCAGCGTCACCGCGTCCCACGCGTGACCGCGAATCGCTGCGTTCAGCGCCGGGGTCCCGCGGGAATCCACGCTGTCGGGTGTGACACCGAGTCGCAGGAGCGATTCGATCGCCACGGTGTGGTCCAGGGCGGCGGCGTTTGCAAGGCCGATTCCGTTGGCACTGAACCCGGCGTCGGCGACCGTCCGGGTGTCCGCCTCGCGGAGCGACGTACGACTGAACTCCGCCGCCACCCGGTCGAGGAACGCCGAGATCTCTCCGGGAGTCGCGACGTGGATACCGTGCGCGGCCCCGGAGTCCGCGCTCCCGGCGTCGACGTCATCGTCGAACGCCACCAGCAGAACCGGAACCTCGCGCCCCAGGAAAAACGGCAGCAGATCGGCGCCGGCGGAATCACCGTCAATGGCAACCACGGCGGCCTCGACCTCGCGGAGTGTCTGAACGAACGCCCCGTCCCAGCGATACACCGGGTGGCCGGCGGTCTCCGGCAGCGTCCGGTAGTCCACGTCGGACCGCTCCGGCAGGTAGGGGTGCAGGGTGCGGCTCACGCCGATGCGAAAGGTCGCAGTCACGCGTCTTCGCGATGAACCAGATCCGGCGAGAACGCCGGCATGCACACCGACCAGTAGTCCGCGGGCTCGTCGAAGGGATTGGAATAGCGCACCCTGGTTCCCGCGGGAACGAAGAGGCTTTCCCCGGCCTTGAGCGTTACCGCGCCATCGGGAAGCTCGATCCGTTTGGTACCCGACACCATCAGGGTATACTCCCCGAACTCCGGTGTCTGCGCCGGTTCGGACCACCCGGGAGGCGCGATCATGTGGGCGATACTCACGTCGCGGGATTCGGTGGCGACAGCCCCGAAATGCTCTTCGATCGTCTTCCCGTCGTCGGTGGGAACGCGAAACGGGGCGGTCTGATGAAAAGGTGTACGTTTCATGATCGCATATCGTGCCACAGAGGCGCGCTTGTGTCAGCTGCAGGCGTACGCTATCCTGATTTCCATGGGCCGAATGACATCGATTCCCGAGACAACCCGTGTCCAGACCGGCGCACACCCCCTTCTGCTCCCGGGAGAATCCCGGTTGCCGGCGATTCTCCTGCTGCACGGGTACACGGGGTATCCCGGTGACATGCGGCATCTGGCGACGGCACTCAACCAGGCGGGATACACCGTATCGGTACCGCGGTACCCGGGACACGGAACCAACAATCGGGATTTTCGGGCCAGTTCCTGGCGTGACTGGCTGCGTCGTGGCATCGACGCATACCTGGACCTGGCAGGTCGGCACGAACACGTCGTGGTGGGCGGGCTGTCCATGGGCGGCCTGATCGCGGCAATCGTCGCCGCCCGGTTTCCGGTTGAACGACTGATGCTCTTTGCGCCGGCCTTCCGAACGGTGAACCCACTCGTCGCTCTGACCCCGATTCTGCGATGGGTCGTCCCTCCGCTCCGGAACTCCTCGCCGGAGCAGTACGATGACGCCGAACGGCAGTACATGGCGGACGAGTACTGGAATTGGCAGTGGCCCGCGCAAACCGCCTCCCTTAACCGACTGATGCACATCGCGCGCCGGTCGATTCCCGATGTCACCGTACCGACACTTACCGTCGTATCCGACGCCGATCGGTCCGTTCCCGCCTCCGTCGCGGATTTCATTGACCGTCGAATCTCCACGGAGCAGCACTACGTTGTCCGACTCACCGAATCGGGACACGTGGTCACCAACGGCTCGGAGCGCGACACGGTCGCCGAGACGGTCGTCGCCTGGCTCGGCGACGCTGAGGTTCCCGCGGCCACACGCCGATAATCGAACCATGAACGTTCGATCCCGTTATCTCTCCACCGCGTGCATCCCGCTCGTACTCGTGCTGGGACTCTTTCTGCCGGGTGTGCTGCCGGCGCAGGCCCCCGGCGCCCGCACGCTTCAGAACGGAGAGGGCGCGCCCCTTCTGTTTCTGTTCGTCCCCGACGCGGTCACCGACGACCCTGCAGTCGTCCTCGAGCGCCTGCAAATGGGCGCACTCAATCTCCAGGAGCTGGCTCCCCGGGGAATGTGGCGCATTCCCCCCACCGACGGTACGATCGTCGGATATTACGCCGGCGGCCCGTCGGCTGTGGCGTTCCGTCTTCTGCAACGACCGGTCCGGGCGGGCACCGCGGTCATCACCGTGGGAGGCGAGGATACGATCGACAGCGGTGACGGGGTCGGTACCGTTGCCCCGTGGCAGCTTCCCGCATCCGCGGAACCGGTGTCTCTGGACGGCGCCGACCGCGATTGGGAGGAAACGGTGCCGGTCGTACGGCGGGCGGCGCTCGCGGACCCGGTGCGAATCGAGGATCTCGCCTCCGGTACCCCGCGCACCGTTGACGAGAGTCGGCTCTGGCAGGACGGCGGCAGCGCGGTCCGCACCGTTCGTGCCCAGCTCGGCCGCGACTGGTGGTTTGTGGCGGTCGAGTCATCCACTGCGATCGCAGACGGTCTCGGTGTCCACATTCGTGCCTATCCGCGGCGGTCGGTTCCCTCACCGGCGGGGGAGTATGTGGTCCTCGTCGCCGGGGACAGCGGCCCGGTGGTGTTTCGCGCCCCTGGAGGACGCGTCGATCTGGTCGGACAGTACGTCCGCCGCGGTCGTTTTCTGGAGTTCTCCGTGTCACGTGCCTCACTGGACCGCATCGTCCCCGATCTGTTTGACCGCGAGTTTTCCATGGACCTCGCAACCTCCTATCGTGAGGCCGGCGAGGGCGAGCGGTTCTCCCTGGCCACCGTGTTCGGTCCGGAGGTTTTCGCCCGCTGATGCGCCGGTTCTACTGCGAAAACTGCGGCGCCGAGGTTGATGAACGTGACGAGCTGTGCCGCGAGTGCGGGGCCATCTTCGTGGCGATCAAGTGTCCACGATGCGGCTTCCGGGGAAAACAGCACCAGTTTGTTCGTGGCTGTCCCCGCTGTGGCTTCCTCGGGGACGATCTGCGCACGACCGGTGATTCCCGCGGCAACGGGAACGATGCCGACCGGCGCACCCGGTCGGCCCGGCGACGGGAGATGCCCGCGTGGCTGTTCTGGGTGGTGCTCGCGCTGCTGGCGACGAGTTTCATCGTCCTCGCCCGCATCTACGCCGCTCTCTAGGCGCCTACCGACCGTTTCCGGCGCCGGACACGCCGATCCCGAGTACTCCCCAGCCCTTCAGAACGCCGGCGTCGTCTCCCTCCAGCCCCGCCGCCAGCGCCACGTACACCCCGGATCCAACGGGCGACCATTGCACTCCCGACGCAAGGCGCCATCCCGCATACGCCCCATCCCTGCCGATCACGGACGCCGACAGTTCCCCGCGACGCTCCGAGCCCCAGCCCAGCGCGGCGCCGGCTTCGGGCTCAACCGTCACGGAATCGGTCTGCAGGCCGACACCCGCAACGGACAAACGGAGACCAAAGCGACCGGCGCCCCCGGCGATGGCCGTATCCACCGCGGCCGTGGCGACTGCAGTCGGTGCTGATGGATCCGGGAGGGACGTCGCACCGGAGAGCTGGAACACCGGGGTCAAACGCTCCGACCGCCCCCATGGCCCCGCGGTGATCGTAGCGCCCACCCGTGTTCGCGGCGCGTCTCCCGCGGTCGCCGTAAGTGTCGCCACAACGGCGCCCGACAGGTGCGTGGCCAACGGACCCGCCGCCGCCATCGCCAGAGGAACACGGCCATCGCGAAGATCCGGTCCCGCCGCGGCGCCACCGGCGACGACAAACGTCGGCACCCGGGGCAGGGGGACCAGCACCGCCGGCAGCCCGTCCAGTGCCCCGGTGAGGGACGGGACGCGACGCAGCGGCGGGAGGGTCCGGCGCTCACGGTGCCGCACGCCATCCGCCGTGATCGCGATCTCCACTCCCGAGGGCCCCCCGTCGTGTACTGTCCCGGGAACCACCACCGTGGTCCGCCACGTCGTCAGCTCCGCGCTCACGATGGCGCCGCTCGGTTCACCGTCCTCAACCAGCTGCAGGCGTGCCGTGGCCGGTCCGGTGGCTTCAAGGCTGACTGCGACACTCCCGCCGGCACCTCGAGAAACGGAGAGCACCCGCACCATCGGTGAAGCGGGATGCAGCGAGAGCGGAACCTCGATCGTCTCGCCGTCCCGTACGGTCACCGGTACCGTGGCGGGCCGCATCCCGAAGGCACGAACCTCGAACTGGTAGCTCCCCGGCGAAACGGAATGGGTACCGGCCTCCGTCCATCGACCGTCGATTCGGATTTCGGCCGGATGCGGCGAGCGGAACCGCACCGTGCCTTCCTGGCGCGCAAGCGTCACGGACACCTGCTCGGTCCGTCCTGCGCGAAGTCGAATCCACCGGGTTTCCGTTCGATAGCCGCGGGAACTGATCTCAAGGCGGTGGAGACCCGGTGTGAGGCCGGTCAGGGAGGCCGGAGTCCGACCGACCGGTTCGCCATCCAGGCTGACGGCCGCACCGCGCGGTACCGATGCCACATCGAGCGCCGACGAAAGCTCAGCCTGCGCCGGCACGGGAACCGTCAGGATTGAGATGACAAGGAACCAGAACAGAACCCGCACGTCGCGGACGGTGACCATACCGGGAGTATAGCCGGGAGGAACCGCTGCCGATACCTGTCAATATGAGGTTTTGCCGTAGCGCCCCGGTGCCACTCCTCCTAATCGTCCTCCTGTTCGCTTCACTCTCCGTTCCGGTCTGGTCCCAGACGACTCAGGTGACTCTGCGCCGAGGGTTTCGCGACGTAACCCTCGGACTTCCGTTCGCGCAGGTCCAGGAACGACTCGCGGCGGACTCGGCGTTCAACTACCGCGGCGAACCGGACGTATCGATGCGCCTGTCGGACGGCGAGTTCGTTATCGACACCCGCGGCCGCGTCTACGTCGACCGCGGAATTTTCCAGTTCGCAAACGGGTCCCTGTACTCGATCGCGCTGTACCTGGACCGCAGCCATCTGGACTACTTCCAGGTCTACGAACAGTTGCGCACCCGGTACGGCGAACCGACCGATCTGGACCCGCAACGGGCGCTGTGGCAGGACACGGCGACGCGCATTGAACTGGAACGCCCGCTTACCGTACGCTACCTGGACCTGGCAACCTTTGAAGCCCGTCGGCAGGACCAGCGAACGCTGGACGCCGCCGAGGACGTCGCCAGAGACCAGTTTCTGCAGGAGTTCTGAGGGTGAAACACGTCATTGCGGGAATGCTTGTGCTCCTGACGTGGACCGGTTGCGCCGCGGGAGACACCGTTTCGCTCGCCGTGGGCGATCATGTATTTCAGGTGGAGATCGCAGATACCCCCGACGAACGACAACGGGGACTCATGTTCCGGGATGAAATGGCGGCGGACGCCGGCATGCTCTTCGTGTTCCCCGACAGCAGGCCCCGAAGTTTCTGGATGAAAGACACCCGCATACCGCTTTCCATCGCGTACGTTGCCGCCGATGGGAGAATTCTCGAAATCCACGACATGGAACCGCTCTCTACGACGCCGGTCCCGTCGCGGTACCCCGCCCGCTACGCCCTGGAAGTCAACCAGGGGCGATTCGACGAGGTCGGAGTCACCGTCGGCGACCGAATCGATCTTTCGGCGATTCGGTGACGGCGAAGTCCCGTAGCTGTCGCTACGACTCGCCACCGGGCTCCGTCGGGCCCTCGAGGTCGGGAAACAGCTCGAGGGCAGGTTCCTGGTCCTCGCTCTGGCCGTCTACCGGCTGGTTCGCGAGTATCTCCACGCGGCGCTCTATGCGGCGGAGTTCGCGGTCCAGTGTCCGGGACAGCCGAACACCTTCTTCGAACAGTTCCGCGGCCTCGTCGATCTGAACCGACCCATCCCGCAGTCGCTCTGCGATCTCCTCGAGGCGACCCAGGCGTCCTTCGAAATCACTCATCTTCGGTCCTTTCTGCCGGGATCGTGCCATCCGCAAACTGCACCGTAAGGGTGTCTCCGGGGGCGGTGGCGTCTGCGCGGGTCACGATCTCCTCGCCGGGTCGCCGGCGGACGATCGCGTACCCGCGCTCCAGTGCCAGAAACGGTGACGCCGCGCCGATGCGTTCCGCCGCCACTGACAGGCGGCCCCGACGCTCCTGCAACCGCCGTTCCATCGCGTCCCGCACCGCCTGCCACGCCTCATCGTGGCGCTGGTACCACGGCTGAACGAGGTTGCGAAACCGGTATCGCAGTTCGTCCTCCCCGACGTGGTCGAAGCGACGCCTGACCGACGCCAGGCGATCCACATGAAGCCGTACGATATCCCGTCCGGCCCGTGCGATTCGGTCGGCGATCTCCATCGAAGCCGGGGCCACGATTTCCGCTGCCGCCGAGGGTGTCGGAGCGCGCTCGTCGGCGGCATCGTCGCTCAGCGCCCTATCCACCTCGTGCCCCACGGCGGAGACAACCGGCGTCGCGCTGGCAGCGATCGCCCGGACGACCGCCTCGTCGCTGAAGGGCAGGAGATCCTCTATTGATCCGCCGCCGCGGGTCACGACGATGACGTCGCCGAGGTGGTGCCGGTCGGCGTACCGGACGGCGGCGGCGATGCGGCCGGCGGCCTCGGCACCCTGCACCGGGACCGGAACGACCCGCACATCGACGGGGGCATTGCGCCGGCGCAGGACGTGGAGCACGTCGCGAATGGCGGCGCCGGTGGGAGAGGTGACCACGGCGATCGTGCGTGGTATCGCCGGCAGCGGCCGCCGCCGTTCGAAGAGCCCTTCGGCGTGAAACCGCTTCCGACGTTCCTCCAGCATCGCCAGGATCTCACCGGCGCCGGCGCGCACCATACTGCGGACGATCAGCTGATACGCTCCCCGCGGCGGATACACACTGATCGATCCGCGCAGTTCGACCTTGTCACCGTCGCGCGGATCGAAGGCGAGGGAGGCTGCGTTCCCCCGAAACATCACGCAGGACAGCACGGCGCGCTCGTCCTTGGCGCTGAAATAGAGATGGCCCCGGGCCGACGGGCGAAAGTTGGAGACCTCGCCGGTGACGGTAACCCGCGGAAACCCGCGTTCGAGAATGTCCTTGATCGTGTCCGTCAGCTGGCTGACAGTCAGGGGCGCCGATCCGTCCATGGCGCTCAGGCTACCCCGTGGCTCATGACACGCTCAAGCCCTGTCGATACAGTAGAGAGCGATGATTACGCTGGTTGTTCTTGCCCCCACAGTCCCGCCGTATCTCTCCGTCGCATTCCCCGACGGGAGTTCGCCGCTCGATCGGCTGGTGCAACGGGTCGAGGAGCTGCGCGGTCCAGCCACCGAGACGGAACGCGCTCCGGTGGTGGTACCGGTGCCGGCAGCCGGGGGCGCGATTCCGGGACTGCCCGCGGACTGGCGGACGATCAAGGTCGAGGACCGATCCGCAGGAACGCTGTTTCGGGCCCTGGACACCGCGCTGCCGACGGATGCGGATACGCTTGTCTGCGTCCCGGTCGATGCACCGTTCGTCGATGGTGCCCTCACGCGCTACCTCGCGGCACTCCATGTCTCCTCGTGGTGCGACTATACGTTCGCCGACGGGTTTCCCGAGGGGTACGCCGGCGAGATTCTCCGCCGTGATGTCGTCGGTACGCTGGCGTCCCTGGCCGATGCCGGCGGACTGCGATGGACGCGCTCCGTCCTGTTCGACACGCTGAGCCGCGACATCAACGCCTTTGACGTCGAAACCGAAGCCGCGGCCGAGGACTTCGCGCTCTTGCGCGCCTCGCTCACCGTGGACACGCGGGCCAACTACCTGCTCTGCCGGCGCCTCGCCGAGCGGGGACTCGACACGCCCACCGGGGCCGATCCCGTTCCGGACCCACGGCACGAGCGCTACCCGCACGACGGGATCAACCTCCTCGCGGCCCTCCGCGACGACCCCACCGTGCGACGTACGGTGCCGTACTACTACCAGGTTCAGATCACCACGGAAATGTCCCAGAGACCGCCATACACTCCCTGGGCCGATGAGCGCTGGGCGCCGGATACGCCGGGGCAGGGCACTCACATGTCGGTTGACCGGTGGCGCCGCCTCCTCGAGGCGATCGCAACCGAGACACCGGAGGCGGTCATCTCGATCGGGTATCGCGGGGAGCCGGCGTGCCACCCGGATCTTCCGGAGATCCTGAACGCCGTGGATGCCTATCCGGGCTTGTCTCTGTACATCGAGACCACCGGTCTCGGGTGGACCGCCGACGCCGTGGCGGTTCTGAAGTCCCCATCGATCGCGGCCGTGATTGTGGAAACCGACGGACTGACCGAGGACCAGTACCGAACCCTGCGCGGCGAAGGCCACGGTGAAGCCCACGCGTTCATCGACACCCTCCGCGGTGTATGTCCGGACCGGCTCTACGTTCAGGCTACGCGAATGACCGACAATGAGTGGGATCTGCAGGAGTTTTTCACTCACTGGGACGGCACGGCCGGCGCGGCTCCGCTCATCCAGAAGTACAACAGCTGGGCGGGCCGCCTCCCGGACCGCCGGGTGGCGGACCTGTCACCGCTGGAACGGATTCCATGCTGGCACCTCCAGCGAGACCTCGTAGTCCTGGTTGACGGTACGGTCCCTCGCTGTTTCCAGGACCTCGACCGCGAGGCCGTGCGGGGCAACGTGTTCGACGACGGCGTCGCCGCTGTCTGGGCCGCCGGAGAACCCGATTTCGACGGCCATGCGCGTGGCGAGTATCCACGGCTCTGTGTTGGATGCGATGAATACTATACGTTCAATGCCTGAAGGCGACGACCGCTACACGATCGTGGGTACCCGCAACCGCGGGCGACCCGGGAGCGCGCCGGGGGTCCTGCTGCTCAACCGCAGTTCCCGTCTGCTCCGGCGAGACCTAATCGCCGAGCTCGTGGAACGGGGCTATCGGGAGATCGTATCCGTGGAACCGCAGGAACACTCATACACCGTGGAGTCGCTGACCCGCGAGTTTCCCCAGGTCCGCTTTTTGCTGCTCACGCGACCATTGTCGGTGGGAGCGCAGATCAACCTCGGAATGCGACAGCTTGAGACCGATAGCGTCCTGGTTCACTGGTCGACGATGGAACCCCCGCAGGGCCTCGAACGCGCGTCGTCCTACCTGTCGCGACAAAAGACCGTGATCGTTGCGCCGCAGTTGCGGGGCGAACGCGGTGAGGCGCTCCCCGTGCTTCAGGCACCGGCTCTGCAGCGACGCGCCCTGCGGGTGCTCAGTCTCCCGCTGCGTGGGGATCGCGGGCCGACGCTGTTTCCATTCGACTTCGTCGGCGTCTACGATCGCCGGCTCTTCCTCCGCTTCGACGGGTTTGATGAGGAGATCGAAAACCCGTTCTGGCAGAAGCTCGACTTCGGATTCCGCTGCCACCTGTGGGGTGGGGAAATCGTGGCGGCATCCGCGTTTCGGGCGACCTACCGGAGTATGCCGGAGCCGGAGGATCAGACCAACGACTGGAGCTACGCGAGGTTTTTCGCGAAGAACCTCGCGGTTCGGGTTACCGAGCACGGGGCGCGAATTCCCGCGTGGCAGTCTCTGCTCTTTGCAATCCGGTCGGGACTCGGAATCCCGCGATCCGCGGCGGTGTTCCGCGCCGCGGCGCGCTGGCTTCAGACCTACGAATCGCGCTTCGCCATCGACCCCCGTACGATGGTGGAGCAATGGAGTGTTGACCATGTCTGACGGTACCGCCGTATTTCTGCAGGTTCGGCTCTCGTCCTCGCGACTTCCGGAAAAGGCGCTCCTCCCGCTCGCGGGTGTTCCCGTGATCGTTCACGCCATGCGCGCCCTGGAAAGCCTCCCGGCCGCGCGTCGCGCCCTTGTCACGGACGCTGCCAGTGCACCGCGCCTGCAGCCCCTTGCGGACAGCTGCGGATACGCGGTGTTTGCCGGTGACCCGGACGACGTGCTCGCACGGTTCTGCGACGCCGCAGCCCATTTCGACGCATCCACGATCGTGCGCGCCACGGGAGACAATCCGCTCGTCTCCGCCGCCACCGCGCGGGAAGCGCTTCAGCTCCAGGAGGCGACGGAGGCTGACTACGCGGGCATCACCGGCACCCCGTACGGTACCGGCGTCGAGATCATCCGGCGAGCGGCGCTCGATGACCTCAACGCCCTGACCTCGGACCCGTACGAACGGGAACACGTCAGTCCCGGCCTCTACCGGCGCCCGGATCGGTACCGCGTGGTCACGCGACCGGCCGCCGACCCTGTGCAGCTCCCCGAGATGCGGGTGACCCTTGATACCCCCGAGGATTACAACTACATTGCCGGCATCTTCCGGGAAATCTACCGCGGGAAACCGGTCGAGGTACCCGAACTCGTAGCCTATGGACAGCGACAACACCGAAACAGCGCCTAAAACGTTTCTTCTGATCGCCGAACACCGCCACGGACACGGCAGCGGCCACCTGCACCGGTGCGCCCGCCTTGCGCGGGAGCTCGATGGCCAGGTGGACTGGCTCCTTCCGGAGGACCCGCCGGATGGACACTATTCCCGCCGGGATGCGCTTCGTATGCTCGGAGAACCCGAGCTGCCGATCCGTTGGACCGATTCGCCGGCGTCGTCCTACGACATCGTCATCATCGACCGACGAGAGATGACCGCCGCCGAGCTCAACGGTCTTCCCGACGCCCGTCTGGTTATCGGGATCGACCTCGCAGGGGAGGCGCGTGACCGTGTCGATTTCGCGATCGACACGCTTGAAACGCCGGAACAGGTCGCGCCGCCCAACATCGCCGACAGCGGTCTGTTGCACCTCCCGGATACGGTCCGTGACGAGTGGCCACGGGAGATCCGGCACGTCCTTGTTGTGTTCGGCGGAACCGGCAGCGGTGCCACCGCCGCAGAGACGGGAGCTGCCATTCCGGTTCCGGCCGACGGCTCGGTGAGCGTCGTCGCCGCACCGGACACGCAGGTACCGCCGGGGCTGACCGTTCTGCGGCCCTCCGGCGACCTTTCCGAACGACTCCACCAGTACGACCTCGTGGTGACCCACTATGGACTCACGGCGTATGAGGCAACCTGGGCGCGGGTGCCGGTGGTCCTGCTCAACCCGAGTCCCTACCACGAACGCCTTGCGGAGCGCGCCGGGTTCCGGTGTGTCGAGCGGGGGACCGACCTCAGCGCCATTCTCAAACACCCGGATTCGGTTGTGGAGGCCGGGCGCAGGATCCGTCCAGCCGGGCGCAGCAGCCTTGGCGATCTGGTGAACGGCCTGCTCCCCCCGCCGCGCCCGACCAGCCCGGTGGACGATCGACGGTTCGCGTCTGCCCTGGAACGGTTCGCGGAGCGTACGTTCTTTCGACACCCGGAAACGGGCCTGGTATTCATGAAGCGCTACCGGCCGGCGACGATTTCCTACGACCGCGAGTATTTCTTCTCCGAGTACGAACGTCAGTACGGCCGAACCTATCTCGAAGATTTTGACCACATCGCGGCGATGGGACGCCGGCGCATGGGGAGGATTCTCAAATACCACGGACGACACCGGCGACCGCGGCTGCTCGACATCGGGTGTGCCTACGGTCCGTTTCTGCGCGCGGCTGCCGACAGCGGAGCCGACGTTCTGGGGGTCGATGTCGCCGATGACGCAGTCCGCTACGTCACCGAGACGCTCGGACTGCCGGCACGGACCGCTCGCTTCCCGGATACCGGCGCGGACGAACTCGGCGGTCCCTTCGACATCGTCACGATGTGGTATGTAATCGAACACTTTCCCGACCTGGACCGTGTCCTCGAACGGGTGGCGGATCTCATCCGTCCCGGAGGCCTCTTCGCCTTTTCCAGTCCCCACGGACGCGGGATTTCCGCTCGCCGAGACCTGCGGGAGTTCCTGCGCCGCAGTCCAGAGGACCACCACACCGTTCTGGACCGCCATTCCCTGAACGCCGTGCTTTCCCGTTTCGGGTTCCGTCTGCGTGAGTTTCGATCCACCGGCCACCATCCGGAACGATTCGGCCTGCCACTGGGACGCAGGGCGGCCGCCGGCCAGGGATTCCGATACGGGCTCCTCAGAACAATTTCCACCGTCGGCGGCCTCGGTGACACCTTTGAGGCGATCGCGGAGCGCAGTGTATGACACGAACTCAGCGGGCAATTCTGATTCTTGGCGGCGGTACCATGCAGATTCCCGCGCTGCAGGCCGCGCGCGGGCTGGGCCTCCAGGTTCACATGGCCGACGGAAACGCTTCCTGTCCCGGCCGCGCAGACGCCGACGTGTTCCACCACGTCGATCTCCGAGATCGCGAGGGACTGCTCGCGTCAGCCCGGCAGATTGATCGGCTGGCTGGGGTGTTTACCGCGGGAACCGATTTTTCGAGCAGCGTGGCGTGGGTTGCCCAAGCCCTCGGACTGCCCGGCATCCCGTACGAGACCAGCCTCGATGCCACCGACAAAGGGCGCATGCGGCGCCGACTGGAGTCGGGGGGCGTGCCGATTCCGCAGTACACCGTCGTCCAGCAGAACGAGTCTGCAGATCGCGCGATGGATCGATGCCGCCGGACGTTCTCGCTTCCCGTGGTGTGTAAACCGGTTGACAACATGGGAGCCCGCGGTGTGCGCCAGGTGGATCGATGGGACGAACTCACGCCGGCGGTCGCGGCTGCCCGCGAAACCTCCGTCGGCGGCGACGTCATCGTAGAGGAGCGAATACCGGGGCGTGAGTTCAGTCTCGACGCCCTCGTCATCGACGGGCGTATCGAGGTGACCGGCGTCGCGGACCGCCACGTCTTTTTTCCGCCCTGGTTCGTCGAACTCGGCCACACGATACCCACCGCCCTGGACGCCCGGCGACAGGCGATCCTCGAGGCGACGTTCCGCGATGCGATCCGCGCCCTCGGCATCAATCGCGGCGCAGCAAAGGGCGATGTCTTTCTCGTCGAGGAACAGGATGGGCCCCGCGCCGTCGTCGGTGAGATCGCCGCCCGGTTGAGCGGCGGGTACATGTCCGGGTGGACGTATCCGCGCGCGACGGGTATCCCGCTGACAGAGCTCGCCATCCGCATCGCCATCGGCGAGAATCCGGCTCCTGAACACTTCCGGCCGCGACGGCAGCGGGTGTCGGCGGAACGCGCGGTGATCTCGGCCCCCGGTCGCGTTGAACGCGTCGTGGTGCCGGACGATGCCCTGCAGCCGGAGGAGGCTTTGTTTCTGCGTTGCGCCCCCGGCGACCGCGTGGCGCCACCCACCAACAATGTCGAAAAAGTTGCCAACGTCATCACCGTGGCCGATTCCCGAACCGCTGCGGAGGATCGCGCGCAACAGTTGATCGGTCAGGTAGAGGTGCACCTGACACCAGGAGACCCGGAGAGCGACCGTTTTATGTTCCAGGACGGGTGGCGCTCCCGGTTTGCCAGCTTCGGCGTTGACGACGGCGATGGTGCGGCGATCGCCGCACGCCCCGGGGCGGGTGCGGAACTGCACCTCATTGCCGCGACCATGGGGAAGGGGCCACTTCCGGTTCGCGACCTTCCCGTGAAGCTCCGCCGCTCGATCCGTCCGCGGCACATCGTGCTGGCTCCCGACGAGCTGCTTGCGACGGCCGAGGAGCGTGGTATGATCCGATGGGAAGACGGCGCCACCGCCGTGGACGGATTTTTCTGGCGCGCGTTTCTCGCCGCCGGACTTCAGGGAATCGTGTACGTCCGTGCGACGGTGGCGGCGGAGGGAACTGCGCCATGACCGGGACTACACACAGAATGGTCGCCCTCGTTCTCCTGTTCTGGGTCGGCGTCGCCGCTGTCCATGCGCAGGACGCCGGCGGCGGCGCGGGGACCGCGTCGCCCGTGTCGCTTGAAGAGGTGCTTTCCCGGACCGGAGCGCGACTGCAGTGGGATCCCTACCGACAGCAGGGCGCTCTCGTGCGCGGCGGTCGCATGCTGAGTTTCGCCCTCGGCAGCACCACCGCGGTGCAGGATCTATCCGCGGTTCATCGCGTCGAACCGCCCCGCCGCGACGGCGGGACACTCGAGTTCGGCCAGGACTTTCTCGCCCTGGCGCTGCAGGTCTTTCCACCCCCGGGACAGACACGCCGAATCTCTGCGATCTTCATCGATCCGGGGCACGGCGGCAGGGACCCGGGGGCGATCGGACAGCACACGATCGACGGCGAGGTCCAGCGGGTCGAGGAAAAGGACATCGTCCTCACCGTCGGACAGCGTCTGCACGCGCTCCTCACGGCGCGGTACCCCGACAAGGAGATCGTTCTGTCGCGCGATACCGACGACTACCTCACCCTCGAGGAGCGGACAACACTTGCAAACGGCATCGAGGCAGGGCCAAACGAGTCAGTGATTTTCATCTCGATCCACGCCAACGCCTCGCTCAACCGAAGCGCTCGCGGATTCGAGGTGTGGTTTCTGCCGCCCGAGTTCCGCCGACGCAACCTGGTGAGCGCCGAGGACGCCGGCGTCGAGGATCCCGACGTGCTTTCAATACTGAACACGATGCGGGAAGAGGAGATCACACTGGAAAGCGTCCTCCTCGCCCGAAACGTTCTGTCGGGGATGGAGGGCTCGGTGGGACTCGGAACGCCGAATCGCGGGCTCCGGGAAGAGAGCTGGTACGTGGTGAGAAACGCCAAGATGCCGTCAATACTCATTGAGGTCGGTTTCGTGACGAATCGCGATGAATTCCTCCAGCTGCAGAACGATGCGTACTTGCAGCGTCTTTCCGAGGGTATCTATACTGGCGTGACAAATTTCGTTCGGAGTTTTGAAGAGGTCGGTGTTGAATAAACGAACCCTGATCGCCCCGGCGGCACTGCTGGCGGCGTTTCTAATCAGCTTTTTCTGGTACGTTCTGATACCCCAGGACATGCAGCGGCGTCTGCTCGTCTTCCCGGATACGGCGGGCGGTGAACGCCACCGTGAATGGCACCTCGTGCCCGACCGAACGGACCGCGTGGAGCAGGTCCGGATGTTCGTCCGGGAGTTGGAACTCGGCCCCGTTCAGCTCGGCGCGATTCCCTTCCTGCCGGCCGGGACCGCGATTCGCAGTCTGATGCTGCGCGACGGCGACGTTCTGTACCTGGATTTTACCCCCGCCGTGATGTTTGAGGCCGGAACGGCCGAGCGGAGCTTTGCGGACGTGGAGCAACTCATGGAAGAGAATCTGTTCCACAATTTCCGCTGGCTGCGGGAGGTACACTTCCTCATCGGGGGGCAGGTACCGGAGGCTCCCAGATTCGACTCGATCGGTCGTTGACAAAGGCTTCCACGACGGTATAATTTGTCTAAGGTAACAACCCAAGGCTACGCACTTATAGGTATAGGCGCTTGAAGCAAAGGAGACATGGATGAGACGTTCCGTCCTTTTCGTATTGATTGCACTTCTATCGGTTGGTACTGCTTTTGCGGAAGAAGCAGTCCTGATCGATTTCGCTCAGCTGGCAGCGGACTATCCGGCGGATGATCCGACCCATAATGAGCGGACTCTCGTTGACTACAGCATTGCCGCCGGCTCCAGCTACACCGAGGAAGAAAAGGCACAGATGAAGATCTCTCTGGCCATTGAATCCTGGGAGATCGACCTGGCGTCCTCGTCCGAGCGTGTTGCGACCGTCACCAACAGCATGGTCCGTGAAGCACCCGTCCGCGAGGGAGCGAGCAACTACGAGAACCAGACCGTTCTCGGTGCGCGCGTGCATTTCCCCACGGAGCCCTTCAACTCCTGGGCACTGATCCGACCCCCGTTCGAAATCCCCGCCTACGCCGATCGCGATGTCGTTCAGGACGACGGCAGTCTGCAGGTTCCGCAGGAAGAGGTTGGTCGCGGACGCAAGTTCGACAACTTCGGCGTTGTCAAGAACGTTGGTGTCCTTCGGTCTGTCTCCATGAACGTGCACGGCCTCAATTTTCCCCATGGAATCAGCATTGTTCTCCAGGACGAGAACAACGAGCAGCACGAGATTTTCATGGGCTACCTTCAGTTTGACGGATGGCGGACGCTCGAGTGGCGCAACCCCAACTACATCGAACAGGTTCGCAACCGCGAGATCCGGACGTACCCGCTGTATCCCAACCTGACGCCGATGCAGAAGCTGATCGGAATCCGTGTCTACCGCGATGCCTCCATGGAGGGCGGGGACTTCATCACCTATATCAAGGATATTTCGATCACTTACGATCGTGCGGTGCTCAATCTCGAGCGCGACATTAACGATGAAGCGGTCTGGGGCATTCTTCAGGATCGTGAGCGCGCACGGCGCGAGGCCGAGCTTCGCAACCTTGGAAGCATTCAGGTCCTTCGCTACCTCGAGCAGCGCAAGATGCACGACCCGAATGCCAACGCCGCGCCTGCAGCCGGTGAGGCTGGTACTGCGGCCACCAACGGCTAATTGCTTGCAAGCAAATCAGTTGGAAAGCCCTCCCTTTTTGGGGAGGGCTTTTTTGTTGGCTTGACGACGGCTACCAAAAGTATGAGAATTGAAGCACGATGAGTGACTACCTTGATCCCGCCAACGACGAGTTGCTGAAAGACTTTTACGTCGAGGCCGACATGCAGGTCGAGACGCTCGAGAGCAACATCCTCGTGCTGGAAAACGACCCCGGGAACGCCGACGCGATTGATGAGATTTTTCGTGCGGCCCACACCCTCAAGGGTGGTGCGGCAACCGTTCAGATGAACGAGCTCGCCGAGTTCACCCATTTGGTCGAGGACGCCCTCGATGAGATCCGGAGCGGTCGCGTCTCGATTCAGGAAGGGACGATCGACACACTCCTTGTCGCTATTGACGTGATCAAGGCGATGCTCGCCGAACGGCAGAACGGCGGCGTCTACACCGAGGAGACGACTCAGGTAACGGCCGCCCTCCGTTCGATTCTCGAAGGCCAGGCACCGGCGGCACCAACGTCTGCCGCACCCGCGGCACCGACGCCGTCCACATCCACCGCGAGTGAGTCGACGGAGCTGACTGAATACGAGTTTCTGGAACTGAAAGATGCCGCCGGTCCCGGAGCGACGATCTATTCAGTGACCGTTCGCTTCCGCGAAGACAACCCCATGAACTCGGTCGGCGGTATTCAGCTGTTCGCCGCCCTCAAGCAGTTTTCCGATGTACTCAAAACCGTTCCCGGCTTCGATGAGCTCTACGAAGACCGGTTTCATCCGCAGGTGGTGTACTACATCGCCACGAAGGAAAATCCCGAGGAACATCGCGGCAAACTCATGATTTCGGACGTCACCGATTCGATAGAGATTGCGGTTCTCGACGGGGTCGGCTCGCCGGCCCCCGTGGCCGCGGCATCGCCGGAACCGGCACGTGCCGGCACGGCACCCGCCGCCTCGACCGCAGCACCGACTCCGACTCCGACGCCGGCCGCCGCGTCGCAGGCCGCGCCCGCTCCCGCGGCAGAAGCGGAGGAGGGTTCCGGCGCCGACGAAGCGACAGAACGTGTCCGAACCGAACACCGGCGCAACGCGCAGGCTGGTTCGATTCTGCGCGTCGACAGTCGCCGGATCGACAACCTCCTCAACCTGGTCAGCGAAACCGTCATTAACAAGGCGAGTTTCAACCAGATCAGCAACGCCTTCACCGATAACCTTGCGACGTTCCAGTCCGTCGAAACGCAGTACCGTGACCTTCTGAAGGATCTTTTCGACAGTCTGCCCGACTACCTCGAGGAGATTCGGGGCGGAGCATCGCCCAAGGAAGTGCGCAAGCGGATCAATGAACGCTTCGGTGATCTGCCCGGGCTCTTCGACGGCTTTCACGGGGATCTGAAGGCCACCGTGGCAAAGTTCCGCAACACTGCCCAGAACCTGGGCCGGATCGCGGGAGAGCTTCAGGAAGGCGTTATGCGCATCCGCATGGTGCCGATCTCGCAGATTTTCTCGCGGTTTCCCCGTCTGGTGCGCGACCTGTCCCGCTCCCTGAACAAGAAGATCGAACTGGAGATCGAGGGCGAGGAAACCGAGCTCGACAAATCGGTCATCGAGGATCTGCTCGACCCGCTGATTCACTGCGTTCGAAACAGCATCGACCACGGTATCGAGGATCCCGCAACCCGTCGCGAGAACGGGAAACCTGACGCCGGAACCGTCTCGTTGCGCGCCAGCAACGAGGGCAACATGATCCTGATCGAGGTAACTGACGACGGTCGCGGTATCGACGTAGACGCCGTCCGAAAGAAGGCGATCGATCGCGGCGTCATCCACCCCAACAAACAGCTGTCCGACGTGGAAGCGTTCAATCTCATCTTTGATCCCGGCTTCTCCACGGCCAAGGAGATTACCAACGTTTCCGGTCGCGGCGTGGGACTGGACGTGGTCAAGCGACAGATCGAAAAGCTGAACGGTACCGTCACGGTGTGGTCGGAAAAGGGTGCCGGAACACGATTCACGATCAAGATTCCGTTGACACTCGCAATCATCCAGGGACTGCTGGTCCGGGTCGGCAAGGAGATGTACGCCATCCCGATCACTTCGGTGATCGACAGTCATCGCATCAAGCCGTCGGAGATCAAGATGATCGATAACTACGAAGTCTTCAATGTACGTGACGACGTGGTGTCGCTGATCCGTCTCAGCCGGCTTTTCCGGATTCAGACGAACGAGAACCCCGACTATCACTACGTGGTCATCGTCGGGACCAGCGAACGGAAAATGGGCTTGATCGTGGATTCTCTGATCGGCGAAGAGGACGTGGTCATCAAGCCGCTCCGCGATCACTTCACCAATTCGCCCGGTATCGCCGGCGCGAACATCACCGGCGACGGGAAAGTCTCCCTGATCATCGATGTGAGCCAGCTCCTCGAGCTCGGTCTTCGTCGGGAGAAGGAAGAACGCGCGAAGCGCGAGATGACGATCGGGTCCTGAGTAGGGAGTATCAATGGCAAACATCGACACCCAGGTACTGAACAGCCAGGAGCTGGACGAACAGGACGGCGAGGAACGACGGCAGTCGCTTGTCGATTTCAAGATGGTCACCTTCTCCCTTGGAGGGAAGGACTACGGAATCGATATCATGCGGGTGAAAGAGATCGCCAAGTTCGCGCAGTTCACCTACGTGCCCAACACAGCTCCATTTGTACGCGGCGTCTACAATCTCCGGGGCGATATCATTTCCGTCATCGATCTCCGGCTCATGTTCAACCTCCCGGCTGAGCAACGGGAGGAAGGGCACCCGGAGAACGGCCTCATCCTGCGTCTCGAGACGAACATGATCGGGGTCGTGGTGGATCAGATCGACAAGGTGGTGGGCATCGCGTCGAGCCAGGTACAGCCCCCGCATCCGATATTTGGTGACATCAACGTGAAGTACATCAGCGGTGTCGCGGAACACGAGGGCCGCCTGTACATAATTCTCGATGTCGACCGCATCTTCAGTCGTGAGAGCGACGAAGAGGAGTCGATCGCGCAGCGTTCGTTCGACGCTGCGCGACGGCCTCGCGTACAGGAAGCCGCATCGCCATCCCCGACCGACGAACCGCGTTCGTCCGGCACCGATGAGCGCGCAATTCAACGCGACTTCGTGACCCAGGGGCTCGCGACCTTTGCCGGTTTTCACGTGACCCCGGTGAACGTTGACTGGTTCGATCGCCGCATGGACGAGTGGCGCGCGGAACGCCAGGCATCGGGCAAGGACGTGCAGCTCATCGATGAGGACGACGCCCGCGCGTTTCTCGGCACGTTCCACTCTCGCTATGCCGGTCGATTCTGGCAGGCGGACTACGTGACCGAGCTCCTGTCGTTGCTTCCGGAGCCGGCAGGAAACGTGATCCAGGTGTGGAATCCGGGCTGCGGCGAGGGCTACGGCAGCTACTCCATCGCGGCGGCGCTGCTCAAGCGGTATCCGGACCGTCAGGTCAAGGTATGGGCCGGGGACAAGGACCTCATGAAGATTTCCACCGCCCCGAACCTCGTCTTTTCGCGGTCGGACGTACCGGAGGAATGGCAGGATCTTCTGGTGGACGGAAAGAACGGTCCAACGTTCAACGCCGCGGTGAAAGATGCTATTCTCTTCGAGTTCAGCGACGTGCTGAACTCCGCGGGAATGCCCAAGATGGATGTGATTGTTGCGCGCGATCTCCTCTCGCTTCACGGCGAGGCGGAACAGCGTAAGGTTATCGAAACGTTTGAAGAGACTCTCAAACCCGGCGGTGCCCTGGTCCTCGGGGACAACGAACGTGTGTTCGACGGCGCTGCATGGGAAGAAATTACCGGGGATTCACTGACCGTGTATCGCCGTCGCTAGGAGAATGCCGGAATGCGAGTTGAGTACATCAATCCCTTTGTGGAATCGGCCTACAACGTGCTGTCGGAGGTCCTTCAGACGGAGGTCAACCGCGGTGAGCTGTACCTCAAGAGCGCGGCGATGCCGATGCTCGGCGTCGCGATGATCGTCGGTCTGGCCGGCGATGTCGAGGGACGCGTACTGTTTGATATGAAGCTTGAAACGGGCCTTGCCGTGGCATCGGCGATGCTCACGAGCATGGACATGGAGCCGGTGGAAGAGCTGAATGACATGGCGCGGGCCACACTCACGGAGCTGGCAAACATGATCACCGGCCAGGCGGTGACTAAATTGCACAACCTGGGATTTCGGTTTGATCTGACCCCGCCGGCGATTTTCAGCGGGCAGAACATGGAAGTATCGGATCCCAATTTTGAGGCACTCATCGTGCCGATGGAGCTTCCCCAAGGGAAGATCGAGATCAACGTGGCCGTGCGCGAGAGGACCTGAGGCGCCAATGAAGACCAAGCAAGATTTTCCGAGCATCAATGAGCGTCCGCAGCAGGGCAAGCGCCCGGACGGCACGCCGTATCGTGTGCTCGTCGTCGACGACTCGATGTTCGTGACGAAACAGATTGGGCAGATTCTCACCTCCGAGGGTTTCGATGTCGTCGCCACCGCCGCCGATGGACAGGAGGGCGTCGAGAAGTACAAGGAACTGTACCCCGGCGTGGATCTGGTCACGATGGACATTACCATGCCGAAAATGGATGGAGTCACGGCCCTTGAGCAGATAATCGCCTTTGACAAGGAGGCGAGGATCGTCATGGTGAGCGCCCTCGGCAAGCAGGATCTTGTGAAAAAGTCCTTGCTACTCGGGGCCAAAAATTATATAGTCAAGCCGCTGGACAGGAAGAAGGTCCTGGAACGGATCGTAGCCTCTCTGGCATAGCAGTGACAATCGGGCGGTTAGCTCAGCTGGTTAGAGTACATGCTTGACATGCATGGGGTCGGCAGTTCAAATCTGCCACCGCCCATTGGTGACCCGCAGCGCGTTCCCGGAACGCCCTGCGGGTTTTTTTGTACAAAGGAGAATCACAGCGTGTGGGGAGATATCTCGCTTCAGGACCCCGGCGAAACCTCGTTGTCGCTGGCAGACCTTGAGGTGCGCGTGGCACGTCGTCACGGGGTGTACAGAATTCACCTCGACGGTGCCGTTGCCAACCAGCTGCCCGCGATCCCCGACGGGTGGCGTGAGGTGCACGTCGGCGCCGACACCCGTCTGGCGATCGTTCCCGCGACACCCGATCTTCCGGTCGTTCTGAAGCCACAGGAACCGATCGCCGTAGCTCCCGGCCAGAGCGTGACCTACCGGGTGGCGCTTCCGGTCTGGGTCCGCGTTGTCACACTGGACCGCGATCAGAGGCGCGGCGCCCGCGAGGAAACGCTCCTCGATCTCCCGGTCCGTACGCTCAAAAGAACGTGGTTTGGCACCGCCGAGGCGGGAGAAGTGGGCTACGGCTGGTCGTTTCTGCCCCGGGCGCGGGAGGCACACCTCCGCCATCGGTTCTCCGTGCCGCTCACGGTGCACAACGGATCCCAGAGCGTCCTGTGGTTCGAGCGCCTTCTGCTCCGCGTGGTTCATTTGGACATCTACCGTGTGAACGCCGCCCTTGAATCCAACGGAGTCACCGTGTCCTTCAAGGGCAGCGAACAGCTCAGCCAGATCACGTTCGAGCCGGCATCATCCGTATCCGCCCGGGGAGGCGAACTTCTCGGAGGACACCGGGTTTCTACCAGCCAGGACATCATCAAGCGGAGTTTTCTCTGGCTCCGAGATCTCACAACATAGGCAGCGGGAGGAAACGTGGCGGGAATTCTGAACCGTGTACAGACCGTGACAATGCCGGACGTACCCGAGCTGGAGGCGATTCTCAGCGCTCTGGCAGTGCTGGTTTTCGGGTTTGTCGTCCTGCGATTTCTGACCCGCATGCTGATGAAGGCGATCGGCCGCGGACTCCGGGATCAGTCGCGAGAGCTCATTCGAAAGACGATTCTCTACATCGGAGCAACCGTTCTGTTCGTCATGGTCCTGAACGCGGCGGGAGTCAGTGTCGGGGCGTTGCTTGGTGCCGCCGGAGTCCTCGGTATCGCAATCGGTATCGCGAGTCAGGCGAGCCTCAGCAACATCATCAGCGGACTGTTCCTAGTCTCGGAACGCTTCTTCGAGATCGGCGACGTGGTCACCATCGGGTCCCACACCGGGACGGTGTTCTCTATCGACCTTCTGTCGGTAAAGATCAAGACGTTCGACAACCTGCTGATCCGCGTTCCGAATCAACAGCTGATCGAGCAGGACATCCTGAACATCACCCGCTTTCCGGTACGCCGCATGGACTTTACGGTTGTCGTTCCCGACACCGTAGCGGTCACAAAGCTCCTGGAGGCGCTTCGGGCCGCCGGTGACCGCGTTCAGGAGGTTCTGGAGGAGCCCGAGCCCCTTGTGATGTTCCGGGGGTTTCGGGAAAACGGGATCGAAGCACTCCTCGGCATCTGGTTTGAGCGGCAGTACTACGTGACCGTGCGTAATGGCGTTGCCACGGCGTTACAGGACGTGTTTCGGGAGCGCAACATCCCGCTGCGGACACACGCGATCAGTGTGATCGCCGACACGCCGCGCATTTCTCTGGGGTAGGGGGCCCGAAGTTGTTTGACAACGGCGCCGGGGCTGGCTAGACTGCAGGCATGGCGGTGGCAAACTATCTTACGACGTCCGCGCTTCACGAGATCGTCCGGTACCGGCACGACAGCGAGTTCTCCGGCGACGGAGTACGCTACCGCGGTGCCGTGCGAAAGCATCCCTACGACGCGAAGAAGTTCCTTCTGATCACCAGCCCGCTGGAGGAAGGCTCACACTTCTACGAGTTCAGGATGACCGACGTGGTCCATGGACGCGACGTCAGTCAGACCGTCACCGAGGACGGAGAGACGATCCAGATCGTGGAAGTGACCGTTCGCAAGGGAAGTTTTGGCATCGAGATGAAACCGTTCGAGGTTCGCTGACGAGCCCGGTGCACTCTTGACACAAAACCCCGGTTTCCGTATGATCCGGACACGCTTTGATATTCCCCTGTAGCTCAGTTGGTAGAGCGGGTGGCTGTTAACCACTAGGTCGTTGGTTCGAGTCCAACCGGGGGAGAAAAAAGGTTCATCGCAGATTAGCGGGGAATAGTCAGTAGAAGGAAATAGCAAGA
>CAJWEZ010000019.1 GCA_913030605.1 uncultured Spirochaeta sp.
CGCGGACCGGCTCCCTCACGCCGCACGTCACCAAAGTGCGAGGATCCGGCATGCATGAGCCGGGCACCTTCGCGATCAACCTCGAAGGCGTGGGGGCGGCGGCGGACGCCCACGACTTCGAGAGTGTGCCCACCTCCCGCGAGCAATCGTGCCGCTCGTCGGCGCGTGAGCCGAGCCGCACCCACCGCCGCGTGCCCTCCGACCCGCCGTCGCGGGCGTCGCACCGCCGCGTGCCGTCCGACCCTCTGGACCTGGTGGGCTCGCTCGCCGAGCCGAGCAAGGGGCGTCGCGTCATCCAATCGCCCGGCTCGTTGGGCGCCTACCTGGACGATTCTATGGTGGCGCCGGCCACGCGCGACGACCGCGGCCGTCGGACGGAGACCGAACTGTCGACGCCGCGCGGCCCGATCACGACGCCGGGCCAGACGCCGCGGATCTCCTCTCTGGTGCAGTCGACGCCCATCGCGCTCGGCGGGACGTCGCGCGGCGGGAGTCCCGTCACGGAACGCTCCGTCTTCGGCCCTCCATCGGCGCAGCGAACTGGCAAGGGACACCGGCGGAACCATTCGGGCGGCAAGCCGCGCTCGTTCGTCGGCGCCGCACGGCCGTTGCCCACCGAGGGTGGTCGGTGTATCGTGGCAGATCGATGGGAAAACAGGATGAACGCTCCAACCTGATCGTTGAGCTCCTCACCAACCGCCAGATCGCGTCGATCAGCGAACTCGCGGCGACGTGCGGCGTATCGGAGATCACCGTCCGCCGTGACCTGAAGAAACTGCAGGCCGACGGGACGGTGGCGGTCCACGGCGGGGTGGCCTCGCTCAACCTCGCCGCCGGCCGCGTACCGATCGGCGACAAGTACTTCGTCGCCCAGCAGGCGCAGCAGCAACGCGACGAGAAGACGCGCATCGCCCGGGCGGCGGCCGGTTATCTGCGGGAATCGGAAACGATCGTCATCGACATGGGATCAACACCTTACTTCTTCGCCCGGGCGATCCCGCCGGACCTGCCGCTGACCGTTGTCTGTTACTCCCTCAACACCTTCATCGAACTCCACGAGCGGCGGCAGTTCACCATTTACTTCGCCGGCGGCCTTTTCGATCCCGACTCGCTGATCTGCGAGGGTCCCGAAGGCCTGCGGGCGCTCGCCGGAACCCGCGCCCACCGCGCGTTCATCACCGGCAGTGGATTCGACGAGCGCCTGGGGCTGACAACCAGCAACTTCAACGAGCAGCGGCTGAAGCAGACCGCCCTGGAGGTTGCCGCCACCCGCTATCTCCTCCTGGATTCCTCCAAGTTCGGCGTGGTCAAGGCCGCCCACGTGGCGGACCTCGACGCCTTCGACGTGGTGATCACCGACTCCGGAATTTCAGAGCACTACGCGAACCTCATTCGCGGCGCGGGGAAGCAGCTCATCGTGGTATAGCCGTCCGGCGCTGGGCGTTTGGCGCCGCGCGTTGGGACAGGAAGGGTCCGCCCTACCGGAGGAGCCCCACGACGCCCAGGATCACCACGATCGTTCCCATACCCGCAAGCGTCGTCGCCAGACCGCGGTCGGCGTTCGCGCCGAGGCGGACGTCCTCCGGAGATTCCGGGTCGTAGGTGATATCCAGGGTCGCCCGATCCTTCAGCGTCCGGTACGGCATACCCATACGGGCACGACACTCGTGGGTGGCACCGCCGGCGTCCGTAAACCGCACGACGGGAAACACCGTCATTTTCTCGTTGATCTGCCCCGCCGGCGGCAGATCCTGTCCCGGCATGCTGCCTTCCAGGCGGACCACCTCGGCGCCGGTGCGCGCGGCCCGCCGCAGCCACACCGAAACGCGGCGCCAGTGCATGGCGGCACCGATCCACGCCAGCACACCGACCGCTACAAACGCGATACTCCACATACCGGTCAGTCTAACACAGGAGCGTGATCCCGCCGTCCACCACCAGGTCGTGGCCGGTCATGAAGGAGCTCATCTCCGAGGCAAGGAACAGGACCGGCTGGGCGATCTCCCGGATCTCCGCCAGACGCCCCATGGGGGTGCGGTCGGTCCACACGCGGATCAGTTCCGCCACCTCCGGCCGCCGGTTCATGTCGGTGAGCGTGTAGCCGGGGCTCACGCTGTTTACGCGGATCCCGTGGGGCGCGTACTCCACCGCCAGGGAGCGCGTGAGCATGATCACCGCCGCTTTTGAGGTGTTGTAGTTCGCCTGAAACTGCGGAACGTTCACCATCGACCCGGAGATCGACGCGATGTTCACGATCCGTGCCCCGCGTTCCATCACCGCGAGCCCGGCGCGGCAGCAGTGATACACGCCGGTGAGGTTTGTATCGATCACCCGCCGCCAGGTGTCTGCATCCATGTCGGCGAAGGCCACGCTGTTGGCGACGCCGGCGTTGTTCACCAGGACGTCCAGGCCGCCGAACTCCGCCACAACGGCGTCAACGGCGCCACGGACCGACGCCTCGTCACGGACATCCATCGCGACGCCCATGCAGGGAACGCCGTGATCCTGCGAGAGCCGAGCGGCACCGTCGGCGGCTCCGGCACCGTCGCGAGCCGCGAGCGCCACCCGGGCCCCGCGGGCGGCAAACGCCTCCGCAATCCCGCGACCGATGCCGCGGGTGCCACCGGTCACCAGCACCCTGCTTCCCGTGAAATCCAGATCGTGTGCACTCATGCCCCGATCGTAACACGGGAATCGCGTATTCAGAACGCTGTTGCACAGACCGCTTCCCCTCTGCCACGATGGCACATGACACATCTCCACGGCACCATTCGCCGCACCCGTCGCGTTGCGGGCATCCTCGGTCTCCTGTCCACGTTCCTGCTGTCGGCGTTCGCCGTTCCCGCTCAGGAGCAACCACGGGATGGCACCCCAACGCCGGAGGCCGTGCTCGAGGCGCTGTTCACCGCCGGCCCCGAGGCTGTGACGTTTACGGACGAGTTCGCCGCCGCCGTCTCCGTCGATCGGCTGCAGACGATCCTGAGCTCCCTTGGTGAACACCTCGGCCCGTTCCGCGGTATCGAAGGGACCGATTCCCCGTTCACGGTGCGCTTCGTCAACGGGACTGCGATCGCGGATGTCGTGCTCTCGGATGGGGCCATCGCCGGGCTTCGTTTCCGGCAGATCACCCCCGCCACGGAGGACCTCGCTGCGGCGGTGACACGGTTTATGGATCGCCCCGGCGAGGTCGCGCTCTCCATCCGACGAAACGGAGAGGAAATCGTGGCCCGAAACGCGGATCGTCCCCTGGCGGTCGGCTCCTCGTTCAAACTTGCCGTGCTCAGGGCGTTGGAACTGGCGGTCGCGGCGGGCGATGCGCGCTGGGACGAGGTTGTGCACCTCGACCACGGCGAACGGTCGCTGCCGTCGGGGGTGACGCAGGACTGGCCCGACGGAACAGCCGCCACCCTGGAGACGCTGGCGGTCCTCATGATCAGCATGAGCGACAACACCGCAACGGATGCCCTCATCCACCGGCTGGGACGCGACGCGGTAGACGCCGCCTTCCCCGGCGACACGCCGGTTCTGACCACACGGGAGGCCTTCCTGCTCAAGGCCCCGGACTCGACCGAAGTACGCGATCGCTACCTGAACGGGGACGCCGGCACGCGGCGGGAGATACTGCGCCGGGGACTGTCGGGCGCGCTTCCGCCGCCGGACCTCTTTGCCGGAGCCCCCGTCCATCCCGGGATCGAGTGGTTCGCCCCCGCGTCGGGCCTGACCCAGCTGATTGACCGAATCGACCGGACCGACGTACTCGCGGTCTCCGCCGGACCGTTCGATGCCGGTTCCTGGCAGTACCTGGGCTACAAGGGTGGGTCCGAGCCCGGCGTGGTAAACATGACGCTGCGCCTGGTAACCACCGACGGGACCCGCTACAGCGTGTCGGCGACGCAGAACCGCGGACACCACGCCGTCGATCTGGCGGACTTCGTCCAGGGTCTGAATATGGTGCTCGCCCACCTGCAGTGACCGGTGGTGGGGCCCGGGAGCCGGTGCCGCACACCGTCGTCGGCGCCGTGCGACGTGTGCCGGCACCGTTGACTATTCCTGATTTTACTACTCATATTTTTCTCATGAAGGGAATCACACGCGAACGACTGGTGGCCGCAACGGCCATTCTGCTGGCATTTGGAGCGGCGGGGATGCTCCCGGCGCAGGAATCGGATCCGGCGGCACCCGCGGACCCGAACGTAACGTATCCGGGACCGGACGGCGCGCGCCTCCACGGATATCTCGCAACGCCGGATGGCACGGGACCGTTTCCCGCAGTCCTGATGATTCACGAATGGTGGGGACTCAACCGGGATACCGCACGCCTCGCCGACGCCCTGGCGGCGGAGGGCTACGTGGTTCTGGCTCCGGACACGTTCCGTGGGAGCGTGGCGACCACCGCCCAGGAGGCGATCGCCCAGCTGCAGGCCACGCCGCAGGAACAGATCGCAGCGGACGTGGATGCCGCGCTCGCGTACCTCCGGGGACTTGGGTCGGTCGATGCGGAACGCGTTGCGTCCATGGGCTTCTGTTTCGGCGGCACGCAGTCGATGTTTCTGGGAACGCGCGCCCGCGGCCTGGCGGCGGTCGTCACGTTTTACGGAAGTGGTCCGATCCAGTCACCGGATGCGCTGGGACGAATGGCGGACAACGCCCCGGTGCTCGGGATCTTCGGTCGGGAGGAATCCAACATTTCCGTGTCCGAGGTGAACGGGTTCGAGGCAGCGTTGAACGCCGCCGGAGTGGAGAACACGATCACGATCTACGACGGCGTAGGACACGCCTTCGTGAAAAGCACGACCTACGACCAGGGAGGCGCCGCCACCGACGCGTGGAACCAGCTCCTGGCGTTCCTGGCATCGGAACTGTAGAACGGCGCCGGCGGGCGCTGTGGCGCCCGCCGCGTTGGTTCCGTCCCTCGGTTCCCAGTCCTCAGTCGCCGGTGAACGTGCGCAGGACCGTCACGACCAGTTCGTGGTCCTTGTCCTGCGTGAGCCCCGACACCGTAACCGTGCCGATCACCCCCTCGGACCCGGCAAGGCGAACGGGAAAGCAGCCGCCGTGGGGGCTGAATTCCATAGGATCCACAAACCACTGCTCGTCGATCGTTTTGCCCGCGGCGGCAAGCTCGCGCCCCACACGGTACGAGCTCTTGTGAAAGCGGTGCACCACGTTCCGCTTGCGGGCGATCCACTGATCGTTGTCCGGTGAACTGCCGGGAAGCGCGGCGTGGAACACCGTCTGCCCCCACGCCGACACGTCGATCGCCACCGGCAGGACATCGGCCCGAGCCGCCTCCAGCAACGCCATACCGACCGCAATCCCGGTATCGTGATCGAATGATGCAAACCTGATCTTCTGTTCCTGTTCTGCAAGCTGCGCGATGAGCTGTTGTTCGTTCATGCCAACAGCATAGCACACCGTGCAAAACGCACGACCCTCCCGCATCGCAGAATCCCGCCGGCGGCGGAAACCATGAAAAACGCATAATCAAACATCTCGGGGGCCGGCGAAGGCCCGGCGCCGCGAGATCGAAAAGGCGATGCAGGTTCACTACATGCGCAAGCGCCATCTCGAACAGGCGAGCCGCATGAATCAGGAACTGCGCATGGCAATCGAGTTCCAGCGGCGACTGCTGGCGGTCAACCCACCGGAGGGAATCACCGGTATCGTGCCGTCGTGGCACCAGTCCAATGTCGACGATCACGGCGTCGGGGGTGACTACCTGGACATTCGCAGCGGTCCCGACGGGTGCTACGCCGTACTCCTGGGAGACGTGTCCGGGCACGGCATGCGGACCGCCTTCGTCGCCGCAATGCTGAAAGCCGTGCTCACCCCCGAGTTTGTTGCGCAGGAGGAGTGGATCAGCGCTCCGTCCGCGTTTCTCGCGTGGCTCAACACGCGCATGTGCGAGATCACCGACCAGTTCCCGGACATGTTTGTCGCCTTCAGTGCCTGTGTCGTTGACCCAGATGCCGGGACGATCACCTATTCCTCCGCCGGAAACCCCCTCCCACTGCACCAGCGCGGCAATCATATCGAACCGGTTGAGGTGTACGGCGTTGCCCTGGGGGTCAACTCGGACGCCGAGTACTACGACCGCACGCTGCCGCTTCGACCCGGAGATGCGCTCTACCTGTACACCGATGGTCTCCACCTTCCGGAGGAGGGACGCGAGCGCGCCGACCGCGAAACGATCTACCGCGCCATCCTGGAAGCCGGGTGCCGGCGCCCGCTCGCCGGTGTCGTGGACCACCTGCGGCACCTGGCCACCACGGATGCCCTGACCGACGACCTCACCGCCGTCCGGCTCCTGGCGGAGTAGATGCCGGTGTTGGCGACCCGCTCCCGAACGCGGTACGCTGGTCGCGTGGCCGCGCCGGAGATTGCGCTCAATCGTATTCTGCTCATCGATGACGACGACGGGATCCACGCGCGTCTCGCTGCAATTTGCGCCGACCTCGGCGTGGATCTCACGGGAGCGTACAGCGGGGAGGAGGGGCTCGGGGTCGTCCGCGACGGCGGCGAGATCGATCTGGTCGTCCTGGACGTCACCCTCAAGAGCCGGTTGGACGGGATCGTGGTAGCCGAGCGCCTTCTGGCCGCACGGGACCTTCCGATCGTGTTCCTGACCGCCTCCGACGACCGCGAGACGATGGAGGCGATCGCCGAGGTGACCCACCACGGGGTCCTGCTCAAGAGCTCGAGCAGCTTTGTGATCGCCGAATCGATCCGCATGGCATCTCGACTCTCTCAGGCCCACCGCCGGCGCCTGGAACAGGAGTCCCGGTACAAGGCCCTGGTGGAATCGATCCAGGATATCGTGCTGATCCATGACCGCGACGGCACGATATCCTACGCCAACCACCACTGCACCGAGGTGGTCGGTCGTCCGGTTGAACGGCTCGTCGGAGAAGGAGTCGGGACCGTATTCGGCGACGAGTACCTGGTGCGGTCGCAGATTCGCGTGCGGGAGACGGGGACGGCTCCCGAACGGAGTTTTGATCTCAAGGGCGAAGTTTCCACCGCCGATGGACACGCCATCACCGTGGCGATCCGTTCATCGCCGGTGTTCCTCCACGGGGCCTACAGCGGCGAACTGGTCGTGGCCCGCGACATCACCGAGAGCGAGAGCGCGCGGGAGCGCCTGGAACACGTGAACCGGCTCCTGGTCTCGATTCGTCAGGTTCACAAGGTCGCGATTCGCGCGGCGGACCCGCAGCGGCTGATTCGGGACACGTGCAACGAACTGGTGCTCCACGGCGCCTACCCCTCCGTGTGGATCACCCTGGACCCGTGGGAGCTGGACGCGGAACGCCGTGCCGCCGCCGCCGGGTTCGTCGGCTCCGGAACCGAACTGCTGCGGATCCTGGGCACGGCGACGCCGCGCTGCCTGACCGGACCCGGATCGGGCCCCGGATCAGCGTCCGACGCCGCGGAGCTTACGGTGTGCGAGCGCCCCGGAACCGACTGTCCCGGATGTCCACTGCACCTCCTGTACGGCGACGCCGCCTCAATGTCTGCAGAACTCAGCTACGGCGAACAGCGTTTCGGCGTCATCAATGTGGCGATCGCACCCCGCGACAGCGGAGACCCCGAGACGCGGCAGATCTTCCTCGAGCTCGCGGCGGACCTCTCCTTCGCGCTGCACTCCATGCAGCAGCGGCACCGCCGGAGCCGAGCCGAGGCCGACGCCCTTGTGCAGCAGCGGCGCCTGCAGTCGTTCTTCGCCCATTCCCCGATGAGTATCGTCACGCTGGACCGTCACGGCCGGATTCTCTCCTCCAACGCGTTCTTCCGGAACTGGACCGGCTACGACGAGGAGGCCCTGCGCGGCACGGAGTTTCCCTCGCTCCTGGCGCGCCCGTGCCCGGATCTCGAACGGCTTCTGCAGCAGGACGAGCTCACCGAGGCGTCGGCGCAGCGCCTGGCCGTGCCCTTCCGCAAGGAGAACGGAAAGGCGGTGTGGGGCCAGGGCGTCGTGGTGCCGATCCCGGGCGAAAACGACGATGAGCCGGTTCTGATCGTGGTACTCGCCGACACCACCCGACGGAGAGTGGTGGAACAGCGGCTCCACGCTGCCCACCGTGACCTGCGGAGGTCGGAGACACGCTACCGGTCGTTGTTCCGGGATTCCGCGGATATGGTCTTTGTCACGGCCCAGGACGGGACGCTCCTGGACGTAAACGACGCGGGTGCCCGAATGCTCGGGTACGACTGGCCCGACGAACTCATCGGTCGCAACGCCGCGGAGTTCTACTACGTCGCCGGCGACCGCGACCACTTCCTGGAGGAGATCACCCGCAACGGGTTCGTCAAAAACCTGGAAGTGGTCATGAAGACGCGGGACGGCGAACCGGTATTCGGCGCAGAAAGCGCCACCGTGGTCCGGGACCCCGAAACGGACCAGTCGCTGTACCAGGGCGTTATCCACGACATCACCGATCGCATCAAGTCGGAGCAGGAGTCGATTCAGCGGTCGATGGAGTTGAGCAAAGCCAACGAGGAACTCCGGCAGGCCCACGATGAACTCGTGAAACGCGAAAAGCTTGCCTCGATCGGGCAGCTTTCCGCCGGCGTTGCCCACGAGATCAACAACCCCCTGGGCTTCGTGCGCAGCAATATCGCCACGCTCCGGCGCTACGTGGACAAGTACCTCGCCTTTCTCCGTCGGTACCGCGAGCTGCCCGATCCGCGACCGGCGGAACTGGATGCGGTGTGGAGCGACTCGGGCATCGAACGAACGATTCCCGACATCCGTGACCTGTTCGAGGAGACCTCGGACGGCATCCAGCGCATCGTGGCGATCGTGACCAACCTGAAGGATTTCTCCCGCGCCGGCAGCAACGAGGTCGTTGACAACTACGACATCAACCGCGGCGTGGAAAGCGGGCTGGTGATCGCGCGCAACGAGTACAAGTACGTCGCCGACGTCGAAGTCCAGGCGGGAGAGGTGCCGCCGCTGGCGTGCAACGCCAACGAGATCAACCAGGTCCTGCTGACGCTTATCGTGAACGCCGCGCAGGCGATCGGCGGAGCCGGGACCACAGACGGCCGAATCGTTATCACCACGTGGGCCGACGAGGATTCGGTCTACTGCAGCGTCGCAGACAACGGCCCCGGCATTCCCGAGGACCACCGCAAGCTGGTGTTCGAACCGTTCTTCACCACCAAGAAAGCCGGAGAGGGCACAGGGCTGGGTCTGAGCATCGCGTATGATATCATTGTGAACAGACACCACGGGTCGATGACCCTGGAATCCACCGATGGTTCCGGTGCGACCTTTACGCTTGGCATCCCGAGGAGGACCGACACCCATGAGCGCGGATACGACCTACCATCTCCTGCTGGTTGACGACGAACCGAATATTCTCAAGGCGCTGCGCCGTCTGTTCCAGGAACTGGAGAACACGGCCGTGCACATCGCCGAGAGCGCCAAAGAGGCAACGGCGGTGTTCCGGGAGCACCAGATCGACCTGGTCATCTCCGACGAGAAGATGCCAGAGGTCGAGGGGCACCGGTTTATCCAGTGGGTCAAGAAGCACTACCCGGACACGCTGCGAATCATTCTGACCGGATTCGCCGACATGGAAGCGATGCGGCACGCGGTCAACCGCGGGGATGTCTACCGCTACCTCTTTAAACCCTGGGACGACAACGAGCTGCTGGTGATCGTGCAGAACGCCCTGGAGCACTCCCGCAGTAACCGCCAGCGCGACGAGCTCATGGCGCACCTGACCGAGCTGGTGGAGCAGCGCACCGCGGAGCTCAACCGGGCCATGGCGTACATCCGACGGCGACAGCAGGAAACGGAGCGGTCGCTGGGGAACACGCTGGCGTTCCTCGACAGCGTGATCGCGATGATTAACCGCGAAACCGGCGGTCGCACGATGGCCCGTCGCATCGCAGACATCGCCGGGGCCCTTGCCCGGGGCGCGACGGACGACGCATCGGGGAGGCGATACTGCGAAATGGCGGCGTATTTCTTTCCCATCGGCGCCCTGAGTCTGGGACGGAGCCTCGAAGAATCGCTGCAGACCGACGGGACGATCCCGGCGGACATCCTCAGGGAAAGTCAGCACCTCGTCGGATCAACCCTCAATCTGCCGGACCTGGCCGCCGCCATCGGGCACGTCGACGAACGATGGGACGGGGGCGGCGCCCCCGACGGGCTCTCCGGCGGTGACATCCCGCTCGTGTCGCGGGTGGTCCGAATCGCACTCGACTTCGTGGTCCACCAGGATGTTCACGGCAAGCCCGAGGGCAGCGTCCGTTCGATGATTCTCTCCCACGCCGGCACCATCTATGATCCGGCGCTTGTGAAGCGGCTGATGGAGATCCTCGATGCCCGAGAATCGCGACAACCGCGGTCGCTCACGGTGACCGAGCTGGTTGCCGGCATGGTGCTGGCCGACGACCTGCGGCTGGACAACGGCATGACCTACATCACCGCCGGGACGAGCCTGACCCGCGAGATGATCGACAGCGTCATGGCGCGGGTTGAGACACCCCGTTTTCCGCTTTCCGAGGGGAGCACCGTACTGATCCAGCGGGAGAGCTCCCCATGACTCCGGCGGCGTCCGGGGGAGACCCGTTGCGCTACGACGGCGACAAGGCGCACCTGACCTCCACTGTGGACGAGGAACACCGGACGGTGACGGTCCTGGTCAGCGGACAGCTCGACACCGACAACTCGCCGGCCGTCGCCCGGGTGTTGCAGCGCGCGTTCGATCTGGTCCCGGCTCCCCACCTCGTCGTGGTGGACCTCAGGGATCTGCGCTACGCCTCCTCCACCGGCATCGGCGTCATCGCCCGCCTGTACGTGGAGGCCCACCGACGATCGGTGGAGCTCGAGGTGTGCAACGTTCCCGCAAACGTGAAGACCGTTTTTGACCTGCTCGGATTCAGCACATTCTTCACGTTCACCACGCGCCCGTGAACGACGGGCACGCACCGGTCGCCAGTAACGCGGTGTCCGCCGGGCACGCACCGGTGGACCGCAACGGCACCGGCTACTCGCGGTAGCCCCCCACCAGCCGGAGCAGGTCAACGCGGCTGCCGGCTCCGGTCTTCTGGAAGACGTTGTACACGTACGTCCGCACCGTTCCAAACGAGATTCCCAGACGGTCGGCGATCTCCTGATTGCTCAATCCCTCTCCAATGAGGCGGACGATGTCCTCCTCCCGGCGGGTGATGCCAAAGGCGGTGACAAACGCGCGACTCAGTTCCCCGGATTCCTCCACCGGCGCCGGTCGGGTGATGTAGCGCACAAAGGCGGCGATGGAAAGCCCGCACCAGGCGGCGTAGAAGAGGAAATCGAAACTGATGTCCAGCGACCGCAGCACCGGAACGGTCGCCAGAACCCCGTAGAGCAGCGTCGACAGAATCGCAAACCCCGCGGTGAGGTACCCGAGGCGCGTCACCAGCCACGCCATGGTCGGTGACGGGGCGGACCCACCGTTCCGCACCATGATGACGCCAAACCCGACGAGGCAGACGGAGACCGTGACCAGATAGACCGGCGCCAGCCGCAACGCGAGTGACACGGCGCCGGAGACGATGAGGACTGTCTGCACGGTCATGGCGACGAGGACCGCCCCACCGCAGGCGAGGGTCTGCCACCGCGGCGCCGCGGGAAGCCGCACCACCGCCGCCGTCAGGCCGCCGTACACGACCGCGCCGAACACGTAGCCCAGGATCGTGCGCACCGGGCCCCGATCAAAGAGTGTGGCGTCCGCCGAGCGCGGAAGGATCGAGTCGATATAAAACGAAATCAGGGCCAGCAGCAGAGCGCCGAGGAGTCCACTGTTGGCAACAAGAAAGGACGCCGTGATCGGCGTCCTCAGGCGGGTATGCAACAGCGCCAGGGCGACCACGCCCCCCGTTCCCCCGGCGATGAGCACGATGTAGAGAAACAGGACGACGTGGTTCACGCCGTGCAGTGTACTACGGATTGGCCTCCAGACGGTAGGTCGCACCGATGCCGGCGTACCAGGTGTTGAGCGCCTGCTCATCCACCGGAAGAACCGTGCGGATCGGCGAACTGACCCGGCCGCCCCCTTCGGCAACGATGCTCCAGCGGTCGGAAACTGCCACCGTAACGTCGACGCCGATACTGTTCACGGCCACCGTCTCCCGGTCGAGAATCTCCTCGGTCCAGGAAACCTCGTCGCGGTACGGGCGCTCGTATCGGAACTGGATCACGCCGTTGGCGGTGCGGATCGGCAGACCGATCTCCACGGCCTGGCCGACTGTCACGAAGGGCCGGAAGCCGATGCCGGTCCAGACGGTTTCGCTCTGGTAGTCGCGGCCGGCGGAGTCCTGGTACGAGCGCTCCAGCGGGTGGATCGCCGTTGCCGTCAGCTGCAGGTCAAACCAGCGGGCCGCCCGGACACTTCCGGACACCGTGGCCTGCCCCACCGGTTCCCCATCGAGGGTGCTGGCGGCGGTTGCCAGGCCTACGCTCACCGGCGGCAGCGCCGTCGCGAGCCCCGTGGCGCCCACAAGCAGCACCATCATCACTGCGGTTCGTCGAATCGTTCGACCGTTCATCATGAATTCCTCCTGTCGGAAATGTGTGTGAGAACGCGCGTCCGCACCTCGCGGACGAAGCGATCGGGTTCGTGGTAGGGAAGGTTGTGCCCGGATCGTTCAAACCAGAGAAACTCCTTGTGGGGAGCATCCAGCTGCTGGTAGTAACGCCAGGCGATGTCCTGGACGCAGGTCTCGTCGTACCGGCCGGTGAAGAAGAAGACCGGCACCTCCACCCGCGGCACCGACCGGGCGAAATCGAGGTCGACGAGCTGCGGGTACACGGTGGACACGCCGTTGATCAGTCCGCGAAGCGCGTTGACCGAGTCCCGGAGCGTGTACTCCCGAGGAAACAGCATGCTGGTGAACGAGGGTTCCGGTGAAGGATGCGGCGAGTAGACATGGACCTTTTGAAACAGGTAGACGTAGTGTCCGCCGTCTTCGCGGTCGTACGGTGGCGGCCCCATCTCCGCGAGGCGTTCCACCACGCGCTCGTCGCCGCGCCGGGAGGCCTCCTCCAGCACCATGTGGTACCCGTGGAGGTCGTTTTCCTGCACGTTCACCTGCTGCGCCACGGCAAGATACGCGGAGTAGAGATCCGGACGCTGCGCCACCGCCTTGAGGCCGATGATGCTGCCCCAGGAATGGCCCGCGAGCATGATCCGATCCGTGCCGAAGCGATCCCTGAGGTACTCGCTCATGGCGATCGTGTCCGTGACGAAGTCCTCAACCGTGACCCGGTCCCAGTCGGCGGCGCGCCATGACATGCCCACACCGGGCTGGTCCCAGTTGACGAACACCACATCCGCCTCGAGCGCGCCGAGATACGACGTGGTCCAGCCGAGTTCCGATCCGCCGGGACCACCGGCGAGCCAGAGCAGCACCGGGTTGTCCCGGTCTTCTCCACGGATAACCAGCCCCTGCGTCCGGCCGTTCACCGTCACCCGTTCCCGGGAGGCGATGGCGTCACCGTGTGAGCCTTCTATCGGCGGTGTACCGGCGCATCCGGTTGCCGCCAGGGCCAGCAGCCCCGCGGCGACCGTCGCCAGTCCCGCCCGTCGTGTGTGTTTCATGGCGCCATCCTGCCGCCGGCTCCGGATCGGGGCCATCTGAATTTCGTCGTATTCGGCGTGCAATTGAGAAAATGCGAAGAGGGTCGTACAATCATCTGCATAAGGAGACACAGATGCGCGCTACGCTGGGTCGATTGTTCGCGGTAGGCCTCATTGTGGTGGCGGTCACGGGATGCGACGTGGTCGGGACAACCAGCTACGACTACTCCAATCCCCTGGACCCACGGGAGGACACAGCCATCTCCGCGCTGCTGCCCTACGTGGTCGACGCCAACCTGCGGCAGGCGATCACCGACAACGTCGGGGGCGACACGTCCACGCTCAAGAGCCAGTACACCTGGCTCGACGCGTACGGATACACGGTGGCGCAACTGGACGGCATCGAGTACTTCTCCGCGATCACCGACTTCAATATGGGTTCCGCGACCCTGGGAGCTCCCGGGAGCCTGGACGCCCTCACCCGTCTGGGAAACCTGCACTGGCTCAACATGAACGACTGCGGCCTGGACGACTCGCACCTGGCAACGGTGGCGCGTATCCCGTCGCTGAACGGGGCCTGGCTCACGTACAACGCGTTCACGATCGACGGTCTGCGGGCACTCGTGGGCTCACCGCTGGAGGAGCTTACGATTTCCGGACCCGACACGGGAAACGGCCTCCCGGGCTACACAGTCACGGTGGGGACATCGGTGATCGACGAGTTCGTGATCGCGGGCCTCGCCAATCAGATCCGCGCCGTGGGACTGGAGAACTTCAACCTCACGGGACCGGATCTCGCCGACCTGGCGCGGCTTCCCAACCTGCGATGGGGCATTCGCCTGGGCAACAACCAGATCGCGAGTCTGGCGACGCTCAACGCGCAGGTGCTGGCGCGCTATGATGCCGACACCGAACTCTGGCTGGAACTCTGGGGAAACCCGCTGAGCGAGGCGGAACTCGCCACCCTGGATCTCAGCAAGCTCGGGGGACTCAATCTCGGGAATATGGGTGATGGAAGCACGCTCACGGCGGTACCGGCGTTCTCCGGTCCCGCCCCGCATTTGCGGGAACTGTGGCTCGACGGGAACAGTTCGCTCTCCGATATCACCAACCTCACTACGCTCCTCGGATTCGCCCCGATCGAACGGCTCTCGCTCGGCAGCATCGCCGTCTCCGACGTGTCCAGCATCGGGGCAACCGGAAGCACGAGCCTCCGGGAGATTTACCTCAACGACATCAACGGCGGCCTGCTTTCCGGTGTCGAGACGCTCGTTGGTCTGCCGAACCTCTCCAATCTTATTTTGTCCAACGCCACCCTCGCCAACGAGGCCACGGTGCGCGCAACCTACGACGCGCGCCCCGATATCTTCGTGGAGTACCCCGACAACACCACCAACCAGCCGTAGAGCGTCCCGGCGACGGGACGGGGCCGATCGCCGACGTCCCGGCGACCGCCCACGCCTCAGCGCACGCCCCTCGACACGCGCCGCGGTCGCTTCCTACAATGGCAGTATGTCGGCCCTTGACCGAATAAAGACAGATACTCCCCGCGGCGATCTCTTCGGAGGCCTCACCGCGGCGGTCGTTTCCCTGCCCATGGCCCTCACCTTCGGCGCCGTCTCCGGTGCCGGACCCCAGGCAGGATTGTACGGCGCGGTGCTGGTGGGACTCTTTGCCGCGATCTTCGGCGGCACCCGCACCCTGATCTCCGAGCCCACCGGTCCCATGACGGTGGTCATGACCGCGGTAATTACCCGCCTCGTTGCCAACAACCCCGAGAACGGTCTGGCGATGGCGTTCACGGTGGTCATGGTGGCAGGCGTGTTTCAAATGGTGCTTGGCGGCCTCAAACTGGGGCGCTACATCACCCTCATGCCCTACAGCGTGATCTCCGGGTTCATGTCCGGGATCGGCGTACTGCTCATTCTGACGCAGGTCGCGCCGCTCCTTGGGCACGCCACGCCCCCCGGAGGCGCCCTGGGAACGATCACCGCCCTGCCGCGACTGGTGGCGGATGCCCATCCCCGGGAGCTTGTGCTGGCGGCGGTCTCACTGGCCGTGCTCTTCGCGATTCCCCGGCGACTGCGGCGGACCTTTCCTCCGCCGCTGGTGGCGGTCGTGGTGGGGACGCTGGTGGCGGTACTCGTGCTGCCCGCCGGCAGCTATCGGGCGATCGGATCGATCCCCATGGGCCTTCCTCGGATCGTGGTCCCCCATTTCACCGCCGGTCAGATCACGCGCGTGTTCATCGACGGTGGGATTCTGGCGGTCCTCGGCGCCATCGACTCACTCCTCACGGCGATGATCGCCGACAGCCTCACGCGGGAGCACCACGACTCCAACCGTGAGCTGATCGGACAGGGCATCGGCAACCTGTTCTCGGGGCTCTTCGGCGGACTGCCCGGCGCCGGCGCCACCATGGGCACGGTGGTCAACATCCAGTCCGGGGCCCGCAGTCCCCTTGCCGGTATCATCCGGTCGGTCGTTCTTCTGGTGATAATTCTGGCACTGGCGCCACTGCTCCAGGCGATCCCCATGGCGGTTCTCGCAGGGATCGCGGTAAAGGTCGGAGTCGACATCCTGGACTGGAGTTTCCTCGGTCGGGCCCACCGGATATCGACCTCCGCCACCGTGGTCATGTACGCCGTCCTCGCGATGACCGTGCTGGTCGACCTCATGGTCGCCGTGGGCGTCGGCGTGTTCATCGCGAACATCCTGACGATCGAGCGACTCTCCAGCCTTCCGTCGATTCGGGTGACCACCGTTGACCCCGGCGGGGAGCCGGTCCTGACACCGGAGGAACGGGAGATTCTCGAGGCCGCCGAGGGGCGGATCGTGCTCTTTCATCTGAGCGGGCCCATGATTTTCGGCGTCGCCCAGGCGATCGCCCGCGAACACGCCGCCATGGACCGCAGCGGAGAGATCCTGATCGTGGATCTCTCGGACGTATCCATGCTCGGCACCACCGTCGGGCTGGCGCTCGAAAACGTGATTCGCGACGCCCACGGCGCCGGAAAACCGGTCTACGTGGCCGGCGCCTCCACCGACACCCGTGAACGACTGCGACGCATCGGCGTCATGAACTCCGGCGTGGTGGAATGCGCGACCCGCACCGAAGCCCTCGCCGACGCCCGGTCGCGCCTCAGTCGACCGAGCTGAACAGCAGCGAGCAGTTCTGCCCGCCGAACCCGAAGGAGTTGGAGATCGCTGCCCGCACCCGTCCCTCACGGGCGGTGTTGGGCACATAGTCCAGATCGCACTCGGGGTCCGGCGTCTCATAGTTGATCGTCGGCGGCATCACCTGGTGACGGAGGGTAAGCACCGTCGCCGCGGCCTCAATGGCACCGGCCGCTCCCAGCGTGTGCCCGAGCATCGACTTGGTGGAACTCACCGCGACGCGGTCGGCGTCCGCACCAAGCGCGCGGTGGATCGCCGCTGTCTCGGTTCGGTCGTTCGCCGACGTGGAGGTTCCGTGGGCGTTGATGTAGTCCACCCCGTCGGTTCCGACACCGGCGTCCTTCATCGCCATCGTCATCGCCGCGGCGGCGGCCGCGCCGTCCGGTTCCGGAATCGCAATGCTGTAGGCGTCGGCGGTCATCCCGGCCCCATCCAGATATGCCAGAATATCCGCCCCGCGGCGGCGGGCGTCCTCTTCGCGTTCGAGTACCAGCATCGCCGCGCCTTCGCCGATCAGGAATCCGTCGCGGCCGGCGTCAAAGGGACGGGATGCGTGGGCGGGGTCGTCGTTCCGCCGCGTGAGCACCCCCATGCACCCGTAGGCGTTTACCGTCAGCGGCCGGATCGCCGCCTCGGCGCCGCCGGCAACCATGATATCGGCGGCACCGCTGCGAATGAGCATCGCCGCCATCGCCAGGGCGTGGGCGCCCGAAGAACACGCCGTGGCAACACCGAGGTTCGGTCCCGAGATGCCAAGGTCGATCCCCACGTTGGCGGAGGACATGTTCGGAATGATGAGCGGGACCGCCAGCGGAAACCCGTTCCCGGGGCCCTTCTCCATGAGGATGCGGTGCTGCTCCTCGAGGTTCTCGTAGTCCCCGGCGGCGGTTCCCACGACCACGCCGGCGCGGTCGCGCGCCTGCTCCGCCAGATCGATCCCGGCGTGGGCTACCGCCTGGAGCGCCGCGTACGATGCCATCTGGGAAAACCGCGCCATGCGTCGCGTCCGCTTCCGTCCGAGAACCGGTGAGGGATCGAAATCCTTGATCTCCGCCGCGATGCGGCTGATGTGGCCCTCCGCGTCAAACCCCTCGATGGGGGCGCCGGCGGACCGTCCGGCTGAGAGGCCCTCCCAGAGCGCCTCGGGGGTGTGACCGAGCGCTGTACACACGCCCAGTCCCGTCACTGCGATTCTGCCGTCCTTCATGGTTCAATACTATGCCGTACCGGGACCGTCCGAGACAACGGCCGATCGCCGCGGCAGACCGGTTCCGGCACCGGGTCGGCATCGGGTCGGCATCGGCGGCCGTCAGGCGCTGCGTTTCCGGAACCGCGCCGATGCCAGCAGGATGATCCCTGCGCCGAAGCCCGCAAGGGCGGCAAACTGCTGCCACAGTTCCACGAGCCCCGCCCCCTTCAGGAAGATGCCCCGAATGATCACCAGGTAGTACCGCAGCGGAAACACGTAGGTCGTCCAGCGAATCGCCGGCGGCATGCTCTCCACGGGAAACGCAAAACCCGACAGGAAGAACATCGGGATCATGACGAAGAACGAGGCGGTGAGCATCGCCTGCTGCTGGTTTTCGGCAACCGTGGAAATCAACAGCCCCAGCCCCAGCGTACTCGCCAGGAAGAGCAGGGAGGCGGCAAACAGCAGGAGCACGCTCCCGCGGAACGGCACCCCGAACACCACCTGCGACACCGCGAGAACCAGCGCCACGTCCACCACGCCGATGATCACGAACGGGATCAGCTTCCCGATCACCATCTGCCGGGCGGAGATCGGTGTGACGTTCAACTGTTCGAGCGTCCCCAGCTCTTTCTCCTTCACGATCGCAAGCGACGACAGCACCATCGTCACCAGCATGAGAAGGATCGCCAGGATGCCGGGGACCATGAAGTTGCGCGTCTCCAGTGAGGGGTTGAACCACACCCGGGAGCGGACCTCCACCGGCGCCGTACGGCCCGAGGCCGCGGCGACCACGCCCTGTACGTAGTTGAGGGCCGCGGTGCCCACGGTGGAGTTGGTGCCGTCGATGAGGACCTGCAGCTGACCGGCGAGCCCGCCGTGCCGGTCGGCGGAAAACCCGCGAGGTATCACGATGACCACGTCCACGGTCCCGGCCATGAGCGCCGCCTCGATCTCCGCCGGTGTCGAAAGATCCGGCCCACGGTCGAAGTACTCGCTGGCAAAGAACCGTTCCTGGAGATCCCTGCTCATCGAGGTCGTGTCGCGGTCGACGATCGCCGTGGGCAGGTGCCGAACGTCGAGATTGGCGGCGAACCCGAGGAGCACCAGCTGCAACACCGGCGCCACGAAAATGAGCGGGAGCATTTTTCGATCCCGGCTGAGCTGAAGAAACTCTTTTCTGATCAGGTATCCGAAGACCCTCATGCCAGGACGCTCCTCGTCCTCAGCCGGACGACCCCGGCGGTCACCGTTACCACGGAAAACGCCATCAGGAACACGAGATCGGGCCAGAAGACGCCCACGCCGGCGCCCTTGAGCATGATCGCGCGGAGGGCGGCGATATAGTACCGCGCCGGCACGATGTAGGTGACCGCCTGGATGACCAGCGGCATGTTGCGGATCGGAAAGATGAACCCCGAGAGGATGAACGCGGGGAGGAACGTCACCAGGATCGAGATCATGAACGCCACCTGCTGAGTGTCGGCGATCGACGAGATCAGGATCCCGAGCCCCAGGGAGGCAAAGAGGAACAGCACCGTTCCCGTGGCCAGCCACAGGACGCTTCCCGCGACCCCCACGCCGAACATCAGCCACCCCGCCAGAAAGATACCCGCGGCGATCACCACCGAGATCACGATGTATGGGATCGTCTTCCCGATGATCAGCGCGACCGGACGCATGGGGGATGCCGAGATCTGCTCGAGGGTTCCCAGTTCCTTCTCCCGAACCAGGGACAGCGCGGTGGAGATAACCGCCGTGATCACCAGGATAAAGGCCACCAGCCCGGGAATGAGGTACCGATTGCTCTCCAGTTCCGGGTTGAACCACACCCGGGGGCGTTCCTCGACCGGGGCCACGGCGCCGGCCGGCGCGCGCCCCCCGGCGGCCACACGATCTGCCACCGTCCCTGTCACGACGGCCTGCATGTATCCCTGGAGCGCCGAGGCGGTCGTACCGTTGGTCCCGTCCACCAGGAGCTGTACCCCCGGACGCTCACCGCGCCCGAAATCGCGCGAAAACCCCTGCGGAATCACGACCGCGCCCAGAATCTCCCCGTGCATGAACAGGTCACGCAGGTCGGTCGGCGAATGCGGCCGGTAGCGGATGTCAAAGTACTCCGGGGAGGCGGCAAACGCCGCCACAATCGCGCGGCTGTCGGCACTGTGATCCAGGTCCACGATCGCCAGGGAGGCGTTCCGGACGTCGAGGCTCACGGCGTACCCGAACATGAGCAGGAGAAAGAGCGGCAGAAACACCAGAACCCCCAGCGTTCTCCGGTCCCGCCCGATCTGGTGAAACTCCTTCCGGACAACGGCGGCGACGCTCACCGGTCCCCTCCTTCGATCTCACGCTGTATCACGTGAATAAACACGTCCTCGAGCGACGGCACGATCGGTGACACCGCCGTGACCTCCACGCCGGCATCGGAGAGGGTTCTGCGGATCCGCTCGGCTGCATCGCCGGCGTGGTCGTCGATACCGACGTGCACCGCCCGCCCGAAAATCGAACTCTCGATCACCCACGGCTGTCCGCGCAGTTTCGCCAGGGCGTCGGTGGCGGTGGGGCTGTCGACCCGCCACATCCGGTGGGGGATCTGCTCCCGCTTGAGCGCCGAGGGACTGCCCTGGGCGACGATGCGCCCGGCGTGCATCAGGCAGACGTCGTTGCAGAACTCCGCCTCGTCCAGATAGTGGGTGGTCACCAGGACCGTGGTGCCGTCGTCGGCGAGGTCGTTGATCAGGTCCCAGAACTCACGCCGCGACACCGGGTCCACGCCGCCGGTGGGCTCATCGAGGAACAGCACAGCCGGACGGTGCAGGACGGCACAGCCCAGAGCCAGACGCTGCGCCCAGCCCCCGGAAAGCTGCGCCGCCAGCGTGTCTTCTCGCCCCTCAAGCCCGGCCATCTCCAGAACCCAGGACATCCGCCGGCGGATCTCCGCCGCCGACAGGCCGTAGGCGCCGCCGAAGAACGTGATGTTCTCGGCGACGGTGAGGTCCCGGTACAGTGAAAACGCCTGGGACATGTAGCCGATGTTGCGGCGAATCTTCTCCGGCTGGCGGTTGATGTCGAAGCCCGCTACCGTGCCGGTGCCGTCGCTGGACTGAAGCAGTCCGCACAGCATGCGAATCGTCGTGCTCTTGCCGGCGCCGTTGGCTCCGAGCAGACCGAAGATCGTCCCGGCCTCAACCGAGAAGGAGATGTCGTCCACGGCGGTGAAACTCCCGAACCGCCGGGTCAGATGATCGCCGGAGATCGCCACGCTCATGCCGACTCCTCCCGCGACAGGAGCGAGATGTACAGATTCTCCAGGGTCGGCACCGACCGGCGGACCGATTCCGGGACGATTCCGTTGGCCTCGAGGAACGCCGCGATCGGGGCGTCGGATCCCTCGCGGAATCGCAGGTGAAGACGGTCCCCCTGCGCCTGGACCTCCAGCAGCCCGGCCAGCCCGGCGTCCGACGCGGTCAGCAGGCGGCGCGCCCGCCGCGCGTCGGTGGTGACCACCTCGTAGAGGTCACCGGGGACACGCTCCCTGATCTCGTCGGGGGTTCCCACCGCCAGGAAGCGCCCGTCCCGGAGCAGACCGACGCGCTGGCAACGTTCCGCCTCATCGAGGTACGGCGTTGCCACCACGATCGACAGTCCCTCCGCGAGCAGGCGCCCCAGGATGAGCCAGAAGTCTCGGCGGGAGACGGGATCGACACCGGTGGTGGGCTCGTCCAGCAGGATGATCTCGGGCTGGTGGATGAGTGAACACGCGAGAGCCAGTTTCTTCTTCATGCCGCCCGACAACCGCCCCGCGAGACGCGTCCGGAACGGCGTGAGGCGGGTAAACTCCAGCAGTTCGTCGCGCCGCCTTCGAAAGTCCCGGACGCCGTAGATCTCGGCAAAGAAGGCGAGATTCTCGTCCACGGAGAGGTCTCCGTACAGCGAAAACCCCTGCGCCAGGTAGCCGATCCGCCGCTTGAGGCTGCGGCTGTGGCGACGGATGCGATCCCCGAGGAGCGACAACTCTCCCGCGTCGGGGCGAATGACCCCCGCCAGTATCCGCAGCGTCGTCGTCTTGCCCGCCCCGTCGGGGCCGACAAGGGCGAACATCTCGCCGTGGCGTGCGGTAAGGTCCAGACCATCGAGAGCGCGGGTTTCCCCAAAGCGCTTGGTGAGTCCCCCGGCGGCGATCGCGACCTCGGCGTTCATTGGGTGAACACCGCCTCGGCCGGCATGCCGATCTTGAACACCCCGTCGGGATTATCGATCTCGACGTCGACGGCATACACAAGCTGCGCGCGGGCGTCGGCGGTCTGGACGTTCCGCGGCGTGAACTCGGCTTCCTCGGCGATTCCGGCAACGCGTCCGCTGAACGTGCGGTCGGTCACGCCGTCGGCGCGGACGGTGACCGCGGCACCGAGCTCCACCTCCGCCAGTCGCGGCTCCGGCACATACACCGTGAGCGTGACCGTTGAGAGGTCGGCCAGAATGAACAGCGGCGTTCCGGGGGCAACAAATTCCCCTGCCTGGTGAAGCCGCTCGATCACCGTACCGTCGCGCGGAGCGCGAATGACCGCCTCCCGGACCTGCCGTTGGATTCGCGCCACGGCGGCATCGGCCTCCGCCACCTGAGCCCGCGCCGCCTCGATCTCCTGATCCCGGGGCAGGTCCCGCACCCGGGCAAGCTGCGCCTCCGCCGCGTCCACCCGCGTCTGCGCCTGGTGGTACTGCGTCTCCACCCGGTCGAGCTCACTGGGCGTGGAACTCCCCGCCTCGTGGAGGTTGCGGATGCGTTCGTAGTTGCGTTCGGCGAGACGCAGCGCCTCCCGTGCCTCGGCAAGGCCGGCCTCCGCCTGCCGGATATCCTCCGGTCGGGCACCGGCGGTGAGCAGGTCCCGTTGCGCCACCGCCGCCGCGCGCCGCTGCCGCGCCTGTTCCAGCTGCAGCTGCAGGTCCTCGTCGTCGAGGCGCGCGAGTTCCTGATCAGCGGACACGCGATCGCCCTCCCGGACCATGATCTCCAGAACCTCTCCCTGCGTGCGCGCCGCGATCGCGATCTCGTCGGCCTCAACCGTCCCGGACCCCTGGAGCGCCACGGGACCGCGACTGCAGCCAACCAGCGCCGCCGTCACCACCACGGCCCCCAGAGAGAGGCGGGGAGAAAAGCCGGTCCTGGGCGGCGCCGTCCGCCGGGCCCTGAATATGCGGTGCAGTAGTTTCATCGGTGTTCCTCCTTCACCAGGACCCCTTCGGTGATAACGATGCGCACGTGTTCGATCAGCTCTCCCGGGGCGATTTCGAGTTCCATGAGTCCGTCGGGGGTCAGCAATCGCTCGGCGATCGCCAAAACCATTTCGGCGACCAGCCGGGGCTTGACGTCGCCCCGGACCGCTCCCTGCGCCTGGGAACGGGCCACGCGATCCTGGAGACGGCTAAAGACCTGCTCCCGCCGGAACGTCTGCATCTCGTCCCACAGCTCCGGTGTGTGGCGCGCGAGATCCGTCAGAAACGGTCGCGACACGCCGTAGAGTTCGCGGCTCACCAGCATCATGTGGTCGGTGAGCGGGTCGAATCCGCCGGCGCCGGTGGCATCGTCGAGGCGCGCGAGCTGGTCCTCGATGCGGGCCAGTTTCCGCCGCACGACCGCCCGCACCAGCTCCTGCTTGCTCCCGAACTCCTGGTACACGGTTTTCTTGCTCATCCCCACCGACGCGGCGATCTCGTCGGTGGTCACGCGGCTGAAGCCCATGGTGAGAAAAAGCGGTTCGACCTGGTCCAGGATCCGGTTTCGTCGTTCGTGTTCCATCACTGGGTTCGTTATACGAACGAACGAGGTCTCGGGTCAAGAGGAAACTATATCAGTTTCCATAGTTTCCGCCGAATCGGTACGGGGTGGTCGGCAACCACGAAAAAGCTTGCAGCGGTGAAAATTTATTCGTAGTTTGTGAAGCTCATGAGACCTTTTGCGATGCTCCAGGGGCATCCTCTCCGGGATCACGAACGGGAGGAGTTTCACTCCTGGTACCGCCGAACCAACGGTCGGCGAACGTTGTACGTCGGCCTGGTGATGCTCGTCTTTGCCGTCGTCCTCGCCGTATCCGCTCCCCTCGGGCTGGACGACACGCCGCTGGCGGTCTACCTCGCCTACGCCGCCGCCATCGCCACCGGTGGGGTCCTCATTCGCACGGGGATTGATCGTGAAATCGACCGGCTCTCCTACGCCGGCGAGGTCACCATCGTCGGGATCTCGATCGTCTGGATGTTCACCGCCGTCGGCGGGCGCCTTCACGTCGGGTTCGGACTCGCCGAGTTTGTGATCGGGACGCTCGCTCTGGCCCTCCTGCGCTACATGCGCCCCCTCCTGGCGGCGGTGGTATTTCCCGGGCTGTCGGTCCTGTACGGGCTGTTTCTGTGGTACCGCGGCGTGTTCGAGTTCGTCGCGTGGATCAACAGCCTGGTGTTCGCCGTCTTTGCCCTCATCTGGTCCCTCACCGCCTTTCACGGCCGCATCGTGCTGTTTCGCAACGCACGCCTCGTTGAGGAACTCAACCGCCGGAACGACCTGCTCACCACACTGGCGCTGAAGGACGCGCTGACGGGGTTGCCCAACCGCCGCTATTTCGAGCAGATGATGGAGCGCACGATTCCGGACGCCGCATCGCGGTCGATCCCGGTCGCGCTCCTGCTCGTTGACGTGGACCATTTCAAACGCTTCAACGACCGGTTCGGGCATCCTGCCGGCGACCAGTGCCTCCAGGAGGTCGGTCGTGCCCTGGCCCGGGAGAACCGCCCCGGTGTCGTTGCGCTTCGCCTCGGTGGCGAGGAGTTCGCCGTTGTCATCTCCACCGAGACCGGGACCGACCCCGCGGCGTTCGCGGATCGCCTCCGAGGTCGGGTCGCCGACAGTGGACGCGTGACGATCAGCGTCGGCATCGCCGTTACCCGGCCGTCGGGGGCGACCGATCCCGCCGCCGTCACCGAGACGCTGTACCGACAGGCGGATCAGGCGCTGTACCTTGCCAAGGAACGCGGGCGGAACCGCGTCGAGACCTTGCACTGACGCCGCTTTTCTACAACACTCGGGATTATGATCCCGCGAGAGTTTCAGCTCCTTCCGGAGCATCTGTATCCATCCGACGAATGGTCGATCGTCGAACGCGGCTTTGACCAGGACTGGATGGGAAACGCCGAAACGGTGTTCTCACTGTCCAACGGGTTCCTCGGCATCCGCGGAACGTTCGAGGAGGGGCGGCCGTTCATCGAGCCGGGCACCTTCTGCAACGGCTTCCACGAGACGTGGCAAATCGTCCACGCCGAGGAGGCCTACGGGTTCGCCAAGACCGGCCAGACGATCGTCAACGTACCGGATACCACCGTTCTGAAACTCTACGTGGACGACGAGCCGCTGTACCTGCCCACCGCCCGCGTCACCGAGTACCGGAGGACGCTCGATTTCCGCACCGGCGTGCTCGTGCGGGAGATGAACTGGTCCACGCCGTCGGGAAAGCAGGTCCAGATCACCTCCCGCCGCCTGATATCGCTGGAGCACCGGCATCTGGCGGCGGTGAGCTACGAGGTAACCACCGACACCGACGCGCCGATCGTGATTTCCTCGCAAATGCTCAACCGCCAGGACAGCCGGGCCGAAGACGAGCCCCTTCTGTCGGGTTCCTCCGACCCACGCCGCGCCCGGGCGTTCTCCAAGCGGGTACTCAACGGTCGCAGTCACATCGAGGACAACCTGCGCGTCGCGACCGGCTACCGGACCTCCAACTCGCGTATGACCCTGGGCGTGGGGATCGATCACCTGGTGGAGACGGAAAACCACTGGTACAGCCAGCGCAGCTGGACCGACGACCTCGGTAAGGTCGTGTTTGTCATCGACGCCCGGGCCGACACACCGGTACACATCACCAAGTTCATGTCCTACCACACCTCGCGGGCCGTTCCTTCGACCGAACTGGTGGATCGCTGCGGCCGTACGCTGGACCGGGCGATGCGCATCGGGTACCCGACCCTGGAGGCGCAGCAGAAGGAGTTCCTGGACCATTTCTGGGACCGGTCGGATATCGTGATCGACGCCGAACCACGCGTTCAGCAGGCGGTGCGCTGGAACCTGTTTCAGCTCTGCCAGGCCTCGGCGCGGGCGGAAACCACCGGGATCCCGGCCAAGGGGCTCACGGGCCAGGCCTACGAGGGCCACTATTTCTGGGACACCGAGGTCTACGTCGTCCCCTTTCTCACCTTTACCGAACCCCGGATCGCCAGGAACCTTCTTCGCTTCCGCCACAGCATGCTGGACAAGGCGCGGGAGCGCGCACGGGAACTGTCGGAAGACGGAGCGCTGTTCCCGTGGCGGACGATCAACGGAGACGAGGCCTCCTCCTACTACGCCGCCGGTACCGCGCAGTACCACATCAACGCCGACATCGCCCACGCGATCAAGCACTACGTGCAGACGCGGAAGGACTACGACCTCCTGGCGGAAGTGGGGGTCGAAATTCTGGTGGAAACCGCCCGCATGTGGAACAACCTCGGGTTCTTCAGCCCCGACACCGGCTTTTTCCACATCCACGGTGTGACCGGTCCCGACGAGTACACCACCGTCGTCAACGACAACTTTTTCACCAACCTCATGGCGCGCAGCAACCTGCGTTTCGCGGCGGAGACCGTCCAGTGGCTCAAGGCGGAACGACCGCAGGCGTACTCCCATCTGATTCACGAAACGGACGTCCGCGATCACGAGGTTGAGCGCTGGCTCCGGGCGGCGGACAAGATGTACATCCCCTACGACGAGAAGAAGGGGATCAACCCGCAGGACGACAACTTCCTGGAGAAGGAGCAGTGGGACTTCGCCAACACGCCCCGGGACCACTATCCACTGCTGCTCCATTTCCATCCCCTGGTGATCTACCGCCACCAGGTGATCAAACAGGCCGATGTCGCTCTGGCCCTGGTCCTCATGGGGGACGAGTTCTCGATTGAGCAAAAGCGTCGCAATTTCGACTACTACGACCCCCTCACCACCGGGGATTCCTCGTTGTCGGCGTGCATGCAGTCGATCCTGGCCGCCGAGATCGGCTACGAACAGAAGGCGCTGGAGTATTTTCAGTACGCCCTCTTCATGGATCTGGCCAACGTCGCCGGAAACGTCGTGGACGGCGTTCACATCGCCTCCACCGGTGGAGTGTGGATGGCCCTGACCCACGGGTTCGGCGGCATGCGAGCCTACCAGGGCCGGTTGAGTTTCGACCCGCGGGTACCGGCGAGCTGGGGAGGCATACGCTTCTCGCTCCGCTTCAACGACAGCTACGTCCGGGTGGATCTCAACCACGACCGGTACCGCTTCGAGCTGACCGAGGGCGATCCACTTGAGTTTACCGTCTGCGGCGCCGAGTATCGTCTCACCGCCGACGGTCCCCTGGAGATCAACAGCTGCAGCCTCCTCACCGACTGAGGAGGCGGGTTTCACAGCAGTTTCACGCGGGCGGTCGTATCATGAACGGAATGAACGCGTATCTGCATCGACGTGCCCGCCGGCGCGCCGATGCCCACCGGTACCCCTCGATGCCCGACACGTTCCGCCGGACCGAACGCCTTGTCCTCACGGCGATCTCACAGACCTCGGCCCAGTTCAGCTTCTGGGTGGTGGACGGTGACTACCGCTACGTGTACTTCAACGACACCCATCGCGTGTTCATGGAGGAGTTCTGGGGTGTGGCGATCGCGGTGGGCGATCCGGTCCTGGACCTCATCCCCGATGCCACCTATCGCGAACGGACCAGGAGCGCATACACCCGCGCCACCACCACCCGAACGGTTCTGCCCGCGAGTGCCGCCCGGGACCACAACGGCATCCTGCGGTTCTTTCATACGGTGCTCCACCCGCTGCCACGCTCACGAACGGGCACCCCGCGCGGCATCGCCGCCTTTTCCGTGGAAGTGAGTGAGCTGGAGTACATTCGCGCGTCCCGTGACGCCCTCCGTCGTGAGCTCGATCACCGCGTGTTCAACAACCTTCAGACGATCGTCTCACTCCTGCAGCTGGACCTCGCGGACATTCGCGAACCGGCGGCGCGCAACGCGATCGAGTCGGCCACCGGTCGTGTGGCGACGCTCGGTCTGACCTACGAGGCGGAAGCCGAGCTGTCGGACGACGAGCGCGATCCCCGGATCGGACTGCACATGCTCTTTACCCACGTGGTTCAGATGGTGACTGAACTCAAGGATCCGCACCACCGCGTGAGTGTCATCAGGCATCTGGAACCGGTGCACCACAGCGTCACCGCGGCGGCACCGCTGGCGCTTCTGGTGCAGGAGGCGGTAGCCCTGTGCTTTGGCGACACCGCCCAAAGCCGCCCGGACCAGCTGGAGGTCACCACAACCGGTGCCGGCGACACCGACGGCGGCGTGCTGACCGTACTGGCCCGCCCCGCGCCGCCGCTGCCCGCGGCGCCGGAGGTCGCCCTGCTTCTGGCGAACCAGGCCGGCGCCCGTATCGAGCCGATCTCAGCGGGTGATTACACGACCGCCGGATACCGGATCGTCCTCCCGCGGGACTGACCGCGCCACCGCCTATCCGAGCCCGTACCCCTGACGCTCCACCACCGACCGAAGATCGGTCCTGCGCGGCACGCTTACCCTGCGGGCGCTGTGCTCCATCCACCCGTACTCGGCGTCGGGGACCTCCTGCGACGACTGACCATCGGGGCGGACGCCCTCGGCGTGGCGGCCGTGGTAGATGCCGGTATCGCGCATGATTCGGTCGTATTCCAGAAGCTGATCCGGCGCTGCCGGCGTGTAGCGCTCCCAGTGAAGGACCGTATCGAGCGCCGGTCGCGGTCGCCGTCGGAGGGGCCGCGCGGGCACACCGACCGTCATCCCCGCCACGGGAACCACGTGGGCCGGCAGCTCCAGGAGGTCCACCACGGCGGCGGTATCGTTCCGGAGGCCGCCGATGTAGCAGCACCCGTACCCGAGCGCCTCGAACGCCACGGTGGCGTTCTGCATCGCGATCGCCGTGTCCACCGCCGCCACCAGAAAGCTCTCGAGGAACTCGGTATTCTGACGGTAGCCCCGGGATTCGGCGGCCCGGTCCAGACGGTTGCGATCGGCGCACCAGGCGATGAACACCGGCGCACTGCGGATATGGGCCTGATCGCCGCACAGCACCGCCAGGCGGTGTCGACGCTCACGGTCGCGTACCACCACCGCGCTCCACATGTGCAGGTTGGACGAACTCGCCGCCCGCTGCCCGGCCTCGATTGCGCGGCGGAGGTCGGTCTCCGGCACCGGGTCGTCGCGGTAGGCGCGGCACGAGGCGTGTCCGGCGAGGAGTTCCAGGACTCCCGATTCCGAGCTATCCGGCATCCTCGGCTCCGTTCCCCTCACCGGCGTCGACGGCATCCTGCGCCGCCTGCGGAGACGGCTCGGGCCGCCCGAAGAGATAGCCCTGAAACGTCTCGCAGCCCAGATCGCGGAGCACCTCCGCCTGGCGCCGCGTTTCCACACCCTCCGCGAGGGTGCTGATACCCAGCGTCTTCGCCATGAAGATCATCGCCTCCACCAGCGGCGTCGCCCGCGAGTTGACGCGGCCGTCGTCGTCCACCAGGTCCGTGACGAAGGCGCGATCGATCTTGATACGATCGACGGAGAGCTGCCGCAGATAGGACAGGTTGGAGTAGCCGGTTCCGAAGTCGTCGATCGACAGCGAGAACCCCATCCGGGTAAGCGCATCGAGGACACCGTGGCTGGTCCGCGACTCCTGCAGCAGCAGGCCTTCGGTGATCTCGATACTGATCGCTCGCGGGTCGATCCCCTCACGGGCCACGATATCCTGGAGTCGCTCCAGGAAGTCCGGCTGCTCCAGATGCGCCGGCGAGACGTTTACCGACAGCGTATCGAAGCGCGAGGGCGGAGCACCGCAGGTTTCGCGCCAGGCGCGTACCAGCATCCACTCCGTGAGCTCGCCAATCATCCCCGTTTCCTCGGCGACAGGGATAAACGTGGCCGGTGAGACGGGCCCGAGGACGGCGCTGTGCCATCGCATGAGCACCTCCGCGCCCACCACGTCGCCGTCGATCGCGTCCACCAGTGGCTGGTACGCGAGGGAGAGCTCTCCGCGATCCCGGGCACTTCGCAGCAGGTCGTGCATCTCCACGCGCGCCCTGAGCATTCGGTCAAGATTGGCGTCGTAGAACGCCACGCCTCCGCCGCCGCGGTTGCCCTGGATCGTTGTCTCCAGACGGCCCCCGAGTTCACTCCGCGTGAGTCGGTCCGCCTCGGGAACGACGTACACCGCAAGCTGCGGCGTGTGGGTGCGCTCCGATCCCCGCACCGGCCGGGTCAGGTCCTGCATCGTCCCGTTGATCCACGCCGGCCACCGATCCGACGTGTCGAGAGCCGGCGAGACAAGCAGGCTGGTATCGCTGTACGCGTACAGGCCGCACGCCTCGCTCTTTCGGCGAGCGAGACGCTGCGCCAGCGCCTGCATGACCTCTTCCACGAAGCGGTTGCCCCCCTCCAGACGGATGCGGTCGGTCTCCCGCAGCTGCAGCAGCACCGCGTACGGCCCCTCCACGGCGGACGACTCGCGAGTGTCGAATCGGTGCAGTCCCGTCACCGGGTCGTGGGTCGCGAGAAACCGCACCCGTCGGTACGCCCGGTAACTGAGGTCGGTCAGCATGAACACGTACACGTTGACTGCGGTGTAGGCGATGAGCGTCGACAGGTGGTAGAGGCGATCGGTGCCCTGGACCCAGGCGGTAGCCCCCGGCCGCGCCACGCTCACCGCCAGAACCAGCCAGAACAGGAAGTTGACCACCGTCGCGGTACGGCGACTGCCGAGCAGCATGACCGCCGGCGGCACCACGAACATGAACGGCGACACGTCGCTGGTGCCCCCGCCGCTGGCGAGAAGAACCACCGACAGCATCACGGTGACGCCGAAGGTCAGATGACGGGGAAGTGCCGTCGTCGCCGCGCCGGTCCGCAGGTCCCGCACGATCAGAACCAGGGAGACTCCGGCAACGATCGCGGTCAGGATCTGCGCCGCCGCCGTCACCGGGTATCCGGCTACGGCGTTCACGACGCCGTAGCCCCCGGCCACCGTTCCGAGGACACCATCGACGATGAGAAGAAAGACCGTGGCGGGGCGCTGTTCGAAGAGAGTCTGCGTATCCATCGCGGTGTGTGTAAACATCGGGAGGATCGCCCGACGGCGTCAACTCAGCGTCAGATCTCCACCACGTGGTGGCCGTGGTACGCCTGGTCCCGCTGCGCCTTCACGTCGTCGCTGGCAAGGTACTCATCAAAGGGCATCGTCCGGTCGATGATCCCGGTCGGCGTGAACTCGATAATCCGCGAGGCCACGGTGTTCACGAACTCGTGGTCATGACTGGTAAACAGGACCGTACCCTTGAATGCGATGAGGGCGTCGTTGAGGGCCGTGATCGATTCCAGGTCGAGATGGTTGGTCGGCTCGTCCATGATCAGGGCGTTGGGACCGGTGAGCATGAGCTTCGCCAGCATGCAGCGCACCTTCTCCCCGCCGGACAGGACCGTCACCTTCTTGAGCGACTCCTCTCCGCTAAACAGCATGCGCCCGAGGAATCCACGGACGTAGGACTCCTCCTCGACCTCGGTGTACTGGCGAAGCCACTCGACGATCGATATCTCCCGGTCGAAGTAGCGGCCGGAGTCCTTCGGGAAGTACGCCGGCGTGATCGTGGTACCCCACTCGTACTCCCCCGCGTCGGGCGTGTCCTCACCGGCGAGCACCTCGTACAGCGCCGACTTCATGGTGTGAAAGGGCCCGACGAACGCGATCTTCTCCCCCGGCTGCACGGTCAGATCGAGACCGGAGATACCGGGTTCGCCCTCCACCGCCTTGGACAGGCCGCGAATCTCGAGCATCTTCTTCCCCGGGTCCCGCGACATCTCGAAGTTGATGTACGGCGAGCGGCGGCTCGAGGGACGGATGTCGTCGATGGAGAGCTGGTCGATCAGCTTCTGCCGGCTGGTAGCCTGCTTGCTCCGCGCCGCGTTGGAGGCAAAGCGCTGGATGAACGCCTTGAGCTCGGCGATCTTGTCCTCGCGACGTTTCTTCTCGTCCCGCAGCTGGCGCTGAATGAGCTGGCTGGAGTGGTACCAGAAGTCATAGTTGCCCACGTAGAGCTGGATCTTGCCGAAATCGATGTCGGCGATGTGGGTACAGACGCGGTTGAGAAAGTGGCGGTCGTGGCTCACCACGATCACCGTGTTGCGAAAGTTGAACAGAAACTCCTCGAGCCACGAGACCGATTCCAGGTCCAGGTTGTTGGTCGGCTCGTCGAGCAGGAGAATGTCGGGATCACCGAACAGCGCCTGCGCCAGGAGCACCCGGACCTTCTGCCCGCCGTCCAGGTCGGCCATCTGCTTCTCGTGGAGTCCGTCGGGAATTCCAAGCCCGGCGAGGAGCCGCGCGGCTTCGCTCTCCGCTTCCCACCCGTTGAGCTCGGCGAACTCGCCCTCGAGCTCGGCGGCGCGAATGCCGTCTTCCTCGGTGAACTCCTCCTTGGTGTAGATCGCATCCTTCTCGATCATGGTGTCGTACAGGTGACGGTGACCCATGATCACCGTGTGCATCACCGAGTACTCGTCGAAGGCAAACTGGTTCTGCTGGAGTACGGCGATCCGCTCGCCCTTCCCCACGGAGATTTCGCCGGAATCCGGCTCCAGGTCGCCGGAGAGGATCTTGAGAAATGTCGATTTCCCGGCGCCGTTGGCGCCGATGACGCCGTAGCAGTTGCCGGCGGTGAATTTGATGTTTACGTCCTTGAACAGGGGCTGATCGCCGAAGGACAGACTTACGTTCTGTGCACTAATCATATATTGGTGCCCCACTATACCGATGGGACCTCACCATGACCAGATCTCACCCCCCGGCGTCACAACCGGTCCCAGCAACAGATAGCTCATCACCCGGTAGGAATCGTTTACCGCCACGCCGAGGCGCAGCTCGCCCAGGACGGTGTCGAACCCCAGCCCCACCTGCCCACCGAAGCGGGGGACCTCGGCGGTGGCGGGGTCAAAGGCGTCGGCGAGCGCCGTCTGCCACACCGTGGTGGCCCCGACCCCGGCGAGGAGGTACGCCCGTTCTCCCACCGCCAGCGGCAGGTCGAAGATCCCGAGGCGCGCCCCCAGGCCGGCGGACAGCGCGTGCCGTCCCCGGAGTTCACCGAAATAGAACCCCGCGACCCGCTCGATGCCACCCTCGGAGAACTGATCCGACGAGGAGAGCCCGGAATCCAGATCCGTGGCCGCGGCAAACCGGTACGACAGCACCAGATCGCCGCCGGCGGGAACGTACCCGCGGTGGTCCGCCTGAAGCTGTACCGTCGGATCGAGCGCCTCCGGAGTCCACCACACCCGGCCATCGGCGCGCGTCTCCGTACCGCGATGGGGATACACACCCCGGTCGAGGTTGTCCTGCTGGGCAACCACCGCGGTGCCCACCCGGGCAATACCGGGATCATCGAGGACGGAGGCGCCCTGCTGCCGGTCGGTCCACGCCCACTCGCCGAAGCCCTGGACGTCGAAGCGCCATTGCCGCCCGGGATCGATGCGAATGCCGAGGTCCCCACCGGCGGTGCGACGGAAGTACAGCGCCTCCACGGTGTTTCGGTCGTAAAACGGCAGCGGCAGGGCGAGCGAGTACAGGCGTCCGCGAATCCGGGTGTCCCTGGCCACCGGCACCGAAACCCCGACGCGGGCACTCCCGACATCGCTGAGCCACGTTTCAGCCTCCAGTCGCGGCCCGGTCTCCACATCCACCGTTGCGGCGTCTCGCCGCGGAAAACCAAGCGGCGCCCGGAAGTCCGCGTGCAGGATGGAGCGTACGTAGGTGCTTTCCACGAGCTGCGTACGGACGCCCAGTCCCACGCGCAGTTCCGACACCGTCCGCGTTCTCGGAACCAGGTACACGTCGACATCGTAGGCACCGTCGCCGGTCGGAACCAGATCGTAGGACACGTAGCGAAATCGCCCGGTGTCGTACACTCCGTACACGGCGGTCTGGATCCGCGCCACCGTCGTCTCCGTTCCCGCCAGACCGGTCCGGAGCGCTCCGATCACCTCGTTCAGGTTCGGAACCTCCACAAAGTCCGGCACGCGGGCGTTGACCGAACCCACGGTGACCGGCACGTCGCGTTCCGGCCGCAGAAACGGGTCGATCCGGTGCTGGACCGTTCGCTCCCGCAGCGCCAGCAACGCCGGGAGCTGCGACCTCGCCGCCTCCCGCCCCCGCTCGATCAGTTCCTGCCAGCGCCCGAAGTCCGCGGGGGTGAACCCCTGCACGTCCGGCGTGATCACCACATCGGCCCGGGCGAGGTTCTCCTCGATGCGCGAACGACGCAGAATGCGCGAGGCCTGGTTGAGGATCGCCGGGATGTCGCGAATCTCCGAGGCCTCCCGGTTGAGGAGACTCAGACTGACGCCGATGACGGCGTCGGCCCCGCGGTCGAAGGCGACATCCACGGGAATGTTGTTCACCCATCCGCCGTCGATCAGGAACCGTCCGTCGTAGAACAGCGGGGTAAACGCCCCCGGCACCGCCATGCTCGCGCGGACCGCGCTCTTGAGATCCCCGGAGGTGTAGACCACTTCGTCGCCGGAGACCAGGTCCGCGGCGACCACGGCCAGCGATCGCGGCAGCTGATCAAACTCTTCCACGGTGGCGTCCGAGCGCAGGAGGTCGTCAAGAAACTCGATGATCGACTGTCCCGAGGAGGCGCCACCCAGGAGCAGGAGCTCCCCGTCGGCGAAGGCGAGACGACCGCGGAACAGGCGGTCGGAGCGGCGCTCGTCGAAGGACAGGCGCCGACGGCTGGCCTCATCGACGAAGATCGCGTTCCAGTCCACGCTTTCCACGATCGCCAGTATCTCCCGGGGAGAGTAGCCGGCGGCGTACAGGACTCCCACGATACTGCCCATGCTGGTGCCGACCACCACCTCCGGGGAGATGCCGTATTCCTCCAGAACGAGGAGCACGCCCAGGTGCGCGAACCCCAGGGCGCCACCTCCGGCGAGAGCCAGACCGAGGCGCCCGTCGTCGGGTTCCCCGGTGGACTGCGGCGGTGCGGTGGATGCGGCGGGCGAGGCGGACGCGTCGCCCACCGTCTGCGCCGCCGCCAGCCCCGTCACGAGAAGCAGTACCAGGACGGCGCCCCACCGCCGCGGGTTATGCAACGGTGTTTCGCTTGATTTTCTTGGTTGAGGTCATCTCCATCGCTTCGTCCAGGAGCTCCACCCGGGAGATGCGCTGGTAGGGCAGCAGCTGGCGGTTTACCTCCGCCACGATCTCGTCCACCCGGGCCCGGATGTCCTCCGGCGCCGCGGCGGACCCGTCGGAGGCAGCCCCCGGCGCACCGGCGGCAAAGAAATCCCCGTTGGGGTGCACCAGCGCTTCGATCAGTTCGACTCTGTCGTGCGGATTCGCCTGGTAGCCCCGTACGAGGATCTGGTCGATCTCCTCGTAGAGCTGGAAGGCGTTCTCGATCTCCTCGGGGTACACGTTCTTGCCACCTTCACTCACGATCAGATTCTTTGCGCGTCCGGTCAGGTAGAGGTAGTGCTCCGCATCGAGGTATCCCACGTCGCCGGTACGGAAGAATCCGTCCTCGGTGAACACCTCGGCGGTTTCCTCCGGCATGTCGTAGTAGCCCTGCATCACCATGGGGCCCTTCACCACGATCTCGCCGGCCCCACGGTGATCCGGCTCGAGGATTCGCATGTCGAGCTCGGGTAGCACCCGACCGACCGACGTCTCCTTGTAGTGGTCGGTGGGATTCAGGGTCAGAATCGGGGAGGTCTCCGTGAGGCCGTAGCCCTGGACGAAGTCGATTCCGAGCTGGTTGTACTGCCGAAACACGCTGGGCGCCAGCGGTCCACCCCCGGAAATGCAGATGCGGACCGTGGACAGCGACGCCTTCTCGAGGACGCTGTGAAACAGCCGCTTGCCCGGGTTGATACCGGTGATCTTCTTGACCATCCCGCTGACAACCATGAGCGTGCGGATGAGGCCGTAGACCAGCGGCCCCTTCTCGCGGATGCCGCGCATGATGCCGGCGATGAGTTTGTTGAAGAGCAACGGCACCCCGAGAAACATCGTTACACCGGCGGTGCGCAGGTCGTGCATGATCTGCGTTACCGCCATGCGCTTGCCGAACACCGTCTCGGCGCCGACGGAAAAACTCTCGATAAACACCGCCAGCATGCTGTAGCTGTGGTGAATCGGCAGGAGCGCATAGAACACATCGGTGTGGTGGATGTTCAGGTTGGCCTGGGCCAGAAAGCAGTCGGAGACGAAGTTGTTGTGGGTCAGCATGACCCCCTTGGGATGGCCGGTGGTGCCGGAGGTGTACAGGATCGCGGCGAGTTCATCTCCCGACCGCGACACCGGGGCCTCCGGCGGCCGCTCGTCGCCCCAGTCCGCCGGCGCATGATCCCGGGCCACGTCGAACACGTACGAGTCCCGGTCGGGCGCCAGGCTGAAGACGGTGTGAACCTCCGTCGGCGACAGCGTTCCGTGACGCTCGGCGTCCACACACAGCGTTCGGGCACCGGAGGCGCGCACGAGCGTCTCGATCTCCGCATCGTGCAGCTGATAGTCGATCGGGACGACAACGCCACCGGCACACAGCGTTGCCAGGTACGCGACGGCCCACTCCGGGCTGTTCTTGCCGGTAATCGCCACGCGATCGCCGACGCCGAGGCCACGGGCGCGAAGTGCCTCCGCGAGCCCCAGGATCGTGGCGTACGCCTCCCGGTAGGTGAGCGTCACCCGCTGCGGATCGTAGGTGGTAAAACAGCTGCGATCGGGGTATCGCGCGGTCGTGACCCGGAACAGCTGGGGCAGCGTTGGCCACCGGTCCGGGAAAAACTCGCCCCGGAACCGGTCGAGAAACTCCCAGGGAGCGGAGGAATGGCGTGGATGATCTTCCATATGTACAATAGTACACGATGAAACGTGCCTACGCTACGCTCGCGGCCAGCACACTGGTACTTCTCCTGCTGGCAGGGTGGCTCGCCGTGATCGCAGCGCAGCCGGTTCACCGGGCGGGGCTGGTCATGTCCCTCCGCGAGGAAGGCTACCGCGTCCTCAGGGTGGTCCGGGGAGGCCCCGCGGACCGCAGTGGTCTCACCGCCGGCGACGTGATCGCCTCCATTGACACCAACAGCGCCGCCGACCTCCTGGAACGGTCCCGGATCGACTCGGAGTCGTATCTGCGCCACGTGTCGCGTCTGTTTTCGGTGCCCGGTCCGCTGGAGCTGGTCCTCGACGACGGATCCCGCGTGCGCATGCCGCTGGACGACGCCTCGCTCCGTGTACGGCTGGCGTCGGTCCACCGCACCGTTCTCTCGAACATCATCGTTGCGATTCTGCTGGTGATAATCGCGACGGCATTCGCCCTCGGAACACCCGATGCGGACGCGATGCGGCTCTACTACACCCTCTCGCTCGTCGCCGCCCTGACGATCGCGGTTTCGTTCTTCCACAGCCTCTGGCAGTTCTGGGTGCTTCAGCTCGTCTTTGCCTCCGTGGAAGTGCTCGGAACGGCCACGGGCGCGCTCCTGATATGGTTCGGGCTGCAGTTTCCCCGGCCGATGCGGGTGCGACGCGCGTCGGTGGCCGCGATTCTCGCGACGCCCCCGGTGGCGCGCCTGCTCGTCCTCGGCACCGGGCTTGGCACGCTCTTCGGGCCGGGGCACCTGTACCTCCACGCGTACCTCATCGCGGCGATCGTGGCGTTCACGGTGATCCTGGTGATGCAGTATCGGCGGAGGAGCGCCGGCGCGCGTCGACGCATTCGCTGGGTGTTTCTCGGGTCGGTTGTCAGCATCGGACCGTACGTCCTCTACCTCGGGGCACGCCTCTGTGCCGGTAGCTTCATCGAGCACCAGGTTCCGGGGCTGCTCAATCAGGTTGCTGCGTTCTCCTTTCTGCTCTTTCCGATGGCGGTCGGCCTCGGTGTGATGGACGTGGAACGCCTCGACGTGGACCGCCTGATCGCCACCACGGCCACGTACTTCATCGTCGGGGTGGTGATCGCCGCCGCCACCGGACTCCTGGAGTCGATCACCCGCGTGACCACACCGGTCATGAGCTCGTTCCTTCTGGTGATCGTGGTCACGATCTTCGGCCGCCCCGTGCACTCCATCGTTGCCGGGGCGGTTGAGTCCCGAGTGCTCCGCCGCGAACGGGCACGACAGGCGGCGTTCGAGCGCTTTCGTCTGGATCTCCTGGTCTGTCGTCAGTCGACGGACGTGTTTACCCGCCTGGTCGATTTCGTCGACACCCAGTTCGCACCGCGGTGGCTCTGCGTCCTCGGAGATGACCACGACGGCCTCTCTCCGGTGGTCTCCCGGCGCTGTGATCCCGCCAGGGACCACGGTCCCTGGACAGCGGTGACGTCGGCGGCGCGGCACAGCAGCTCGTCGGTATCCCTGCACCCGGGGGGCGCGGCGACGATGTGGCTCGGCGGACCACGGAACGACCACGATTACTACCTCGTCGCCGGACCACCGGAGGACGGCGACACCTACGTCCACAGCGACGTGACCCTGCTGCGGGAGGCGGCGTTTGCGGTCGAGCAGGGGCTGCTGGCAACCTCGTTTTCCGAACAGTTGATCGAACAGGTCGAGGAACAGCGCGTGCTGGTCAGGGAGAAGCATTCGCTCCTGCGGGAGGTGCACCACCGAGTCAGGAACAACCTGCAGGTGATACTGAGCATGCTCCGCCTGGTCGCCCGCGACGCAGACGAGGCCACCCGCGCGGTACTCGCGGCGCATGAACGCAGGGTGTACTCGATGTCGCAGGTGCACGAGTCGGCGTATCAGCAGGACACGCCGGACCGTGTGGCACTGGACCGCTACCTGGGCGGCCTCGTTCGGTTCGTCCGGGACCACCGTGCGCCGACGGTGCGGATGGCCGAATCCTATCAGGCCCTGACGCTTCCGGTGACCGACGCTCTTCCCTGCGGTCTCATCGTGACCGAGGTGTGCGGGCTCCTCTGCGCCCACGGCGTGGATATCACCGGCACCCCCGAGGTCAGCATCGCCGTCGACTCCGATGGCGCGACCGCCACCATCCGCGCCACCGGAAACGGCAGCGTGTCGTGGTCTGAGCTTCCCGCCGACGACGCCGCGGCCCTCACCATGATCGAAGCCCTGGCCCGCCAGCTCGACGGACAGGCGGCGTTGGAGTCGGGGGTGCGGCCATCGATCGTGGTTACCTTCCCGGCGCCGGAGTATCAGGAGCCGAAGTATCAGGAGCCGGGGACGGTGACCTCCATCAGATAGTCTCCGTCCACCGTGGGTGACTGCCGTACCCGGTCGCCATCGCCGTCGACGACGAAGGCGGGCCCCTGCCACAACAGGTCAAAAAACCGACCGTTCAGTGCGGTGCTCATGCCAAGTTCCACAGGGGTGTCCGCCACGCGTTCCGGCAGGGCCTCGTCGAAGCGTCGGCGGACCGCAGTGTCCCACACTTCACCGTTGGCGCGCACGTCGATCCAGGCATCGACGGCGGCAAACCGGTCCTCCCAGACATCGAAGAACGAGTCACGGCACACCGTGATCGACAGCTGCCTGCCGCCGATAGAAACGGGCCGCGCCGTTCCCACGGACCCCGGGTCGAGCCCCAGCACCCGACGTTCGTAGTCGGTGAGAAACACCTTGTCCTGGCGGTACGCCAGGTTCCCCTGTCCGTCGAACACCCAGACGCGGTTGTGAACCTCCCCGTCGTCTCCCGGTACGAACGCCGATCCCGCGAGGATCCACACCCCGGATTCCGCCGCCACTGAGGACCAGATGCCGCGAAGGCGGTCCGCGTACTGCCGCGACAGCGTGCGCACGAACTCGTGCACCGCCGGCGTCACCGGGGGCAGCTCGCCGTCGGCGACACCGAACGCCGCCCTGGCAACGCCTTCCGGGATTCGGGCCGGTTCCAGCGTCCCGTCGTCATCGATCATGCCGGAGAACATCGCAAAGACGGAGACGTACTCCGGGAACACCACGAGATCCGGGTCAAACCGTTCGACGGCGCGATCCACGACCGCCTCGACCCGCCGCTGAAACGCGGGGAGGGAGGCGTAGTCTCCGGGATCAACGCGGTACTGCACCAGAACGACGTCGAGAGGATCCGCAGCGTGAAGGGGAAGCGGAACCGCGACCAGAACCAGAAGCACAGCCAGTGGCGCGGAGCGCCGAAGAAACGGGGCGGTCATGGCGGGACAGGCTACCGGACCGCACGAGTCGTGTCCAACCGTCCTTGACAGGCTTCCGGCATCCCCCCTACGCTTTCAGCGGTCATTGATGTGGTCAGATGCAAGCCGGGTCAGGGGACCCGGCTTTTTTTTAAGGAGGAATACCCACATGAACATTGGAAGCGACGCGGTCGTCACGATCGCCTACACCCTGAAAGACGACAACGGACAGGTGATCGACTCATCCGAACAGCACGGCGACCTCGCCTACCTTCACGGACATCAGAACATCGTCCCGGGCCTGGAAGAGGCGCTCGAAGGCAAGACGGAGGGTGATACCGTCAACACCTCCATCGCCCCGGACAAGGGCTACGGCGAACGTCAGGACCAGCTGGTGTTCGAGGTGCCCCGGGAACGGTTGCCGCAGGACGAAGAACTCCAGCTGGGAATGCAGTTTCGCGCCCAGTCCACGGAGGGACAGGAAATGGTGGTAACACTGGTGGAGATCGGTGACGAGCAGGTCACGCTCGACGCCAACCATCCCCTGGCGGGTCAGACCCTCAACTTCGACGTCGAGGTGAAGGGCGTACGCGAGGCCACCAGCGAGGAGCTGGATCACGGCCACGTTCACGGCCCCGACGGCCACGAGCACTGATTGCAGCGGCGCCCGCTCCGGCGGGCGCCCCGTTTCTCACCGTCGGCGCGGTCCGACCGACCGCATCGGAACTACTGCGCCGGCCGATCCGCCCGCGTCATCAGAACCAGCAACACAACCGCAACAGCCGCAGTACCGAGCGCCGCCGCCGAGTAGGTCCCGGTGAGGTCCCGCACGCCGCTGAAGAGCGCAGGTCCCACCGCCGTGCCCGCCACCGTGATGGCGGTCGCAAACCCGGCGATCGCCCCCAGGTGCCGGCGCCCGAAGAAACGCGGCCACGTGACGTTGGACAGGATGCCGAACATGCCCTGCATGAACCCGTGCCCCACGATCACCCCCGCGACCGGTGCGCCACCGTTGAGACCCGCCAGACTCAGGGACAGTACAAACGCACCCGCCAGCTGCACCATCGCCAGATACTTTAGTTTGATATAGTCGGAGAGCCAGCTCCCGGCGAACTCGACGACGACCGCAACGGCCGCCGCCGGGAGGAAGATCCCGACCGCCTGCCGTCGTGACATCCCCGCGTCGCCGAATATCGACACGATGTGAAAGGTGTACGCGGTCAGCAGAAGCCCGGCCAGCAGCAGTGTCGCCGCAAACACCCAGAACGTGTAGGTCCGCCGCGCCTCAGGAAGCGTGAACGCCCGCCCCGGGGCGGTCTCCGCGTGGGTGCGTCCCGCCGACGTGGCCATCGGGCCATCCGGAACCATCCCGTGGTCCTCGGGACGGTCGCGGTAGAAGACCATCGCGAGGACGGCGAACGCCACAACGATCAGGCTGATCAGTTGCCAGGCGCGCTGCCACTCACCATCGGGCCCGATCACCGCCTCGAACGCCCGCGGCGCCGCCGAAAACCCGAACGAGATGCTGATCCCCATTACCGCGTTGGCCATACCCCGACGCCGGTCAAACCACTCCATGACCATGTTGCGGGAGGCCAGCGTGAGCATGCCCTGTCCGGAGAAACGCAACCCCCAGAACCCCAGGGTGACCGCGACGAACCCGAGGACCGGTCTCGCCGCCGCCAGCGACGGAAGAATCGAGAGGTACACCAGGACTACGGCCATCGCCAGCGCCGCGCCCACCGCCACCCGACGGCCACCGTGGCGGTCGTACAGGACCCCGGCCGCACCGAGGGAGAGGGCACTCGCGATCGTACCGATCAGGTAGGCGAGGCTGAGGCTCGAGCGACTGAGCCCGAGATCGTCGAGGAGGAAATCGGTGAACACCGAGACCCCCACGGTCTGCCCGGGGACGCTCATGATCATGCCGAGGGTACCGGCACCGAGCACGATCCAGCCGTAGAAGAACGGAATGCGTCGCGGATCAAAGGGGAAGGACTTCATGGTCGCGCCACTATACGGGTTTTCTCCGACGGGGTGAACCGCGCCCCGCGACGGACCGCGATCGTCGACGAACCGCGCCCGTCGACAAACCGCGCCGGTCGGCCGGCTTGATCCGACGAGGACGGCGACGTACCTTCTTGCGCGTGGACACCGAGATATCCGCCCCGCTGATCGACGAGCTCGTATGGCACCTGCGGTCGGGCCGCGCAACGGTCCTCACCGGGGCCGGCATGAGCACCGATTCCGGCATCCCCGACTACCGCGGACCGCAGGGCTCCCTGCGCACGAGAAAACCGGTGACGTTCACCGAGTTCCTGCGGTCGGAGGAGGATCGGCGGCGCTACTGGGCCCGAAGCTGTCTGGGATGGCCGTTCATGGCGGCCCGTCGTCCCAACGGGGCCCACGAGGTGGTTGCGCGGCTCCAGCGCCGCGGCGTCTTTGGTACGATCATCACGCAAAACGTGGACGGCCTGCACCAGGCCGCCGGTTCCACGAACGTGATCGAACTCCACGGAGGCCTGGCGCGCGTGGTGTGCCTCGAGTGCGGGACGCGGAGTTCCCGGGAGGACCTTCAGACGGAGATGCTCCGGCGCAACCCGGAGTGGCTGTCCCAGGCCGCGGAGATCGCCCCCGACGGCGACGCGGAACTGCCGCGCCACGTGACCGCCTCGTTCGACGTGCCGCCGTGTCCGGTCTGCGGCGGCATCCTCAAACCGGATGTGGTGTTCTTCGGGGAGAACGTTCCCTCCCCCCGGGTGACCGCGGCGTTCGCGGCGGTCGCCGCCGGTGACACGCTCCTGGTACTGGGATCGTCGCTGACGGTGTACTCGGGCTACCGGTTCGCAGACCGCGCATCCCGCGACGGTACCGCCGTGGCGATCGTGAACCAGGGCCCAACGCGGGCCGACGGCATCGCTGCAGTAAAGCTGGACGCGTCGCTCACCCCGACGCTGGAACGGCTGGAGACCCGCCTTACCGGGACGACGGCGACGGCCCTCGATCCTCCCGTGCCCCCCAGCGCGCCGTGAGCACCCCGGTCCACGTCGCCGCCAGGATCGCCATGACGCCGAACACGATCCACCGGTACTCTGCCCCCGAGGCGTCGAGGGCGGCCCCGGCGACCAGGTAGCTCACCGGCGCAACCAGCGAACTCGCGGCCTCCAGGATGGCGAACATGCGCCCGTGGAGGGCTGGGTCCGTGCAGTGCTGGATCCATGTCACCGCGTACAGGTACACCAACCCGGCGGCAGCGCCGGTCACAACCGCCGCAGCCGCCAGCGTCGGCCACGAGGTCCGAACCGTCACGAGTATCAGCGACGCCGTCAGCAGGGCGTATGCGACGGGCGGAACCGGGCGGCGCACCATAACCCGCGCCGGCATCCGGTTCAGCGTCAGAAACGCCACGATTCCGCCGCCGAGGGCGGCGGCAAAGAAGTAGCCGAGCGTGTCGCGCCCGAGCCCCAGATCGTCGATCACCAGGAACGGCAGCGCAAGCATCAGCGCCGGCGACAGCACAAACAGCCCGGCCTGCGAGCCCACCAGAAGCCGCAGTCGCCGGCGGCTGCCAAGGAGTCCCAGCCCCTCGCGGGCGGCCGCCGCCACCGCAACCCGACCGCCGCCGGTGGCCACCGCGTCGGGTCGAATCGCGGTCTCCCGCCACGCCGACACGAGAAACGACAGACCGTTGATCACGAACACCGCCGGCGCACCGATCGCAACGTAGAGGACCCCGCCCACCGCGTTTCCCACCAGGTTGGCCGCCTGTGTGGTCGCCGCCCGCAGTCCGTTGGCCGACTGCAGCCGTTCCGGCGGCACCAGAGACGGAACAAGCGCCTGCGCCGCCGGCACGAAGAACGCGTGCCCCACCCCGGCGAGCAGCGCCACCGGAAGCACCAGCCACGGCGACCGAAACACGGGAACCGTGAGCAGCAGTCCTGCACCGACCATGAGCGCACCGCGGAGCGCGTCGGACAGCACGATGACCGTCCGCCGGGAGTTCCGGTCGATGAGGGCGCCCGTCACAGGGCTGAGGATGAATGCGGGAGACAGGGCGAGAAACTGGAAGACCCCGAGCACCAGGGCCGAGCCGGTCAGGTCCTTGAGCAGGAGGGTAACGGCGATGAGATACACGCTGTTGCCGAGGGTGGATACGGCGTTTCCCACCACCAGCAGCCGGAGATCACGTCCCCGGGGTACCACGTTACGCCGCCACCCGCGCCCGGTGCTGCAAAAGCAGATCCCAGGCGAACGAGACCACCTGCATCGAGAGCACCACCGCCAGCGCCATAACCCGGAACCGGGAATCGAAGACCGGCGTTACCACTGCGATCATTGTCACAACGATCGTGGCCGCGGTGGTCCTGGCAAACAGTTTGTAGGCCGGCGTCACGGTGGGAGGGTCGCCGTCGACGTGCCAGACGAGAACGTACACGTACCGCATGAGTCCGATCGCCACCACAAAGGCGCCCACGCGGTGGATGTGGTGGTGGAAGAGCGAAAGACTCAGCGTGAACAGGGCGTCGTTTTCCATGTCCCAGGTGGCGCCGAAGACACTGCTTCCTCCGGAGGCAGCGGCCCGCCGCGCGAGGCGCCCGTCAAAGAAATCGGTGATCTCCACAGCCGCGAACGCCGCCGCCATCAGCCACAGCATCCGACCGGAAACCTCCCCCCGCGCCGCGATGACCGGCAGACCGGCAAACACCGCCACCGCCGCCGCACCGCGGGTCGCGGTGAGCACGTTTGGCAGCGGCGCACCGATCTGTCCGTCCAGGGCGCGGTGCGAGACCACCGAGAGCGTCAGGAGGGCAAGTGCGCTCCACGCCGCCAGAAAGGGCGCCGCGGCGACCGCACCGGCGGCGACCACCACCGTTGCCGCCGTCACCACCCCGGCGTGGACGAGGTTCCATCGGTGATACGCCGCGCCGTACGTCATCGGCGGGCCACGAAATCGATCTGGTGGGCGGCAAAGAACAGGTCGCCGGCCTGGAGCTGACGGTGCCGCTGGTCGATCCAGCGGTTGAGACGTTCGACGGTCAGGTCACCGTTCGATGACGCGCCGGCTTCCAGCTGCCCGGTCACTGCCCCGCGCATCATCTCCAGAATCGTCCCTACGAGCTCCCGCTCCTCCGGCCTCGGGCCGTTCCGCCGCGGCGGAATCACCCAGTCGGAGCTCCCGGTGGCCACGATCTCGAAGCCGGCGTCCCACAGATGCCACAGCTGACGACGACCGAAGCCCTGCCGCATCGATCGGTGGTACAGGCGAAGCACCTTGTCGTCGATCTCGGCGTCGATCGCCGGTTCCATCAGCGTAACCCCATCAAAGACGATCGACGCGTAAAGAACGCCGCGGTCGGTGAGCAGGCGGTCCATGAGCGCCGCGACCTCCTGTGGTGAGAACAGATCCAGGACCGCGTGGGCGATCACGAGGTCAAAGTGGGCGTCGCCGGTCCATTCCCGCAGGTCACCGACGTGGACCTCGGCCCGGGCAAACTCCGATGCCGCCGTACGCTCGGCGAGGACCGCTGCGGTGTCCGGGTTCATCTCCCAGGCATCGTAGGTCGCGGTGCGACCGGCGACACCGTCCGGTCCAAGGGCGCCCCAGTCACGCAAACGGTCGATCATCGTGCCGGTGCCGGCGCCGATCTCGGCGATCCGGACGACGTCACCACCGGAGTCGGCGACCAGTCGCACCATGGCGTCCCACACGGTCCGGTTGATCGAACGGTCGTCAATGGCGCGTTTGGCTTCCAGGTATGCTGTGTGCATTGCCAGTCAAGGTACTACACGCAACCGGTTTTGAGTACCGGCGTTAGAAGTCCAGGACGATCATGGTGATGTCGTCCGTCCGTGACGCGTCGCCGATGAATGTGCGGACGTCCTGGTGCAGTTCCTCCAGAAACTGCGGTCCGGTCGTGCCGGTGGCGTTCCGTGTCACCACCGAGAGCACGCCCTCGTCCCCGTACGGTTCGCCGTAGCGGTTCTGGGCGTCGGCGAGGCCGTCGGAGGCGGAAAACAGCCGCAGCCCCGGGCGACGCGGGATGCGGCGCGCCTGAAGATCGTCATGCAGCTCCTCGTCGATGCCCAGGGGCGGGTAGTCCGGCGGAATCGATTCGACCCCATCCTCGATCACCATCAGGGGTGAATACCCCAGGTTGAACACCGACAGCGTGTCATCGCGGCGGTCAAAAAACATGAACAGCGCCGCCACAAACAGTTCCGGCGGTGTCTGCCGGCACAGGACGGTGTTGAGCGTGGCGATGATGTCGCCGAACCCCATGTCGTCGAACCCGTGGGCGATCTCGAGGGTGCTGAAGAAGGAGCTGATCAGGCTCGTGGAAAGCGCCGCGGAGATGTTCTTGCCGCTGACGTCGAAACAGACGACCAGATCCCGGTCCGCCGAGAGCGGCTGCCGGTGGTAGAAGTCGCCGCCGAGTTCGTAGGCCATATCCAGGAGGATCTCCACGCTGTAGTCCGGCGGGTTCCAGTCGCCGAGGTGCACAAGGTGCTGCTGAATGCTCCGCGCCCGGGCCAGCTCGTCCTCCCGCATGCCGAATGCGTGCCGGACGAGCTGCGAGAGTTGCACCACCCCAAAGTACCGTCCGCGGTGGAATACCAGGTGGTGCTGATACGGTTCGCGCTGGGCGGACAGAATCTCGTTCAGGGCGTGCTCCACGCTCTGGCGGGCATCGATGACGCCGAAGGACGAACTGAGCAGCGGCTTGATCGACCCCCCGCCGGAGAAACGGGAGAGCGCACTGCGGGGATGGTGGGCCACGCGGCGTCGTTCGAGAATGCGGTAGAGCCCCTGCTCCGCCTCCACGGGGATGCACTGCACCGACGGGTCCGCCGCCAGGGATGCCCGCACCGTATCCAGCGGTTCCCACACGCTGATCGGCTCCACGTATCGCGCCAGCGCCCCCACCTGGCTGGGAAGAAACCCCGAGGACAGAACGCGGCCGATCTGGTCTTTGTTCATCGGGACTCGCTCCGCGCGTGCTGCATCACTACAATGTGAGCATGCAGCAGCTCAGCCGGAAAGTCAAAGCCGGATACGGCATCGGGGACCTCGGGGGAAACCTGTTCTTCACGATGGGCGGGTTCTATTTTCTCTTCTACCTCACCGATGTGGTGGGGCTGGCGGCTGGCCTTGCCGGCACGGCGCTCATGGTGGGCAAGATATGGGATGCCGTTACCGATCCCGTGGTCGGCTATCTGTCGGACCGGACGCGCAGTCGCTTCGGCCGGCGCCGCCCCTGGCTTTTCGTGGGGGCGTGGATCACCTTCGGCAGCATGGTCGTCATGTTCTACCCGCCGATCGGCGCGCCCTTCGTGTGGGCGCTCCTGGCAACGTGTCTGCTCAACACCGGGTACACCCTCATCAACATTCCCTACGGCGCCCTGACCCCTGACCTCACCGATGACTTTCACGAGCGCACCGTACTGAACGGATGGCGGATGTCCTTTGCCGTGGTCGGCACGTTCATCGGCGCCGGGGCGGTGCTTCCGCTGGTGGCCGCCTTCGGTGGTGGCGCCGCGGGATGGACGGGCATGTCGGCGGTGACCGGGGCGATCATCGCCGCCTCGATCCTGATCGTGGTGGCAACGGTGCGGGAAAAGCCCCACACCGGCGAGCGGCCCACGCAGAACATCCTGCGTTCCTACCGCCAGGTCCTCTCGCAGAAGCCGTTCCTCCTGGCGCTGATTCCGTGGTCGCTCCACATCACCGGCGTCAACATCATTCAGGGCGCACTGCTGTACTACTTTCGGTTCATCTACCGCGACGAGGCGGCGTTCCAGATCGCCCTGCCGATCCTGCTCGCGAGCGCCATCGTCTGGATCCCCATCTGGGTGCGCATCTCCCGCAGTATCGGCAAGAAGGCCAGCTACAACATCGGCATGTCGATCTTCGCCGCCAGCGTCGTGGTGTTCTTCCTGATCGGACACCTCGCCGGCCCCCGGGTGGCCTACGTGATCATGGCGATCGCCGGCATCGGCTTCGCCACGCAGTACGTGATGCCCTTCTCCATCGTTCCGGACGTGGTGGAGTACGACTACGCCGAGAACGGCGTGCGTCGCGAAGGCGTCTACTACGGGCTCTGGACATTCATGTCCAAGATCGGACAGGCGGTGGGAATCGCGATCAACGGGTGGGTACTGCAGCTCTTCGGGTACCGCGAAGCGGTTGCCGGTGTGGCGGTTCAGCAAACGGATACCGCCCTCATCGGGATCCGTCTCATCTCGGGTCCGGTGCCGGCGCTGTTCTTTATCGCCGGCGTGATCGTGCTGCACTTCTACCCGATCACCAACGAATACTATCGGGTGATCCAGGAGAAGATCACCGCCCGCCGCGCCGCGGAGGGAGGTGCATCGGCGAACGGCGGGACATCCGAGTAGGGCGTTCCGTCGGCGCGCCACGGGCCTCCGTATAGCCGCTCCCGGTCGCGCGAAAGTCGTGGTAGGATGGCTCCGGAGGAAACCCCGTGAAACGCAGCCAAATTAACAGCCTTATTCGACACGCAGAAGAGTTTTTCGGAGAGTACCGCTGGCGCCTGCCGCAGTGGGCGTACTGGGAACCGGCGACGTGGAAAAGCCGGCTCGACGAGACCGCCGAGATCCGCACGACGATGCTGGGATGGGATCTGACCGATTTCGGGTCCGGCGACTTCTTTCGCCGGGGACTGCTGCTGTTCACCGTCCGCAACGGGATGCTAGACCGTCCCGACGGAAAACCCTACGCCGAAAAGATCATGATCGTCCGGGACAATCAGGAGACACCGTGGCATTTCCACTGGTCCAAGATGGAGGACATCATTAACCGCGGCGGAGGAACGCTGGTGATCGAACTGAACCAGGCGGACCGCGAGACCGAACAGCTCACCGACCAGCCTTTCCAGGTTGAGATCGACGGCATGCTGCGATCCTGCCGCGCCGGGGAGCGCGTCGAACTGGCCCCCGGTGAGAGCATCACCCTGCCACCGTACCTGTACCACCGGTTCTGGGCCGAGGGCGGAACGTGCCTGGTGGGAGAGGTCAGCAAGGTCAACGACGACAACACCGACAACCGCTTCCTCGAGGAGCTGGGACGGTTCCCCTCCATCGAGGAGGACGAGGCCCCGTACCGCCTGCTGGTGTCGGACTACGGAGCGCTGGCGTGATGGACGTCTCGATCGCGGGGGCGGGGTGCTCCCTCATGGACTATCTGTTCACCGGGATCGAGTTTGCGGGACCTGCCTTCGACCGGTATCGGTCCCGCACCCCCGGTGACGGAGGACTGGTACCGGGCAATCTGGTGTTCACCGAGGGGCTCGAGCGCTTCGCAGGGCGCCCCTACGAGGAGGTCCTGACGGAGATCACCGGCGGGGCGGCGCCTGCCTCGCGCAACCTGGGGGGGCCGTCGGTGGTCGCTCTGGTGCACGCGGCGCAGCTGCTGCAGCCCGCCGGGGTACCGGTGAGCTTCTTCGGCGTCCGGGGAGACGACGGTCCGGGGAAGGAACTCGCCACGATCGTATCGCGAACACCGCTTCACTGGGACCACTACCTGCAGGAGCCGGGGGAGACACCGTTTACACACGCCCTCTCGGATCCGACCTGGGCCAACGGCACCGGCGAACGGTCGTTCGTCAACAGTCCCGGCGTGGCGGCGGACTACCGCGCCGCAGACATTCACCGATCTTTCTACGACCACCCGATCGTGGCGCTGGGCGGCACGGCCCTGGTGCCGGCGCTCCACGCGGAACTCAACGTCCCGGTCCACCGCGCCCATCGCGATGGGGCCCTCACGATCGTAAACACGGTCTACGACTTTCTCAACGAATCCCGCGCCCCGGACCGGCCGTGGCCGCTCGGAGACAGCGACGTCACCTATCCCGCCACGGATCTCCTCGTGGTGGACGCCGAAGAGGCGCGCCGACTGAGCGGCTCAGACACGCCGGAACGGGCGGCGGAGCGCTTCGTGGACCGCGGTGTCGGTGCAGTTGTGATCACCCGCGGCGCCGAGGATGTCTTCGCCGTCGCCCGCGGCGACCGGTTCGTGCCCCTGGAGCCTCGGTGGTTTCCCGTGAGCGAGCGGGTCACCGCGGAGCTGCGGAACGGCGGTGGTGCCCGGGGAGACACCACCGGGTGCGGCGACAACTTCGTCGGCGGAATCCTGTACGCCCTGGCCGAACAGATGCGCAGCGGCGAACGCAGAATGGACCTGTTCCACGCGATCGCGTGGGGTGTCGCCTCCGGCGGCTACGCGTGTTTCTCCCTCGGAGGCACGATGATCGAGCAGCATCGCGGCGACAAGCTCACCGCGATCACCGACTACGTCCGAGACTACCGGATCCAACTGGGAGCGGCGACCGGTGATGCGTGAACGGAACACACCCCGGGAGATACTGATCTTCGGCGCCGGGAACATCGGACGGTCCTTCGTGGGCCAGATATTCGGCCGTGCCGGCTACGCGCCGGTTTTCGCCGACGTCGACCGCGAGCTGGTGGCAGCCCTGAACCGGGACGGCCGCTACACCGTGGTTCACCGTCATCCCACCGGCGAGGAGCAACCCCTGGAGGTGCCCGGGGTTCGTGCAATCGATGCCGGCGATGCCGACGCGGTGCGCCGGCAGCTGGAGCGGAGTCCGATCGTTGCGACGTCGGTGGGGGCGGCGGTGTTGCCGCGCCTGCTTCCGGCGATTACCGCCGAGGCGGTCCGCCGGATCACCGACGGTCTCGCGCCGTTCGATCTCGTCCTGGCCGAAAACATCCACGGCGCAGGAGAGATGGTGCGCTCCGCGATGGCGGAGGCGTTCCACGACGCCGGCGCCACGGCCCCGTCTTCCTGGTACGAGGGTTCGGTGCCGCGGCACGGTGCACCGGGAGTGGTGGAGTGCAGCGTCGGCAAGATGGTCCCAATCGTCCCCGACGAGCTGCGGAGGCAGGCGCCCACGACGGTGTACGCCGAAGCGTTCAACACACTCCTCGTCGATCGTGACGGGTGGGCCAACCCCGTGCCGGCGGTCCCGGAGCTTCGTCCCGTGGCTCCGATCGCAGCCTGGGTCGACCGCAAGCTCTACATCCACAACCTCGGCCACGCCGCCGCCGCGTACCTTGGTCACGCCGCCGACCCCGCCGCCACCTACATCTGGCAGGTGGTGGACGTGCCGGAGGTCCGGGCAGCGGTTCGCGCGGCGATGGAGGTATCCGGCGCGGCGCTGCGTCGCGAGTATCCCGGCGTTTTCACCGAAGACGACATCGCCGGGCACATCGACGACCTCCTGCACCGATTCTCGAGCCGTCTGCTGGGGGACACGGTCTTTCGCGTTGGCCGGGACCTGGAGCGCAAGCTCTCCCCCGGTGACCGCGTTGTCGGTGCGCTGCGCCTGGCACAGCGTCACGGGCTCGACACGACACCGATCGAGGCGGTGTACCGGGCAGCGCTGCAGTTTCGCGCCACCGATCCGACGGGGCAGCCGCTCCCTTCGGACACCCGCCTTCTCTCCCGCATCGACGGCTCGGACACCCCGACGGTCGTCGCCGAGCTCTCCGATCTGGACCCCCGGATTGACGCCGAGCTCATTTCACGGCTGACACGGTAGACCCCGACCCTCGACTGTCCGTGCGGTGTCAGAATATCCCCGGCGCCGCACGCTGCATCATATCACCACTCCAACATCCACTTTCTCACTTTTCTGCTCTGAATAACGCCTTGGATATCGATAAATTTAAAACTTTTTCACGCGCTGAAAATTTTTGTTGACAGCCCCCGAGACCGGGTTTACGGTTATTACACATTCGTGAATAGGTATTCACATATGTGAATTCAAAAACGTCCGGCGAGGAGTGGCGCGGTGAAGAGCGATCGGCAGGACATTCTGGCGCAGGTAGCGGTCTGGTACTACGAGGATCGCCTCGACCAGGCGGAGATCGCCCGCCGGATCGGGAAGTCCCGTTCGATGGTTTCGCGCATGCTGAACGAGGTCAGGGACCTCGGTTTGGTGGAAATCCGGGTCAAGTACCCGCTCCGTCGAAACACACAGCTGGAGTCGGTCCTGGTTGAGCGCTTCGGACTCAAGGGTGCCTGGGTGATCAACCGGCCCGACTCGTGGAACCGCGATATGCAGCTGCGGATGCTGGGACGCACCGCCGCTACCTGTCTGCAGCGGTATATCCGCGACGGGGTGAAGATCGGCGTGGCGTGGTCCCGAACGCTCCATCATCTGGTGGTCGAGGTCCCGGAACAACCGATCCGCGACGCCATGGTGGTGCAGATCTCCGGGTCCGTGTCCAGCGAGAACCCCGTATTCGACGGCCCGGAACTGGTGCGCACGCTGGCTCACAAGCTCGACGCCGAGTACCGCTATTTTCCCGCCCCCCTGGTGGTGCGGGAGGCACGGCTGAAACAGAGCCTGATGGAGGAGGCCTCCATCGCAGATACGCTCAACGCAGCCGGAAACACGGATGTTGCGATCGTGGGGATCGGCAACATCACCAACGCCGAGTCGAGTCTGCGAACCTCGGGTCTCCTCGACGCCGAGACGTACGACGACCTGGTGAGCAAAAACGTCGCCGGAGACATCATCGCCCGCCAATTTGATATCAACGGCGATCTGCTGCCGGTGGGCTTCAACGACCGCGTCGTCGGTCTGGACCCCGACCGGCTTCGCAGTATCCCCACGGTGATCGCCGTTTCCAGCGGGTCCGAGAAAGCCCGCTCCATCCTCGCGGGGATTCGCGGTGGATGGTTCAACGTTCTGGTGAGCGACGAAGCCACCGTGACGCAACTCCTGGCGCTGGCGGGGCCGTCGCCGGAACGAGAGGCAGGTTGAAACGATGCTGAATCAGTTCGGATATGTGTTCCTGTTGCTGGCCCTCGCCTGGATCGGCCAGCTGGCGCTGTCACTGCTCCAGACCCGGCGGTTCTATCGCCAGGTCGCTCAGTTGCGTCAGGGCAGCTACGCCAGCGCCATCGGCCTCGCCGGCAGTACGTGGAAGCGCAAGGTCTACGGCGTACTCGTGGTCGATACCGATCTGAGGGTCATTCGTGCCGGTCAGCTCTCCGGATTCACCGTGTTCGCCAGTCTGAAACCGGTTTCGGAGGTCACGGGCCTGCACCTAGATCGAATTGAAGAGGAGACCCCGGTCACCGGCGTCTCCCAGAAACTCTGGAGTGCGTTCCAGAACGCCGCGGGCTACATCCGCTCGCACGAGGAAAAGCGCGCCCGCGAGGCGCAGCAGGACTCCCCGTCGGAGGATGAAGCCGGTGTCGTCGCTGACGCAGGAAAGGAGGCGGTTCACAGCAGTTGATGCTGCACACGTTTGATGTAAAACCCCGTCGTTGACGGGCATGCACACAGTGCGAGGAGGATGTATGGAAGCATTAGCGAATCTTGCCGAAGGCTTTATCGGTCTTTTCCAGCAGGGTGGCGACACGTTCATGGGTCTTGTGACCGGAATCGTGCCACTCCTGATCGTTCTGATGACCTTTGTCAATGCAATTATCGCCATGATCGGTCCCGAGCGGATCGACAAGGTGGGTGAATGGGCCGCCCGTGACGGACTGCTGTTCTACCCGATTCGGTACATTATTCTACCGTTCCTGTCGGTCTTCTTCCTGACCAACCCGATGGCCTACACGATGGGTCGATTCCTGCCCGAGAAGTTCAAGCCGGCCTTTTACGACTCGGCGGTATCGTTTGTGCACCCGCCCCTGGGCGTGTTCCCGCACATTAACCCTGGTGAGATCTTCGTGTGGTCCGGTATCGCAGCCGGTATCACCGAGCTCGGTCTCGGACTGGGCGACCTGGCGGTCCGTTACCTGCTGGTCGGACTCGTGGTCATCTTTATCCGCGGTATCGTCACTGAACGGATCACTGCGGTCATGTGGGCCTCGAAGAGCAAATAAGGAGGACGATTATGACGAAGTTCCTGGAAAAAATCGGACGCGGCGTCGGTGTCGTCGTCAGCGCGCTCTACCAGTCGGGACGTGATTCCATCGATCAGGTCATCAAGAACATCCTGCCCTTCATGGCGTTTATCTCCCTGATCATCGGTATCATTCTGGCAACCAACGTGGGTAACCTGATCGCGTCGGGCCTCACGGGACTTGCGGACAACATCGTCGGACTGCTGATTCTGTCGGTGATCGTCGGCTTTCCGGTTCTCTCGCCGCTCCTGGGCCCCGGTGCCGTCATCGCGCAGATCATCGGTACGCTGATTGGTGTTGAGATCGGTCGTGGCAACATCCCGCCGCAGTATTCTCTGCCGGCGCTGTTCGCGATCAACCCGCAGGTCGGTTGTGACTTTATCCCTGTTGGTCTGTCGCTGGGAGAGGCCGAGCCCGAAACCGTTGAGGTTGGTGTGCCGGCGATCCTCTTCTCGCGCATGATCACCGGTCCGATCGCCGTCGTCCTCGCGTGGCTCGCGAGCGCCGGTCTGTATACGGACTGAGAACTGAAGTGAGGTAGATATGGCTTTCTGGGACAAAATGAAAAAAGCCCTGGTGGGCGACTCACCGGCTCCCGAAGAAAAGAAGGCCCCCGCCGCCTCCGGAGAGAAATCCCCGGGGGCCGGCGCTGCCTCCGCCGCTCCGGCGGCGGGTGCGAGCGCCGAGGAGATCGGTGACTTCAAGTCTGTGCGCGTCGAGCACGGCCTTCGCGGCTGGGGTGGGCCCCTTACCATCCAGCCCACGAAACAGCGCAACCTGATCTACTCCGTCACCGGCGGTGGCATTCATCCCGTGGCGCAGAAGATCGCGGATCTCACCGGTGCGTCACCGTTCGACGGATTCAAATCCAAGGCGGACTTTGAACAGATCGCGTGTGCGGTCATCGACTGCGGCGGAACCGCCCGCGTCGGCGTGTACCCCATGAAGGGTATCCCGACGATCGACATACATGCCGCGACGCCGTCGGGCCCTCTGGCCAAATACATCAACGAGACGAACTTCGTCTCCGGTGTAAAAGAAGACAACGTAACAGAGGCCTGAGGCATCGTGCGTCGGGGCAGCACGTACGCTGCCCCCGACATTCCACACAGTACAGGAACAGCCATGAGTGTACAGAAGTACGTGGCCCGGGTGACGTCGATCGGCGAACTCGCCGGCGAATTCATCGCGGAAGGGATACTCGTGTTCTTTTCGAACACCGCTCCGGAGGAGCTTCAGGAACACGCAGTCGTCCACGACAACAGCAACGGCCAGTCCGAAGATGTCCAGGTTGGTGACACGATCCGGATCGGAGAGCACCGGTTTCCGGTTCTCGCCGTCGGCGACGTGGCAAACGAAAACCTGCGCAACCTCGGGCACCTCGTCCTCAAGTTCAACGGATCCAGCGAGGCCGAGATGCAGGGTGACGTAAACGTGCCGGAGGAGGCGATCCCGGAGATCGTTCCCGGTACCGAACTCGAAATAATCGGAGACTAAGAGGACTATGGAACTTTTCAACGCGCTCAAGGCGCACGAACAGAGTGGGAAGACGATCCGGGTGGGGTTGGTGGGTGCCGGTCAGATGGGCGAAGGGCTCACCTGCCAGATGGAACTGATGCACGGAATGCGCACGTTCGCGATCGCCGACGTGCTGCCCGGCCGCGCCAAGCAGGCGCTGAAAACCGCGGGGCTCGAGGACTCCCAGATCGTCGAGACCGACGATGCCGGCGTCGCCTCGCAGGCTGTCGCCGACGGGAAGCGCGTGGCCACGACCCGCGCGGAACTGCTGTCGCGCATCGCGGGTCTGGACATCGTGGTCGAGGCGACCGGCATCCCGGAGATCGGCGCGCAGGTCGCGTTCGACGCGATTCTCAACCGCAAGCACGTGCTGCAGATGAACGTCGAAACCGACGCCACCGTGGGCTACATCCTGCGCAAGATGGCCCGTGCCGCCGGCGTGGTGTACACGCTCACGGCGGGAGACGAGCCCGGCACCACGATGGAGCTGTTTGATTTCGCCAAGAGCCTCGGGTTCGAGATCGTGGCGGCCGGAAAGGGCAAAAACAACCCGCTGGACCGCAGCGCCAATCCGGACACGGTCGCCGAAAAGGCCAAGGCGCAGATGATGAACCCCAAGATGCTCGCCTCCTTCGTCGACGGTACCAAGACGATGGTGGAAATGACATCCTTCGCCAACGCCGCGGGATTCGTACCGGACGTACAGGGGATGCACGGCCCCGAGGTGACCCCCAAGACGCTTGCCGAGGTCTTTTCCACCAAACAGGACGGCGGTATTCTCAACGGCACCGGCGTGGTGGACTACGGACGCGGCGTCGCCCCCGGCGTCTTCGTCATCTTCACCACCGATCAGCCGAAGATCGTCCGCGACCTGAAGTATCTGAGCATGGGCGCCGGCCCCAACTGGGCGCTGTACCGGCCGTACCACCTGACCAGCCTGGAAACTCCGATTTCCATCGCCCGGGCGGTTCTGAAGGGCGAAACGACGATCGCAACCGATATCCCGCCCAAGGCTGAGACGGTTGCCTTCGCCAAACGAGACCTCAAGACCGGTGAAACGATCGACGCCCTGGGCGGGTTCACCGTGTACGGCATGATCGAGCGATCCGCCGTCGCCGCCGAGCACGACTACCTGCCGCTGGGACTCGCGCCGGGAGCGGTCCTCAAGCGGGACGTCAAGACCGGCGAGCCGGTCACCTACGCCGACGTGGAGCTCAAGACCGACACGACGATCCACTACCTGAGGAACCTTCAGGAACAGGACCTTCGCCGGAGCGCACAATGAAAACGCAGACGTTCACCGTTAAACACGCCGTCGGGCTTCATGCCCGGCCGGCGGCCAAGTTCGTGAAGCTCGCCAAGGGCTTTGAGTCGACGATCTCCGTTCGGAACATCTCCCGTGGCGGTGACACCGTCGACGCCAAGAGCCTGGTCAAGGTGATCAAAATCGCCGCGGCCCAGCACCAGGAGATCGAAATCACCGTTGACGGCTCCGACGAGGAGACTGCCTTCGCGGCGCTGGAGGAGTTTCTCACCCAGGTCCCGGAGGAGGAACAGTGAAGACGTGCTCCGGCCTCGCGGCCAGCACCGGTATCGCGATCGGCCCGCTCTTTGTGTACCGGCCCGCAGACGTTCGCGTGGAGCGGCGCACCGTGAGGGACGCCGTCGCCGAACAGGTGCGCTACGACGCCGCCCGCTCGGCGGTTGCCGAGACGCTCCGTCAGATGGCGGAGCGCCTCGAGGCGGCGGGCAAGGAGGAGGAGGCCGGCATCTTCGAGATCCAGCTCGAGTTTCTCGAGGATCCCACCTTCGGCGATGCCGTCCACACCCGGATCGGCGAGGAGTCGACCAACGCCGAGGCCGCGGTGCGCACCGTCACCGATGAACTCGTCGCCGAGTTCGCCGAGATCGAGGACGACTACTTTGCCCAGCGCACCGCCGACATCCAGGACCTGGGAGATCGGGTGATCCGCACCCTGAGCGGCGTGACGGACACCCCCCTCGATGCCCTCACCGAGCCATCGGTGGTGATCGCCCACGACCTGACGCCGTCGGATACCGCCTCCATGGACCCGGAACGCGTGCTTGCCCTGGTCACGGAGGTGGGGAGCGCCACCTCCCACACCGCCATTCTTTCCCGCGGCCTGGGGATTCCGAGTATCGTGGGCCTCGGTGCGATGGTCGAAGAACCCGGCGCCACCGTCATCGTCGACGCGATCAAGGGACGGCTCATCGTTGATCCCGACGAGGAGACGCTGGAACGCTACCGCCGGGAGAAAGCCGCCTGGGACGCCCGCCGCGACCGGCTCCTGGCGTCGGCGCTGGAACCGGCGGTCACCACCGACGGGGTCTCCGTCGAGGTCGTCGCCAACATCGGATCTGTCGCCGAGGCGCGACAGTCCCTGGCGTTCGGCGCCGAGGGCGCGGGCCTGTTGCGCACCGAGTTTCTCTTTCTCGACCGGCCGGACCTGCCGTCGGAGGATGAGCAGTACACGATGTACCGGCAGATCGCCGACGCCTACGGCTCCCGTCCGCTCATCGTGCGGACGCTGGACGTCGGCGGCGACAAGCCGATCCCGTCGATCGACCTGGCCCCCGAGCAGAACCCGTTTCTCGGCCAGCGCGCGATTCGCCTTGCCCTCGCCGACCCCGACCGGCTGCTCTATCCGCAGCTGCGGGCGCTGTTCCGCGCCTCCGACGGTCGCAACATCAAGATCATGTTCCCCATGGTTGCCACCGCCGGCGAGATCCGGCAGCTGAAGGCGGCGGTCGCAAGCGTCCGTACGGAGCTTCAACAGGCGGGAACCCCCTTCGACGGAAGCGTGGAGGTCGGCATCATGGTCGAGATACCCGCGGCGGCCGTCGCGGCCCACAGGCTGGCACCGCTGGTGGATTTCTTTTCGATCGGGACCAACGACCTCACGCAGTACACGCTCGCCGCGGACCGCACCAACGAGACCGTCGCGCCAATCGCCGACTACTTCGAACCGGCGGTGGTGGATCTGATCAGGGCGGTTATCGACGCCTCCCATTCCCACGGAATCTGGACGGGAATGTGCGGCGAGATGGCCGGCGATCCGCTCGCCCTGCCCCTGCTGCTGGGACTCGGACTCGACGAGTTCTCCATGTCGCCGTCGGTGATTCCCGACGCGAAGGACCGACTCCGTCACCTCTCCCGTGAGGAGTGCCGGGACGTCGCCACGCGCTGTCTGGCGGCGGAATCTGCCTCGCAGATCCGATCAATTCTGGAACAGTACGTCTGAAGCGCGTATGATTGAGTGATGAAACGATCACTCAATCTGCGCGTGCTTGCAGCGGCGGCGCTGATAACAACGCTCGTCGGCTGCACAACCCTGGAGTCCGTGGCGGGGGATGCCCTCGGCGCGGCGATCATCGGAAAATCCACGGAGTCCGCCACTCCCCGGTCGGAGCCGGCGGAGGATACTGGATCCACCGGCGATGCCGACGCCGCGGAAAGCCCCTTCGGCGCCGGTGACGGCAGTCTCATGATGCTCCCGCCGGGAGCGGCGTTCCAGATCGTCTGGGCCCAAACCGTGTTTCTCACCAGCTACAACGGCAGCACCGCCGGCTACTCCCCCGGTGACGGCGTCTACTGGCGCCTGGTCTGGACCGACGGCGCCGGTGCCCGCGATGAGATGGAAATCGAACGGGCGCTCCTCTCCCGGGATGACACGGGCAGCTGGTGGTACATCAGCCTCTCACACGAGAACTACCGCATTGAGTACGAGTACCTGGTCTCGCCGGACGGGATGGTAACCCGGCTCAAGTACCGCGATTCCCAGAACGCGGACACCCGCACCGCCGCAGTAACGGTCAACATCGGGGCCTACGAGAGCGAAGAGGGATTCGGCACGATGGCCCAGGCGATCGCCGATGGTGAAGCCGACGGGCTCACGGTCGACCGGTCCTCCGGATCTGTCACCGTCCCCGCCGGAAGCTACTCCGCCGACATCGTCCGCGCCCGCGGGGTGGACGAGGAATCCGGTGAGCCGATCAACATGGCGTGGTGGATCGTCGACTCCGTCCCCGGCACAACGGTGAAGTTCTCCTACGACAACGAGATGGGCGAGACCTACACCGGAGAACTGCTGGACGCTCGCACCGACTACGTGCCGCGGTTGTAGGAGCCCCGCGGTCGCAGGAGCCCCGCGGCTTTCGGAGCCCCGCGCGACTCACCGCATCCCCGCGCGCCGGCACGCTGGACAGCACCGCCGGCGCGCGCTATCTTTTGTCATATGATCGATTCTGTAACCGCAGCCTATGTGGGCATGCAACAGGCGCAGGTACAACAGGATGCCGGCATGGCGGTGCTGAAAAGCAGCATCGACCTGGCGGCGAGTCAGGGACAGCAGGTCGCCCGGTTGATCACGAGCGCCGGCGCCGCGTCCACCGGCGCAACGGAGGCACAGATTCAGCAGGGGCTCGCCATGACCGACCCCAACCTGGGTCAGCGCGTAGACCTGAGCGTCTGATCGCGCCACCGGGCGTGGCCGCCCCGGACGCGGCACCGCCGGACGCGGCTTGTCTTCGCGGCGGCTACATCCATCGCCGACGACGGAAGTACCAGATCATCCCTCCCGCAACGATCGCCATCACCAGAAGAACAGCCGGATACCCCCACCGCCATGCCAGCTCCGGCATGGTGGCGAAGTTCATCCCGTAGATACCCGCGATAAACGTCAGGGGAATGAAGATCGTGGCAATGATCGTGAGCGTCTTCATGACCTCGTTCATCGCGGCGCCCGAAATCGCCGTGTAGAGGGGAACCAGCGACGCCGCCTGCTCCCTGCGACTCTCCAGGCCATCCTGTACCATCGACGCGTGCTCGAGACAGTCGGAGGCATAGGGACGGACGGCAGCCTCGAACACGCCCTCCCCGGGACCGAGCTCCGCGGCCAGTTCATCCCGGAGTCCCGCGACCGTCCGCCGCGCCCACACGCTCAGAAGCCGGAGGTCCTGCACCTCCCGGAACAGGGCTCGGCCCGTGTGTCCCTCCAGGATTCGCTCCTCCACGTCTTCCAGACGATCGAGCAGCAATGCCGATACGCTGCTCCCGGCGTCGGCGACGCCGTCGATCATCAGATACGCCAGGTAGTTCGCCGACATCTGCCGCACGCGGCCGGCCCCGTCGCGGATTCGCGCCACAACCGACGCCACCGGCGCGAGCTCGGTCTCCTGCAGCACCACCACCGTCGATCCGCGCTGCACCAGCGCAAGACGCGTGTGCACCACCTGCTCACCGTCGACGACCGCGAACGGCAGCAGCGCCAGAAACCCGTCACCGGCGGCGCGGGACGACTCAAGCGCAGCGATCTTCACCTGATGACCGTCGCTCAGGACGTCCTCCCGTTCCAGGCTGTTGAGGTTCAGGCTGTCGACCACCGCCAGCGCCGCCGGCCCCACCTCCACACCGGTGATCACCACCAGCCGCACCGCGCCGGTCCGTCCTCCCGCCGCCGCGGGAAGTGCCCCGAGCTCGTCGGCGGTAACGATGTCGTCGCGGGAGACGCCGGCGGGGCCGTAGTCGCACACCAGCGCCTCGTCCGTTCCGCCCCCGGGGATCGGGTCGAGTCCCGGTGGGGCGTAAGTGCCTCGCCATTCGCGGTGCCGACGACGGACGGGGCGCATCAGAACGCCTCCCCGGCGCTGATGTACGGAGACCCACCCTCGGGACTGAAGGCGATGTCGATGCGAAGGTTGAGTTTCTGGTCGGCGTTGAGTGTCACCCGGGCGCCGAGACCCGCTGCGGTCTTGGGATCGAGCCAGTCCATGTCGATTCCATTGTCACCCACCTGGCCGATCGATGCAAAGGCCACGACGCCGACCCGTCGCCCCAGGGGCATACGGTACTCCACCTGGGCGCTGGCGGCGGCGGTGTCACGAAAGCGTCCCTCGAGGTAGCCGCGGAACACGCCGTCGCCGCCGAGGGTGGCGAGCTGGTCCCACGTCGGGTCGCCCCAGCTGTGCCGGTATCGCGACTGGAACGCCACCACGTGCTCCGCAGCTCGGGATCCCTCCCGCCACGGGGAACGGAAGACGCGAAGATCGAACGTGTACGTCCCGAACCCGGCGTACTGCGTGACCACCGTATCAACGACCGTTCCGTGGTCCGGATAGAACGCGCCGCCGGTGGAATCCCACACCAGCCGCACGCCACCTCCGAGGCGGCTCCACGAATCGAGCGCCAGGTAGGCCCGGTCGTCGCTTTCCAGAATATCGACGGTGCCTCCGTCGAGCATCGGCCCCACAAAGAGATTGCGCCCGATCCGACGACTTACGGCCAGGCTCAGCTCACCGTTGGCGGACGTGTACCCGACACCGTCGTCCCGTCGTGTGGCATCGCCGATACCGAAGTACTCCCGCGGGGTTCGGGACGCGGCGATGCCCGCCTCCATGCGGTAGCGATCCCGGACGAAGTAGGTATCGGATGAGAGCGCCAGAACAAAGGATCCATTGGAGGTCGCCAGGCCGTTGACCGCTGCGGTGTTGGTTCGACGCCCCTCCTTGAGCGCGTCCGGGACGTTCACGTCGGGACCGTAGAATCCGATCCCGGCAAGGCCGAAGATCCCGCCGAAGTCGGGGGTATAGCCGAGAACCGGAATCGGAACAACGCCCCAGTGACGGGGTTCCGGATCCGGAGATTGTGCAAGGATGGACACCACCGGTGCCGCAACCAGGAGAATAACGAGACTGAGCTTGTGCATGGTACCGGAATGGAACACCGGCCTCCGGTGATTGTGTCACCGACCGGCCCGCTACCGGTCGGTCGGTGAACTCCATCATCCAGTGGGCTGGAAAGAACGCCGATAAGTATGGTACATAGGCAGACCTCTGCGCGAATGGGTGTGAATGGGACATCTCCTGCTGGTTGACAACGATCCGGATATTCTCGAACTCCTTGAAATGGGCCTGACGGGTGAGGGCTACGAGGTGCGAACCGCGACCAGCGGTGTCGAGGCGCTCCGCTCGATCGAGGAGGCGATTCCCGACGTCCTCGTCACCGACCTGATCATGCCGAATATCGGTGGGGAGAAACTCCTCAAGATCGTGAACTCGGTTCCCGAATGGCGAACCATCCGCACGATCGTGATCTCCGGCGTGGCGATCGAGGCACCGGACCTGCGCGCCCGCACTCCCTGTGACATATACATCGCCAAAGGGCCGATCGCCTCCACCCTGCAGTACCTCAAGGATTCCCTGCGCAACTTCGATCGCATGTCCGAGATGGGCAGGACGAGCACGATCGGAGCCGACGGCATCTTTTCCCGGCACATCACCCGCGAACTCCTGGAGTTCAAGGAGGATGTCGACCAGATCCTGGACCACATCTCCGATGGTGTCTGCAAGATCGATCGCGAACTCACGCTGGTGTGGGTGAACCGCGCCTTCGCCACCCTGGTGGGAAAACCGGAGGAGGCGATCCTGGGACGACGAATCGACCGCGTGATCACCACCGACGAGATGCAGTCCCTCCTCTACCTCGCCGAGCGCCGTGACCCCGACGCGCCGCGGGCGGTTGAGGTCTCACTGGAACCGGGACGCATCGCCCGTGCCACGCTGCTGTACTCGTTCGAGGAGGACGACGGCTACGCCGCGCTGTTGTGGCTGGATGTCACCGAGCGGCTCCTGCTGGAGGAACAGTACGAGAATATCGTCGAGAGCGCCAACGACCTCATCTGGACCACCGATCTCGACGGAACCCTCACCTACGTGAGCCGCGCCGCCGGGCGGATCGTGGGCGTGGAGCCGGAATCGCTCCTCGGCAGACCCCTGTGGACCGCCTCCTCAATGGTGGAGCCAGACAGCTTCCGCAACGAGGTGGAAGGACTGCTGGCGGCCGCCCGGAACGGCACGCTGGACACACTCGCGGTGAGCGAATGGCAGCACCACCGAACCGAAGGAGAGCTGCGCTGGGTTCAGACGCGGACCTCGGCGCTCAAAGACCGCGCCGGCAGGATCATCGGACTGCAGGGAACGCTCTCGGACATCACCGAACAGCGGAACCTGATGGACGAGAAGGAGGCGCTGCTGCACGAGGTTCACCACCGTGTTCGGGACAATCTGCAGCTCATCGGAAGCCTGGCACGACTGAGTCGGCCGGAGTTCCTGGAGACGCGCATCGCGGCGCTCAGCGAAGTGTTCGACGAACTGTACCGGGAACGATCGTTCTCCGATGTGGATCCGCGGGCGCTGGTGGAACGGGTGGCGCACACGGCGCTCGCAAACCTCGGGAAGTACGCGGTCGACACCGACCGATTCTCGATCACCGTGCCGTCACTCCCCATGCGGCGGGCGGTACCGGTAGCGCTCCTGGTCAACGAGCTGGTCCAGGATCTCGGCAGGGCGTATCCGGAGTTCGACTCGCGGCTGTTGCACGTGTCGCTGGCAGAGGTCGACGACGGGTTCTGCCTGAGCCTCGGGGTGGACGACGCCGGGGACGCCGCGGAGGACGGCGGCGCTGCCGCCGCGGTTCCGCTGGAGACCGACCGCATACCGTACCTCCTTGCGGATCAGCTCGGGGGCTCCGGCGAGTACCGCGACACGGCCGCAGGTCGGTCCTACACCATTCGGTTTTCCTGATTCGACCGCACGACGGTCCGGTACCGGTATTCCACCATCCGGTGGAGATGGCGCCCCAGATCCGTTGAGAATCGCGCCCGACTGGTCTCAAAGAACTCATCCATGCGGGGATAGTCGGGAAACTCCTCCTGCCGATCCTCGCCGTCGTAGCGGCGGTCGCGTTCGTAGATCAGCGCCTGGAGGCACATGTCGATCAGGTTCATGTCACGAACGAAACGCGCAGAGGGAGATGCCGCCTCCTCGTACTCCCGCCACAGGTCGTGAACGAGATGCAGACTCACGGCGGTGGGAGCGTCCTCGTCGGCGGCATCGGTGGCGGTCAGGTGCATGATCGCGGCGGACTCCTTCCGCGCCTTGTCGACGACATCGGTGGTGTCGGTTGCTGCCCGCCGGGGGATATCTCCCACCCGCACCTCCGCCAGGTCGTGGACGAGGGCCATGGAGACCGCACGATGCGGGTCCAGACGCGCCAGGTCCGGGTCGACGAGGGCGTGGGAGGCGAAGAGCAGGCACAGCTGCGCGGTTCCCCAGGAATGATCGGCCACGGACTCCGCGTCCTCCACTCCCCTGAGGACCCAGCCGCTGCGGTCCACGTCTTTGAGCTCGGTGTATTCGATCGCGCGGTCCAGAAGCTCCCCGAGACCGCCGTCGGCGTGTTCCATGTCCGCCACGCTACACGCCAGCGTTCAGACAATCAATAGACCCCGTTCAAACTTCGTTCATACCTCTCGGATAGCTTGGGACCATCACTTCAACGCAGGAGGCGTAACGACATGACAAAGCGAATTGTACTGGCCACCACACTGGTCATTCTGACGGCAACGATAGCGAGCGCGCAGGGCTGGACCGGTGGACCCGGGACGATGGGACGGCAGCAGACTCAGGGCCGGGCCGCGACTCCCGGCGCCGGCATGTACGGGCCCCGCTACGACGCCGATGACATGATGGGATGGGGACCCGGCTGGATCGACCAGGACGCCGAGGAAACGGAGCTGACCGGACGCCTGCAGCTCGCCGAGGATCAGGCCCCGGTCCTCACCAGCGGCGGCACCGACTATGTGCTGCATATTCACCCCGCCCTGGCGCAGGAGGTTTCGGTCCGGAACGGTCAGACGATCACCGTGACCGGATACGTGGCAAACGTGGCATCGCCGGATCTGCTCGGTGAAGACCACTTTGTACGGGTCACCGCAATCGAGGTCGACGGGACCCGCGTTGTCCTTCCGAGTGGCACCGGCTTCGGCGGCCCCATGGGCGGCTTCGGCGGCCACCACGGCGGCATGATGGGGCGCTGGTAGACGCCACGACCGGTGCCTGAGACCGGCGCGTACCGCGCGGAACACGGGGTCGGCACGCGCCGACCCCGTTTCTGCGTCCGCCCGTGGTCCCGGCGCCCGCACCCTGATACTATGCAGACGATGCACACGATCCTGGTCGTCGAAGACGAGCCCGAACTCAATCAGATGGTCCGTGACTTTTTGACGCATCGGGGCTACGAGACGATCGAAGCCCGCGACGGCGCCTCGGCCCTCAGAACCGTGTTCGAGCGCGCCCCCGATCTGGTGATCCTGGACCTCAACCTCCCGACACTCGACGGCATCGACGTGGCGCGCACGATCCGGGCGCAGACGACAACGCCGGTCATAATGGTCACCGCCCGGGGCGAGGAAGAGGACCGCCTCAGGGGGTTCGAGGTCGGCGCCGACGACTATGTCGTCAAACCGTTCAGCCTGCCGGAGCTCGCGATGCGCGTCGCCGCGGTGCTGCGTCGCGGTACCGGGAACGGACGGTCCGCCGGCACACCGGCCCGCATCGTGGTGGGAGACCTGGTCATCGATCCCGACCGGCGTACGGTGCACGTCGGCGACCGGCCCGTGCACATGACGGCGGCGCAGTTTGCGATCCTCAGCAGACTGGCGGCCCACCCGGGGCGCGTCTACACCAGGCTGCAACTCCTCGAGAGCTTTCAGGAGGACGCCTTCGAGGGCTACGAGCGGTCGATCGACGTGCACATCAAGAACATCCGCAAACTCATCGAGGAGAATCCCCGGGAACCGCGCCGCGTCGTAACGGTGTGGGGCGTCGGATACCGGATGGAGGCGTCACCGTGAGACTCGGCCTGACCGCCCGGGTCGCGGCGAGCCACGTCCTTCTGGTTGTGGTTGCCCTGACGATCTTCTCCCTGGTCGTCGTCGGAGTGACCCGTCGCGATGTCGTGGATACGGGGGACCGTGTGGACCGCGCCACCGCCGTGCGTCTTGCGCCGCTGATCGAGGACCTGTACCGCCGCCGGGGCTCGTGGAACGAGGTCAATCGCCTCCTGGAACGCTCCGGCCACATGCCGGCGATGCCGATGATGCAGGGCGGTCGCATGGCCCCGAGACCGGATCGCGATGTGACCCCCTTCCTCGACCGGGCCGTCGTGGTAGTGGACGCCGGCGGCGTTCCCGTCGCATCCAGTATGCCGGTCACTGTGGAGTCACCGCTCACCCCCGAGGACGGCGTTCCCCTGGGCCCCGCCTCCGCGCCGTTCGGGTGGTTGTTCGTCGGGTCCATGATCCGCGGAGGTGACAACCCGATCCACGCTGCAATCATGGGCAGCATCGTGCGGGCAACCGCAGCCGCCGGTGTGAGCGTACTGATCGGCGCGCTGATCGTGGGAGCGCTCTGGGCGCGGTGGCTGCTGCGCCCTATCCGCGCGCTCGAGGCGGCCAGTCGCACCCTCGCCACCGGAGACTACTCCGTACGCGTGGCGGAACCCGCCGCGGACCACGAACTCCGCTCCCTGGCGCAGAGTTTCAACTCCATGGCCCGGGACGTCGAGATGCAGGAGGAGACGCGGCGCCGCTTCGTTGCCGACGCCGCCCACGAACTGCGAACGCCGATCAGTCTGCTCTCGGCTCGGATCGAGATGCTCCGTGACGGCGTCTACACCCCCGACGGTGCGCAGTGGGATGCACTCCACCGGAGCGTCGGCCGCATCGCGGACCTTGTGGCGGACCTGCAGACGCTGGCGCGTCTCGATGCGGGTCGCGTCGCGCTGGACCTGCGCCGGATCGACCTGTCCGCGGTTCTCGAGGAAGCCCGCGACCAGTTCCTGCCGGACGCCGAGCGCCGCGGCATCGCGATCGAGGTGACCGCTGACACACCGTGTCCCGCCAGCGCCGACCCCGCCCGCCTCCAGCAGATTCTGACCAACCTGCTTTCGAACGCCCTGCGGCACACACCGCCCCGCGGCCGCGTCGACCTCGCGTGCGGAGACGATGACGGCGGGGTGTGGCTGACCGTGGACGACAGCGGCCCGGGGGTACCCCTGACCCAGCGCGATCGCGTCTTTGACCGTTTTGTTCGGCTCGACGCGGACCGCAACCGCGAACACGGCGGCAGCGGATTGGGGCTCTCGATCGTGCGCAACCTCGTTACGCTGCACGGTGGCCGCGTCACCGTCGAGGATCGTCCCGACGGCCGCTCCGGAGCACGGTTTCTGGTTCGGCTCCCGGCGGTGGAGTAGCCCGGACCCCGCGGACCCTCCGTGGCGATTTTCGCCGCCCCGGGCTACACTGGTCAGCGTGAAACGCGCGCCTTCTCCCGTCCTCTGGGATCCCCCGTCGCCGCAACGTACCGCGCTACACCGCTTCGCCGTGCACGCGTCGCGGGTCGCGGGGCGGGATCTCCACCGCTACCCCGATCTCCACGAATGGTCCGTATCCGATCCCGATCGGTTCTGGAGTCTGTGGCTCGAGCACTCGGGAATCGACGTCGAGGGTGAGGCGACCCCGCCCCACGACGGCGGTGATTTCCAGCACCGACGCTGGTTTCCGGGGCTGCGACTCTCGGCGGCCCGTCATCTGCTGCGCCACGCCGCGGACGCGCAGACCGCGGCCGGGGAGGCCCTTGTGGCGGTCACTGAGACGGAGTCGCGGCACAGTCTCTCCCACGGGCGCCTCGCCGACGCCGTCCTGGACCTCCGCGAACGCCTCCAGACGGTGATCTCTCCGGGAGACCGCGTCGCCGCGGTCGTACCCAACGGTGTGGAGGCGGTCGTCGCGATGCTCGCGGTGGTATCCCTCGGTGGCGTGTGGTCGAGCGCGTCGCCGGACTTCGGCGTCCAGGCGATCGTTGACCGCTTTGCGCAGATCGATCCCGTTGTCTTCATCGGCTGTACCGGCTACCGCTACGGCGGCCGAACCTACACCGTCGCCGATCGCATGGAGGAAGTGCGTCGTCGACTGCCGGGCGTTCGCCGGGCCCTGGCGGTGGAAAGCCTTCCGGAGGCGTCTCGCTCCGCGTCATCGCCTTCGGTGGGATTCGACCCGTTCCCGTCGCCGTGGAACGCGCGGGAGCGGACTCCCGACGAGCGCGCCGCCTCCCTCGCCGCCCTCCCCACGTTCCCCTTTGACCATCCGATGTACACGATGTTCAGCTCCGGAACCACCGGGACGCCCAAGTGTATCGTCCACGGGGTCGGCGGCACCCTGCTGCAGCACTCCAAGGAGCATATCCTGCACAGCGAGATTCACGCCGGCGACAGGGTCCTGTACTTCACCACCTGCGGCTGGATGATGTGGAACTGGCTGGTATCTGCCCTGGGAACCGGGGCGACGGTGGTGCTGTACGATGGTTCGCCCGTGGAACCGGGTCCCGACCACCTGTGGAACCTTGCGGCCTCCGAACGCCTGACACACCTGGGAGTCAGTCCGCGCTTCCTCTCGGCGTGCCGCGCCAGCGGGGTCAGCGCCGTCGACCGGACCGCCTCTCTGAGGGTCCTGTTCTCCACGGGCGCGCCGCTGCTGCCGGAGGAGTTCGACTACGTGTACCGCGACCTGGCGCCGCACGTCCAGCTCGCGAGCATCTCCGGCGGCACAGACATCATCAGCTGTTTCATGCTCGGCGTACCGACACTGCCCGTTCGCCGCGGGGAGATTCAGGCCGCGGGGCTGGGAATGGACATCGCCGCGGTCGCCGCGGACGGTACACCGCTGTTCGGCGAGCGCGGCGAGCTTGTGTGTCGCGTCCCGTTTCCGTCGCGACCACTGACGTTCCACGGCGATGTCGACGGGTCACGGTACCGTGCCGCCTACTTCGAGCGGTTTCCGGGCTGGTGGACCCATGGAGACTACGTGGAAATCACGGGAACCGTGGAGACGATCGGCGGCGTTGTGGTGTACGGTCGCAGCGACGCGACGCTCAACCCGGGAGGTGTACGTATCGGGACGGCCGAAATCTACCGCCACGTGGAATCGATGCCGGAGGTCGCCGACAGCCTCGTGGTGGGCCGCCCCGTGGGCGGTGACGTGGAGGTGGTGCTCTTCGTCGTTCCCGCCGCCGGGATCACGATCGACGCCGCGTGCGTCGAGAGGATCCGTCTCCGTATCCGCGAGAACGCCAGTCCACGGCACGTACCGGCCCGGGTGTTCGCGGTGTCGGCGGTGCCGTATACCCGCAGTGGCAAGAAGGTGGAAATCGCCGTCCGCGACATTCTCGCCGGGGGGATCGCGACAAACGCCGACGCCATGGCGAATCCGGAGGCCCTGAAGGAATACCAGGACCTGGCCCGGGAGATCGCGGGTGAATAGACCACGCCCGGCCGCCACATGCACATCAACAAGGAGCACCCAATGACTGCGCCACAGTCCCTGTTTCGCGAATCGTTCGACTCAAATACCCGCCAGACCAACCGCATCGTCCAGTGGCTCCTGCTGTGTCAGTGGGCGTTCGTCGTCGTCCTCAGCCTGCTGGTCACTCCGGGAACCTGGATCGCCGAAACCGGTCGTCTGAACGTTCACATCGCCGGCGCCATCGCCGGCGCGGGTCTGCTCGCGCTGGGCCCCTGGGCCCTGATACGCGTGGCACCCACCGCCGCCGGTACGCGCTACGTGGTCGCCACCGCGCAGATGCTCTTCTCCGCGGTCATCATCCACATGACCGGGGGACGTATTGAGTCCCACTTTCACATCTTCGGCAGCCTGGCGATTCTGGCGTTCTACCGGGACTGGAAGGTGATCGCCGTCGCGACGGCGGTGACCGGTGTGGACCACATCCTGCGCGGTCTCTTTCTGCCGCAGTCGATCTACGGCCTCACCTCGCCGCAGCTGCTGCGTTCGTTTGTCCACATCGGCTGGGTCGTGTTCGAGGACATCTTCCTGCTGCTCTCCTGTCGCCGCGAGCTCATCCAGCACCGCGGTCTCGCCGAGCGTGAGGCCGGCCTCGAGCTCGCGCACGGCAAGAACGTCGCCCAGCTCGAGCAGCTGCGGGCGACCAACACCGAGATCACCGCCCAGCGCCGACGCCTCGAGCAGCTCAACGCAGACCTCCAGGAGGCCGCCAAGGCCAAGAGCGAGTTCCTCGCGTCCATGAGCCATGAGCTGCGGACGCCCCTCAACGCGATCATCGGCTACACCTCGCTGACCCTCCGCCAGCTGTCCGGGTCGAAGGCCGAGCTCGGCGATGAGGTCCTCGGCGACCTGCAACGCTCGGAGCGCGCGGCCCGCACCCTGCTCCGCCTCATCAATGACGTGCTCGACTTCTCCCGCATCGAGGCGGGCCGCATGGAGATCTTCCCGGAGCCGATCTTTGTCGAGGACAGCATCGAGGTCTGCGCCTCGACCGTGAAGGGGCTGCTGCTGGAGAAGAGCGCCGTGACCCTCGAGCTCGACCTCGAGGACGAGCTGCCGGAGATCGAGACCGACCCGCTGCGCCTCGAGCAGATCCTCACCAACCTGCTCGGCAACGCCGTGAAGTTCACCGAGGCGGGCACGATCACCGTGAAGGCGAAGGCCCACGGCGACGGCGTCCAGCTCCGCGTCCGCGACACCGGCTGCGGCATCCCGCAGGAGCGCCTGGCCTCGATCTTCGAGTCGTTCCGGCAGATCGACGGCTCGATGCGGAAGAAGGTCGGCGGGACCGGCCTCGGGCTCGCGATCACCTGGCGCCTGTGCGGCCTGCTCGGG
>CAJWEZ010000020.1 GCA_913030605.1 uncultured Spirochaeta sp.
CTTCGTCCAGCTCCTCGAGGGCTTCGACCTCACTCGTTTCTTCCAGGTCGTCCGCAGACCCGTCGTCTATCTCGTCGAGGGCTTCGGCCGGTTCGGCTTCCTCGATCTCCTCCAGATCCGCGACAGGCTCGGCCTCTTCGAGGTCTTCCGCCAGTTCAGCCTCTTCGACCGTATCTTCGTCCAGCTCCTCGAGGGCTTCGACCTCACTCGTTTCTTCCAGGTCGTCCGCCGACCCGTCGTCTATCTCGTCGAGGGCCTCGGCCTCTTCGGCGTCCTCGAGCTCCTCCAGATCCGCGACAGGCTCGGCCTCTTCGAGGTCCTCGACCAGCTCGGCCTCTTCGATTGCTTCGGCTTCCTCGATCTCCTCCAGATCCTCCATCGCCTCGGCGTCCTCGAGGTCCTCGACCAGCTCGGCCTCTTCGACCGCCTCGGCCTCGTCACCGGGTTGGGAGGCGGTGGCCACGGGGCGGCGGCTCGGCGCTGGTGAGGCAGCACCGCTGGAAACGCCACCGTGACGCGCGATCGTGCGTTCGATGATTTCCTCGATCTGGCGAAGGCTTACGGGCTCCAGTTCGGTGCGTTGTCCGCCCTCCCGCGTCCCGATCAACCGGTAGAGTTCATCCCAGCTCCGTTGCATGTTCTGTTCGAGCTGGTCGCGGGTCTCATCGTTCACTCGCCCGAGGCCGCGTTTGATTTCGTGTTCGATCCGTTCCTTGCGAGTGTTGAGTTCCCGTCGCCAGATTTCGGGATCGATGGACCGGCCTTCACGGAGATAGTCCTTGACCACCGACTCCTGGAACCGCCGGAATCGCTCGGCGACGACCACCGTCGGGTCCTGCCGAATATTGAGGATCAGATACACGATGATGAACGTCAGGAGAAACACGGAGGCGAGGAGGATGACCCGCAGCGGCGCATCCATGGTGAGGGTGTCCTCGTTGATGAGGTACGCGAGCGGAGGAACCGCAGGTCCCCCGTCGGCACGCTCGACTGCAAAACTGGTGCCGATTGAGCTGTCGATGACTGGCGCCGTATCGCTGCTGCCGATCGCACGATCAAGCTCGCCAAGATCGTCAGCAGTGAGATGGCGCGGCGCGTTGACGACAAGCGTGCCGTCCGGTGTAAGTCGTACGCGGTTGGATGGACCGATCAGTCCTTCTTCGACGAGTCGGGAAAACACACCGTTCGTGCCCGCCCAGGCGACGAGGACACCACGGGGAATGGAAAACGTGTCCACCACCGGGACGGTGACACGCAGCGCACCGCGGTCTGCGATCCAGTCGCTCCCGCTTCCCTCCTGTTGTGCGGGCGGAAGCAGCAGTGGCGGATCGAGCTCCGATATGGGCCGGTACTCGATACGGGTCGGGCTCTGGCTTCGCACGTCGGCGTCCAGCGTACTGAACCAGAGGCGACCGCGATCGTTGTCGATGATTCTCAGATAGTCGATCTCCGGCCGCAGTTCCAGCAGCGTCCCGACGCGTTCTGTCTGAGCGACGATATCCTCGCGACTCTGGTTGACGAGAAACACGTGTGCGATTGCCGGATCGGAGGCCAGTGATCCGATGTCCTGTTGTAGTGCTCTGACGTAGTCGGCGACGACCGTGCGCGTCTCCTCCAGAACTGCCTGAGAGGTGGAACGGATACGCTGATTGTAGAATCGGGTATCGATGAGCGAGAACAGCCCGGAATACGCCGCCACCGCGAAGGCGGTGAACACCACGGTTGCGAGGAGAAGGCTGAGAAGAACTTTTTGCACCGTCTTCATCGATGACCGACCACGTTTTTGCCTAGACCTATTCTGTAGTCTATTGTCGGTCTCGACAAGGTGATCGTTAACCTTCCGGATCCGCCAGGATCGTCACGGCGAGGCGACGGGCTCCTCCACGATTCCGGAACTCACACAGATACAGCCCCTGCCAGGTCCCGAGAAGAAACCGCCCGTTGCGCACGGGAATCGTCACGCTCGATCCCACGAGCGCCGCCTTCGCGTGGGCCGGCATGTCGTCGGGCCCCTCAATGGTGTGGACGTACTCCGGTCGACCTTCGGGCACCAGGCTGTCGAAAATAGTGCCCATATCCGTCCTGACGTCGGGGTCGGCGTTCTCGTTGAGCGTCAGTCCTGCACTCGTGTGCATGATCATCACGTGTGCAAGGCCTCGTTCGACAGATGCCAGTTCCGGGATTTGTGACTCGACATCGCGGGTAATGAGGTGGAATCCCCGCCGGCGCTCCTGCAGCGTGACGACGTGTTGAATAATCATCGCCGGCATTCTAACGCGTTTTTTACAGATATGGGGTACCGGTGTGTCATCAGAAACGGGAGGTTTCGTCATGATGGCAGTTGCCCTGTCGTGCACCGGGGAGGGATTCGGCCACGCGTCGCGCACGGTGGCCCTCGCAGATGTCCTACGCACCCGATACCGAGTCGTCATCTTCTGTCCCCGGCACCTCTTCGGGTTTATGCGGGACAATCTCGGTGACGTGGACCTGGAGGAGATCCCCTACTTCTCCTTCGTCAAGGTACGTGACCGGATCGACTACCCCCGTACCGTGTGGACCAACCTCCCGGCGGCGCTGCGGTTCCCCATTTCGGTATCGCGGATCGCCCGCCGGCTCAAACGCCGGTCGGTCCAGGCGCTTGTGTCCGACTACGACCCCTTCTGTTCGTACGCTGCAGACCGGCTCAACATGCCGATTCTCCAGATCAACCATCCCGCTGTGGTCCTTCGTCAGCGCGAGTTCTCGCTGGAATCGTGGCTCGCGAGAGTCGTGTCGCTGGTGCTCATGGGGAAATACCACCGGAAACTCGTTGTCTCGTTCTACAACGGGGACGTGGGGCCGCTGGTCCGGCGGGCGATCACGCGGCAGCCCGTTCGCACCGAGGATTTTTTCGTCGTCTACCTGAAACCGGGCTACCGGAAGGTCATGGTGCGGGCGCTGCGACGGCTGGCAATTCACAACGTTCAGGTGTTCCCCGATCCCCGGAAAAACATCGTGGACTATCTGGGACGGTGCCGTGGCGTGATTTCAAGCGCCGGACATCAGTTCATGTCGGAGGCGATCGTTCTCGGAAAACCGGTGTTCGTGGTGCCGCAGACGGGGCAGTACGAACAGATGCTGAACGCCCGAATGCTCGAAGAGTCCGGACGCGGTATGTGGGCGCGCATGGATGATCTGGACGAGAAACTCCGCGAGTTTGTGTCGTCGGTGGACCGCTATCCGCAGCCCCCGAGAATCCGAGGCGTGCGATTCCGGTTTTCCGACGACCTTCCCCGGGCGGTCGCGCAGATCGAACGGTTTCTGCAGGAGGCGCACACCACGGCGTACCAGCCACGGCGTCCCATGGACCGGATCTTCCGGTGGCCGGCGGCCTCAGGTGTCACCGCGGGAGCAGGTCTCTCCGCGTGATCTCGTCGACGATGAGACCAACGATGGCCTCGGGGCGATGCTGCTCGGTGTCGATGATCAGGTCCGCAAACCCGTAGGATTCGGTGTCGATGTTGTACAGGCGGAGGTAGCGCGCGTGATCGCGTCGGTCCCGCTCGTTGGTCGCCGCGAGAACCTCTTCGAGACTGCCACCCTCGCGCTGTCGGATGCGTTCCGCACGAACGCGCGGCGGTGCGGTCAGGTATACCTTGAGGTCGGCGGCGTCGAGAACCCAGATCGCCAGTCGCGACCCGAGGACACAGCTTTCCTCCATCGCCCGTTCGACCTGCTTGCGGTCCAGGTACCGGTCCCACGAGTCATCCGACTCCGCCATGCGACACATTTCGTCGAACGTTACACCCTGCTCATCTGCCATCGTGTGGAAGGTGTAGTTGATCTGCCGGATGCCGAGGCGCTCTGCAAGCATCCGACTCACCGTGGTGTTGCCACACCCGCTTTTCCCCGATATTGCCACCCGAAGCTCGCCCATCGTGTATGCGCTCTCCCTGATCGATCTATTCGATATTCCGAATCTGCTCGCGGATCGCCTCAACGGCGTCCTTCGCCTCTACCACCGCCTCCTGCACGTCCGGCAGGACCGTCTTGCTTCCGGTTGTGTTGATTTCACGGTTCATTTCCTGGCAGATGAAATCGAGTCGTTTTCCGATGGCGCCGGATTCCTCGAGGACGTCGGCAAAACTCGAGACGTGACTCCGAAGGCGCGACACCTCCTCGTTCGTGGCGTGCTTGACCATAAGCGCCGCTGCCTCGGCGTAGACGCGCTGTTCGTCGGCCTCGTCGCCGAGTACCTCGCGGAACCGCGTCCGCACCGCTTCCTGAACGATCGCTTCCACCTTTGGAGCCGCCTCCGCGAACACCTCGGTGCAGCGGTGAACCCGGTCGAGATGGTGGCGGATGTCGCTCAGCGTTGCCGCCCCCTCCACATCCCGGGTGCTGTTCCACCGCTCGAGTGCGTCGGACACCGCCGCGAGTATCTCGTCCCGGTAGGCTTCCGGATCCCGCCGACGTTCGGTCTGGATCACGCCGTCAAATGCCAGAATGTCCCGATACCCCGGCGGATTGGAAATGCCTGCGGCCGACGCGATCTCCGCGAGTGCGGATCGCGCCGCGGCCACGGCGTTGGAATCGACGTGTATCGCGAGGTCGCTGCGGTACTCACGCAGCCGAATCTGAATCTCGACTTTTCCCCGGTGGGCCCGTTCCTGGACAAGCCGCTTGATGTCCGGCTCCAGCGGATTGAGAAAGCTGGGGAGGGAAACATACACCTCAAGGTACCGGTTGTTCACGCTCCGGACTTCGGCACTCACATCCCGATCGGGACTGGTGGTTTCAACCTGTCCATACCCGGTCATGCTCCGCATCAGCCATCCTCCTTTTCGGCGCGCAGCCCGGCGGCGACGGAGGCGGCGATCCGGAAATTGTCGCCGGCCCCCATGGTGACGAAGATGTCCCCCGGCCGGAGTTCGTCGCAGATACGCGCCGTCGCTTCGGCGAAGTCGGGAACGTAGCGCACGTCCCGGTGATGAGCCGCAATGGCGTCGCGAAGCCGTTCACCGCTGAAACCGGTGTCGTTCTGCTCGCGGGCGGACGAGTAGATGTCGTTCAGGAACAACACGTCGGCGTCGCCAAAGGCGCCGGCAAACTCGTCGAGCAGCGCCACCGTCCGCGAGTAGGTGTGGGACATGAAATCGACCACAAGCCGACGCCCCGGCCAGAATGCGCGGTATCCCGCGAGCGTCGACCTGATCGCCGTCGGGTGGTGGGCGTAGTCGTCCATGATGGTGACGCCGCCGACCTCGGCGATCACCTCACTTCGACGCCGGGTGCCGGTGAATCCGGCGAGCGCCGCACGCCACCGGTGCACCGTGTCGGTCGAGGGCGGGCCGGTGAGAAACTCAAGCGAACGGATCGCTCCGGCGGCATCGAGGACGGCGTGCCGTCCGGGCACACGAAGTTCCCATTCGCGTTCGCCCTGCTCCAATGCGACCGAGAAGCGCTGCGCGCCGTCGGAAACCGTCGGCAGCGATACGTGTCCGGCTCCACTGACAGAGAATCCGTATGGGGCCAGACGGATGTCGGGCCGTTCCCGCTCGACGTCGCGGGCGACCGATGAGGCTCCCTGGTCGTCGGCGCAGTACACCAGCGTACCGTCCTTCGCGAGGCGTCGCGAGAACTCCACGAACGCGCTGTGGACATCTTCGGCGTCGCGGTAGTAGTCGAGGTGGTCCGCCTCCACGCTGGTTACCAGCAGCACATCCGGGAAAAAGGACAGGAAGTGCCGGCGATACTCGCAGGTCTCGGCGACCAGGACCTCCCGGCCCTGCCGGAGCGTGGCGGAGCCGCCGAACGACGGGACCGCACTTCCCACAACAACCGTTGCCGGCACGTCGGTGGCGGCCACCAGTGTCCCGATCATGGCGGTGGTCGTCGTTTTGCCGTGGACACCGCTCACCGCCAGACTCCTGCGGTCGCGGGAAAGAGCCCCGAGGATCTCGGTGTAGCTGTACTGGGGAATGCCCCGCCGTTGCGCCTCCGCCCGTTCCGGATTGTCGGGACCGTAGGCTGATGAATAGATGAGAAGATCGGCTCCGTCCGGTACGTGGTCGGCTGCAAACCCCACGGCGGGCACGAGTCCAATCGCCTCGAGCAGCGTGTCGGTAAAGAACCGCTCGGCGACGTCGCTCCCGGAGAGGACGGCGCCCTCGTCCGACAGGATTTCGGCCAGCGCCGCCATGCCGGTGCCCTTCACGCCCGTGAGGTGGATGACGACATTGGTGAACTCGGCGGGGATCATCGGCGCCGAGTGTAGCCGGTTTGGGCGCCGCCGGTCCACCGGCGGGCTCACGATGCCCGGCGTATGGCGCGGCGAACCACTCGTTCGATATCGAGCATGAGGCCCGGTGTGCCGTCACTGAGGAACACCGCGCCACTCACACCTTCGAGCCCGGCAAGCAGTCGGCCAAGGGACTTCACCACCGACTGGTGATTGCCGAGCAGGCTGTCGACGACGAGTCCGACGCGCTGGTCTCCCGCTTCGATGACGATAATCGGACGATGGTCATCGCGATCGCCGGCGATGCCGAAAAAATCCGCGAGGTCGAGGGTGGGAACAACCTCGCCACGAAAATCGATCATCTCCCGGCGCCCGCCACGGACGGCGGCGCGACCATCGATGCACTCGCGGATGTACTCCAACTTGATGAGAAACAGCTGGTCCCCTACCTGCGCCAACAGGCCCTCCACGATCGCCAGGGTCAATGGGATGCGGAGTTCGACGGTGGACCCACGGCCCGGCGTACTGCGCACCGTCACCGCGCCGCTCAGCGCCTCGACGTTGCGGCGGACGACATCCATACCGACTCCGCGCCCGGACACCGCCGTGGCGGTTTCGGCGGTCGAAAACCCGGGGGCGAAGATCAGATCGAGAATCTCGTCCTCCGTGAGGTGATCTCCCTCCGCAACGATCCCACGTTCCACTGCCCGCGCCCGGATCCGCTCGCGGTTGAGCCCTGCTCCGTCGTCCGAGACGCGGATGCGGACCATGGCGCCGCTGTAATCCGCCAGCAGGCGCAGGTGGCCGGCACGTCGCTTCCCGGCTGCCTCCCGGCGGTCGGGTGGTTCGATGCCGTGGTCGATCGCGTTGCGAACGATGTGGAGCAACGGATCCCGGAGCTGTTCCACGACGTTGCGATCGAGTTCGGTGTCGGTTCCGGAAACCTCAAGCGAAACCTCGCGCCCCAGCTCGGCCGCCAGAGCGCGCACGTGGCGCCGGAACGGAGCGAACAGTCGATCCACCGGAACCATGTGCATGTCCATGGACAGGCCCCGCGCCTCGCGCACCAACCGCTCCAGCTGTTCGGCGTGGGCGGCCATCAGCCGGTCTCCGAGCTGCTCGGCTCTCAGGGTAATCTGTGCCTGGAGCGACACCATTTCACCGACAAGGTTGACCATCCGGTCCAGTCTGTCGGTACGGACCTTGATGGATTGCGCTCCGGTACCGCGCGGATTGGTCGCGGCACCGCCGCTCCCGGAACCCGGAGCATCGGCGACTCCTTCGGTTGCCGGGTCGGAGGTGCCGCGGTCGGCGGAATCGCCGTCAGTGATGGCGGCGTCGGAGTCGATCGCCGCCCCGGAGTCGCGGCCTGTAGCGGAGTCGGTATCGTCTCCCTCCAGTTCCACCCGCGAGTCTGCGTCGATGAACATGAACACGTCGCCGACATCCTGCGGTGCCACCTGGCCGGTGACGGCGAACTCCCACCGCAGGTAGCACGCCTGCGGGTCGAACGCCGCCCATCCGGGAATCGCGGCGACCGAACCGCTGAGTTCCAGCGCCCCGAGGCTGCCCAGTTCGGATATCAGGGATATCGGGTTGGTTCCCACAAGAAAGGTCGATGCCGAGGGAACGTAGGTACCGCGGATCGTTGTGACTTCCGGCGAGTCCCCGGCGCCGGTCCGCGGAGGCGCCGCCGATGCGGGCTCCTCATCGACCCCTGTGAGGTGGCGAAGCTCGTCCACCACAAGGGCCGCGTGGTTCTGCCGGTCCGGATCGGATGCCCCGCCGTCGATCAGGCGTTCGAGATGATCGACCGCCTCCAGGGCGAGGTCCACAACCCGTCGGGGCGCCGATTGCCCGGAATCGCGGAGTGCGGCAAACGCCGTTTCCATGTCGTGGGCAAATTCAGTCAGGTCGGTGAGATCGAACATGGAGCCCGATCCCTTGATCGTGTGCAGGGCGCGAAACGCAGCGTCCAGAAACTCCCGGTTGTCCGGCTCGTCCCCGAGGCCGACGACGCTCTCCTCGAACTGCTGCAGGAGTTCGTGGGCCTCTTCACGAAACACATCGACCGGATCGTGCGACTCACCCACGGGGCACCGTCCCCAGTGGTGGCAGCCCGCAGTACTCCGCCATGGCGCGAAACCGCGCCATGGCCGGGGTGTCAACCAGTGTCACCACGGGACCATCGGGGGCCGTGGACTGCGCCGCCGCGTAGAGTAGCTGCAGGCCCGCGAGATCGATCGCCCCCAGATCGCGCAGTTCGAGCCCGATCTCCGAACCGCGGTACTGCGACAACGCGGTATGTGCATCGCCAACGGTCGCAAAGGTGAGGTCTCCGTCCATGATCACGCGGGGCTGCCCGTCGGTGTCGGCGGTTTCTACGGTCAGCATGGAGTCTCCGTCAGAAGTCCACCGTGCGGGTGATCTTGTCGAGCGTCGCGAGGAGCGAATCCCGGTTGAACGGTTTGGTGATCCAGGCGGTGGCGCCCGCGTCGCGCCCCTCGGTTTTCTTCGACGCGTCGCTCTCGGTCGTGAGCATCAGTATCGGCACCTGGCGGTTTACCGTGCCGGCCCGAACCGCCTTGATGAGCTCAATACCACCCATGTTGGGCATGTTGTAGTCGGTGACCATTACGTCGATCGACTCGTCAAACTGCGCCAGCCCGACCGCGCCATCCGGGGCCTCCACGACCGTATGGCCTGCACCCTTGAGAATGATCGACAGCATCTGTCGCATGGAAACTGAGTCGTCGACGACGAGGATTTTCATTGGATGTCGGCTCCTTCCCGGATCACTCTGACGAGTATATCGTCCGCCACCGGCGATCGCAACGATCAGGCGCTGTGGCCACCGGTGGCCACAGCGGCACACGCGGCGCCGGCGAGGAGGATCGTCGCCGTCTCCGTCCGCAGAATCGAGCGTCCCAGGCGCACCCCGCAGAAGCCGGCAGCAACCAGCGATGCCTCCTCCGCGGCGGTAAATCCCCGTTCGGGTCCCACGGCGACAACAACTCCGGACTCGGTCACTGCGGCGCTCCGGGCGGCGATGGACGAGAGCGCCTCGGGAAGCGTCAAAAGCCCCGGCGTATCCGCTGCGGCCAGGGAACCGAAGAAACGTCTGGCGCCGGCGGTATCGGGGCCGGCGGTATCGGGGCCGTCGGGATCCGTCGCACGGATCGACACCAGGGCGTCCCGGAGAGATCTTCGCGACGTCACCGTGGGTGGTGTGGAATGCCCACCCTGACTCAGTCCGTCGGCGATCGCATCGTCCACGTGCTCCCACACGGAGCTGGTCAGGTACGATCGTTCGGAGAGCTCCGCGGCGAACACCTCCACGCGGGCGACACGCATCGCCGCCAGATCCCGCCACAGACGCCGGAGCACCGGAGGCCGCGGATGCCCCACCAGTACCGTGATCGGCAGCGACGGCAGTGGGGTTTCACGCCACACAGGTGTCAGATCGAATCCACCGGCGCCGTTCTCAATAACGGTGGCCTCTCCCAGGGGACCACCGAGAACGGCAATCCGGACGGTGTCGCCGGAGGAGACGCGGAGAACACGTTTCAGATGTCGTGCGCGGGGGTCGGTCGGGGCGAGCCGGTAGCGGTCCGACTGCTCGCGGACCAGGATCGTGTTCACGGGCTATCGGGAAACGTACGCTTCGCCGGTTACCTCGAAGTAGCCGGCGATCGAATCGATCGGAATCTGTTCGACCCCGATCAGGCGCTGCAGAATGAGACCGTCGATCGTCGCAAGCAGGACGCGCGCCATGGTGGCGTACTCCCCGTGGTTTCCGTAGACACGCGACAGGCCCTCTTCGATGATCCCGCGCCAACGGCGGTACTCCTCGACGAAGCGTTTGCGCAGACTCGGATTCTCGGTGAGCGCCTCCTGAATAAGGTATACGTGAATCTGTCCGCGGCTGCGGGAGTGCATGACCGTGTCCAGAACCATGCGGAACACCTTTCGCGGCGGCAGATCCTGGCCGCTGGATTCGAGCCACCGGAAGATTCGATCGGTCAGATTGTTCATGTGTCGATCGGCGATATCGAAGATCAGGTCGCCCTTGGTGGAGTAGTAGTAATAAAGGGTCCCCTTGCTGATGCCTGCGGCAACGGCGATGTCCGCGAGGGTGGTATTGTCGATACCACGCTCTCTGATCAGCTGCGAGGCGGCCTGAATGATCTTCTCCCGGTTGGCGGGAGTGGTTTTCCGCTGGCCCATGCCCGGCAAGGTACCGCAATATCGAGGTTTAGGTCAATTTGCCGGTCGCCGACCGCTTTTGAGGTGATCTCGGGACGGGCATCGGCATGCCCCTGCGCTTGCCCCGTGGCAGAACCGGGCCTACAATGGCGCCATGAGCGATTTTCGGCCCCCGGAACGGAAGAAGCTGTACAAGAGCAGAGTATCACGGAAGCTCGCCGGCGTCTGCGGCGGTCTTGCTGAGTTTTTCGGTATCGACGTCACCCTCGTGCGGGTCGCCTTTGTGGTGCTGTTCCTGCTCGGTGGCGGCGGCGTTCTGATCTACCTACTCGCGGCGCTCATCCTCGAGGACAACCCGTACCAGTGACGGCGGCGGAGAAGCTGGCGGCGGCTATCAGGGTTCCCACCGTGGTCCGGCCCGATCGCGGCGGTGACACCGTGGAACGGCTTCAGGAGTTTCAGCGCCTCATGCAGGACCTCTTTCCGGCGGTGCACCGATCGCTGGAGGTCGAGAGGCCCGACCCGTACCGGCTGGTGTTCCGCTGGACTCCCTCCACCGCGACCGCCGCCGGTCGCGACCCGGTACTGCTCATGGCGCACTATGACGTGGTCCCCGCGGAACCCGATGGGTGGAGCATCGCCCCGTTCTCCGGCGAAATCCGCGACAACGCGGTCTGGGGACGCGGAGCGCTCGACAACAAGCTCTCAATGATCGGGATTCTCCAGGCGGTGGAGGATTTGTTGACGGCGGGGTACCAACCGCAGCGCCCCTTCATTCTCGCCTTCGGCGGCGACGAGGAGATTGGCGGCGAGCTGGGAGCCGGTCGGATCGCGGAAACGCTCGCGAACGAAGGTGTCACCCTGGCGTCCGTTCTGGACGAGGGCGCGATCGTCGCCGACGGTATGATCGGCGGAATCACGACACCGGTGGGGCTCATCGGCTGCGGTGAGAAGGGGCATATCAACGTTCGGTTGATTGTGGAGTCCGGCGGCGGCCACGCCTCCAACCCGCCGGCGATGGATCCCTCGTTTCACCTTGCAGAGGCCCTGGAGCGGATTCTCAGGCGCCGACAACCGGTCCGCCGCACCGCCACGGTCACGGCGTTCATCCGCGCCCTCGGCGACGCGCTCGGCGGATTGCAGGGGGCCATTCTGCGCGCCTATCCGCTCTCGGCGCCGGCCGTACACGCGATCCTGTCACGCGCTCCGGAGACGGATTCGATGCTGCGCGACTCGCAGGCGGTCACCATGCTTCTGGGAAGCGACGCCCCCAACGTGCTGCCCCGCAGACGGTGGGCCAACATCAACATGCGGCTCCTGCCGGGGGAATCGATCGACGCCGTGCTCAGGCGCGTTCGCCGCCGAATGGGTCCGCGGCTCTCGGGAATCGTCCGCGCCGAACTCGCGCCGGGGGTCGACAACAACGCCGCCCCGCCGGAGTCCGCCACCGATGGCCCCGCCTACCGGGTGGCGTACGACGCAATTCGCGCAGAATGGCCCGAGATTCCCATCCTGCCGTACCTCGTTACCGCCACCACCGACAGCCGCCACTACGCCGGTCTGAGTCGAGCGGTACTCCGCTTCCTGCCGTACGTTCTCGACAGGGACGACCTGGCCGGCATTCACGGCGTGGACGAGCGCGTCTCCCTGGCCAACATTCAGCACGCGGTGAGTTTCTACACCCGATTCATCCGACTGAGCGACGCGGAGGACCTGTGAGCAGCAGTATGATCCAGATCGGCAAACGGGCGTTCCTGCTCGCGTTCGCCATCATCCTCACCCTCATGATCGTCTCCGGAGTCCTGACCCGGGTGGTTCCGGCGGGGTCGTACGACCGGATAACCGTCGACGGCCGGGAGCAGGTGGTTCCCGGATCGTTTACCTTCGCCGCTGCCCCCGACTATCCGGTGTGGCGCTGGTTCACCGCGCCGGTGGAAGTACTGGCGGCGCCGGGGAACGTCGCCGTCATCGCGATCATCGTGTTCCTGATTTTCGTCGGAGGAGCCTTTACCGTCCTGGAGCGGGCAGACGTACTGGGCGCGTTTCTGCGGGTGATCGCGGTTCGAATGCGCTCCCGCCGCTTCCTCCTGATGGCGCTCATGCAGCTCTTTTTTATGGTCAGCGGCGCAGTCCTGGGGATTTTTGAGGCGATGGTCCCGCTGATCGTCTTTGTCGTACCGCTGAGCTTCCTGCTCGGGTGGGACTCCCTCACCGGACTCGGGATGAGCCTGCTTCCGCTTGCCTTCGGCTTCGCCGCCGCGGTGACCAACCCCTTTACGATCGGGGTGGCGCAGACGATCGCCGAGCTTCCGCTCTTTTCGGGGGCGTGGTTGAGGATTCCATTTCTGGTCCTTGTCTACGCGATCGTGTTCCTGTTTGTCTCGCGCCACGCGCGGCGGATCGAGAAAAACCCGGAACGCTCGCCGGTCCACGCCGAAGACGCCCGCCTGCGGCGACAGGTGTCTCCCGATGCGACCGATTCCCACCTGACGATCCGGACGCGGCGGGCGCTGATCTGGTTCGCCGTCTCAATGGGTATCGCGGTGACCTTCATTGTCGTCACCGCACAGATCCCGGCCCTGTCGATGTACGCGTTTCCGCTCATGGCGGTGCTGTTCCTGGTCGGTGGCGTCGGCGCCGGGAAGCTTGCGGGACTGACCTGGAGGGAGGTCGGGGCCGCGTTCCGGGGCGGGTTTCTGAACATGCTGCCGGGCGTACTGCTGATCATGATGTCGATGAGCGTCAAGCATATCGTGCAGTCCGGCGGGATCATGGATACGATCCTCCACGGCGCGGCCGCATACATATCCACCCATCCGCCGGCGACCGCCGGGTTTCTCATGTACGGCGCCACGCTGGTCATGAACTTTTTTATCGGTAGCGCATCGGCAAAGGCGTTTCTCATGATGCCGATTCTTACCCCGTTGGCGGATCTGGTGGGGATCACCCGGCAGACGGCGGTGCTCGCCTTTGGTTTCGGCGACGGCTTCAGCAACATGCTCTACCCCACCAACGCGCTGCTGATCATCGGCCTCAGCTTCACCACCGTCTCGTACCCCACGTGGCTGCGGTGGACGCTGCCCTTGCAGGCGGTGGTGTTTCTGCTGTCGGTGGTATTTCTGTGGATCGCGATCAGCGTGGGATTCGGGCCGTTCTGACCCCGCTATTCGACGATCCCGCGCATGAAGGAGACGAGTACTTCGAGGGCCTTCTGGTTCTGCCCTCCCTCGGGAACGATGAGATCGGCGTAGGCCTTCGTGGGCTCAATGAACTCGTAGTGTCCGGGGCGCACCGTCTGCATGTACTGGTCAATGACCGACTGCACCGTTCGGCCGCGCTCGTGAATATCCCGCGAGAGACGGCGGATGAACCGGATGTCGTCGGGGGTATCGACGTAGATTTTCAGATCGATCAGCTCCCGGATCCGGGCCTCAAAGAAAATCATGATCCCTTCGAGAATCACGAGCTTGCCGGGGTGGATGCGTACCGACTCCTCCTTGCGGCGGTGGTGGACGAAGTCGTACTGCGGCATGTCGATCGGGTCGCCGGCGCGCAGGTACTGCAGATGCTCCACGATCAGGTCGGAGTCAAATGCACTGGGGTGATCGAAGTTGAAGGCGTTGATGTTGGTGTTGCTGACGTACTCCGCGGAACGGTAGTAGTTGTCCTGCGGGATAAACACGAAATCATCGACGATCTCGGATATCTTGCGAACGATTGTCGTCTTCCCCGACCCAGAGCCACCCGTAATGCCGATGATGCGCGCCATATTCGCTTTCGTACTATAGGGTGCCCTCCCGAAAGTATCAACATCGCCGCCGGGTCCGGTCCCGGCTGCGGCCCGTGCCCCGTCCGACCATGCCTACACGGCCCGTGCCAGGGCAACGGACAGCGCGTAGCGAACCTCGGGTTCGCCGAAGGGCTTGCGCAGGACGTACTGAAATCCGGCATCGCGGTACGAAGACGCGTTCTGGCGATGGAGGGCACCGGAACTGAGCACGGCGGGGATATCGGGGTCCAGCTCACGAACCCGGCGCAGCAGCTGTACGCCGTCGTTCCGTCCCGGCATGGTGAGATCGGTGATCATGAGCTGAAACGGATGCTCGCCGGCCAGTTCCGTCTGGAACACGTCGATCGCGCGGTCTCCGCTCTCAACGGCGGTGACGATGCACCCGACCGCCTCGAGCGTCCGTTCCAGTGACCGCCGGACGAGCGGGTCGTCCTCCACCAGGAGAACGCGGGCATCGGAAAACGATTCACCACCGGCGTCACGGTCATCGGAACGCTCCCGCGGCTCGGGAATCGAAGTGGCGGTCGGAAGAAAGAGACGCACGGCCGTTCCGAATCCCGGCTCCGTTTCCACCTCGACGCGTCCGCTGTAGGACTCCAGAATCGAGAGGGTCACGGTGAGTCCCATGCCGATACCCCCGGCTTTGGTGGAGAAATACGGTTGCAGGATCTTCTGGACGATCCGTGGGTCCATCCCGTGTCCCTCGTCCCGGACCTCCACGATCACCGCCTCGGCGCGCTGGGCCTCCCGCACGTCGATGTGCAGTCGCCCACCCTCGTCCATCGCCTCCACCGAGTTAATCACCACGTTGAACAGGGCCTGGGAGAATGCGTTCCCCGGGATCCGGACCGCCGGCAAACCCGCATCGATTGCGAAGCTGCTGCGGATGCCCGTCCCGCTCACCGCAAGCCCCACCGTGTCCTGGACGAGTTCGGTGAGCAGGTGCGGGGAGGTCACGTCGTCCCCGTCGTCGGACCGTTCGTGATCGAGCGGCTCGGCGCCGGAGAACCGCTCGAGCTGTAACCCCAGGCGCCGAATCCGCCTGACCGCGCTCTGTGCGCTCTGAAGCTCCGCCGCCGCGGGCGCTCCCCCGGCGTTCAGGTGGTGGTCAAGCAGACTGAGGTGATTCATCAGCGCGGTGGCGCTGTTGTTGAGCTCATGGGCAAGCCCCACCGCGGCTCGGGAGATCTCCCGGGCGTGCTGAATCTTCCGCAGATCCTGCCAGACCTGCCGCTGTTCGGCGGCGTCACGGACAAAGAGAATCGCCGCCGGCTGACCGTCGCCACCGCCGCTGCCTCTGACCGGTGCAACAGTCAGCTCGGCATCGAACGCCTGTCGCCCACGGGGCGACACCTGAATATCCGTGGAGAAACACAGGTCGCGGTCACGGTCCCTGGCGCGGTCGATCAGATTTCGCACGAGAAACCGTTCCCCGAGCTGCCGCACGGAGACCACGTCGTCGATCGTGGATCCAATCAGATGGCTGGCTGCCGATTCTCCGGCACTGTCGTCCTCCAGTTGTTCGGCGATTCCGTTGCAGTCAAGGATCGTCCCGGCGGCGTCCAGCACAAACACCGCGGAGTTGACGTTGCGCATCACGGCGTCAAGCGTCTCCCGCGTCTGCATTTCCGATCGGTGAAACACCCCGATATCGTCGCCGTCGGCGTCAATGAGCGTGACGATCGTCTGGGCATCGCCGGCGAGGGAGGCGCGTACGAGGATCTCGCTGTTCGGTCGGTACCGCACGGCGACGCCGACACCCCGACGGAGCACCTGGCAGTCCGCTGACCAGTCGCCGGACGGGCGCCACGGTGAGGTGGTCGCCAGGGCCGAGCCGAAAAACGAATCGAAGCTGCACGGGACCGCGGCAACGGCCTCGTCACCGCAAATGGCGGTACACCGTTCGTTGGCCGCCCGAACGGTACCACCGGAGTCCACCACGAACGCCGCGTGAGGGACGCCGGCGATAATCTGGAGCAGGTTTGTCACCCTTGAAATTCTCCGCCAGCTCGCGTCCAATTGCAAGCGTGTACGACGTGATTGGTGACATCCATGGCCATGCATCGGCGCTGGAAACGCTTCTGCGCACGTTAGGGTATCGCCGCTCCGGCGGCGGGTGGCACGACCCGACCGGAATGCGAACGGTCCTGTTCGTGGGAGACATCATAGACCGGGGTCCCGAGATTCGCCGGGCGGTGGACATCGTCCGGAACATGGTGGATGCGGGCAACGCGATCTGCGTTATGGGAAACCACGAGTACAACGCCCTGGCGTGGCACACCCCCGACGGGGCAGGCGGCTGGCTTCGCAGCCACACCGACGAGCACCTGCGACAGCACGCGGCGACCCTCTCTGCATACCGCGACGATCCCGGTGGTCTGTCCGACCTGCTCGACTGGATACGGACGCTTCCGCTGTTTTACGAAGACGGTGCGCTTCGGGTGGTGCACGCCGCGTGGGATGAGCCGGCGATAGATGAGATTCGCCACGATCCGCGGCCGGTGGCACAAACAGACTACCTCCGCGTGAGCATGGTTCCCGGTCGCCGGGAAAGCGAAATCGTTGAGCGACTGCTGAAAGGTGTCGAAATCCGGCTGCCGGACGGCGCGGTCTACCACGACAAGGAAGGCACCCCGCGGACGAAAACGCGCACCCGGTGGTGGCTCAACGCCGATGAACGGACCGTTGGAGACGGGGGACGACTCACGATGGGGGATGTCGCAATGCCCCCGGCGGACACCGAACTGGCCGACGTACCGGTAGACCCGGAGGAGCTGGAGCACCTGCCGGGGTACCGCGACCACCGCCCGGTATTCGTGGGCCACTACTGGCTCTCCGGCACGCCGGCGCCCCTCACCGACCGCATCGCCTGTCTCGACTACAGCATCGCAACCGGGGGTCGGCTGTGCGCCTACCGGTTTGACGGGGAGCTGCCGCTGACGGCGAACCGCTTCGTCTGCGTTCCGGGATAACCGCGTCACGGGAAACGGAGTGAGGTGCCGACCCGCACCCCACCCCGTCGGTCGTCACGCCTTTGCCGCGGCGAACCCTTTTTCGACGTCCTCAAGGATGTCGTCGATGTGTTCGAGGCCGATCGACAGTCGCACCAGTTCCGGCGGCAGGTTGGCGGCGCGCTGCTGTTCCTCCGAGAGCTGGCTGTGGGTGGTACTTGCCGGATGAATCGCAAGGCTCTTGGCGTCGCCGACGTTCGCCACGTGGCTGAAGAGCTCCAAGCCGTTGATAAACTTCTCGCCCGCCGGGCGTCCGCCCTTGATGCCGAAGGTGACCATGCCTCCAAATCCGCGTTTCAGGTACTTGACCGCGTTCTCATGGCCGGGACTGCCCTCCAGGCCCGGATACCACACCCAGTCAACCTGCGGGTGCTCCGAGAGTGCCTTCGCCACCGCCGCGGCGTTCTGGCTGTGGCGCTCCATGCGCAGCGGCAGGGTTTCGAGCCCCTGCATGAACATCCAGGCGTTGTCCGGACTGATCGCCGCGCCGAGGTTTCGGAGCGGAACGAGTCGCATGCGCAGGATATACGCGAGGGGGGTGAGATCACCCAGGTCGTAGGCGTAGCGCAGGCCGTGGTAGCTCGAGTCGGGCTCCACGAGGTTGGTGAATTTGGGATCCTTCCAGTCGAACCGGCCGCTGTCCACCACGGCACCGCCGATTCCCGTTCCGTGGCCACCGATCCATTTGGTGAGACTGTGCACCACGATATCCACACCGTGGGCGATCGGCTGCAACAGGTAGGGCGTGGTGAAGGTGGCGTCAACGATCACCGGCAGTCGATGGGCGTGAGCAACCTCAGCAACGGCCTCGAAATCCGGAACCGCGAGGCCGGGATTCCCGATCGTCTCCAGATAGACCGCCCGGGTCCGGTCGGTGATCGCAGCGGCGATCTCGTCGATGTTCAGGGGGTCCACAAACTTCACCGTAATCCCGTACTGCGGCAGGATGTCGTTGAACATCGTGTAGGTACCGCCGTAGAGGAACTTGGATGAGACGATCTCGTCGCCGGCGCGGGCAAGGTTGATGATCGAGTAGTACACGGCGCTGGTCCCCGAGGCCAGAGCCAGGGCGGCGACGCCTCCATCCAGGGCGGCGAGGCGCTCCTCCAGGCTGTTCTGCGTCGGGTTCTGAAGCCGGGTGTAGATGTACCCCAGTTCCTTCAGTCCGAAAAGATTGGCCGCGTGTTCGGCGTCACGGAAATTGTACGCCGTGGTGCGGTGCACCGGCAGGCCGCGACTCGGCACATTGGGGTCCTTCGGCTGTCCGGCGTGCAACGCCAGCGTTTCCAGGCGATAACTCATAGACTACTCCTCCTCGTAGAGCCATGTACTCAGATATCGTTCTCCGGTGTCACATACCACGGTCACGATCGTCCTGTTCTCGTAGGCACCGTCGGCGGCCAGCCGGAGTGCCACTGCCACATTTGCCCCGGCGCTGATCCCGCCGAGGATTCCCTCTTCCCGCGCCAGGCGTCGGGCGGTTGCACCGGCCTCGGCGGCCGTCACCGATTCGACCCGCGAGAGCAGCGACCGGTCCAGCACCGACGGTACGAAGCCCGCGCCGATCCCCTGGATGCCGTGAGGGCCCGCCGATCCACCGGCGAGCACCGGTGACTCCGCCGGTTCCACGGCCACCAGCTCCACCGCGGCGTTTCGCGCCCGTAACGCCCGACCGACCCCGGTGATCGTGCCGCCGGTTCCGACACCGGCGACAAAGGTATCAACTCCGCCACCGGTCTGATTCCAGATCTCCGGACCGGTTGTCTCCTCGTGCACAGCGGGGTTCGCGGGATTGGAAAACTGGCGCAGCATCACCGCCTTCGGATCTTCGCCAACGATCTCCTCGGCACGAGCCACGGCGCCGCTCATTCCCTGGCGCCCGTCGGTGAGCTCCAGGCGCGCCCCCAGTGAGACCAGGAGCCGGCGCCGCTCGGTGCTCATCGTATCGGGCATGGTCAGTATCACCCGGTAGCCCAGACTGGCTCCGACCCATGCGAGAGCGATCCCGGTGTTGCCGCTGGTGGCCTCCACGATCGAGGCGCCGGGGGTGAGTTCACCTCGGGCCTCGGCATCGCGAATCATCGCCAGACCGATCCGGTCCTTGACGCTCCCCAGCGGGTTGCGGTTCTCGAGTTTCACCGCGACACGTCCCGGCAGGCCCTGTCCCATGCGCGACAGCTGTACCAGCGGCGTCGCGCCCACGGTATCGATATGGCGCCCGACGGGGCCGGTTGGGCCACCCGTTTCGGACGGTCGTCTATCTCCCGACATCGTCCTCCTCCTTCGTCCTATATGACGTACGTCAACGTCGATTGCGTCTGCTGCCACCGCATGACCGCGTCGGCAACGGTCGTCCGCGCCAGTTCCTGGACAACGTGCCGCGCGATGCCGTCCAGTACGGGTTCCTCCGCCGCGCCGTCGGTCGCGGATTCCGTTACCAGATCCGGGTCCACCACGCGAACCACATCGAGGAGCCGCACCGTGGACGGGTCACTCACCATCTCGTACCCGCCACCGGCCCCCTTGGTACTGCGCACCAGCCCTGCGGCACGCAGGTCCGCCAGGATCGTCTCCAGATACTTGGCCGGTACCTCGTTTTCCCGCGCCAGCTCGCGTGCCGGCGTCCGGTGATGGTTGTGCGTCGCGAGGTACATAAGCGTGCGCACGGCGTATCGAGTTCGCTGAGACCACATTACCTTAATTCCTACCTGAATACAGGAATAACACAGGACCATCCTTTGGTCAAGCGGGTGGACGCGTATTCCATGACGCCGTATGTTCTGGACATGCTCAGACACCGCAGCCCCATCAGGGCATTTTTCCTTGCAGCCATCGTGGCCACCATCTGGTCACCGGCCCCGGCAGCAGCCTCGGGACAACCGGAGGCCGGCGTTCGTACTCTGGTAAACCTCGACTCGTCCGGTACCCCGGCGCCGGACGATCTGAATGCACCGCTCCCGTTTCGGCGGGAAATCCGTCACGGGCGTCTCGACAACGGACTCGAATACTTCGCCGTTCACCATCCGCACCCCGCGGACACCGTCGTGCTGCGCCTGGTTGTGGACGCCGGTAGCGTTCTGGAGACTCCCGACCAGACCGGTCTCGCGCACTTCGTTGAACACATGGCGTTCAACGGGACCGAGGAGTTCGGAGAGAACGAGCTGGTTGCCTATCTCGAAAGTCTCGGTATCCGATTCGGTCCCGACGTCAACGCCGCCACCAGCTTTGACCAGACTGTCTACAAACTGGAGCTACCCGCCGACGATCCGGAGGCGCTGGCAACCGGCTTTGATGTCATGCATCAGTGGGCGTCCGCCCTGACCTTTACACCGGAGGCGATAGAACGCGAACGCGGTGTGATCATGGAGGAATGGCGTGGCGGCCGCGGGGCGTCCCAGCGGATGATGGAACAGCACTTTCCCGTGCTGTTTGCTGGTTCCCGCTACGCCGACCGGCTCCCGATCGGTGACCCGGACACGATCCGTTCTGCTCCCCGGAGCGAGTTTGTCGACTTCTACTCGCGCTGGTATCGCCCCGACAACATGGCCCTCATCGCGGTGGGGGATCTGTCGACGGAGGAACTGGAGTCGCGCATCCGCGACGCCATGGCGGGCATTCCCCGACCGTCGGCGCCTCTGGAGCGGCCCTACTATTTCGTTCCCGACCGCGGTGACCTTCGGGTGAGCGTGGCGACGGACAGCGAGGCCTCACGCAGCACCGTTTCGCTCTACGTCCTCTCGCCGCCTCCGCCGACCGAGACGATCGGCGACTACCGCCACATGCTCGTGCGGGCGCTGTTCTCGTCGGTGATGAACGAACGCCTGCGGGATGACGCCCGTGACCCCTCGGCGCCCCTCACCGCGGGCGGCATCGGGTTCAATCGCTTTCTGCGCGGAACCGAGATCGCCGTGAGTTCCGCGGTCGTCCGTGATGACCGCGCCCTGGACGCGTTCCGGCTCCTGGCAACGGAGGTCGAGCGCGCACGGCGACATGGCGTCCTGGAGGAGGAACTCAACCGGGCCCGTCGGCGTATGCTCCAGGGAATCGACGATGCCCGCGTCAACTTTGAGAGCCGGCCCGCGTCCTCCGTGGCGGAGGAACTGGTGCGCCACTGGACGGAGGGCGAGTCGGTCCCCGGCATCGAGTTCGAGGCGCAGATGTACCACGCCCTCCTCCCGGACATCACGGCGGACGAGGTGAGCGCCGTTGCCGAACAGTTCTCCGCCGGTGACGGCGGGGTGATCCTTGCAAGCCTTCGGTCGAGCGAGGATGGAACCCTCCCCGACGGCGAGCCGGTGCCGACGGACGAGCAGTTCGCGGCGGTACTGGAGGAGGTTCGGTCGTCGGAGATCGCGCCACCGGAGCAGACCGCCGTGGATGCCAGGCTCCTCCCGCAGGCCCCCGTCCCGGGGGCGATCGTTGACCGCGTCGATCATCCCGCGGTGGAAACCACCGAGCTGCGACTGTCCAACGGCATGCGCGTCTTCGTGCGGCAGACCGATTTCCGGGAGGACGAGGAACTCTTCTCGGCCTACAGCCCCGGGGGACTGGCCCTCATCGACGACACCCTGACCACGGCGGCACGTCTCGCACCGCAGGTGGCGCTTGAAAGCGGACTCGGCGGACTCGACGCCGCCGCCCTCGAACGGCTCATGTCAGGCCGCTCGGCGGACCTTTCCGCCAGCCTCGGCCGCGTCTCGGAATCGCTGTCCGGGAGCAGCAGAGAGCAGGACATGGAACTCCTGTTCCAGATGATCCACGCGGCCTTCACGCAGCCCCGCTTCGAGCAGCAGGCGCTGGACAACGTCCGGCAGCGCGTGCTCCAGCAGATCAGCGGATCACGGGCCTCGCCGCAGGGGCAGTTCTCCCGGGAACTGCAGCACCTGTTCGCGAACGGCGACCCGCGCCTCGACGCCCTCGATCCGGACGCCGTCTCGGACGTGACCCTCGATCAGATACGGGAGGTCTACACTGACCGCTTTCGGGACCCCGGTGATTTCGCCCTGTTTTTCGTGGGCAGCGTGGATGTGGGGACGGTGCAGGACCTGGCCCGACGGTACCTGGCGTCCATTCCGCAATCCTCGCCGTCGGCTGAGTCCGCCGTTGCGGGTTTTCACGAAACGATTCCCGCGGACCGCTACCCGCGCCCCGACGGGATCGTGGATCGCACGGTCCGGGCCGGCCGCGAACCGGTCGCGCAGCTGGTGATGGTCATGCACGGGCCCTACCAGTGGTCGCAGGAGGAGAACTACCTGCTCAACAGTGTGGCCTCGCTGCTGGATATCCGCCTGCGGGAGGATATCCGCGAGGACGCCGGCGGCGCGTACAGCGTCGGCGCCGGCGGCTGGCGCTGGCGGACACCCCAACCGTGGGCGTTCATCCAGCTCGGCTTCGGCCTCGCCCCGGACCGGGTCGACGAACTGCGCGCCAGGGCCCTGGATGTGGTCGATGAAGTCGCCACGACCGTTCCATCGAACGATTACGTGGAGCGCATTCAGGCCCAGCAGCGGGACGCGTATCAGCGTAACGTGCAGGAGAACGGGTACTGGCTGTCGGTGCTCCAGTTTGCGGTCCAGCACGGCAGGGACCTCGCGCGCATCCAGGACTATCCAGACCTGATCGATCGCCTCACCGGTGAGGCGATCCGGGACACCGCTGCCCGATATCTCAACCCCGATCGCCGGATCGAACTTCTGCTCATGCCGGAGACGCCTGCCGACGATGGTGCGGACCGGTAACCACACCCCCGTCGTGGTTCTCGTGTACCCGCACCAGTTGTGGGCCGGGAACCCGGCGGTGACAGCCACACCGGCAGCTCCGGTGTGGCTCGTGGAGGATCCACTCTTCTTTACCCAGTTCGACGTCCTCCCGATGAAGCCGGCCTACCACCGGCTCACCATGGAGGCGTACCGACGAGAACTGGTGGCGACGGGACGGACGGTCCGCATCGTCACGGTCGGCGAACTCGAGAGCTCGCGGGATGTGTTTCGCCTGCTCCCGCCGGAAACGGTCCGGGTCGAGGTCACCGAGGTTGACGACGACTGGCTGGAACAGGCGCTCCACGGAGGCGCCGCGGCGGCGGGCATCGCCGTGGCGACCCACGATTCCCCCGGATTCTTCCTGCGCCGGCACGAGATCGACCGGTACGCCGCCGGGCGGAACCGTCTGTTCATGGCCGATTTCTACCGGAGTGAGCGCCTGCGCCGCGGGATCCTGGTCACCGACGACGGCCGTCCCGCAGGCGGCGCCTGGAGCTTCGATACGGCGAATCGAAAACGCATTCCCCGGAACCTCGCGCCACCTCCGCCGGCGACGAACGTTCACGGGGCGATCGCGCGTTCCGTGGCGGCGGACACCGGGATTGCGCTGCCACCCTACCCCGTCACCCGCGACGACGCCCGTCGTTGGCTCGACGAGTTTGTGGAACACCGTCTGGCCCGGTTCGGCGACTACGAGGACGCGATCGATTCCCGTGACAGCCGATGGTTCCACTCGCTCCTGACCCCGATGCTGAACGTGGGACTGCTGACTCCGGAGGAGGTCGTGGATGCCGCCCTGAACGCACCGGAGGTACCGATCAACTCCCGGGAGGGTTTCGTCCGGCAGATTCTGGGATGGCGTGAGTTCATGCGCATGGCGTACCACAGCCACGGGCGGCGCATGCGCACCCGGAACGCGCTGGGCCATTCACAGCCGATGCCGGAGGCGTTCTATCGAGGAACCTCCGGCGTGCCCCCCTTTGACCGCGTGGTCCGCACCACCCGGGAGCTCGGGTGGGCCCACCACATCGAACGCCTCATGGTGGCAGGAAACCTCATGCTGCTGTGCCGGATTCACCCCGACGCCGTGTACCGGTGGTTCATGGAACTGTACGTGGACGCCTATGACTGGGTGATGGTCCCGAACGTCTACGGCATGAGCCAGTACGCGGACGGCGGCACGATGACGACCAAACCGTACGCAAGTGGCAGCAACTACATCCGCAGGATGTCGGATGCCGCCACCGGCGAATGGCAGGAGATCTGGGACGGCCTCTACTGGAGGTTTGTGGCGGACAACCGTCAGCTGTTTGCGGGCAACCCGCGTCTGGCGGTCATGCCGCGGCAGCTCGACCGGCTGGACCCGGAACGCAGACGGCGCATCGACGCCGCCGCCGACCGCTTCCTCGAAACACTGTGGTAAGCGCTGCTCCGGGCGGCACGCGCCGCATCGGTCTCACCCGTCCCGGGCGCCTTCCTCCTGCAGGTCCGCCAGGTCCTCGCCGAGCGCCGCCCGAATATCCACGGCGTTGAGATAGAGCTCGGCACGGACCTGCCACAACTCGTTCCGACGGGAAAACAGATCCAGTTCGACTTCGTCCAGCCGCAGCTCGGTCGTAGCCCCCGCGGCGAGCAGCGCGCGCTCATTCTCCACCCGCTGCTGCTCGTATTCCACGTCGGTCTGCAGGATCTCCACGCGGCGCTCGAGGAAATCTCGATTGGTGAGCAACGTCTGCAACTGATTGGCCACCGAGCGTTCGGTGTCCGTGAGACTGGCTTCCTGCTGCAATCGCGACAACTCATCCACGCGTTCCCTCAGACTCCGCTCCCGCGCCGTGAGGACCGGGATCGTCAGGCCCAGGGCGACGGTTGCCTCGACATCGGCGCCGTCGCCGAAGAGGTCGCCGAACGAGGAAGCGACGCTGTCCGGATTGTCCCGCGAGTCCGGGTACACCGGAGCGACGCGTACGTTCATCTGGAACGATGGACGGTCCTGAAGGTCGTTGAGCCGGCCGGACTGGACAGTCTGTTCGACGGCCAGTTCCTGCAGAGCCACCTGCGGGTTGTCCGACGCCGCGGCGGCGACATCGGGAATCGACGGCACCGCCAGCGTTCCCAGGTTATCGGCGAGCTCCACACCCTGAAGCGACGGGAGTCCCAGGACACGTGCGAGATTCTGCTCCGCCTCAACCAACCGCAGGCGCGTATCGAAGAGCGTTTCGCGGCGATTGTTCAACGTAACCTGGAGCGCCAACAGGGCGTTGTCGGATATCAGACCCTGCTGCCGGTCGATCTCGGCCGAATCGCGCTGTCGCCCCAGAACGTCGATCGTGCGTTCCAGCACATCCACGGAACGCCGAAGGCTCGCGACCTGGACGTACAGACCCAGCGCCTGACGGATATTGCCGTTCACCGTGAGCTGGTCGCTGACACGGGAACGTTCAACCCCGATGGCGGCGTTTCGCAGTCCGGCGTTGTATACCTCGGTACTGATCAGTCTTCCGTTGACCATCAGCGGCTGGCGCAACGAAACCGACGCCTCCGGCGCCTGCTCGATCGTGGTCCCGTCGGAATCGATGATACTCGTCTGGTTGGATACGCCGGCGCTGATCTGGCCACTGGTGGGAAGCGACTGCTGAACGGAAATGCCGGCACCCACCGACTGGGTCCGTATGCGCTGGCTGGTGATGCCGGTGTCGACTCGCCGCTGGTCCCAGCTGTAGGGGGTCACATCCACGCTGAGATTCGGCCGAACCCCCGCACGGGTCAGATCGTACTGCGCCCGGGCGGAGTCAACGGCCCTGCGGGAATTGATCACCGCCGGATCCGCCTCCAGGACGCGGCGAATGACATCCGGAACCGACAGGGGCCCCTCGAGGGACTGGGCGTCGACCGCATTCACCGGCACCATCAGGATGACCGCACAAGCCGCCGCGGCCAGGGCGCCGGAGAGGCGTCGAACCGCATCGTTCATTGGAGTGTACTCCCTTCCGTTACGCACCACGCTGCTCCCCCGACGCGCCGCTGCCGGTCTTCCTCGACCGTCGCCGGGCGCGCTTCTCGGCGCGACGCCGTCTTCGCTCGTCACGGCGTCGCGAATCGTACATCAGACCGTAAAAGCTGGGCACGATGATCAGCGTGGTCAGTGTTGAGAATATCAGCCCGAATATGATCGTGCTCGCCATCGGACCCCACACGACAGAGTAGCCGCCGAGTCCGATCGCCGTCGGCACCAGCCCGACGATCGTGGTCAGCGAGGTCAGGAGAATGGGACGCAGTCTCGTTACGGACGCCTCCGTCACCGCCGTTCCCACATCTGCGCCGTGATCGCGCCGCGACTGGTTGGCAAAGGTGATCAGTACGATCGTGTCGTTGACCGCGATGCCCGCCAGCGCCACGCTGGCGTAGATGACCGTCGTCGAGAGCGGCGTCCCCGACACCAGCAGAAACAGGATTACCCCGACAAACGCGAACGGCACCGTCAACAGGATCAGCAGGGGCTGCGTATACGAGTTGAACTGCGTCGCGAGAATGAGGTAGATCAGGAACACCCCGATGACGAACACGCGCAGGATCTCCCGCAATGTGTCGCCGAACTGGGCAAACTCACCGCCGATGTCCAGGGTCACCCCGGGGTACGTGGGCTGCAACTGGGTCTGAAACAGGTCGGTAATCGCCGCATTGATCTCCGGCACGTTGGCATTGGAGTACGCCTCGGCGGTGACCTGGACCTGGCGCTTGCCGTCGATTCGCCGTATCGACGATATCGCGGTCCCCTCCTCCAGCCGGGCGATTCGGGAAAACGGAATCAGGCGCCCGTCCGGTGTGGGGATCCGCAACTGCAGGACCCCGTCGATGGAGTTGGCGTCGGCGTCGCTGTAGCGAACCACCACGCCGGTTTCCACGTTGTTGGTGAACACCGTTCCGGCGTCGATCCCGTCGAAACTGCTGCGAATGAACCGACCGACCGCCTGGGGGCTCAACCCGTACTCGGCGGCACGGTGTTCGTCAACGTTGATCCGGATTTCAGGGGTCCCCGCGTCGAGGTCATCGTCGATGTTGAACAGCTCCGGGTATGATGAGAGTCTGTCGCGCATCGCGGCGGAGACAGCCGCCAGGTCATCGTAACTGTCACCGAACAGCCGGAATGCCACCGGCGGATCGGTCGGCGGACCTCCCTGCTGCTTCCTGAACTGGACCGATTCCGCGCCCGGGATATCCCGGGTCATATCCCGGGCTTCGTTCATGATCTCCGTGATCGACCGCGTTCGCCCCTCGTCCTCCTCGGTCAAATCGACGATCAGCTGCCCCACGTTGGACTTTCTGACGTTCTCTGATTCGCTGCTCGAGAAACCGACAAACGCGTCGATCGCCACGACTTCACCGTTGCCGACCTGCGGCAGCAGCCGGTCCTCGTACGCCCTGACGAAGGTATCGGTCCGCGAGATCGGTGTACCCGGCGGCATCTCGATGTCCACGTAGTACACCGTGGCGTCCTCGGAGCTGAACAGATCCTGTTGGATGCGCGCGATTTGCGAGAACGTCGCCAGCGCCACGATGACGCTGCCGATGGCCACGAGTCCCCGGTGGCGGTAGAGGAAATCGAGCACGGCACGAAAGCGCCCCTGCAGTGCTTCGATGCGCCGTTTTCCGTGGTGCGCCTTGCCGCCGCCGGGCCAGTCCGCGAAGTGCGACGGGAGAAATACCGCCGCCTCGAACGTCGACGCCACGAGGGCGATGCTTACCGTGAGCGGCACGACTCGCAGAAAGCGCCCGATAATCCCCGGAAGGAAGGTGAGCGGCAGAAACGCCGCCACCGTGGTCAGGGTTGCCGCGATGACCGGAACGATGACCTGGTTCACGCCGTGGATCGCTGCGTCGTGACGGCTCATCCCCTGCTGCTGCTGCAAGCGGTAGCTGTTCTCCACAATGACGATCGCGTGATCCACGATCAACCCGAGAACCAGCACCAGTCCAAAGAGCGTGTTGCTGTTCAGCGTCTCGCCGAAGGCGTCGAGGACGATAAAGGTCAGGGCGAACGTCAGGGGAATCCCCAGCGCCGTCATGATCGCGTTCCGGACCCCGACAAAGATCAGCAGGATGATGACCAGCAGCGCCAGGCCGATCACGGCGTTGGTCAGCAGGACGTCAAGACTGTCACGAATGGCGACCGACGAGTCGTTGAAGTAATCGATTTCGATCCCCGGAGGAAGACTGGACTCAAAATCCGCAACCCGCGACCGCACTTCATCGATGATCCCGACGGAACTCCCGCCGGGGACCTTGGTGATCTGCAGGCTGATCGCCTGCCGGCCGTTGAACCGGGCCGCGGTCCCGTCCATGTCAAAGCCGGAGGTGATCGTCGCCAGGTCACCGAGGGTGATTGTCCCCGCCTGCCCCGGTCCTGCCTGCCGGACAACGACTCCCCGAAACTGGTTCTCGGTTTCGAGATCCCCCACTGTTCTCAGCAGAAACTCCCGCGAGGTGGTCTTGAGGGTCCCTCCGGGAATGGTGACGTTCTGCCCCTGGACAGCCGCAACGACTTCATCCACGGATACTCCGCGGGCGTCCATCCGCTGACGGTCAAGCGCGATCGTAATCTGCCGGTCCCGTGATCCGATGGGCGTGATACCGGACAGGTCCTGGATCGTCTGTAGCCGGTCGGTGAGGTTCTCCGCCGCGTCATTGAGATCCGCGTAGGGCACGTCTCCGCTGAGGACGACCACGATCACCGGCTGAAAATCATTGGTGGAGAAGTCGTCGATCGTTGCCTGCAGCGTTCCGTCGGGCAGGTCGATATTCGAGAACCGGTTCTGGACTTCCTGCAGCGCCGACTCGAAGTCCGCGTCCGATATCCCCTGGTCGAACTGGAGGGTCACCCGGGACAGCCCTTCGGTGGTGGTGGACGAGACCTCATCGAGATTGGCGAGGCTGGCCATCTCGTTTTCGACCTTGATCGTCACGCTCTGTTCCACGTCCTCGGCGGAGACGCCGGGGTACGGCACGGCGATGTTGATGAAGTAGAACGGAATCTCGGCAAACTGTTCGCGCGGCAGCCGGTTCAGGCTGAAGAGCCCGGCAACCAGCGCGAGAATCATCGTGATGTTGATGAGGACCGGATTCCGGACCGAAAACCGTCCGATACTCACAGCACGTCCCCCGTCCGGCCCCGGACCGTGGCGTTCACGGCGGCGCCGTCGTCCAGCGATGAGAGCGCCGATGTCACGATCACATCGCCCTCGGACAGCCCGTCGAGAACCTGCACGCGATCTCCGAGGCGGTCCCCGATGCGAATCTCCCGTCGTCGGGCGGTACCGTCGGCCGCGACAAACACGTACCGCCCGGAGCCGTCCTCACGAATCGCAGCGCTCGGGATGACGATCGCCGGCTGCGCGTCGGCGGGCCGGATCGAGACCGAGGCACTCATGCCGGACCGCACCCGGTCGCACGTGTTGTCCCAGCGCACCACAACGGCGAAACTGCCGGTGCGTGGGTCGGCACCAGCGGCAATCGACTGAACCTCACCGGTGATCGCGCCGGCACCACAGGCGGGGATGGAGACCGACGCCGGCAGACCTTCGCGAATGTACTGCAGCTCACGTTCCCCGATCGCGACCTGCATCTCCAGCGAACTGAGATCCACAATGCGGGCAACGGCGGTGCCGGGGTTCAGGTAGTTTCCCGGGGAGAGATCGTCGGCGCGGCTGGCCACGAAACCGGAGATCGGAGCGGTGATCGTATGGTCCCGGAGCGTCTTCTGAGCAGCCTCGTACCGCGCTTCCGCGCCGTTCGCTGCGCTCCGGGCACGAGTAAGCTCCGCCTGGGAGGCACTGCCGGCCTCGAATCGGCGTTGCGTGGCCGCCAGGTCCAGTCGCGCACTGTCGCGGTCACCGCGTGCCTCCTCGAGGTTGAGGCGCGCCACGGTGTCCTCGACCTGGATCAGCGCATCACCGGCCTCGACGTATGCACCGAGTTCCAGGTCGGAGGCGGTAATCGCCCCTTGCGCCTCCGAGACCACCTCGACTTCGCTGGTACCACGAATCGTTCCCGCCGCCTGCACCGTTTGCAGCAGCGACCCGCGCGACACCTCAAGCGCTTCGACCGCCAGCGCCGGCGTCTCCGTTGCCTGGTCCTGCGCCCACTGACCGCTGGCGGCGCTCCTCCCGTCGGGACCACCACAGGACACAAGGATACCCGTCAGCGCGACCGCTGCGATCACGCGTGTAACTCGCTGCATTGCACCCTCCGCGACGGAAAGTACGACGAGCCACGGACGGAGTCAAGAAAATCGACCTACCGTTAGTTAGTTTTCGGTGTGCAGACTCCCTGTGCCGGGACGCTCGCGATTCAGGCTACGGCTGCGGCCGGCGGCAGAAGCAGCTCTCGGCGTCGGTGACTACAATCTGTACGGGAACGTCGCCCTCCCCGTGCGGGACACTCTGAACGAGCTGGATCGCGTACCCGACGCCGACGGTGACGGCGGTCGCCGGCAGCGTCGGCAGAAAGTGGTCGTAGTAGCCGCCGCCGCGCCCGACACGAAAGCCGCTGCGATCGAACATGCGTCCGGGAACCAGGACGAGCGCGGTGTCCTCCGGAGAGAAGAGTTCGGCGTTCTCCGGTGGCTGCAAAAACCCGTACGCGTGCCGTTCCAGCGACGACGGGTAATCATCCACAATCCGGAACTCCATCGGTGCGTTTCGCGCCGCGATTCGTGGCAGGGCGATGCGCTTCCCGGCACGGGAGGCGGCGCGGAATACCGCCTGCAGATCGACTTCATCGTCCAGAGCCACGTACCCGAGGACAACCTCGGCCTGGGACCAGAACGGCATGTGGGTCACGTGAGTTGCGATCTGGGCGTCCAGCACGATGCGCTGCTCCGGGGAGAGCGCCGTGATCGCCCGCGTTGCCTCGTCTCGGAGCGTTTCTTTGGAATTCACTCCGACATTTCACAAAAAAAGGCCGCCCCGGTCAATCCCGGCGACGGCCATTGGTGCCTGATGCGGACGCGGAGGCGTCCAGCCAGCTCAGTTCTCGGTGGAGTTGCCCGCCTGCGGCGGGTTGTTCTGCAGCTGGGAATCGAGGTACTGCAGCGCCTGATCGGCCTTGAACTCGGCGAACGCCGCGTCCTCGTTCCGCTGGAACGCCTGCTCGGTCTGGTCGCGGAAGTTGTTGATCGGGAAGCTCACGAGGGCATACACCGTGCCGTCGGAGCCCTGGGCAACCTGTTCCTGCCGCGTTCCCTGGAGCGTCGTTTCGGTGACCTGGCGGGAGATCGTTTCCACAAAGCTCACAACCTGGTTTCCACCGTCAACACCGGCTTCCTGCGAATAGTCCACAATCGCCGCTTCGATCGCCGCGTTCATCTGGAACGCGATGTCCTCGCGGGCGCGGGCGATCGCCATGCGCCGGGAGTTGTCGAGGCTGGCCATTTTTGCGGAGCCGACGCCGTAGATCGCATCGTCCGCCTGGGGCGGATTGAGATAGAAATCGGGTACATCTGACGGTGCCTGCTGGGCGGTGGGTTGCGGCGAACTGGAACAACCGGCCAGAACGATGGCAACAAGCATCACCACACCGAGTACCGGTACTATTGATCGCTTCATAATTCCTCCTGAGTGTCGTAAGGATAACACCGGGCACAGTATAAATCCGTGGTCGGCGTTTTTCCATATTCAACACCAAAAGCGCGGAAAAATGTTTCTCGGTTTCCGGTTATGCAAATCTGTCATATCATTAAGCCGTGGCACAGTTTGATGGACTTGCATTGATCAACGCCGTCACGGATCTGTCGGAACTTCTGGGCCGGCGGAGCACCGTGGATGAGTTCCTGCAGGATCTCACGGCCACCGTCGCCGAGCACCTGCAGGCCGACGTGTGCTCCGTGTATCTCTACGATGTCGAGCAGGACGTCCTGGTTCTCAGGGCGACGGTGGGCCTCAACCCGAACCTGGTCGGCAAGGTACGCCTGTCCAGTGGCGAAGGCCTGACGGGGTACGCGTTCCTGAACAACAGCCCCGTCCTGGAGCGCCATTCGGGATCGTCGGGGCTCAACAAGCCGATTCCCGATCTGGGGGAGGAGGAGTATCCGGTCTTCCTCGGCGTACCGATCAAGCGCAACAGTCTCGGTATCGGGGTCCTGACCCTGCAGTACCGTGCCGCAGACGGGATCGGTGACCCGGAGCTCCGAACGCTCCGCTCGCTGGCATCGCACCTGGCCGCGGCGCTTGAAAACGCCGCCGCGCTCTACGAACTCCACGAGACACCGGGGCACGCGGCATCGGCCTCCGGACCGTTCGAATCGGGATTGATCCACGGTACCAGCGCCTCCCGCGGAATCGCCATCGGACACCTCGAGTATCTCGATCAACACCTCGATATCCTGTCGCAGCCCGCCCGGCGCTCCCTGGAGGAGGCGATCGAGGTCAGCGGCAACCAGCTCGAGGAGCTCCAGCGACACGTCGATGAAACGCTCTCCGATGTCGCAGCGATGATTTTCAGTTCACACCTCCTCATGCTCCGCGACGAGAGCTTTGTCGGCGAAATGCGCCGCCTCAGGGACGACGGCATGGCGCCGGTGACGGCGGTGCAGCACGTGGTCGATGATTTCTCCCGACGGTTTCTGGCGATCCCGGACCCGCGGTTCCAGGAGAAGGTCCAGGACGTACAGGACCTCGGACATCGCATCGTGCGCAACCTTCAGGAGCGCGACGAACACGAAGGCGACTACCGCGGCCACGTGGTCGCCGCCCACGAGATCTTCCCGTCGGAGCTCGTAAAGCTGTACCTGCAGAACGTGGAAGGCCTCGCGTTTTCCGGCGGCGGTGCCACGAGCCACGTGGCGATTCTGGCGCAGTCGCTCAATCTGCCCGTCGTCGCCACGGCGGACCCGCGCCTGTTCTCAGCGCCCACCGGCGTCCAGGTTGTTATCGACGCCGAGGACGGCAAGATCGTCGTCTCACCGGCCAGGGAGATCCTCGAGGCCTACCGGTCACGGGTGTCGCAGCTCGGCCGCCGCCGAAGCAGCCGCGTTGACACCCCGATCCCGGATGAACTCGCCACCCACGACGGGCATCGCGTCACGCTCAACGCCAACGTGAACCTGGTCAAGGACGCGCGGCTCGCGCGATCCATGAACGCGCCGGGAATCGGTCTGTACCGCAGCGAGTTTCCGTTTCTCATCCGCAACGGCTTTCCCACGGAGGACGAGCAGCTCACCGTGTACCGTCGCGTGGTTGAGGAGATGGAAGGGCGCCCCGTCTCGTTCCGCACGCTGGACCTCGGCGGAGACAAGCTCCTGAGCTCGCAGGTCGGTCGCGAGGACAACCCGTTCCTGGGCTTTCGCGGCATCCGGTTCCTGCTCGAACACCGAGACCTTCTGCGGGAGCAGCTCCGGGCGATGCTCCGGGCCGGTCACGGCATCGATCTGGGTATTCAGTTTCCGATGATCGCAAGCATGGAGGAGTTCCTCGCGGCACGGGACGAGGTATTCCGGTGCATCGACGATCTCGGTGCCGCCGGAATCGAACACAACGCGTCACCGCGGCTCGGTGTGATGATCGAGCTTCCCGCGGCGATCGAGATCGCGCCGGAGCTGGCTCGGCACACCGACTACCTGTCCATAGGGACCAACGATCTGATCATGTACATGCTCGCGGCGGACCGGACCAACCACCGAGTGGGAGACCTCTACCGCTCGGTGCACCCAGCGGTCCTGCGGGCGATCGCCCGACTGATGGACTCCGTCGCCGACAGTGACACCCAGGTATCGGTGTGCGGGGCGAGCGCAGCCGATCCTGCCATGGCGACGTTCTACCTGGGCGTCGGTATCCGGACGTTGAGCGTCGACCCCGACGGCCTGTCCGATGCCGTGGAGGTGGTGCGCAGCACGTCCGTCGAGCGGGCGCAGGCTGTTGCGCGGGAGATGCTTGCGACCGCCGACCGCGACGCACTCGCGTCGATGACCGAAGAGATCCGCCGTCAGTTTCAATGATCGCGGATCTGTGATACCTCTGGGAGGATGGGACACCATACGCGGCCCGATGTACTCATTTGTGACGTCGGCGATACCCTGATCCGCTGGAACCACTACTCACGCGAGGACGGTCTCAGCGCGCTGAAGCCCCTCGTCGACCACCCCGACCGATTCGACATGGATCGGCTGGTGAACACCGGGGTCGCCCAGGACGACACGATCGAACCCCGGGCAGCGGAAAGCCTCCTCGAATACCGACAGGCCGACTTTCTGCGCCTTCTCTTCGCCCGCGGCGGCATGACACTCCTGTGCGATGACGACCACCTGGAATGGCACTACTGGCGCGGGGCCCTGGGTTTCGAGCCCGAGCCCGGCGTCCATGCGGCCCTGACCCGGCTGCAGGAACTCGAGGTGCGCCTGGCGATCGTGAGCAACACCGCCTTCGGCCCCCGGAGCATCCTGGGAGAACTGGAACGCCACGACCTGGCGCGGTTCTTCGAGACGCCGGTTATCACATCCGCCCGCTTCGCCGTCCGCAAGCCGAATCCGGCAATCCTCGATGCGGCTCGGGGCCTGTTCGTTGGCCCCCGTGAGGAGGGCTGGTACATCGGCAACAGCGTCTATCACGACGTTGGTGGGGCCAACGCCGCAGGACTGCCGGTGATCTGGTACAACGAGGACGGCGAATCCCTGGCGGAGGTCGCCACAAACGGCGAGACCCCGGATCACGAGGTGGCTTCCTGGGCAGGGGTGGTTGAACTCCTGGAATCGCTGCCCGCGCGCGATCGCGGCGACGTCGCCTGATCTTCCGGCTCGGCGGTCGCCCCGGTCCCCTACTCCGCCCGACGTCGGGACCACGCCGCCAGGGCGATCGAGTCAAGCTTGGCCTGGTGACTGTCGGCGCGGCTGGTGAGGACGATCGGGGCGCGGGCGCCGACGATGACACCGGCGTGGCGGGATCGCGTGAGGAAGGCAAGCGCCTTGTAGAGCACGTTCCCGCTTTCGATCTGCGGCACCACGAGGATGTCTGCGGCGCCCGCAACGGGTGAGTCGATTCCCTTGATGGCGGCGGCGGTGGTGGACACCGCGTTGTCCAGGGCAAAGGGGCCATCGACGACGCAGCCGGGGAGTTCTCCCCGGTGGTACGCCTCAACCACGGCGGCGGCGTCGGTGGTGGCCGACATGCGCTCCGATACCCGTTCCTTTGCCGCGAGCATCGCAACCCGCGGCTCCCGGTATCCGATCGAGCGAAAGAACGCCACGGCGTTGCGCACGATCGCGAGCTTGGTCTCCACGCCGGGGGCGATGTTCATGGCGGCGTCGGTGATCCCGAGAGGCCGCGGAAACCCATCGATCTCGAATACTGCGAGGTGACTGAGGACGCTTCCGCCGCGCAGACCGGCGCTGCGGTCCAGGACAGCGTGCAGCAGCACCGAGGTGTCCACCAGTCCCTTCATGAGGATCGATGCCTCGCCGGTGGCGACGAGGGCAACGGCGGTCCGGGCCGCATCCTCCGCGCCAGTCACGGAGCGCACGTCCATGCCGGCGAGATCGACACCGGCGGCGTCGGCAGCGCTCTGCAGTTCGTCGGGGTCGGCGCACAGAATCGGAGAGACGATGCCCCGGTCGGCGGCGGCACGGACCGCCTGCAAGACCTCCGGTTCCGCGGCAGCGGCGATCGCGATCGGTGCGGGTGCGCCACCGGCGGCGTCAAGCTGCCGAAAGGCGAACGGCGCCGCCGGTGCCGGTGGCCGCTCCGACGAGGCGGGATGGGCCGTCTCAGAGGGTGTCTGCGCCATCCTCCGACTCATCCCACCGGCTGCCCGGCGAGGGCCGCGCCACGCGCGAGTGCTTCCTCGTTCACCGGCAGAAACTGCGCCTTCTTGGGTCCGAACACCTTCCCCAGCGCCTCGCCGACGGCGGAGAGTGGAAAGAGTCTCGTAATCCCCAGGTACGCACCAAGCATCACCATGTTTGCAGCTCGCGCGTTGCCGACCTCCGTGGCGATCTCGTTGGCCCTGACCGGTACGACGGTCACGTCATCGCGGTCCGGGGTTGCGTCGATCAGACTGCGGTTGATCACCAGCAGGCCGCCGGGTACGAGCTCCGCCTCAAACTTCCGCATCGACGGCAGGTTCATTGCAATCACCGCCGTCGCATCGCGGTGAATGATCGGCGACCCCACGGGATGATCGCTGACGATCACGTGGCAGTTCGCCGTGCCACCGCGCATCTCGGGACCGTAGCTCGGCAACCAGCTCACCTCACGACCGTTGAGCATACCCGTGTACGCCACCAGCCGCCCCATGGACATGACGCCCTGTCCGCCGAAACCGGCACAGATGATTTTGTGTTCACTCATGACTACACCTCCGCGGCACTGGTCCGATCGACCCCGGGGCTGCGAAACCGACCGAGGGGGTAATACGGGATCATATTGGCTTCGAGCCACTCCAGCGCCTCCACCGGCGGCATGCCCCAGTTTGTGGGACAGGTTGAGAGCACCTCGACCATGCTGAATCCGAGCCCCTTCTGCTGGACGGTGAACGCCTCGCGGATCGCAGCCTTCGTCTTGCGGACCGACTGCGGGTTGTGGACCGAAGTCCGTTCAATGAACGTCGCACCGTCGATCGTGGCAAGCATCTCGCTGATGCGGATCGGGTTTCCGGCGTGGCTCTGCTCCCGGCCGTAGGGGCTGGTGGTGGTCTTCTGTCCGATCAGGGTGGTCGGCGCCATCTGCCCGCCGGTCATGCCGTAGATCGCGTTGTTCACGAAGATCACCGTGATCTTCTCTCCGCGGTGGGCGGCGTGGACGATCTCGGCGGTACCGATCGACGCCAGGTCGCCGTCGCCCTGGTAGGCGAACACCGTGAGGTCGGGATGGACACGCTTGATACCGGTGGCGACCGCCGGGGCGCGCCCGTGGGCCGCCTCGTGCATGTCACAGTTGAAGTAGTCGTAGGCCAGAACGGAACAGCCCACGGGGGCGACTCCGATCGTGGCATCCAGCAGCTCCATCTCCTCCAGCACCTCAGCGACCAGCCGGTGGATAATCCCGTGGGTGCACCCGGGACAGTAATGTGTTTCCCGGTCCGTCAGACCGCGCGTCTTTTCGAATACCATGGGCATTACCGCACCTCCTGTGTCGCCGTCTCGAGCATCGCCACGGCAGCCTCGGCGATCGCGTGCTGGTCGGGAACCATACCGCCGCTGCGACCGTAGAACCCGACCGGCCAGCGACCGGCAGCGGAAATCTTCACATCGTCGATCATCTGCCCCATGCTCATCTCTACCGCCATGAGCGCCCGCACCGACGGTCCCAGCGCGTCGAACGCCGCCTGCGGCCACGGCCACAGCGTAATGGGGCGAATGAGCCCGGCCCGGACACCCTGCTCCCGAAGCATCTCCACGGCGTTCCGCACGATCCGCGAGGCGGTTCCGTAGCTCACGAACACGATCTCGGCGTCATCGCAGCGAAACGATTCCCACCGTGTTTCGCGCTCGGTGATCAGCCGGTGCTTGGCGTCGAGTCGGCGATTGTGGTCCTCCAGGTCCTGCGGCGCCAGGTACAGCGAGTTGATGATGTTCGGTGCACGACGCCCGGCGGTGCCGTCGGTGATCCAGTCCTTTTCGGGAAGCTCCCGCGTCGGGGGATCGCGGAATTCAACCGGCTCCATCATCTGGCCGATCATGCCGTCGCCGAGGACGAGCACCGGAATGCGATACTGATCGGCGACGTCGAACGCCTCGGTCATGATATCGACCGTCTCCTGCACGCTCGCCGGCGCGTACACGATGTGTCGGTAGTCGCCGTTGCCGCCGCCGCGGGTCGCCTGAAAATAGTCGGACTGTCCCGGCTGGATGCCGCCGAGCCCCGGACCACCACGCATCATGTTGACGATGACACACGGGAGCTCCGCACCGGCGATGTAGCTGATACCCTCCTGTTTGAGGGCGATACCCGGGCTGGAAGACGAGGTCATGACCCGGGCTCCGGAGCCCGCGGCACCGTACACCATGTTGATCGCGGCGATCTCACTCTCCGCCTGCAGAAAGACGCCTCCCACCTTCGGGAGTTCCCGCGACATGTATTCCGGCAGTTCGTTCTGCGGCGTAATGGGGTAGCCGAAAAAGTAGCGACATCCGCCACGGATCGCGGCAGCGCCCACCGCCTCGTTGCCTTTCATCAGGACCTTTTCCATATGCTCCTCCCTCACGCCTTGACCGCGGCAACGCGTTCGACCGCAATGACAACGTCGGGGCACATCATCGCGCAGAACCCGCAGGCGATGCACTGTGACATATCGGTGACGTAGGCCGGGTTGTATCCCTTGGCGTTAATGCGTCGGGTATCGAGCGCAACGATCCCCTTGGGACAGGCGTTGACGCACAACCCGCACCCTTTGCAGCGATCGTCCTGAAACGTGACCACTCCCCGTGGCATGGCTACCTCCTTGAATCCATCCAGTCCTGTCGCAGCACGCCGGTCACCGGGAGTGGCATCCCGGCGGGCTGCAGGGCGGCGTCGCGGCACGCGTCCAGCACCGGTGGACGCGCGGCGACCCAGACCACCGGGAGTCCGGTGGCATCGAACACCTCCCGACACAGGCGGTCGCCACTCATCACGTGGTCAACCGTTGTTTCGCCGAGGAGGTGGCTGTTGTTGATGAGTCCCGTACATTTGAGGCCAACGGATTGCTCGATCTCCCGGATCGACGCGACCGTTGTATCGGAATCACGGTTTCCCTGCCGGAAGGCGTTGACGACGTACAACAGGTCGGTGTCCTCCGTGGGAATCCGGGGCCGAAACTGCCGAATCGCCCGAGCCCCGACCGGGTCGCCTCCCAGGTCGATCACCACGCGCCGCTGCTGATCCCGCAGGGCGGGCACGATGCTGCCGGGAATCGCGGGCAGATCCACTCCGGTGTCGATACCCAGACTGTTGCCGATCACCGCGATCCCGTCCGCCTCAAGTACGGCGCGCGCCTCGCGGCTGCGAAAGTAGGGATTGACCACGTCGAGATCGATGAGCGTCACCGGCGCCGGCAGCGTTCGAGCCAGGGCGATGGAGCACTCGCTCTTCCCTGTGCCGTAGTGGCCGCACAGGATCGCGATGCGCCCGCCGGAGGTCATGTCGACGCTCCCTTGGCGGTGGGCCCCGTGGTGGCCGCCGCAGCGTTGACGGCGCCGTGATAGTCCTGCGCGGGTTCCTCACCTGCCAGGACTCGGAGCGCCCCCTCTGCCAGTGCGGTCATCTCGTCTTCGCCGGGGTACACCAGCGTCGGCGCGATCCACTCGACGCGGTCGCGAATCCATTCCACCAGACGCTCGTCATACGCGAGCCCACCGGTCACAACCACCGCGTCCGGGCGCTGACCAAGGGCGGCGGCGGCGGCGCCGATCTCGCGGGCGATCTGCCACGCCATAGCGCGATAGATCCTCGCGGCGTCGGCGTCGCCGGCGTCTATGCGGGCAGCGATCTCGCGGCCGTCGTTGGTCCCGAGGTACGCCACGAGACCACCACCGCCCTTGATCATACGGGTCACCTCGCCGCGGGTAACGGTCCCGGAGAAACAGAGATCGACCAGTTTACGGGCGGCAACACCGCCGCTGCGTTCCGGGGTAAAGGGCCCCTCCCCGTTGAGTCCGTCGTTGACGTCGATCACCCGACCGTTGAGATGGGAGCCGACGGTGATTCCGCCACCGAGGTGTGCCACCACGAGGGCGCAAGTCGCGTAATCGCGACCGAGGGAAGCCGCCGCCCGGCGGGCGACGGCCTTCTGGTTGAGAGCGTGAAAAATGCTGGTGCGGTCGAGACCGGGAATGCCGGAGGGTCGCGCCTCATCGGCGAGTTCGTCGACCACGACCGGGTCGACCACGAAAGAAGGAATGCCGCCGCCGGCGCGGGCAATCTCATCGGCGAGAATGCCTCCGAGATTGGATGCGTGGGTTCCCTGAACCCCATCGCGCAGGTCGCGGAGCATCGCATCGGACACGCGATACGTACCGCCACCCAGCGGATGAAGGAGGCCCCCGCGGCCGACGACGGCAGACAAGGAGGTTGGAGCGATTCCGGTCTCGTTGAGCGCATCGAGCACAGCCTGTCGCCGAAATTCCCGCTGCCCGTTAATCGAGTCAAAGCGGTCGAGGTCCTCGGCGCGGTGCCGGAGGGTGCGTTCCATGATGCACCGCCGGTCCTCAAAACAGGCGATCTTGGTGGAGGTACTGCCGGGGTTAATCGCCAGCACCCGAAACTCTTGAGACATCCTGACACTCCGTTGGTGTGGTGCAGGTATGGAAATGCAAGTGGCGTGCCAACTGGATATCACGCCGTGTGGCGGGTATGGTGCATATTATTGGACTATTTCGCTTGAAAAAAACATAAAAACACACCGCAGACAACGCAATATGTTGCGCACTGCAACAACTTGCGCGCAATACACTGCACTCGCTTGCTTCAGGAGGGCGGGCCGCGACCGGCCCCGATGGGCCCCGGCACGCGCTCCGGTGGGACTACACGATCCCGTGTCGCTTCAGCTTGTACTGCAGGGTCCGGAGACTCACTCCGAGGACGGCGGCACACCGCGTCCGGCTGCCGTCACATGCGCTCAGTGCCCGGCGGATGTGCTCCGCTTCCGCCCGGGCGACAACGGAGTCGAGGGGTTTGAGAGACGCGGAATCCTCCGTCGGGGACGCATCGGCGGAAGGGGCACTCCCCGGCCCCGCTGCGCCGTCGGCGCGCTCCTCATCCTCACAGCCTCCGTCCCCGGCGGCCAGTGCGGGCAGGTGTTCCAGCCCCACCTCGGTCTCTTCCACCCCCATCGCCACCACTGCCCGGCGCAGAACGTTCTCCAGCTCCCGGACGTTTCCCGGCCAGCGGTGCCGCGACAGCACATCCAGCGCGACCGGTTCAACCGCCCGCACCGCCCGGCCATACTCGGCGTTGATCTTCGCCAAAAGCTGTTCAACCAGGAGTGGCACGTCCGCGGGGCGTTCCCGCAACGGGGGAATCGAGACCGGGACAACGAGCAGACGGTAGTAGAGATCTTCCCGGAACGCACCGTCGGCGATCTGCGCCGCCAGGTCGAGGTTGGTCGCCGCGATCACGCGGACATCGATCGGAATCGCATCGTTGCCGCCGACGCGGCGGACCTCGTGTTCCTGCAGCACCCGCAGCAGTTTCCCCTGGGTGTTGAGACTCATCAGGCCGATCTCGTCGAGGAAGATCGTTCCGCCGTGCGCCTCCTCGAAGAGTCCACGGCGACCGTCGCGGCGGGCGCCGGTGAACGCCCCGCCCACGTAGCCGAACAGCTCGCTCTCCAGAACGCTTTCGGAGAGGGCGGCGCAGTTTACCCGCAGAAAGCGCGCGTTCCGCCGTTCGCTGGCGTTGTGGATCGCGTGGGCAAACAGCTCCTTTCCGGTGCCGCTTTCTCCGTGGAGCAGGACTGTCGCCGGGGTGCCGGCGGCAACACGTGCGCGCCGCACCGCCTCCAGAAACACCGGCTCCTCACCCACCACATCGTCGAACGTATAGCGCGCCTCGAGCTTGCGAATCGTGGCCCGGGCGTCCGCGAGCTGATCGTGCAGGCGCCGCAGTTCGCTGACGTCCTTGATCACCGCCACCGATCCCCGGATCTGCCCGTCCACAACGATCGGATTGGCGTCCACCATCACGTCCCGACGGTACGGGCCGACCCGTAGTCGCCGGTTCCGGACCGGCTGTCCGGTCCTCAGCACCGCCATGTGAATGCTCTCGCCGCTGGCGATATCCACGGTGCACGGCTTGCCCACGACCTCGTCCTGCCGAAGCCCCGTTACGCGGGTGTAGGCGGCGTTCACCAGCACGCCGTTACCCGCCTCGTCGACGACGGAGATCGCGTCCTGGGTGCTCTCGAAAATCGCATCGTTGAGGAGTCGGATCTCCCGGAGGTTGGTGATCTCCTCCGCCAGACGTTGCAGCTCCGTGATGTCCCGGAACACCGCTGCGGCGCCGTAGATCACGCCGTCGCTGTCACGGAGGGCGTAGCGGTTGGTGACGATGTTGACCGATCCGAACGTCAGGCGCCTGTCGGTTTCGCTCTCGCCGGATTCGAGGACCGCCGGGAGCCGTGTCACCGGGATCACCTCCTCCACGGGGGCCCCCAGCGCGCGTTCCGCGGGGATGTTGAGGATCGAGGAGGCCGCCGGGTTGAACACGGTGATGATGTGGTCGCGATTGATGACGATGATTCCGTCGGAGGCGGTGTCCAGCAGCAGGGAGAGTTCGCGGGCGTCCACCGGCACCTCGTTTTACTCAGTTCATGGAGGGCTTGAACCCGGTCTCGGCGACGATCCGGTAGAAACCGCCCTTCTTGCTCAGGGCTTCCTTCCACCCCTCGGCGGGTTCCGCCTGAAAAATGACGTCACCGGTGGCGCGGTTCACAAACCACGCGTCCTCGGCGAGCTCCGCCTCGAGCTGCCCCGGCGCCCACCCGGAGTATCCGGCGAACACGCGTATGCGCGGCAGTTCCGCCGGCTCCATGGTGCGGTAGTCCTCGGATCGGACGTAGTCCACCACGTGCCGAAACGACGGTTCGAAGAAGACGCCCGAACTGGGCTCCTCGGTGTGTTCGCTGCGGTACCGCGCGGGGATTCCGCTGTGCAGGGCGAACACGTAGTTCTGCTGCACCGGACCACCGACAAAGACGGGTGCGTCCTCCAGGGCGCTCCCCTCGACTTCGTCGATCACCTCCCCGGCGGTGACGTCGCTCTGACGATTGACGACCAGCCCGAACGCTCCCTCCTCGTTGTGATGCACGATCAGCACCACCGTTCGGAAGAAGTTGGGATCCTGGAGCTCCGTCTCGGCGATCAGAAACTGGCCGGTCAGGTCTTTGGGCAGGTCGTCCGCAGGTTCCATACCCCCATTATAGTCCGATCCGGCGGACTACAGAACCCCGGCTACAGCGAGTCGAGGATCTGCTGGACCGCCTGACGGTCGGCGTAGTCCGGGTTGGCCTCCAGGAGCCGGGTCAGCACCTGCCGCGCCGCCTCGGGCTCGTCGCGGGTCACGTACAGCTCACCCAGGCGATGGTACGCCTGCCAGAACCGGGGGTTGATCCGCACAACGTCGTTGAGCGCGCCTTCCGCGTCATCGAGCTGCTCCGCCTCCAGGTACGCCAGCGCCAGGTTGTAGTGCGCCTGCGCCTCGTCCGGCTGCAGCGACACCGCGGTCTCAAAGTGAGAGATCGCCTCCTGGTACATCCCGAGGCTCAAATACACGTTTCCCAGGTTGTTGTTGACCTCGAACCCGTCCGGCGACCGCTGGTACGCCGTGGTGAGTACCTGCAGGGCCTGATCGTGGGAACCCTGGTCGTTCAGCAGTCGTCCCAGCTCCACCAGCGAGCGGTCGTAGGTGCTGTCGCGCTGCACCGCGGTCATATGGGCGTTGATCGCCGCGTCGGTGTTGCCCAGCGCTTCCTGCACCCGTCCCAGGGTGAAGTAGTACTCCGGCCGTCGGTTGTCGAGTTCAATCGCGTGCTGGATCAGCGACAGCGCCTCCGCCTGCTTGCCGAGCTCGTTCTTCACCAGGGCGGCGTTGTAGTTGTGGGTGGGATTGTCCGGCTCCAGCTGTACCGCCCGCCCGAACTCGGTTTCCGCGTCCGAAAGCCGTCCCTGGCGATAGTACGATGTCGCCAGTCGGGCGTGGTAGCCGGCGTTGTCGGGGGCAAGGTCCACCGCCTGCTGGAGGCTGTCCTCCGCCCCGGAGAGGTCCCCCTGATTCATGAGGAGCGTGCCGATCCGATAGTATGCCGCCGCGTTCTCCGGGTCCACCTGCACCGCGTAGCGGAACGCCTCCAGGGCGCGGTCGGCGTCACCCAGCTGCAGGTTCGTGATGCCGAGATTGTAGTACGTGTTCCGGTAGTACGGATCCACGCGGGCAGCGCCCTGGTAACTCGACCGCGCCGCGCGGTACTGCGTGGCGCGATACTGCGCCCGCGCCAGGTCGTAGAGCACGGCAGCGCTGTCGGGATTCAGCCGCGCGGCGGCGGAAAACGAATCGATCGCGTCGTCGTACCGCTCCGTCTCGTAGTAGACCTGTCCCAGCGTGTAGTGCGCCTCCCAGACATCCTCGTTGCGTTGCAGCGCCTGGTTGGCATAGTCGATCGCCTGCTGCCGGTTGCGGGTGCTGGTGGGGTCCTCGGCCATATAGCTCTGAGCCGTGGCTGCGAGGGCCGCGGCGTGCAGCCGGTTCTCCATCGCCTGATCCTGCAGGTCGATGTCGAGGGCGTCCTGCAGCGTGTTCCTGGCACGCACAAAGTCCTCGTTGCCGATCTGCTCGTGGGCCGTGGCGATCGCGTCCTGCAGCGCTTCCGTTTTCTGCCGTTCCTCGGCGTTCAGCCGTTCGAGCTGCGCCTGCCGTTCCGCTTCGGCCTGCCGCGCGGCCTCGGCCTGCCGCTGGGCTTCCGCTTCCCGCTGGGCGGCGAGCTCCTGCTGCACCGCCAGCTCCGCCTCTCGACGCCGCGCTTCGGCCTCCTGCGCCCGCGCTTCGGCCTCGGCGCGCTGCGCTTCCGCCGCCGCCCGCTGCGCCTCCAGCGCGAGCGCATCGGTGTCGGTGGGGGCCGCGTTCTGCTCCGCCTCCGCCGCCCGACGCGCCTCGATCGCCTGCGACTGCAGTTCCCGCGCCCGGGCGTTCTCGGCGTCAGCGATCAGGACCTGATCGAGCAGATCGAGGGCGCGCTGATACTCGCCGGCGTCGATGTAGTCCGCCGCCAGTCGCAGCATGTTCCGGACACGCTCCGCTTGCTGCGCCGCGGCATCCTGTTGCTCCCCTCCGGCGGCGGAGTCGGCGGCATTTCCGCCGCGGGTTCCCAGATACAGCGCCGTGCCGCCGCCGGCAACCAGCAGCGCCGCGGCGATGCCCCCGATGACCAGGGCCCGTGTCTTGGACGTACTCATGATGCGTTCAGCCTCCCAGCAGTTCTCGGTCAGTCAACAATATCAAGTTCTTCGTCGTACGTGCGGATATCTTCGTTCTCCGCCTGAAAGTTCGTTGCATCCTGTTCGGCGTTGCCGAGGGACTGCAGAACGGAACTGAGCATCTCCTGCCGTCGCGCCTCGGCCTGCCGGCGCTGCTCCTCCTCACGGCGCTGCTGTTCCTCCGCGGCGATGCGCTGTGCTTCCGCTTCCTGCTGGCGCCGTTGTTCCGCCTCCTGCTGCGCAACGCGCTGCGCCTCGATCTCGTTTCGAAGCAGGTCCATCATCCGCTCGATCTGCGGCCGCTGATCGGCGCCGGGGCGCAGGGCCAGATAGTACTCGTAGTCCCGCACCGCGGCCTCGTAGGCCTGGGTCTTCACCTGTGTGTTCGCGCGGTTGAGGTACGCCGATGCCAGGGAGCTGTCGTACTCCAGCGCGGTCGTGTACATCGCCACGGCCTCGTCGGCACGATCCCGACGTCCCAGCAGCAGCGCCAGATCGAACGCCAGGCGCCCGCGACCGCTCGCGTCGATCGACTGTCGTCCCATCCCGTCCCGCAGCACCTGTTCCGCCTGATCGGGTTTCCCGGTCTGCTCCAGCGCCGTCGCCAGCATCCGGATCGCCTCCACCCGGGTGGGGTCCTGGGAGATTACCAGCTCCAGCAGGGGGATCGCGTCGCCCATGCGGTTGTACTGTACCGCGTCTACCGCCCGATCCCACACCGAACCGGACCCCGTGTCCTGGGTTGCATCCTGCGCTGCCGCCGGCACCGACGCCAGCGCGATCAACGCCGCCGCGACTACGGCGCCACGAGCTCCCCGCCGACCGCGAAACGGTCGCGTCGCCGCGCGACGGGGCCTCCGGTGAGGACCTTGCCTATTGTTGTCGCCGCTACCATAATGTCGGTACATGGGCCTTATCATAGTCATCGTAGTACTAGGTGTCGGCATCGGCATTGCCACCCTGTACATCGTACGCAACCTGGTTGCCCCAAAAAAAGTATCCCGTGTGGAACAGCTTCTCAAGCAGAACAAGGCGCCCGCAGCGATCCGCCTCGGAAAACAGCTCCTGACGAGGGACCAGCGCAACCCCGAACTCCACTATCTCCTCGGTCGGGCGTACCAGCAGGACAACAAGGCCGAACTGGCGCTCATGGAATACAAGATGGTCAACCAGATCGGCATTTTCGACGGCACCGTGCCCGAAGTCACCTTTCGCCGACAGCTTGCGCAGCTCTTCATGCGGTTCAACCAGCCCGACGAGGCACTCAAGGAATACCTCCTGCTCCTTCAGAAGGATCCCAACACCGCGGAGAACTACTTTCAGGTGGGCCGTTTGTTCGAGGGGCGCAACAAGGGCGCCAAGGCGGTGGGCTACTACCGCAAGGCGATCGAACTCCAACCGGGGCACGGTCTGGCGTACCTCCAGTTGGGGCTGTTGCTGTACCGGGCCAAGAAGTACACCGACGCCAAGGGCTACCTGGAGAAGGCGCTGCGCTACGAACCGGAACACTACGAGGCGTACTACTTCATCGGTCGCATCCAGAAGGAGAACAAGGATTTTGCCGCGGCGCTGGAATCGTTTGAGCGCTCCGCCAAGGCGCCGGAATACCGCATCAAGTCGCTCATCGAACGCGGCGCCAGCTACATGGAAATGAACAACGTCGAACGCGCGGTCCCGGAACTGGAGCGGGCGATCGCCCAGATCAAGGACCCCGCCGGCGGAGACGCGCTGTGGGCCCACTACTTCCTCGCCACCTGCTACGAACGACTGCGGAAGATCGAACGCGCAATCGACCAGTGGGAAGCGATCTACAAGTACAAGCCCGGCTTTCAGGACGTGGCGGAAAAACTCTCGCAGTACCAGGAACTGCGGCAGGACGACATCGTGAAGGACTTCCTCACCGCGTCCCAGACGCAGTTCCGGGAGATGTGCCAGCGGGCGGCGGAGGCGATGGGCTTCACGATCCAGTCGATGACCGACGAAAAGGACGGGGTGAGCGTGATCGCCGTGGAGTCCAAGACCAACTGGCGCAACACCAAGGCGATGCCGCATCTCGTACGCTTTGTCCGCGTCGCGGAACTGATCGACGAGGCCACCGTGCGACAAACCTACGAGGACATGCGCGCCCAGAACATTACCCGTGCCCGGATCGTCGCGAGCACCACCTTTTCCCGCATGGCGATGGACTACGCCGAGTCGCGGCCGATCGAACTGTACAATAAAGACCACCTCCAGAAACTGCTGAAGACCTGACCCGTGAAGATTCTCTGTGTAGCCGACCATATCGACCCGCTCGTCTATTCGAGCTCGGTCAAGTCGCGCTTCGGCGACGTTGACCTCGTCCTGAGCGCCGGCGACCTCCCGATGGACTACATCGGGTTCATCGCCTCCAGCCTCAACAAACCGGTTGGGTTTGTCTTTGGCAACCACAACCTGAAGGAACTCCCGACGTTCAGCCGCAGTGCCCGACCGCTGCTCGACAGCACGAGCATTCATTCCCAGATCCGCAACCAGTTCGGCGCCACCTACCTCGAGGACCGCGTCAGACGGATCAACGGTCTGCTCATCGCCGGCCTCGGTGGAAGCATGCGCTACAACAACGGCGAGCACCAGTTCACCGAGGGACAGATGTATCGCCGTATGTGGCGGCTGGTCCCACGCCTGCTCTGGAACCGCGTCGTCCACGGACGCTATCTCGATATCCTCCTGACACACGCGTCGCCCCGTGGTATCCATGACAGACAGGACCCGTGCCACGTGGGATTTCGCAGTATGCTGTGGTTCATGCGCCGGTTCAGGCCCCGGTACCTGCTCCATGGTCACATCCATCTGTACGACCTGAACGCGCAGCGGGTGACGCAGTTCCGGCAGACGCAGGTGATCAACGTGTACGACCATTACGTCCTCGACGTGGAGGAAACCGATGAGTAGCATGTATGAATCCGAGGCGCGCGACGACTTCAACCGCGCCCGCAAGAGCGCGTTCTTCAGCCAGCTGTTCGGCCTCTTCGCACCGGAGAAACAGGAACTGCTCTCCCTCCAGGAGGTCAAGGAGGTCCTGAAGCCCCGCGGCGAGACGTACCGTGGCATGCAGGAAGTCCCGATCGAGCGCATCGTCGGGAGCGAGGGACGCTACCGTGACTTCAACAAGAAGTTCCTGCCCCGGCACGAGTATCTGCGAAACCGCTGGCAACGCGTTGACATGGCGCACCTCACCGACGTGATTCTGCCACCCATCACCCTCTACGAGATCGGCGGTGTGTACTTCGTCCGCGACGGAAACCACCGCGTCTCGGTTGCCAAGGCCCAGGGGGTCAGGATGATCGATGCGGAGGTGGTCTCACTGGATACCGAAATACCGCTTCACGAATCGATGACCAGGGACAACCTGCGAAAGGCGGTCATCGAACACGAACGTCGACGGTTTTTCGCGGCGATGCCCATGGAACGGGTCCTCCCCGGCTGCACCCTCGAGGTGAGCGCCACCGGGCGCTACGACGAGCTCATGCAGCACGTCTACGGTCACAAATACTTCCTCAACGAGCACGAAACGGTCGAGATTCCGCTGGAACACGCGCTCAAGAGCTGGTACGAGAACGTGTATCGCCCGATCGTCGAGGTGATCCGCCACAACAATCTCATGGCGCGTTTTCCGCGACGGACCGAGACCGACCTCTACCTGTGGATCGTGAAACACTGGGACGAACTGAAACACCGCTACGGACAGGACTTTCCGGTGCAGGCGGCGGCGGAGGACTATTCCGCCCGGTTCGGAAAGAGCACCTGGCGGCGGATCCGCGAGCGGGTTCTACGGTTCTTCCGCCGCTGACGGCGAGCGCATCGCCGTCGGAAGGGGCCAGGGGCCGCTTTCGATCCACAGGACAGGACTCCACTCCCCGAGAATCCACACCCGTGGCTCCCTGCCCTCGGCGGTGATCCGCGCGATCAGGCTATCGTCGACCGTACCTCGGAGGTCGACCTCGCCACCGTCCACCGCAACCCGGCGAAACTCCGGCCCCGTCGACGTGCCGAAGGCGAGCACCACGGATGTGACCTCTCCAGGAACGGTCAGACGCGCCTCTCGGTCAAGACGGGGCATATCCCCAACGTCGAGGTCGGGAAGCGTCAGGGGGAGCTGGACCGTCCGGCGATCCTCACGACCCGAAAGATCGGTGGCGACGACCTCCACGGCACCACGGGGAATGCGCGCCAGTCCGGACACGCCGAGGGCGTCGGTCCGGTACCAGTGCTGTCCCTCCTGCGTCGTGGACGTGAGCTGCGCGACGGGGAGGACCCATTCGATCTCGCGACCCGGGAGCCGTACCGTCAGCCGGTCGAGCTCTCCCTCGCCGTCGGCGTCGTAGACGTCCACCGAGACGCGCAGCACCTCGCTGACGGCGGCCGCACCGGGGTGGTACGCTGCAACGATCCGGTGATCGATCTGCATGATTCGGGGAGCCGAGGAACTGCACGCGGCCAGCCCGGTGGCCACGGCGAGCACCGTGACCGCGGCGAGCAGCACGGGACGCCGGGATCGCGTCCGCCGCCGCCGGGATCGCTCCAGAGATGAGGATACAAAAAAACGCCCGTTTCCGGGCGCTGATTCACGCAGGGGTCCCGCCATGGATCAATAGTTGCGGGACGCCTGCATCTTGCGGATTTTCTTCTGGATCTTCCGTTCAAGAGCCTTCTTCTTGCGGTTCTTGATCGTGGAAGGCTTCTCGTAGTACTCGCGCTTCTTCCACTCACGGATAATCCCCTCTTTTTCAACCATGCGCTTGAACCGCTTGATCGCTTTTTCGAGGTTTTCACCGTCGTCAATCTTTACTGTGGCGATGGAACATCACCCCCTTCCACGCTTAAGGTAGCGTCGATAATGACCCAAGGAGCGCCGCCCTGTCAACAAGGGGCCCGGCAAGAAACGGTTCCGGGCTCACCGCCTGCCCCGCGACGCGCAGCTCCCAGTGAAGGTGCGGCCCTGTAGAGAGGCCCGTGGAACCCACCGTGCCCAGGGGCGCCCCCGCGGCGACGGCGTCACCCTCGTCAACCGCGAGTGAATCCATGTGGTAGTACATCGTATACACCCCCGGCAGGTGCTCGAGCACCACCGTGAGCCCGGTCAGAACGCGATCGCGGGCCATGACCACCCGTCCGGCACCGGGTGCCACCACCGGCGTGCCGGTTGGCGCCGCCAGGTCCCATCCGTTGTGAATTGCATCCGCCTGACCGCCGTCACGATACCGGAAATCGCGGCGGTCCCCGAAGAACGAGGTCTGCCGGTACCCCGAGACCGGCACCCGGAACGCACCGGTGTGGTACCGTGCCGCGGGGTCCACGGTCTGCAGAAGGTTCCACAGCACGCGCGACTGTTCCGCCTTCCGGGGGTCGTCGCTGGTCCGCAAATCGCTCATGGCGCTGTCGAGGGCAATTCGCTCGTGACGAAACGTCCGCGGGACAACCTGGACCGACCGCGGCGATGGCGTCATCGACGATGCGGGTCGGTCCGCCGGGGACGCCGCGTGCCCCACCGTCACCGAGAGCGAGGCGGTCCCGGTCCCGGCGGTGCTGGGAACGCCGAGGAGCGCCACCCACGCCTCGCGTCCCGTCCCGGGCTGCGCCGCCTCGCGCCAGGCCGCGGTCGACATCCCCGCGCCGCCCGGCAGTGTCAGGGTCACCGTCACCTCACTGAGCCGCTCGCCGGTCACGGACACCGTCAGCACCTCGCCCTGGCCCACGGACACCGGCGCGTGCACGGTGACGGGGAACGGACCGCTGTCGGTGGCACCGCCATCGGACGAGAGCTCCGCAGCCCGGGCCGTCGCACCACCGAGGATCGTCGTCAGCAGGAGAACCGCCGCCAGCGCGTGCCGCCGGACTCGGAACCGGGGCCGATTCCGCGCGTCAGACAAGCTGGTCATCTGAGCGGCGAACGTCGAGTACGACCAGCTGAATCGTCTCGTTCCCGTTGTAATAGTTCTTGCTGAACTCGAAGACCACGTCCAGCCGGTCGCGGAGGGTGAAGTCGGATTTGAAGCGCCCGGCGCCCCCCCAGAACACGGAGGGCCACTTGTACCCGCCGCCGGAGAGCAGCAGGCGCAGATGATCCTGGTCGCGACCGATGATCTGTGCGTCCTCGAGCACCATGTTCCGCGCCAGAAAGCGCAACTGCGGGTTTGCCTGGCCGTACGGCTCGAAGCGCCGGACGATCGTCTCGAGCTCCGGGGTGAGGTACTTCGGGGGGAGCTCGGCGTCGATCGCCAGCTCCTCCTCCGTCTCCTCCTCCAGGCTGACCTGCGGGGCGAGCCGGCGGATGCGTTCCCAGAACTCGTCCAGGCGCTCCGGACGGAGGTGAAAGCCGGCGGCCTCGTCGTGGCCACCCCACTTCTCAAAGATGTCCTCGAACTGCTGCAGAAACGCGGTGGCCACAAATCCCCGGGCACTTCGAACGCTGCCGATAACCGCGTTGTCGATGGACGTCAGGACCGCAGCGGGCCGGTTGAAGCGTCGACTCAGGCGCCCGGCGATGATCCCGGTCACGCCGCGGTGGACCGACTCGTCGTGTACGGCGATCAGCTTGCCGCCAAACTCCTCGGCGGCGTCGTAGGCGCGGGGCAGGACGCTCTTCCACGCCTCGTCACCGTTCTGGCGCCGGCGGCGATTGAGGCCCACGATGTACTCCGAGAGCTCCTTCATCCGCGCAGCGTCGTCGGTCAGCAGCAGTTCCACCGCCACGGACGGCTCTCCCATGCGACCGGTGGCGTTGATCGCCGGCGAGAGGTTCCAGCTGATCTCGCGACTCCCGATGCGGCGCTGCGAGAGATCCAGGGTCGTCGCGAGGGCCGCGATTCCGGGCCACGGGGATTCGTTCAGACGCTCCAGGCCGCGACGGATCAGCATGCGGTTTTCGTCCACCGCCGGCATCATGTCCGCGAGGCTGGCGATCGCCACCAGGTCCATCACCGACTCGATCGACTCGCGGATCGCGGGAAATCGCTGGTCCACCACGGTCTGGTAGAGCGCGGCGAGGACGTCGACCTCCTCGGTGGTGCCGTCACGGTACCGCGCCATCCGCGAGGCATCCCCGATCTCGAGCAGGCTCTTCCCCGCCAGCGCCGGAAACAACTCCCGGACCTGGTCCGCGAGGTCGAGCATGTAAATGTCCACCTGGGGACCGAGGCCGCGGGCGAGCAGTTTCTGCTGCAGCGGGAGGTCGTAGCACACAAGAGTGCGCCCCACCAGAAACTCCTGCAGGCGACTGGTCTGGAGGGATGCAACGCCGGGCACGAGCGCCTCGGACACGCGGTCCACTTCCAGTCCGTTTTCCAAGAGGATCGCATCAACGACCACCGTATCGTTGGTGGGGCGGGCGTTCACCAGCGTGACCAGCTCGCCGAAAAGCTCGGTGTTGCCGACGGCGAGCGCCTGCCGGACCTTGGCGGTGACCGCGCATGCACACAGTCCGTCGAACGGATACCCGTCACCGACCTTGGGGTTGATGATCGCAACCGCCGGTGGCAACTGGTCCTGCGGGTTGTGATGATCGACCACGATCGTATCGATACCCGCGTCGGCCGCCGCCGCGATCTCCTCGACGTTGGTGATGCCGGAGTCCACGGTGACGATCAGCGTCCCGTCCTCGGCGGCGAACGCCTCCACCGCCTCCATGGTAAGGCCGTAGGGGTCGTCGCCCTCCGGCACCCGCCACCGGACCTCCATGCCCATCTCGCGGAGCGTGGAGACCATCACCGCGGTGCTGGTGATCCCGTCGACGTCGCGATCGCCGAACACCAGCACCTTCTCGCCCTCGTCCGCCGCCTGGCGGAGCCGTTCCACGGCGTCGGGCATGTCCTCGAACAGGAAGGGACTGTGGAGGTATCGCAGGTCGTTCTCGAGGTAGTACGGCAGGACCGCCCCCTCGGTGGCGCCCCGTCGGACAAGGATCGCCGCCGTGAGGAGGTCGGTCCCGAAGCGGGTCGAGATCTCCTTCACCGCCGCGGCATCGATCGGCGGTTTGTCCCACTTCATAGGGTCGACAGTTCCTCCAGGATCATATCCGTGGGAACCGTGGCGTTCCCGGAACTGTCCACCGAGATGCCCGCCTCCACCGTCTCGACCGCCTGACGGACCGCATCCTCGGAATGTCCCCAGACGGTCATGATCGCCTCCCCGGCGGAGACGGTGTCCCCCGGCTTTTTCAGAATCTCGAATCCGACGTCGGGGTGTACGTCATCGTCGGCCTTGTTGCGACCGGCCCCCAGGTACACCCCGCCCATGCCAACGCGATAGGCATCCATGCCGTCGATCACACCGGTCGCGGGTGCCGACACGGTACCGGACACGGGGGCGCGAAATGCACCGAGACGTTCGATCATCGCGGCGGGGTCGCCCCCCTGAAGGCGAATATTCTGCTCCATGTGCTTCCAGGCACTCCCGTCGGCGAGGGCGCCGCGGCAGCGCTCCTCCGCTTCCGCCACCGACGACGCGATCCCGTCGGCGACCAGCATCCACGCGGTGAGCCGCAGCGTCACCGTGAGCAGGTCGTCGCTGCGATGGTCCACCGGAACGCGCTCCACCGCCTCCGGGCACCGCAGGAGCGCCATGGACTCCTCAACCTCCAGGAAGTTGCCGACCTTGGCGCCCAGGGGATAGTCCATACGCGTGAGGACCGCCACGATCTGCTTGCCGAGACTTTTGCCGGTGTTGACGAGGGAGGTTGCCAGAGCCCGGGCGTCGTCCTGCGTTTTCATGAACGCCCCGGGACCGGTTTTGACGTCGAAGACGAGGGCGTCGGCGCCCTCGGCGAACTTCTTGGACATGATGCTGGAGGTGATGAGGGGCACGCTTTCCACCGTGCCGGTGACATCCCGGAGTGCGTAGAGCTGCCGGTCCGCGGGGACCACGTCGCGGCTCTGACCGGTCATGGCAAACCCGCACTCACCGATGATCTCGGCGAACCGTGCCGGTGAAAGGTCCGTGCGATACCCCGGGATCGACTCCAGTTTGTCCAGCGTTCCACCGGTGTGTCCGAGGGAGCGACCGCTCATCATCGGCACCCTGGCGCCACACGCCGCCGCCAGGGGCGCGAGAATCAGCGATACCTTGTCCCCCACCCCGCCGGTGGAGTGCTTGTCAACGAATGTTCCCGAGAGGCTGGAGAGATCGATCGTCTCTCCCGAGGCGATCATTTCCCGCGTGAGGTACCCGGTCTCTTCCGGCGTCATGCCGGCGAAAAATACCGCCATGAGAAACGCGGAAACCTGGTACTCCGGAATCGACCCGTCCACGTATCCGCGGACGAGAAAGGAGATTTCCGCCTGCGACAGCGCCTCGCCCTGCCGCTTTTTGACTATGATGTCCAGTGCACGCATCCCTCGAGAATAGCACGGAAGCGCCGGCCATGACAGCCCGCGACCGGGGGCCTAGAGGAGGCCGCCGGCCACAGCGACGGTGTTCAGGGGACGCTCCGCCGCATCCTGCACCGCTGCCAGGACCACCGAGCGCGTCCGGGCCAGCGTATCCTCGTCCAGAGCCCGCGCGGTGAGAATCGCCAGTCCGCGTTCCTCGGCGGCCCGCAGAAACGCGGCACCCCGCGCGGGGAGCGGGAGCGTCGCCGGCCCCGCCCACTCCCCGGAGACCAGACCGTCGCCTCCGGGCTGGTAGTATCGGGTCTCCCCCTGCTGAAAGGGGCGCTCCGCCGCCACGCACGTGTCCAGGTCGGGCTGGACGCCCAGGATGGCGAGGTAGCGCCACAGCACTCCGAGCCCCACCTGGCGCACCAGGGGACCGCCGTACTCGCCGGGGCGCTGGAGCAGGTCGAGCCCCTGGCACAGCAGGTCGTACACCGCCGCCCCGGCATCGCCGGAGGCGTGGGTGCGCCAGATGAGTTCCGCCCACAGACTGGCGTGGTAAAAGGCGGTCAGGTCGTGCTGCAAATCCAGTGCATAGCGTTCCACCGCGAAATCGGTGATCTTGCTGCGTTCCTGCCGCGGATCGCGGTACAGCCACGCCTCGCCCCGGGCAAAGGGCACCACAGTGCCGCGGAGCGACGATCGTCGCGACCGCAGACCGTAGGCGACCGCCGGAAGCAGGCCCTCCTCAGGCGTCAGCAGGTCCACCAGTGCGTGGCTTTCGCCGAAGGGACTGATACGAAGGACGATGGCGAGCTGTTGACTGCTGCGGTTCACGTTCATAGCTTATACCAACCGCAGGACAGAACAACAACAATACTGAAACACAGGAAGCACCGATGTCAGAACAACGAGACATTCTCCCGGCAGACCAGGTACTGCCCAACAAGCTCTTTCTCATCGCCCTCAACGGCAAGCCGATTTTCCCGGGCCTCTTTACGCCCCTGATGATCACCTCCAAGGAGGATATCGAGGTCGTCCAACAGGCGATCGACGGCGACAAACACATCGGCCTCGTGATGACGCAGGACGAGGAGAACGAGGAGGCGCGGGTCGGGGATCTTCATGAGGTCGGCACCGCCGCCAAGATCCTCAAGCGCATAAACCTCCCGGACGGCGGGATGAACATCTTCGTCTCGACCCTCAAGCGGTTCCGGATCCGCAAGAACATCTCGGGAAACGACCTCCCCATGGTGGCGGCGGTGGACTACCTCGACGATACCAACACCGACGGCGATGAGGTCCAGGCGCTTACACGCTCGATCATCTCCGAGACCAAGCAGGTCAGCGAGAACAACCCGCTGTTCTCGGAGGAGATGCGGCTGAACATGGTCAACATCGACCAGCCCGGCAAGATCGCCGACTTCGTGACCAGCATCCTCAACATCGACCGCGACGCCCAGCAGGACGTTCTGGCGACGCTGGACGTCCATTCGCGCCTGGAGAAGGTGCTGATGTTCATCAAGAAGGAGCAGGAACTGCTGCGGATCCAGAAACGGATCCAGAGCCAGATCAACGACAAGATCGAAAAGAGCCAGCGCGAGTACTTCCTGAAGGAGGAGCTCAAGGCGATCAAACAGGAGCTGGGCATGCCCACCGATGCCAAGAGCTCCGAGTACCAGCGGTTCAAGGAGGCGATCGATTCCCTCCCCATCGAGGGCGAGGCGCGGAAGCAGGTTGAGCAGGAGCTGGAGAAGTTTCAGCTCATGGAGCCGAACTCCTCGGAGTTCACCGTCACCCGCAACTACCTCGACACGATCATCCAGCTCCCGTGGGGTGAGGCGGAGCGCCGTGAACTCGATCTGAAGAAGGCCTCCAAGGTTCTCGACGCCGACCACTACGGACTGGAGGACGTGAAGGAACGCATTCTGGAGTTCCTGGCGGTGCGCAAACTGAAAGGGGACATGAAGGGCTCCATCATCCTGCTGGTGGGTCCGCCGGGGGTTGGCAAGACCTCGATCGGCAAGTCCGTGGCCCGGGCACTGAGCAAGGAGTTCTTCCGCTTTTCGGTCGGCGGTATGCGCGATGAGGCGGAGATCAAGGGTCACCGCCGCACCTACGTGGGGGCGATGCCGGGGAAGGTGATCCAGGGCCTGAAAATCGTGGGCGCCAAAGACCCCGTGTTCATGATCGACGAGATCGACAAGCTCGGCTCCAGCTTTCAGGGAGACCCGTCCTCGGCACTGCTGGAAGTGCTGGACCCCGAGCAGAACGTGGCGTTCCGCGACCACTACCTGGATCTGCCCTTCGACATCTCCAACATCCTCTTCATCGCCACCGCCAACACGCTGGACACGGTCCCGGCGCCGCTGCTGGATCGCATGGAAGTGATCCGCCTCTCCGGATACATCGACGAAGAGAAGATCGCCATCGCCCGCAAGTACCTCGTTCCCCGGTCGGCGGAGCGGGCGGGCCTCTCGCGGAAACAGGTCCGCTACAACAAGGCGGCGCTCAGGGCGATCGCCAACGACTACGCCCGCGAGGCAGGCATGCGGCGCTACGAGCAAATGCTCGACAAGATCCATCGCAAGCTTGCCCGGGAGCAGGTCAGCGACGAGGCGGCGCCGGAGACCTACGAGATCACGCCCGAGGTGCTGGAACGCTACCTGGGTCAGCCGGTCTTCCCGGAGGATGCGGGGAAGAAGGTTGACCGTCCCGGCATGACCGTCGGTCTCGCGTGGACCCCCTACGGCGGTGATACCCTGATCATCGAAGCGATCGGAAACCCCGGCAAGGGCGGGTACAAGCTCACCGGTCAGATGGGAGCGGTCATGCAGGAGAGCGCCAACATCGCCTACAGCTTTGTGCGCCACATCGCCCAGGACTACGGCGTGGACAGTCGGTTTTTCGACGAGAACGAAATTCATATCCACATCCCGGCGGGTGCAACGCCCAAGGACGGTCCCTCCGCCGGTATCACGATGGCCACGACGCTTTTGTCGCTCGCGCGGGACAAGAAGATTCGCAACCGCCTGGCGATGACCGGCGAACTCTCGCTGGTGGGGCAGGTCCTCCCGATCGGCGGTCTGAAGGAAAAGACGATCGCGGCTCGCCGCAACGGGATCAAACACGTTATCATCCCGAAGCAGAATGAGAAGGACTTGCAGGAAATCCCCGACCACGTCAAACGCGGGATCACCTTTTACCCGGTGGACCGCATGGAGGAAGTGCTGGAGATCGCCTTCGGTGAGTCGGCGCGCACATAGGATCGCCGTGGTACTCGCCACGGTCCTGGCTATGACCGGGTGCGCCGACGGAAACACCGATCACCCCACCGCCGGCGGCGGGGTGACGGACGAGGCGGCGGAACAGGCTCCGTCGCCGTCGGCGGTGCACCCCGATTTCAGCCTCACCGCCGACGACCTCGACATGCTCACCGACGGGATGCCGCCAGAGATTCGTGCACGCATCGCGGACCGACCGACGGTGTTCCTCGAACGGGCGAAGGACCTGCTGGCACTGCCGGAGATGATTCTCGCCCGTGCCGACAAACAGACAAGGCTTCCGGCGGACTTCGAGCCCGCCGACCTGGTGGACCTGGCGCGCTACGGCGACCGGTGGATCCTCAACCGGGAGGGGTTATCGCTGCGGGCGCCGGTCATTCCGGACCTGGCGGCGATGATCGAGGCGGCGCGCCTCGACGGCATCCTCCTCGACATTTCCAGTTCCTACCGCAGCTACGACTACCAGGACCGCCTCTTTGCGTACTGGGTCGACCAGCTAGGACAGGAGGAGGCGGAGCGCGTGAGCGCCCGCCCGGGAACGAGCCAGCACCAGCTCGGGACAACGATGGACTTCGGGAGCGTGAGCGAGGAGTTTGCCGACGTCCCCGCCGGCCGCTGGCTTGCGGCACACGCCTGGCGTTTCGGGTTCTCCCTCTCCTACCCCGACGGGATGGAGTCGATCACCGGCTACGCCTACGAACCGTGGCACTTCCGCTGGATCTCGAGGGCGGGGACCGCGATGGAACGTGAGTTTTTCGGCGGAGTCCAGCAGTATTTCATCGAGTTCTGGGAGTCCGCGGGCCCCACCCTCGCCGGTGCTTGCACCGCCTGCTCCTGACGGGCTACCGTGAAACCATGAACAGCAGCCGCGCGGCGGAGATCGCCGTCTCATTTCCCGATATCGTCCTCCCGGCGGAGTCCGTCGATCTGGAGCGCTGGGCGGTGATCGCCTGCGACCAGTTCACATCCGACCCCTCGTACTGGGAGGCCGTCGAGCGATTCGTCGGTGACGCACCGTCGACCCTTCACATGGTTCTTCCCGAGGCGTACCTCGGCGGCACCGATGAGGCGGGCCGTCGTGAACGGATCGCGGCAACGATGGAACGCTACAGCACCGACGGTACGCTGCGAACGGTTTCGGAGTCGATGGTGTACGTGCTGCGCACGCTCAACACCGGAACGCTTCGACGCGGGATCATCACGGCGCTTGACCTTGAGGAGTACGACTACAGCCCGGGAAGCACGGCCCAGGTCCGTGCCAGTGAGGAGACGATCCCCGCGCGCCTCCCGGCGCGGGTGGACGTCCGCCGCGGTGCAGCGCTGGAAACTCCCCATGTTCTCGTTCTCTACGACGATCCCGGCAGCAGCGTCACGGCTGCCCTGGATGGCGCCGCCGCCGACCTCGAGGTCCTGTACGACACGCCGCTCATGGAGCGCGGCGGGTCTGTGCGCGGACTGCGGATTCCGGCGGCCACACCCGTCGCCGACGCCGTCGTGGCGGCGCTTGCGGACCTGGATACCGTGGACCGGTACGGATTTCGGTTTGCTACCGGCGACGGAAACCACAGTCTCGCCGCGGCGAAGGCTCTCTGGGAGGAACACAAGGCCGCCGGTGCCGCCCCCGACGATCCGCGACGCTGGTGCCTCGTGGAACTGGTAAACGTGTACGACCCCGGCCTGCCCTTTCATCCGATCCACCGCCTGGTCACCGGGAACGAGGGCGCGCTTCTTGACGCGCTCCTGCACCACAGCGATGCCCGCTTCCACGGTTTTCCCGTTGATCGCATCGCGGGACATATCGCCTACGAGGGGCTGTCGCCGCGCGAAATCGCGTTCGTGGGCCCCACACAGGCGGGGATCCTCACACTGCCGGAGGACGGCGACCTGCCGGTGGCGATCGCCGACGCCGCGATCGCGGCGGTAGAGGAAGCCGAGGTTGACTACGTACACGGATTTGAGGAAGTGGTAACCGTAGCCGAACAGCGGGACGGGGTGGCGATCGTGCTGCCCGAAATCGACCGCGGCCAGCTGTTTGCCACGGTCAGTCGCGACGGCGCCCTGCCGCGGAAGGCGTTCTCACTGGGCGAGGCGCGCGACAAGCGCTACTACCTGGAGTGTCGCAGCCTCCGTCAGACCTGAAACTCCTCGCCGTCGACCTCCACATCCCAGCGGCCGTCCTCGCGACGCCGCCGCAGGAGGACGAGCTGCGGTTGCGCCGCCAGCGAATCCACGAGTATATACACCAGCGCCACCGCCAGACCGATCGACCGGAAGAGCGGCCGGTTGTCGCGCGTCTCCGGCATGACCGGCGGGAGCGCCCCGGGAAGGTAGCGGTGCCGCGGCCGTGGCTGTCGTCCCTCAATGCGCAGGACATACTCGTCCGGTGCCACGAGCCCGGAGTCGCGGGCTTCGAGGCGGATCGTCTCCGCCTCCGTGGTCAGCTGCTGGACCTGTCGCTGCAGGGCCGCGTGACGTTCCTCGACACGGGCGAGATCCGCTTCGGACACCTGAATGTACTCCTCGAGCAACCCTTGCGCCACAAAGCCATAGCTCCCGAAGAACAGTTCCAGAGTGAGGTACGTACCGAGTCCAACCAGCGCCGCAAACAGCAGAGACCAGAGCTTCATCACTCTCAGAATACGGTTGCTTGTGGCCGGAGCTTTAGGTCGAGCGCTATCGGCGCACAAATAGTTGCGTCCGCCATCGTCTACCATTACTTTTGACTTAACCCGGAACTGGAATTCTCCGACATACTGTAGGGACAGCCATTTCTCCGGCCGGGAGCAGGTACATGGACGAACTGAGAAACGAAGAGATGCAGGACGAAGAACTCGAGCGGTACGGCGTCTGGGTCAAGGCTGGCCCGGAGGAAGTCATGGAGGCCGACGACGACTTCTCGTTCGCCGACCTTCCACAGGATAGCGGCGGAACTGACGATGACGTATTCGGCGACGCCGGGACGCCCGACGAGGGCACCGGACCGGACACCGACCGGTCTGACGACAGCGCCGCAGCAGACGATCTCGCCGCGGTTGATGAGTTCGACGACCTGAGTCTGGACGATCTCGATTTTCCCGACGACCTCGACGAGGAAACGCCCACGGAAGAACAGCCAGAGGGGCTGTACGCGGCGGAACCCACCGACGAGGGGGAGACAGAGTTCGATCTCCCGGATTTCGGCGATGAGGACACACCGGGGGACGACGACGAGGACGTCTCACTGACGCTGGCCGACGAGGACGATGATCTCACGATTGACGCGATCGACAGCGCCGCGGCCTCACTGGAGGAACCGGAGGAGGTCGAGGACGATCTGGTGTCCCTGGACGATCTCGACATCGATGTCCCCGACGAGGACCCGGACCCCTTCAGCTCCCTCGAATCAGACGACGAGTCCACCGACGACGAGTCCGCCGACGACGATCTGGATCTGGATGAGCTCACCGAGGAGTTGCCGGACGACTTCGAGGAGCTGGACCTGGACGCCGCGGACCCCCTGGCGGGCGACTCGAGCGAGGAGTTCGACTCATCGATTCCCGGCAGTGATGATGAACTCAGCGACATCTCCGTTGACGACATCACCGTGGACGACACCTCCGAGGATCTGCCGGAGCTGGAAGCCGATGAGATTGAAGCGGACGAAACCGGGACGGAACACGACTTTACGCCGGAAACCGCCGGTATCGAGATCGTCGAGAGCGGTCCCAGCAATCGCCTGACCCCGGACGAGGAGGAATTCCTCGACGAGGATCTCGATTTGCAAAACGAGTCGGAAAGTGCTATACCACCGTCAATGGACCTGCAGGAACGGGAAGCGTTCGAGCGCATCCAGACGGAACTCTCGGACATCAAAAAAGAACTCGCTGACCTCAAGGCGGCGCTGCGCGCCGGCGTGACCCCCACTGTTGCACCCGAAGAACCTCCCGTAGAGGCGGATGATGCGGAGCAGCAGGAGGTCCAGGAGGTCGGCCAGACCGGTCCCGGCTTTTTCGAAGAAGAAGAAGACGAGACGATCGCGCTCACCGGTGACGAACTGGACAACATCCTCAATACCGCCGAGTTCACCGAGCAGGCGGGGGAGGCGGAAGAGCTCGAGGATGACTACCTCATGGAACCCGAGCCACCGCAGGCGGCACCGGAATCCGCAGGCGACGATACCGCTTCGTTCGAAGATGAGGGCGGTGACGACGACAGCGTATCGCACATCGACCTGGAACCGGTGGACAACGAGTCGGTCGTGTTTGAGGGTGACGAATCCGCCATCGACGAGCTGGCCGACATGGACATCGACAGCGAGCTCGCCGATATCGAGGGACTGAGCGACGATTCCGAGATCGACGAGGACGACGAGATCGATATCGATCTCGACAGTCTCGACGATGTCGACACCAGCGGCGTACTGGACCAGGGAGCCGACGACGCGGCTCTGGAAGCGGCCGCCGAAGCCGACCAGCAGGCGCTCACATCCAGCGAAGACCTCGACCTGGACGACCTGGAACTGGACGATGCCGACCTCGATTCCATCGATCTCGGCGACGACGACCTCGAACTCGAGGAACCTGAGGCGGCCGAGGACGAAGAGTCGGTGGTCGAAGAGCCGGGGGACGACGAACCGGCCGCCGCGGACGGCGGGTTTGACGACTTTGCCGCCGCCGTGGAAGAGGACATCGCCGCCGGAGATGAGGGCGTGGAACTCGACGAGCAGTTCGACATGGACGCTGCGGCGCCGACCGTCGAACCCGAGATCGAAGAAGACGACGCCGGATTCGGGGACGAGATCGAAATCGACCTGGACGATATTGACGGCTTCGACGAGGTGGAGGCCGAGACGCCGGCCCCGTCCGTGGCGGAGGAGCCGGCGATGGAAGAACCACCGCTGGAAGAACCGGCCCCCGAAGAACCTGCCGCCGCAGAACCGGCTGCAGCCCCTGCCCCCAGCGATGAGGAGTCCGACCAGGCCGGCGACGAACACGAATCGTCCATTTCCGATCTCCCGGAAGATCTCAAACAGGAGATCCGTTCGGTCCTGAGCTATATGGACCAGCTGCTGGAGGCGCTTCCGGACGACAAGATCGAGGAGTTCGCACACTCCGAGCATTTCGAGGTGTACAGGCGCCTGTTTGAGGAACTCGGACTCGAGACCTGAATCGGGGAATGGAGCGAGCCTGATGGGTCTGATCGAGCGTCTCAACGGCCCTGCCGATTCGGACTCGGTATTCGCGCGGGCCTTCGCCCTCCGTGACGGCAGACGCGCACCGGAGGAGGAACCGGATACCGACGGTTCGGTACCCGATCTCCCCGCCGGCGTCACCCTCGGGGAAGACGGCAGTGTGGATGCCGGGGCCGCGGTCCGTGCGCTCCTGAAGGAACTCCAGGTCCAGCGAAGTTTCGGCATCACCACTCCGTCACACCTGTTTTCGCTCCTGCATCGACATCTGCACGTGGACCGCGGCGCGTTTCTGGTCCCTGCCCCGGAGGACGAGTTTCTGCCCGCAGCGACCGCCGGCCTCGACCGTACAAGCGCCCTGAGGCTGCGGATCACGGGCCCCGAAATCGAGGCTCTGATCGAAGGACCGAAGGTCGTGATCCTCTCGGGGGCGCAACGGGCTCTGTTCTCCGACCGCCTGTCGCGGGGGGATTACCGACGGTCGCCCCGCATCGCCCTCTTTCCGTTTTTTCATCTGAAGCGACTGCTGGCCACGCTGATCGTGTTCGGCTCTCCGATCCTCGAGCTCGATCCCGCGGTGCTCGACGTGATCCTCGGGGCGCTGTCCGACGGCGCCGGGCGCATGCTCTTCGACGGCCGACACCGACCGCTGGGCAACCGGTCCCGCTCCGTTGTACTGCGCCCCGACCAGGCCGCAGACACGGTGAAACGCCTCTCCCGGGGGCCCGGCAACGACACCACCAGCCTGAGTTCGTTTCAGACGGACCTCACCCCGCTGGTGAACCTCGTGCGGGAGGTGCACCCACACCTCGACCACAGCCGCCTGGTTGAAGACATGATCGACACCACAGCTCTTTTGGTGTCCGACACCCACGATGTGGTCCACTACGGCGGGGGACGGATTCTGTTCCTCGGCCGATCCGTCCCCACGATCGATACCGGCCTCCTGGTTCATCTGATCAGCACCACGATCGCACACCTTTTCGGGGTCGCCGCACGCCCCGTACTCGACTTTCAGGAGCGCTCGGTCGACGAGATCGCCCGTGACTCGTGAGTCGCGCGTCGGCCGCGGCGGCCGCCCCACCCTTCTGGTAAACGGCGTTACACTTCACTCGAGCTACGACCCCGAGCGGGAAGCCCGCCGTGTCTGTGACGGGCTCCTCGACCGGTCGGCGGCGCCCGCTACAATCATCGTGGTCGGCGAAGGGGTTCCCTATCTCGCAGACGAGCTACGACGGCGCGTCCCAACCTGCCGGATTCTGAGCCTGTCGCTGGGTCCCGTTCCGGACGACGCGCGGGACTCGCTGGACCTCGACGGCGTTGTTACCGAGACGGTTCGCGACTGGATTCGGCGCCGCCTCCACCCGCTGGACGCTCCACGTACCGACGTAGTGGTGTGGGAAGCGGCGCGTCGGGCGGCGCCGGGCACCGTGAGCGGTGCGGAACACGCGTTCCTCGCGGCGATGCGCGACCTGCAGGGCCAGATCGCGACGGTGGGTTCGTTCGGTCGCCGCTGGCTGGCAAACGCTGTCCGAAACGCCGTGTGCGTCGACGAGACGTGGATTCCCACCGCCCTGCCGGAACGCCTCATCGTTGCAACCAGCGGCCCGGGGCTATCGATGACGCTGTCGGCCCCGGCGTCCCGCGATGGCGATCGCGCCGTGCTGGCCACGAGCTCAGCCCTGGCCACGCTCCGGGCGAGGGGCCGTGCGCCGGATCTGATCATGCACACCGACGGCGGATTCTGGGCGGCACGATACCTGAACCCGCCGGCGCTTTCCGCGGGGGTCGGGACATCCGCGCCGTTGCTGGCGTTTCCGTCCCGCGCGGCGTTGCCGATGGCACTCTACCGACACCGTGTCGCCACCGCCCGGGCGGTACCCCTGCGGACCGGATGGCTCGGTGACGCCCTTGCCCCGGACTCCGATCGCTGGATGGCCGTCGCGGAACAACCAACGGTGGCCGCCTCGACGCTGGCGTTCGCCACATCGTTGGCTCCCACGGCGGATCTGGTGCTCGCCGGATTCGATCTGGCGTCGTACGGATTCGACACCCACAGTCGCCCCCACGCGAACGACACCGTGATCGCCGGACTCGCCCATCGCCTGAACCCACAGGTCACCCAGCGTGTCCGCCGTGCACTCGGTGGAGACGCGGTGGCCCTGACCTGGTCGGACGGGACGCCGGGGTTTCAGACGCCGGCGTTGAACGCGTTTCAACCGGCGATTCGTGCCGCCGTCGCCAGTCATCGGGGACCGGTGGCCCGGCCCGCGGGGATTCCCGCAACGCCGGCCCTGGACGGGCTCGCCGGTGTCCACTCCCTCGGTGGGGCGGACGATCGCCGGGCACAGCGACGCGAGTCCGCTGGTATCACCGCCCGGCGGCACTCTCGCCCGCCCCGGCGCGATCGCCGCGTCCACGTACGCCGTGTCCTCGACGCCTGGCGGGAGCTGACGGCGACGGTTTCGGACGGGATGTTGCAGGACGCCACGGTCAGGGATCTCGCCTTCCACCTCGCTCCGGTTGCCACCCTGACGTACCAGCGTGGCGCCGGCGACGCCGATGGCGTCGTGGCCGGGATCCAAGCCGGACTGGAGCGTCTCGGACGGCTTGTGGAGCACCTCGATGGCTGACTCGCCCACAGTCGGCAGCGACCGAATCCTCACCGCAAACCTCGACGCCCTCGCGCGTCGCGATCCCGCCCTGGCCGATCGCATCCGCCGAGGAGGCACCAACACCCGCCTGGCGATCGTTCCGTCGCGATCGGGAGCACCGACCGCGGTCCTACGCCCGGCGCGCGACGCCGGATCGGAGGTCTGGCTCCACTCGCGCTACGATCCGCGCCGGGAGGCAGATCGAATCGTTGCCGGAATGGCGCAGGGCGCCACCTGCGTGTGCATCGGGTTCGGTGCGGGCTGGGTCCCGCGCGCGTATCTCAACCGGGTCCGGTACGCATCGGTTGTGGTCTTTGAGCCCGATGTCGCGGCACTGCGGATTGCGCTCGCCACCGACGATGCCTTCGCCGGTGTTCTCGCCACCGGCCGCCTCCGGCTGTGCGAGACCCGCGACGAGCTGGCGCTCGGGATCGCCGAGGTCCACCAGGCGGCAATCGCCGACGGAATTGTGAGCCATGAACTTTCCGGCAGGGATCGGAACGAACCCGACCTGTTCCGTGCCGCCCGCGGAACGGTGCAGGAGGCGAGCCGGAGACAGGCTGCGGAGTACGCAACGATCCGTCGCTTCGGCGTTGCGTGGTTTACCCACACGGTCGCCAACAGCGCGCTCATGGACGCACACCGGCAGGCGCGCGCCTCCGGCGACCTGGTGGCACGACTCGAAGGGCCGGCAACCGTGGTCGCCGCCGGCCCTTCGCTGGACACATATCTGGAGAGCGGTCGACACCTCCCTGGTCCGCTCGTGGCGGTGGATACAGCGGTACCTGCGCTTCTGGCGCGAGGAATCCACCCCACCGTCGTCGTCAGCCTGGACCCCCAGGGGTGGTCGGTTCTGCATTTTCGTCGACGGCTGCCGGAGAACGTGCTCCTGGTGGCGGATCCCGGTGTAAGCCCCCGGGTGTTCGCCTCGGCGCGCACCACGCTGGTCGTGTCCAGTGCCCACCCGCTCCACCGCCTCATGCAGCACCACGGCGTGACACTGCCGACGGTGTTCGCCGCACCGGAGACGGTCACGGAGGCCGCGGTGGACATCGCCGGCGTGAGCGGCACGCCGGGAACACTCCTTGGCGCCGACGGGGCCTATCCCGCCGGCGCGACATACGCCCGCGGTACATATCATCACCTGCTGGCGCAGCAGCGGCAGCGGCGTCTGGCGCCCCTCGACGATTTTTTCGCCCGGCAGGTCTACCCCCGCGTGCCACTCGTCACCGATGCCGATTCCGATCGTCCGGTGTTCGCCACCAGCGAAATGGCCGACGCCCGCCGAAGGACGGAACATCGCCTTGCCGCCCCCGGCGTCCCGCTGGTTGTCCCCCCCTCCGGGGATCGTGAAACCACGGTGACGAAGTTCTGGGCGGTTCACCGTGACCGTCTGCGGAATGCTGCGACGCGGGTCACCGGCGATGCGTGGTCCACACCGGAACTCATTGCCGCGATCGGTTCACACGGCATGGCACACCTCCCGGTGCTGGCCGCGCTGCGCCACCGGGTCCGTCGAGGCCTGGGGCGCGATCTGCCCGAGTCGCTCCGCCGGGCCCTGGACTCAGGGGGCGCGGTCGCGGTCCGCGAGACGCTGATGCACATCGGAACGTCCGTCCCTCGCCTGTTGCGCCCCTCCAATATCTGATTTTCCCTTTTGTTTTCCTTCGAAAGCGCCGATAATGGCACTGAGATGAGTCGTTTGCTCGCGAGGGCCTACCTCACCGTCACCATTCTTGCACTCCTGGCGATCACCGTGTTCTTCTTCTGGCGACTGAGCTCGGTGCGCGCCGAACAGACGCAACGGGCGGCGGTGGCGTTTCAGACCCTCTCGCGGGACATCTCGGACCTCTGGCAGTCGGAAGGGCTTCCCCAGGCGGGACGAGACCTCTCCGAGCGTCTGCGCCCGCCGCCGGCGCCCCCCACCGACCGTCGCCCGCTCGTGGTGGGCGTGTATTCCTTCGACGACGGCATCGACTATCTGTGGGCGGAGGATGGTCGCTTTCTCGGCGGCGTTCCCGACGCCGCCGCTGCGGCGCCACGCATTGAGTCCAACGACCTGGTCCACCAACGGTTCAGCCGATCCTTTGAGCTCCCCGACGGCCGCCGCCGGATCGTGACGGCGGTGTATCCGGTCCTCGACACGCAGGTCACCTACCCGGTGCTCCGCGATACTCTGGTGGCGCTTCTCGGATATTTCGCGGTGGGCCTCACCGTGGCGCTCGTCCATTCCCTTGCCGCGGCACGACGCCGGCAACCCGATAGCGCCGCCGCTGTTGCGCCCGCTGAACGCGACACCGCCGCGGGAGCCGTGACCACCGACGAACCGGCGCTCGACGGCACGGCAGCTCCTCCGAACGAGCCGGAGGAGGACGGTGCCGAGGATCTGGGACTGATGCCGCTGGAGGGACTTGAGCACCGCATCTCGCTGGAGCTCGAACGCGCGGGATTCCACGATCAGGACCTGAGTGTGGCATTCATCGCATTCCAGGACGTTCGCGACGGAGCCCTGGCCTACCGAAACGCCCAGGCAGTTCTTTCGTTCTTCACCTTTGACGACCTGTGTTTCGACGGTGGCGTGGACCACAAGAACCAGGTGGTGGCGATTCTGTTTCCCAGTACCTCACTCCAGGAGGCCCTGGGCCAGATCGAGCGCTTCCAGCGCTTCTACTGGGAGGAACGGCACAGCTGGGGGTACGACGAGGCGGATTTCCACTGCGGAGTCTCCGCCCGCAACGGTCGCCTGGTGGAGGCGCAGCGAATCGTCCGCGAGTGCCGTGCGGCACTTCGCCGCGCCGCCGGCGCTCCCGGCCGGATTATGGGATTTCACCCCGACCCTCAGCGCTACCGCTCCTACCTGTCAGGTCACTCGTCCTGATACGGGATTTCGATGTGCATCTGGTCCCGGGTAAGAAACGCCCCGGGAAAATGCGCGCGCGCCTCTCGCACCAGGTCCTTGAGCTGACGATTAGTGAATCGCGGGCTGTAGTGGATCAGGCCCATTCGCCGGATACCTCCGGCACGGGCGGCGAGCCGCGCCGCGTCGCCGGCGGTCATGTGCTTCTTGGCGTAGGCGGTTTCCCGGTGTTCTTCGGTGAACATGCCTTCACTGATCAGCAGGTCCGAGTCCGCGATGTGCGGAATGGCGCTTTCCAGGGGCAGCGTGTCGGTCATGTAGGTGAACTTGCGCCCCCGCCTGGGTGGCCCCATCACCTCCGCTGGCGTTACGACGCGGCCGTTGTCGAGTGAGACCTCCGCCCCGTCCTGCAGGCGTGACCAGAGCGGCCCCCGGGGAACCCCCGCTGCCACCGCCCGCTCCGGGTGAAACTCCCCGGGGCGTGGATCCTCTATCAGCGTGTATCCGACACACACACGGGAATGGCGCAACGGAAACGAGTGGATCGCGTAGCCGTCGCCCTGAAAGACCTGCTGCGGTTCGCCGGGGTTCGCGATTTCGCGGACACGGATCTCAAAGTTGATGTACATCTCGAGCACTTTGCGACTCGACTCAACGTACTCCGCCACCCGCGGCGGACCGATGATATAGAGCGGCTCCTCACGATCCACCTGACTCGAGAGCATGAGCATTCCCGGCAGCCCGGTAACGTGATCGGCGTGGGTGTGTGAGATGAGGATCGCGCTGATCTTCTTCCATTTGAGATTCAGCGCCCGGAGACTGACCTGGGTGCCCTCTCCGGCGTCGAAAAGGAACACCTCCCCTTCCCGGCGGAGGAGTACAGAGGTCAGATGTCGATTGGGGAGCGGCATCGTTCCACCGACGCCGAGGATGAAGGCCTCCATGTTCATGACAGGGCGCCACTGTAGCACAACGCTCCACCGCGTATCCACCGCGGGGAAACGGTGCCCACCCTGCCGTCCCGCGGCGTGCCGCGGGCGATCCCGACAGCGGGCGATCCCGACTGCTGGCGGTACCCGCGGCGAGCGAGACACGGCCTCAGTCGCGATCCAGCTCCTCGCGCAGCCAGGCGTCATAGGCACGACCCCGGACACCACGGATGCGCCAGGCGGCAAATCCGCCGGCACACGCCCCGACACCGACGACCGCAACAGCCACCGGGTCCTGCGGGCTGAACCATCCCATCACGGCCCCGACACCATATCCCGCCACCGCCAGGACCCCCGGCCACATGAGCACGACCAGACGGGTGGCCTCGCGACGCCGGCGGCGCTCCAGCCCCTCCTCGGTGAGCTGAATCCAGCGGTACACCAGTTTCTGCTCGAGGTCACGGGACTCGGCAAGCTCTGCCGACAGCGCCACGGGTTCCTCTCCGGCGGCGATACCCTCAACGATCCGCGGGAGAATTTCCCGGTACTGCTGCTGTTCCCTGCGCTGTTGTTCGGCGATCCCCATACCACTACCATACACCACCCGCTGTATACAGGAAAATGTTGCAGACCGGGACTAACGTACCGGTACCACAACGAGTTGCGCGGGAGCGGGGCAATCGACAACGCCATCTCGTTTCCGGAGTTCGATTTACGGAGGGATGTGCAACACGCTTCTATACCACTGCTGTCCGGTTAAAAGGGAGAGGAAAGAAAGAAGCGCTTGCACCTCCCATTTCTGTAGGTAGAATGAAATTGTCAAACCATTCTGCTACA